>CAZQGY010000005.1:0-93095 GCA_964593435.1 uncultured Flavobacterium sp. | reverse complement strand
GTACTTCCAGAATCCACAACAATAATTTCATCAAATGTTTTTAATTTTTCTAAACATTTTGTAATAATATGTGCTTCGTTATATGTTATTATAAATATTGAAATTTTAGGCTTCATTGTTCAAATATTTAGATAAACCATTTTGTATTGCAATCACTTTATTTTTTTTATTAAATTGCCTTATGTTGTTGTTTTTTAGCCAATTATCTTTTGTTGCATAATTTCTATCGTGGTTTAAATGCAAACAAATAGCACTATATCTTATCTGCTTACTTCTAATGTTGTTGTGAAATAAACGTTCACCAATTTCTCTATCTAATCCACCATATTTCATATCTTCATTAAATCCATTTACGGCAATTAAATCTTCTTTAAAACAAGAAGTATTGTGTCCATTGAATGTTTTTTTTGTTGGTGTTATCCAATTCATAAAATAGGCAAAAAACTTATTTTTTGTTAATTTTATTAATTTAAAATTCCATTTTAAGCCATTTTCTAAAAGCCATTTGGTTTGAAAACAACTTTGATTTTTAATGTCAATTTCGGAAATCGAATTAGAAACAAAATCGTTTAATTTAAAGTAACCACCAGATAAAAAACTACCTTTTTTTTGATTTTTTAAATGGGTTGCTACAAAATCATTACGCGGAATACAGTCTCCGTCTGAAAATAAAATGTACTCGCAAGTCGCTTTAATAATAGCTTTATTTAAAATTTTAGTTTTTTGAAACCCTTTATCTTTTTGCCATACATGAATAATTGGATTTTTAAATTTAGTTTGAAATTTTTCAATTAAATTTTTTGTTTCATTTGTAGATCCATCATCTGCAATAATTAATTCAAAATCTATATAAGACTGCATAGTATAACCCCATAAAACTTTTTCCAACCAAGTTTCAGAATTATAAGTAGTAAGTATTATCGAAATTGTACTCAAAAAAGATTATTTTAAATTTTTTAGAATTAAAAATTCTTTGAAAGTACCAAATATATATTTTTTTTCTTTCATGGCTTGTATAAAACTACTTAATCTTTCTGTCATGGCATCACCAGTGTTTTTACTAACATATTTAGGAAAATTATACGCGGTTTTATTATCTAACGGAGTAAATTCCCATGGATGAAAATATATATTTAAATATCCGTCATTTTTATATGTCCATTTTGCTAAGAATTTATAAATACTCAAAGGTAAATTATGAAATGATAGCCAAAATAAAGGAAATCGAACTAATGGGCTTACAGATGCGGGTATTTGCCAAACATTATGTAATTTAAAATAGGTTCGAGGTTTGTCTAAATGATTATATCTACCTGGTAAAAATGTTGGATTAATAGATGAATTATAAAGATATCCAGCTTTTTCGATTTCTCGTTCATCTACTGGATACATTCTAGGCATTCTAAAGCCAACAACCTCAGAATTTGAAAAGCCTTCTAAAGCATCTTTAGATTGTTTTAAATGAGCCACTTCAAAATTACTGTGATAATAGGTGTGTGATGCTAATTCATGCCCTTCATTACTAATTCTTTTAATTAAATGGGGTACTTTTTCAGCAAATACAACTGTTGAAAAAAACGTAGCTTTAATTTGATGTTTTTGTAATAAATTTAAAATAGTTTCAGTTCCTTTTTCGGAAACGGCAATTTGATTTTCAATTGAAATATCTTTACCATATTCAAAAGGCATGTCAAATTCTTCTATGTCAAAACTTAGTAAAATCATTTGTAATTGGTGCTGCTAATTAAATAATTTGGTCTTCCTTTAGATTGCATAAATAATTTACCAATATATACACCAATTATACCTAATACAACCAAATTTAAACCTCCAAAAAACACGACTGTTGTAATAACAGAAGCCCATCCCGATATTACATGCCCGTAATATATACTGTAAAGAACATATGCTATGTAAAAGATAAATGCCATTATAGATAAACTAATGCCTAAAATAATAGCCATTGAAAGTGGTTTTGTGCTAAATGAAGTAATGCCTTGAACTGCAAAACGCATCATTTTTCCTACGGTGTATTTGCTTTTTCCTGAATATCTTTCGTTAGGCTCATAATGTATGGCAAATTGCTTAAAACCAACCCAATTAATTATGCCTCTAATGAATAATTCATTTTCTGTAAAATCAGAAAAAACTTGAGCTACTTTTTTATCAATTAATCTAAAATCGGCTGTTCCAGGTTCAAATTTAATGTCTGAAAGCTTATTCATTAAGCTGTAAAACAGATTGGATGTTTTGTTTTTTAGGAAACCTAATTTTTTATTTTCTTCTCTAATGGTATACACCACTTCAAATCCTTCTTCCCATTTTTGTATCAATTTTGGAATAATTTTCGGAGGGTGTTGCATATCGCCATCCATAGATATAATTGCGTCTACGTCATTTTTTACTAAATCTATCCCTGCTTTAAGGGCATTTTGATGTCCGAAATTTCTAGACAATTCTAAATAAAAAATATGCTGATGTTCCTTTGATTTTTCTTTCAAAACAGCAACGGTTTCATCGCTAGATCCATCATCAACAAAAATAAACTTAAAAGTATAGTTTATATTTTGAATGGTTTCATTTAAAGCATGTATTAATACATCAATATTTGTTGCTTCATTATATGAAGGGATTACTATGGCAATGGATTTATTCATGAGCAATGGATGAATTGGTTTCTTTTTTTAATGTCAGTAATTCGTAACTAATTTGAAACCAGATTACTATACAGGGTAATGCTTTTAAAGCATATGGTTTTACATACGTTTCTCGAATAAACTTCGGTATTATATCGGAAGGCGAAAAACTTGTTAAAATCATTGCAAATATAAACAAAAACCAGGTCCATTTTGTTTTTTCTTCTTGAATTACAAACCAAATGGCGACACCTGCAAATGCAATAATGTAAGTTGGACTTTCTGATCCCGAACTAAAAATAACAGTAAAAATTAACACAGATGATAATAATAATAATTGAAATTTTTTGTTCGAAAACATATTAAATCTAAAATAAGGCAATCCAAACAGCAATAATCCAGGGATTAAAAATAGCATATTTGAAAGATGAGGCAAATTTAAAGTTTTTCTAACCATGCCCATGATTGAAATGTCTTGCATAGAAGTTAAGGACGCATTTTCATTGTTTTTTTCTACTAATCTGGCAAACCATTCTGAATAACTGTTAAGAATAAATTCTGGTGAAGAAATTGCCATTGGTAACACAAAAAACACTATTGCCCAAATTGCTAATGAACCAATAAATTTGATTTTATTTTTTGAAAAGAAGAAAAACGCTAAGCCAACTATTCCGTATAATTTTATGAATGTACCTAAAATAATTAGACAAGCAGACCAAAAATCTTTCTCTTTCTCAATTAACACATAAGACAAAATAATGATACTTGTCATAATTGGGTTAAATTGTTGTCCCAAAATAGCGGTTAAAAATTCATGAGCACAAATCCATAAAATTAGGTTGATTTTAGAGCTTTCTATGTTTAATTGAGTAATTGCATAAACTAAAACTAAAGCATTAAACACACACCATAAAACCATACCAATACCATCTGGTAATAGTGCAAAAGGCGCAATAAAAAGACTGAAAATTGGACCGTAATGGTTGTGGTCAAAATATAAATTTGGATACGTTGCGTATAATGATTTTTGTTCTAGAGTATGATAAAAAACGTTTTTAAAAATAAGGTAATTGTTGTCGTTGCCAATAAAATATTGTTTTATTGCAGAAATTAATGCTAATAAAATCCAAATAGCCAGTATTATTTTTTTATTATTTAAAAGTTTTGCAATCATAATCCTACTCTTTTTTTGAAATTCCTTTTTTTAAGTGCTTTATTAAAAAAAGCATCTGTGTATTTCCACATTAATTGAAAAACTTCTTCTTTCGGTTTGTTATAATGTTTTGCATATTCATAGCTTATTACCTGAACCATATATTCTGAAGGAGTTAATCTGCAAAGGTTTTTCATTCTTAAATTGAAATCCATTTCTTTATGAAAAGTCATTCGATTTAAATCAATTAGATAAAAATCATAGGTACCTGATTTATTTTTTTTAATTAAAGTATTTCCAGGAGAATGATCTTTAAATTCAATACCTGCATTGTGTAATTGGAAGCAAAAATATGCTAATTGCTTTAAAATTTCATCAGTATCGGGGTTGTCAACACCAAATAAATCTTTAAATACATAGTCTGGAGTAATGTGTTCGCAAACATAGTAACTATCTAAAAGACGAAACCAGTTTTTGTTTTCATAAAATCCAATTGGATTAGGAGTTCCTATGTTTTTTTGTTTTAAGATCGTAGCAAATTCATACGATCTTCGTGCTTTTGATTTCCTAAAATATCTATAAATAATTCCATTAAATACTATTGGGATTTTAAACGATTTTATATTTAAAACAATAGTATTATAGGGAAATGTTTTAATGATATTCCTTTTTCCTGCAACTAATAAATCGCCTTCGGTTCCAAAATTTTTAATGATGTTTACTATCGATTTATCCATAGGTTGTATTTGAATTACAAATGTAATTGAAATCTTTGTAAAAAAACAATATCTTTGTTTTTTAAAAATGTATATATGTTGCATAAAATTGCTGTAATTAGTTTTGATCATTGGAATTATGATGCCCATATTGTTACTGCTTTACAAAAAAAAGGAATAGAAAGTTTTCATATAAAAATTAGTGATTTCAAGTATAAAAACACTTGGGAACGTATTCAAAATAGCTTTTGTAAAATATTTTTAGGAAAAAACCCTAAATTGAAAAGACGTCAAGAATACATACTTCAACAACTTCAAGAAAACGGTTTTCAACATCAAATTTTAGTAATAAACCCAGAATTAATCGATTTAGAATATCATTTAGCTATTAAAAAATATACGGATAAATACATCGCTTACTTGTACGATAGCGTCTCGAGATGTCCTGTAAAGCATCTTTTAGAAGGTGTTTTTGATGAAATATTTTCCTTTGATAAAGCGGATGTTTTAACTTACGATTTTTCAGAAACTACTAATTATATTTATTTTGATATTCCTGAAAAATCGATTATACAAAAACAAAATTTTATCTACATAGGTTCCATAGATAATAGATTAAAATTTTTAAACGATTTTGGTGAACATTTAAAGAAACAGCAACAATCTTTTCTTTTTTATGCCATCGGAAAAAAAGCGTTCATCAATAAATTAAAACAATTATTTTTAGGAAAAAATAAGAATATAATCTTTCAAAAGAAACGATTTACACAAAATGAAACATTAAAAATGTATGCTGAAAGTGATGTTATTGTTGACATAGTTCGAGATAATCAATCGGGTTTAAGTTTTAGAATTTTTGAAGCTTTAGGTTTGCAAAAAAATGTAATTACTAATAATAAATTTATAGAAACCTATGATATTTATAGTTTTAATAAAATAATTTTGATGAATGATTTCTTAAAAAAAAATAAAATTATTATAAATGATTTATATTATTCAAATGAGATAATTTATAAATATCATATTAGTAACTGGATTAAAACAGTTTTTCAAATTTAATTTTTTTATGATAATACTTATTAGTTATGGTTTTTAGTAGTCCAACATTTCTTTTAATTTTTTTGCCATTGGTTTTGCTGCTTTTTTATGCTGTGCCAAGCAAATATAAAAACATAGTCCTTTCGGTTGCTAGTATTTATTTTTATGCTTTTGGTGAAAAATATTTAGTTCTATTAATTTTACTTTCTACTATTATAAATTATTATTGTGCTATTTTAATTGAAAATGGCAGAAGGAAATTAGGATTAAATATTTCATTAATTTATAATTTATCAACATTAGTTTTTTTTAAATACTTTAATTTTGCATTAGAAAACTATAATTCAATATTGAAATCTTTTGATTTAGCTCCTACTTCTTTTGATTTTTTACCAGAAATTGTCCTGCCAATTGGTATTAGTTTTTATACTTTTGAATGTCTTTCTTATGTTGTAGATGTTTATCGTGGCGAAGTAAAAGCAAATAAAAGTTTATTAGAATTTTTAACATTTGTTACTTTATTCCCTCACCTAGTTGCAGGTCCTGTTATTCGTTATATTGATTTACAAAAACAAATACAAACAAAAGATTTAAGTATAAATCAATTTTCTATGGGAATGGAAAGATTTATATTAGGATTGTGTAAAAAAATGATAATTGCAAATACTTTTGCAGTAATAGCGGATAAAGTTTTTAGTTATGATGTCAATTCACTTTCCACTTCAATGGTTTGGTTAGGAATATTAAGTTATACTATTCAAATTTATTTTGATTTTTCTGGATATTCAGATATGGCAATTGGATTAGGTAAAATGTTTGGCTTCAACTTTTTAGAAAATTTTAATTATCCTTATATTTCTAAAAGCATTAAAGATTTTTGGAGAAGATGGCATATATCATTATCTACCTGGTTTAGAGATTATATTTATATACCTCTAGGGGGTAATAAAAAAGGAAATATAAGAACTTATCTAAACTTATTCATTGTTTTTTTTGTAACGGGTTTGTGGCATGGAGCTAGTTGGAATTATATTTTTTGGGGTTTATTTCATGGTTCATTTTTAATTTTAGAACGTTTTGGGTTTGATAAAATTCTGAAAAAAATCTGGATTCCTTTTCAACATATTTATACTATTTTTATTGTAATAATTGGTTGGGTATTTTTTAGAGCCAATACTATGCAATATGCTTTTGAATATATTAATAGAATGTTTTCTTATAGTAAAGGAAATGAAACGGTAACCACAATGATTCAATATTTTTATATTAATAATGAGTTTTATTTTACACTTTTCTTAGCAGCATTATTTTCTATGCCTTTTTATTTAAAAATAGATAATTTTATTAAACAAAGAAAATTTATTTATTTTAGACCTTTATTATTTATTATATTACTATTTATCGCAATAACATATGTTGCGGCCTCATCATATAATCCGTTTATATATTTTAAATTTTAAATATGGAAGTTATTATTAAAAAAATATTTATATTCATTTGTATTTTTATGCTATCAATACCATTGTTATTTGTTACCTTACGGATAAAAGTTGAAGATAGATATTCATCAAAAAAAATTAATGGAAATTTTGAACGTAATTTTCCACTTAAAGATGATTTATATTCTCTTTATGCTATTTTAAAAGAAAATTTTTTTAAAGTAAATTCTATACCAGAAAAAGCTATTGATTTGCGAAAAGATGGATGGCTTTTTTGTGGAGATTCATTTAGCGATAATTTAAGTGAGTCTTTTAAATTAGTGAATTTTAGTAATAATGATATTAATACTTTGGAAGTAAATTTGCAAAATAAAAATAAATGGTCAAAGAAAAATAATATTAAATATTTAATTGCTGTTGCTCCAAATAAAGAAACATATTATTCAAATTTAATTCCAATTAAAAAGAGTAATAATATTTCAAAAACTGAGCAAATCCAATCAGTTTGTAAAAAAACAGGAGTTCGTTTTATTGATTTAGGAAAGAAATTTCCTAGCAAGCCAAAACACATTTTATATCACAAAACTGATACACATTGGAATGAATATGCTGGTTATTTTGGATATAAAAGTATATTAAATACTTTAAATTTAAATTATAGTCTAGGTTTGAAACCCATTCCTGAGAGTAAAATTAAAATTACTCAATCAAATTTAAAAATTGGTGATTTAAATGAAATGTTAAGAAGAGATTTAATAGAAAATTTGGTGTGTGTAAAAATTACAAATTATAAACCTATTGCAAAAGAAGGTCCAAAAAAGTTGAAAGTTCCAGATGGATATCAAAATGATCCATTAGCATATGAAAGAAGATATAAAGCTAATAATAAACCACTCAAAATATTAGTTTTATCTGATTCTTTTGGTGGTTATTTTATTAATTTTTTAAAAGAACATTTTTGTGAAACTGTTTTTATTTGGAGTCACAGATTTGATAAAGAGTTAATTTTAAAAGAAAAACCAGATATAATTATTCAAGAATTTGTGGAGAGAAATATTGATTATCTTTTATTACCAGAAAATTAAATTTTATATGAAAACATCTATTGCACTTTGCACTTATAATGGAGAAAAATATCTTCATGAACAACTAGATTCGATATTGAATCAAACCTTACCAGTTGATGAAATTGTAATTTGTGATGATAATTCTACTGATGGAACTCACCAAATTATCCAACAATATTGCAGTAAATTTCCAAATATAATAAAGTTTCACATTAATGAAGTAAATTTAAAAAGTGTAAAAAACTTTGAAAAGGCAATTTCATTATGTCGTAACGAAATAATTTTTCTTTCGGATCAAGATGATATTTGGCATTTGGAAAAAGTTAAACAATTTATTAAACATTTTGAAGATAATCCTAAAATAGATGTAATAGCTTCTAATGGCTTTTGCATTGATGAAGATTCTAAAATTCATGAAAAACATTCGCTTTGGGATGTTCCGCAATTTTTAGAAGAAAGAGGTGTTGCGTTTAATTATTATAAAATTATTTGTTATGTTTCAAATATAGCTACAGGTGCTTCTATGGCTTTTAGAAAATCAATTTGTGATGAAATATTGCCATTTCCAATTATGAATAATTTTCATCATGATGAATGGATTGCTATTTTGTCTTCAAGAAGAGAAGCTTTTGTGATGTTGCCAGAAAAATATTTTTATTATAGAATCCACGCTAATCAGCAAGTTGGGGGTGTTTTTTTTGATAAAACAGAAAAAGAAAAAAACGATTTATTTGATTATTTTAATTATGAAGACGTCGATGTTTCTTTTGTGAATTTAAAAAAAAGAATAAAAAAAATGATTCATTCATATAAAAGAAATCAAAGATTATCTATACTTGGTACTGAATACGTTTCCGTTTTTAAAGAAAATATGGCGCAACTAAAAAGAGAAATTTTTATTCTAAAATTAAATATGGAAAATAAATATCCAGTTTTAACTTTTGTTTTAAATATAACTGATAAATTTTTTGGCAAAAGACAATTCAATTCTTAAATTATGATAAAAGTAAGTGTCTGTATGATTACATATAATCATGCTAATTATATTAAAAAAGCTATTGATGGCATTTTGTCACAAATAGGAAATTTTGAAATTGAATTAGTTATTGCAAATGATAATTCACCAGATAATACCGATGAAATAATTAAAACTTGCATTCAGAATAATAAAACAAAGCATAAAATTAATTACATACAAAATACTCAAAACATTGGAATGATGCCAAATTTTGAACAAGCAATAAATGCCTGTCATGGGGATTTTTTAGCCATTTGTGAAGGTGATGATTACTGGACAAGTCCCAATAAAATACAAGAGCAATTAGATTTTTTATTAGCAAATAAAGAGTTTTCAATTTGTTTTCATGCTGTAGCTATTGATAATAAAGGAGTTATTGAAAAAGACACAATAACCAAAAAGTCAAGTTCAAATACTTCAATTAATGATTTAGTTAAAAGTAATTATATCCATACTTGTTCTGTTCTATATAATAATATTGATAAAATTAAGTTGCCTAAAAACTTTTCAAAAGTAAAGGTTGGTGATTATTACTTACACATGTTATTTGCCAAAAAAGGGAATATACATTATATTGACAAAGTATTAGCTCATTATAGAATTCATGATTCTTCATATTGGTCGTCGAAACAGCAAATTGACAGAGAAAAAATTTGGATTGATTTTATACATTCAATTAAGAACGAATTTGATTTTTCAGTCAAAAAAAAGCTTAATAAACAAATTTATTATATGAAAAAAAACAGCCTCAATAAATGGGAAAGAATTCTGTTAAAAATTAAGTTGTTTTTATCTTAAATTAAGATGTTCTTTTTCTAACACATTAATGATAGACATATCTTTAAATTTACATGTTAATTTTTAATTACAATTTTATTAGTAAATCTAATAATAAGGCAAAAAAAACATTAATTTTGTTTGATATAACAAATTCAATAATTAATTGAATTATTTTAAAAATATTTATAGTGATTAACGTAACAAAAACTTTTTTGCCGAGTAAAGAAAGATTCGATAAAATTTTGGAAAGAGCTTGGAATAAAGTGTGGTTAACAAATAGAGGTGAATTAACGTTAGAACTTGAAGATAAAATAAAGAAAAAATATGCAACTTCAAATTTAATTATTACTAATAACGGTACAATTCCATTGCAAATAGCACTAAAGCTATTAGGAAATCAAGGTGAAGTTATCACAACCCCATTTTCTTATGTTGCCACTACATCTGCTATTCTATGGGAAAATTGTACACCAGTTTTTGTAGATATTCATCCAGAATATTTATCTATAGATGAAACAAAAATTGAAGCAGCAATTACATCTAAAACAACAGCTATTTTAGCTACTCATGTTTTTGGAAATCCGTGTCATATTGAAGCCATTGAAAATATTGCAAAAAAACATAATATAGCTGTTATATATGATGCAGCACACTGTTTTGGAGTGACCTATAATGGAACTTCAATTTTTAATTTTGGTGATGTAAGTACATGTAGTTTTCATGCGACTAAAATATTTCATACCGGAGAAGGTGGTGCGATGTTTTGTCATGATGTAAATCTGTTTCATAAACTTTTTTATAGTCATAATTTTGGTCATAATGGACCTTTAGATTTCCATGGTTTAGGAATTAATGCGAAGATCTCTGAATTACAATCAGCCATGGGATTGGCAGTGTTTGAAGATTTAGATTTTATTTTTTCTGAAAGAAAAAAAGTAGTAGATTTTTACATGAATAATTTAGATTTTACTCAAATTTCTACTATGAAAATTAGAGAAAATACAACATGGAATTATAGTTATTTTCCTGTGATATTTAATTCTGAAGAAGACTTGATACGTGTACAAAAACAACTTAATACAGCTGATGTATTTCCAAGAAGATATTTTTACCCATCATTAAATACAATTGATTTTGCAAAAGGTGAAGTCATGCCAATTTCAGAATCAATTGCTTCAAGAATTTTATGTTTGCCTTTATACGTGGGTTTAACTGAAACTGAATTAAAATTAATTGTGAATTTAATCAATTAAAATATGGTTATTGTAGGAGCTAGCGGACACGCCAAAGAAATTTTTGATATTTGTGCAGATACAGAAAATTTGTTTTTTTTTGATAATGTAACAGATTTTAAAAACCCGCTTTTGTTTGAGAAAAATATTATTCAAAGTTTTGAAGAACTTCAAAAAGTTGTTATTAAAAAAGATTTTATATTAGGTTTAGGTGGTGTTTTAAATAGATATAATTTATTTCAAAAATTCACCGATATAGGATTCTATCCAAATTCAATTATTGCAAAAAATGCGCAAGTAAGTTCATCAGCTATATTATGTGAAGGATTAAATATTATGAGTTTTGTATTTATTGGTTCCGATTCTAAAATTGGAAAAGGATCATTGATAAATGTACAAGCCGCGGTTCATCATGATGTGGAAATTGGTTGTTTTGTTGAAGTTTCTCCTGGAGCAAAAATACTTGGTAATTCTATAATTGGTGCATTTTCCTCTATTGGAACTAACGCAACAATTCTTCCTAAAATTAAAATAGGAAAAAACGTAATCATTGCAGCAGGTTCTGTAGTAACCAAAGACGTACCAGACAATTGTATGGTAGCCGGTATACCAGCCGTAATTAAAAAAGAATTACCAAAATTAGAATTTTAAAACATGGATATAAATACCGAAATTCACAATGCGTATGAAGTCATTAAAAATGGCGGAATTATATTGTATCCAACAGATACGGTTTGGGGAATTGGTTGCGATGCTTCCAACGAAGAAGCAGTTGCAAAAATATACGCGCTAAAACAACGTGAAGAAAGCAAAAGTATGATTTGCCTAATGAATGGTGAGAAAATGATGTATCATGTTTTTGCGAAAATTCCTGAAGTAGCTTGGGAAATTTTAGATCATTCAGAACGACCAACCACTTTAATTTTAGACGAGCCAAAGCATATTGCAAAAAATTTAATTGCTGAAGATAATACCTTAGGAATCAGAATAGTAAAAGAACCATTTTGTTTTAAATTAATGGAACGTATGAAACGACCATTAGTTTCCACTTCTGCAAATATTTCTGGAAATGCTACACCTATGAATTTCAAAGAAATTTCATCAGAAATTATAAAAGGAGTCGACTATGTTGTAAATTTGCACCACGACAAAGTTTGCAAAAAACCTTCAGCCATCATCAAATTAACATTAGATAGCCAGGTAAAGGTCATACGCAAATAAAATGTGCCAATATTTAAATTTGTCAATTAGCTAATGATTTTTTTTGCAATAAAATTGGCATATTGACTAATTGTCAAATTGACTAATTAACAAATGAATTATAAAAAACATTTAGAAAATAAAATATTCAAAATCATCTCGCAAGCCGCTCAAGAACTTAAGTTGGAATGCTATGTGATTGGTGGATTTGTTCGTGATATATTATTGGATAGAAATCATAAAAAAGACATCGATATTGTTGCTGTTGGAAGCGGTATTGAATTAGCTTTAAAAGTTTCCGAATTACTTCCAAACCAACCTAAAGTACAAGTTTTTAAAAATTACGGAACAGCCATGTTGCGTTATAAGGAAATGGATATTGAGTTTGTAGGTGCAAGAAAAGAGTCTTATACACACGATAGCAGAAATCCTTTAGTAGAAAATGGGACATTAAAAGATGACCAAGAACGTAGGGATTTTACCATTAATGCAATGGCTTTTTCTCTAAATTCTGATAATTTTGGAGCTTTTGTGGATCCATTTAATGGTGTTGCCGATTTAGAAAATAAAATTTTAAAAACACCTTTAAATCCAGATATTACTTATTCTGACGATCCTTTGCGAATGATGCGTGCCATTAGATTTGCTACCCAATTAAATTTTGAAATTGAGTCTAAATCCTTAGAAGCGATTTCAAAAAATAAAGACAGAATCAATATTATTTCTGGTGAGCGAATTGTAGATGAATTGAATAAAATTTTGTCATCAGAAAAACCATCTATTGGATTTTTACATTTGTTTCAAACTGGTTTATTAGACATCATTTTACCTGAATTGACGGCTTTAAATAATGTCGAAGAAGTAGAAGGGCATACACATAAAAATAATTTTTATCACACGTTAGAAGTTGTAGATAATATCTGTCCAAATACAGAAGATGTTTGGTTACGCTGGGCGGCATTATTGCATGACATTGGAAAAGCTCCCACAAAAAAATTCAATAAGAAGCAAGGTTGGACGTTTCATGGACATGAATTTTTAGGTGGAAAAATGGCAAAAAGAATCTTTGAAAGACTTCATATGCCTTTGAATCAGAAAATGAAGTTTGTTCAAAAAATGGTTATGATGAGTTCACGACCAATAGTAATAGCTGAAGAAATTGTTACCGATAGCGCAGTTCGCCGATTAGTTTTTGATGCTGGTGAAGATATAGAAAATTTAATGATACTTTGTGAAGCCGACATCACAACAAAAAACAGTAAAAAATTCCAAAAATATCATAATAATTTTAAAATTGTACGTCAGAAAATAGTTGAAGTAGAGGAGAAGGACCGAGTTCGTGTATTTCAGCCACCAATTTCAGGAGAGGAAATTATGGAATTATTCGGTTTAAAACCAGGTCGTGAAATTGGAGTTTTAAAAGAAGCCGTAAAAGAGGCCATTTTAGAAGGTGAAATTTCAAATGAATACGAACACGCAAAAGAATTTGTTCTAAAGCGTGCAGAAATAATGGGCTTAAAAAAAGTATAATTAATTTATAATAATCTGAAAATCTGCAGTCTTAACAAATGAAAAAATATTTTCTTACAACAGCAAAAACGGCATTAGTTTTAGTTTATTTAGTGATTTTAGCAGGTGCTTTGGTGCGAATGACTGGTTCAGGAATGGGTTGTCCAGATTGGCCAAAGTGTTTTGGATATTATATTCCACCCACAGAACAAAAAGAACTTGAATTTACTCCAAATAAAGTTTACGATAAAGGTCAAGTGATTATTAAAAATGAAGGATTACTTGTAGCAAAATCAGATTTTAAAGCAGCTGCTGCTTTTTCTGAAACTAATTGGGAAGCCTATGCCAAACACGATTATGCTATTTTTAATCCAGCACATACTTGGATTGAATACATCAATAGATTGCTTGGTGCTTTGGCAGGAATTGCCTGTTTTGTAACATTTATTTTCGCATTTGGCTATTGGAAAGAGAACAAAAAAATAGTTGCTTATTCGCTTTTGGTTTGTATTCTAATGGGCTTTCAGGCTTGGTTAGGAAAAACAGTAGTTGATTCTGTATTGAGTCCTGTAAAAATTACCACTCATATGTTAACTGCCTTTTTAATTGTGGCTTTACAGTTGTATGTTATATATGTGGTTTCTGCTAAAAACAGTGTCAGAAAATACGATAATAAGTTTAGTATTGCCCTTTTTGTAGTTATACTTCTTACTGTTGTTCAAGTGGTTTTAGGTACGTATGTTCGTGAATTTATAGATACAGTTGAAAAATCTGGAGCTCCAAAATCCTTTTGGTTGTTGCATCCTGAAATCACATTCTACTTTCATCGAAGTTTTTCAATTGTTGTCTTTTTGGCAAATTTATTTTTATTACTTAGAAACAGAAATCTTCAATTGGGATTTGAAAAAGTAAATTGGGTTCTTCGAATTTTAATTTTCGAAATTATTTCTGGAGTGATTATGGTGTATGTAGATTTTCCATTTGGAAGTCAAACCTTGCATTTGGTATTGGCAACATTCTTATTCAGTGTCCAATTTTATTTACTTTTAGAAAATAAAAAAATAACAGAAAAATAATATTACTTTTGCAGTCCGACTATATTGTCACAGTTCTTTAGATTTAATTAATGTCTAAACTCGCAGCCCAAGATAAATTTTTAGATTTATCAGATTACGGAAGGTCTTTTGGTAAATTTTTAGCAAATGCCTTAAAAAACACCCGTTTTACACCCATCCATGTAACATTTTTATTCGGAATTTCGGGACTAATTGCTATTTATTGCATTTTAAACAAATACTTTTTCACCGCAGCGTTTTTCATCATTTTAAAGTCCGGAATTGATGCCGCTGATGGAGAATTAGCCCGTTTAAAAAGCACTCCTTCTTATGTGGGAAGATATTTAGATAGTATATTTGATATTGTCTTAAATTTTTTGTTTTTGATGACAATTTGTTATGTTTCACAATCTTCGATTTGGCTTACTTTACTGGCATTTTTATGCATTCAGTTGCAAGGAACGCTATACAATTATTATTATGTGATTTTAAGAAATAAATCGGTTGGAGGTGATACAACTAGCAAGATATTTGAATACAAAACACCAAAAGCGTTACCAGGCGAAACGCAAAAAGCTGTCAATATTTTATTTGCCATTTACACCATAGTGTACAGCATATTCGATAAAATTATCCACTTTTTAGATGCAGAGGCTTACAAAGTAAAAACATTCCCGAATTGGTTTATGACGCTACTTTCACTTTATGGATTAGGCTTTCAATTATTAATTATTGCAATTATGCTGCCATTAGGTTGGATAGAATTTATAGCACCATTTTTTACTTTTTATTCTTTATTGCTGTTTGTTTTAATTGGAATCCGAAAAACAATAATCCATTAACCAATCCAATTTTTAAATTCACTAACGCGTTCTCTGGCTACAATTATTTCATCTTCTGAATAAGAATTTAAAATAATTTTTAATCTTGAATTAGAATACAATTGAATTTCTTTTATGGCTTTCAATGAAATAATGAATTTTCTATTGATGCGATAAAAATCTTTTGGATTGATCTCGGCTTCTATAACTTCTAAAGTGGAATCAATTAGATAATTTCGATTGTCAAATGTATGAATGTATGTTCCTTTATTCTCGCTGTAAAAACATTCAATTTCTTCAATTGAAATTACTTTTAATTGTTGACCAATTTTCACTGAAAAACGCGATTTGTATTCCTTTTCCACAGGATTGATTAACATACGTTTTATCGCATCAAAATCTAAATTAGAAATGGTGCTATTTTGAAATTGATTTTTGAATTTTATAATCGCAACTGAGAGCTCTTCTTCGTCAATTGGTTTTAATAAGTAATCAATACTATTGAGTTTAAAAGCACGCAATGCATATTCGTCATATGCAGTAGTAAAAATAACCGCACTTTTAATGTCAATTTGTTCAAATAGTTCAAACGATAAGCCATCAGACAATTGAATGTCGAGAAAAATCAAATCAGGATGCAAATTATTTTGAAACCAAGTAATTGATTCCTCCACGGAATGAAGCATTTTAGTTACCCGTAGTCCAAGTTTTTCCACTTTGCGTTCTAGTAATCGGGCTGCTGGCTTTTCGTCTTCGATGATGATGATATTCATAGATATAAAATTTCATTATTCAACATTCGTATTATTTATTAAATTACTCCCACTTATTCGCTTTTTCTTTCTCCATCAACTCTTTAATTTTGCGTTCTTCCCAATCTTTCCCTAAAATAAAATAAGGCAAAAATGTAGACAAACCATGCGCTAATAAACCAATGCCCCAAAAGAAAGCCGTGAAGAAATTCTTAAATTGAAAATAACTTTCGCCCTCATTTAAGTTTTGAATATTTAAGATGACTAACATAATATTAATCACCAAATATACTAATGCATGCGTATAAAATCCTTTGATCTTTTTTACTCTTTTAACCGCTTCCTCGTAGCGAATTTGTTCTGAAGTTATATTTTCCATAATTTTTTACTGAATTTGATATTGTTATTGTTATTGAATTTGAATTTGATATTGTTATTGAATTTGAATTTGATATTGAAATTATTATTCCCAATTATTATTTTTTCCTTTACTTATAATTTCTTTAATTTTTCGTTCTTCCCACGATTTTCCATATCCGAAAACACCAAAAGCATGAAATGAAACGCCTAATCCCCAACCTAAAATTGGGAACCAAAACCATTGGAATCCCCAAAATGTATTGTAGTTTATTATTGCCAATGTTGGTATTACAATGCAATAAGCCGTTAAGTTTCCGTAAAAGCCTTTCAATTCTTCTACACGTTTTTTGGCTCTTGCGTAAGCAGCATTTTTAGAAAATAGTGTGTTGGTTTCCATAACTGAAATTTGTTTGGTTAATATAGGTATGTTTATTTTAAATTCATTTTCATTTTCTTCAACTAAGACTTTTCTATTGGTTAGAATTCCATATCGATTTACAATATTTTCTAATCCAACACCTTTTCTACCGGATAATACTTCTTTTTTTTGTAAATTATTCGATACGACTAATTCATTATTTTCAATACTAATTTTGATATGTAATGGTTTAGCTTCACTTACTATATTATGTTTGATGCAATTTTCTAGTAATAATTGTAAAGATAATGGAACTACTTTTGCTTCATCGTTCTCAATGTTTTCAGGAATTTCAAATGTAATGCTGTTCTCAAATCGCATTAATAGTAAATTCATATAGGTTTTAGCAAAGGTTAATTCTTCGGCTACCGAAACCAATTCTTTGTCTTTTTGCTCTAAAACATAGCGATATACTTTTGATAAGGATGTTGTGAATTTTTGTGCTGCAATTGGATTTTCTTCAATTAGCGAACTCAACACATTTAAACTATTAAATAAAAAATGCGGATCAATTTGATTTTTTAAGCTTTCAAATTGTGCTGAAGCTGTTCCAGCAATGATTTTTTGTTGATTCACTTTATTTTCTTGATAGGCTTTATAAAAGTAAAACGTATGAAAAGCTAAGGTTACAAAAAACGTAATAATTATAGTTACTACATAATTTGCCAAGGTTTCATTTTGGATAAATTCCTCAAAACGTTCACCTTCGATGAGTACATCTTCAACGATTCGCAATAAAAAAATAGCAAAAACAGAAATTACAAACGAACCTAAAAAACCCAATAGTATTCTTCGTTTTGTAAAGCGTTCTACTTCAAAAATGCTATCTAAATATATAAATAAGTACGCATTGGCAAAATATAAAGTTATTCCATATAACATGGTGTAACCAAAATTAATTAGCAAAAATTCATTCAATTGAATGGTTATTCCTGTCATTAATTTTATCGCTAATAAAACTAAAAAAACAGAAATGGATAAAATTATCGCTCTAGGAATTTCTTTTATGAGTTTATCAAACATAGTAAAAAGGTTTAGTATAAAATTAAGTAAAAATTAAGTGATTGCACAATGATTGTAATTAAATAAAGAATAAGTTGTATCATATTTGCTTCTTTTATTTCTGAGACAAAATTCAATATATTAATTCACCTAAAAAATTATATCTAACCCAACTGTCGTTTTTTATGGATGAATTGATATTTTGCTATAAATTAATAAAAATTGAAACAAAAAAAAGACTGCAATTGCAGTCTTTTTTAAATATACTTAACATAAATGATTTAAATATTATTTAACTTTTTCAGCTTGTCTTTCCAAGTTTGTAATTCTGCTTTATGTTTTTCAATATTTTTTTGCACTTCTTTTATAAATGGATTATTTCCTTTTGCATTACTAAAAAAGCCAATATTGTTTTCTAATTGGTTGATTTCATGATGTAATTCATCAATTTTTCTTTTAATAAAAATTTGCTCGTTTGCAAGGGCTCTTTGGTCGTTTCCTTCCGAAAGTTGTTCTAAACGATTACTAAATTTCATCATTTCAGAGTCTTTTTTAGATAAACTTAGTTTTTCAAATAAAGCATCTAAAATTTTATTGAATTTTCCTTCAATATGTCGACGATTTTGAGGCACTTTACCAAACTCTTTCCAAGCGGCAATATGTGCTTTAATGGCGTCTAAATCTGTTTTATGATCGCCTACAAGTTCAAATGCTCGCACGATTTCTAAGTATTCTTTTTTCTTTTCAAAAGCCTCAACTTCTTCAGCAATTTCTTCTTTTCTTGATTCGTGTAATCTATCAAAATAGGCATTACAAGTCTTTTTGAACGTTTCCCAAATTTCATCTGAAAGTTTTCTTGGTACATGACCAATTTTTTTCCATTCTTCTTGGATTTGCTTCATTATTGGAGTAGTAACATCAAAATCTTCTGTATCGATATGTGCTTTAGCTTTTTCAATTAAGGCTAATTTTAATTCTAAATTATGATGTTGTTCGTTTTTTATATCCTTATAAAATGAATTTTTTGTAGCATTAAACGCACGAACGGCATTTTTAAAATTACTCCAAGTAGCTTCGGTTGCTTCTGCTGGCACACGTCCGGCTTTAAAAAATGCATCTCGGAGCGCTTCTAATTTTACAATTTGATTTTGCCACTCTCCATGATTAGTAACTTTTTCTGTGCTTAATGCAATTACTTCAGCAATAATTTCATTTTTACGAGTTAAATTTTCTTGTTCTTTTTCTTTAAATTGTTCGGCTAGTGCTTCACGTTTATCATGAAGGATTTTTGTTATTTCACTAAATTCTTGCCAAATTTTTTCTCTGTTTTCTTTGTCAACAGGCCCTATTTCTTCTTTCCAAACACGGTGTAATAACTGTAGTTCCCTGAAAGATTTAGTTATATCTGGTTGTTCAACTAAAATTTTTGCTTTTGCAATAATTTCTAACTTCTGTTCTAGATTGTTTTTAAAATCAGCATCTCTAATTTCTCTATCTAAATGAACAATTTCGTAAAATCGGTCTACATGAAAATGAAAATTATTCCAAACTAAATTGTACTTATCTTTTGGTATAGCCCCAGAGTTTTTCCAACGTTCTCTAATGTCGTTGAATTTTTTAAACATTTCTGAAATATTAGAATCGTTACTAGCAATTAATGCTTTTAATTCTTCAATTAAAGCTGTTTTCTCTGTTAAATTATTTTTTAATTGATTTTCAATATTTTTAAAATTTGCATTTCTTTTGTTACGAAATGTATCTAACAACTGATCAAATTTTACTTTTATAGGTGAATGATATTCAAATTCTGTAGACGTTTCATTTTCAGCAAAAAAGGCCACTCTTTTTTCTTCAAGTAACTGGTGAAATTGATTTAAAAATGCTTTTTTTACATCTTCAATTTGATTTTTGAAAGCTAATGCTTTTTCATGGCCAACAAGAGTAGCCAATTCGTCCACTAATTCTTCTAGTGAAAGACGTTCGTAATCTTTTACTTCAATTTCTAAATCGGGTTCAATAGAACCTTCTTCGCTGGCTTCTGCCAAATGATTGTCTATTTCATCCTGAACGGAAACGGTTGTTTCTTCTTCTAATTTTTCCGAAATCGTTTCATTTTCAGTAGCTTCTATAGCTTGACTTTCTAATTCAGTATCTTCTGAAATAGGTATGTGGTTTTCAACTGAAGTTGTTTCTTCTTGTCCATCTGCATGTTGCAGGTTATCATTCAATTCTTCTAACATATTTTAATGCTTAAGTTAAGGGTTCGAAGATAACTAAAGAGGTGGAAAATACAAAGAAATTGTCTTAAAATATCAAATTAATGTTATTTGTTCCAAATTAACCAAGCTTTTTCTGCCTGATTAATTAACATTTCGTGACCATTTTTTGTTACAGCACCTGATTTTTTAGCTTTTTTTAAGAAAGTACTTTCTTCGGGATTATAAACTAAATCAAAAGCAATATGTTTTGATGTAAATAAAGAATAGTCTAATTTTGGAAATTCAGTAACAGTAGGAAATGTGCCTAAAGGTGTGGTGTTTACAATTATTTGATATTCATTAAAAATAGTTGGATTAATTTCATCGTAGCCGATTTCATATTCAGATGGATTTCGAGATACAAAATCAAATTCAATATTTAGTTTTTTTAAGGCAAAAGCAACGGCTTTACTGGCTCCTCCTGTTCCTAAAATCAAAGCTTTTTTATGATGATTTTTCAATAAAGGTTTCAATGATTTTTTGAAACCATAAAAATCCGTATTATACCCTTTAAGCTTTTTGTTTTTGGATATAGAAATACAATTTACCGCTCCAATTTTTTTGGCATTTTTTGAAATTTTATCTAAAAACGGAAGTATACTTTCTTTATACGGAATAGTAACATTTAATCCAACTAAACCTTTATTTTTATCAATAATTTCGGTAAATTCATTTATATTTTTAATGTCATAATTTTCATATTCACAGTTGTGAAAATGATTATTAATGAATTTTTCGGAGAAGTATTTTTTAGAAAAAGAATAACTTATGTTTTTACCAATAAGTCCAAACTTACGCTGCTTTTTTTTTAATTTATTTTTCATTTCCGTTATGCTTTATTAAATTTGGATTTGAAAATTTTAATAAAAATAGGCAACACAGAAACCAAAACAATTCCTAAAACTAGTTTTTCAAAATTGTTTTTTACCACCTCAAATTGTCCTAAAAAATAGCCTAAAAGTGTAATTCCAGCTACCCAAAGTACAGCTCCTAAAATACAATTTAGAATATAATTTTTATATTTCATGCTTCCAGCTCCAGCCACAAATGGCGCAATAGTTCTTACTATTGGCACAAAACGAGCCATTATTACTGCTTTTCCACCATTTTTTTCAAAGAATACCTCTGTTTTTTCAATATATTCTCTTTTAAGAAATAGAATTTTCTTCTTTTCTTTTATTAATTCTCCAAATTTATGCCCAACAAAATAATTTAAATTATCGCCCAGTAATGCTGCAAGAATTAATAGTGGAATAATGATAAGTAAACTCAATTTCCCTGTTGTAGCAGCAATAACTCCAATAGCAAATAGCATGGAATCACCTGGTAATAATGGCATAATTACAAAACCAGTTTCGATAAAAACTACTAAAAATAATATAAAATAAATTAGTGTATTGTATTGATCAATTAATTGTGTAATTACGGTTAAAGGATCTTTTAAAAAATGCAATAAAAAGTCGATAATTTCCATATATTGGCTTATAATGTATGTTTTTTAATACTATTTTGTACAGTTTCGTATTCCCAAACGTGTGGGAAGGTATCTTTTAATATGTAATTTTTATTAAAATCGGTTGTTAAAGCCGTTTCTAATGCTTCGATAGCGTTTGTTTTCTCTTCAATATTGTAAAACAAACCTACTAAACGATATAAAATCTCAGCTTCATTTGGATACAATTCTTTGGCTTGATTTAAGATTTCGAAAGCTGCATTTACTTCGCCTAAAACATATAATACATCACTCCAAAAAAGAAAATTATCTAATGCTACATCGCCGTTTTCAAATGCTTTTCGGTAGCCTTCTTCTGCCTCTTCAAAGAAATTTAAAAATTGATTGATAGTAGCATATCGTCTCCAATATATTGAATTTTCGCCATCAATTCCAATAGCTTTATTGATGTAATATAGCGATTTTTGATAGTTTTTTTGTTTAATATAAAAATCTGTAATGGCCAACCAGGCTTTATCTAACAACGGATCTTCATGAACGGTTTTTAAATAAAAATTCAATGCTTGTTCTGAATTTCCTAATTTTTCATAACATTTCCCAATTCGTAAATAAGCAAATGAGGTTGGATCATCTAATTCAATTGTAATTAAATAGCAATCTATGGCTTCTTGATAATGCTGAAGTTTTTCTAATGATTTTGCTTTTTCTAAGAAAGCACCTAAAAATCTTTCATCAATGATACAAGCATAATCAAATGCCCAAACAGATTTTTCATAATTTTTTAAATCATAAAATTGACGCCCAAGTTGATGCCAAGCCACTTCACTGTCTGGATTTTTATCGATAAAATTTTCTAAATATACTATTGCTTCCTGATTTTGGTCTAAGAAGTCAAAACAATACACCACATTGTAAAGTGCAGAATAATCTTCTTCGTCATTATCTAAACATAAAATAAAGTTTTCTTTGGCCAACTCTAAATTATCCATAAATAAATACTCCATTCCAATCATAGAATACACATCTGCTTCATCATCAGTGTATTTAAGCGCAATTCTTAAATGTTCAATAGCTTTTTCGTGTTGGTCTCTTTTGGAACAAATGTTAGCGCGTTGAATAAAAACTTCCTCGTTTGTAGGTTCTAACAAAGCGATTTCGTTTAAGATTTTTTCTGCTTGATCAATTTTGTCATCGTAAATTAATAACTCGACATGAACCAACTTTAATCCAGTAGATTTTGGATGTTGCTCTAAACCCAATCGAAGCGCTTTTTTTGCTAAATTGGTTCGCCCCGTATCCATATAATGCAAAACAATATCTTCAAATTCTTCCGAATCAAAGAAGAAAACCTTGTTGGTTTTTAGCATCGATTCAAATTTAGAAAGCGATAATTTGTTTTCTTCCTCTTCTTCATTATGGCTCATATTCATAGCAACAACTTTTTAAAAGTTACAGTAATAAAATTACATAATTTAATGCTATCAAATTCTTTGCCAGATGTATCTTTTGAACAATTTAATTAACATTTTTCAATTTCAAAAATCAATGTTAACATCAATTGAAATATCAATGTTAGACTCCAATATCATATCAAATTCAAAAATCAATTAGTAAAATAATAACAAATGTGTTTTATAAATTTAAAGCAAGCACTTCGTCCATAACTTCTAATAATAATTGACAGCCTTCTTCAATTTCTTGATTGGAAATGGTTAATGGTGGTGTAATTCGGATGGCGGTTCCTTCAAATAATAACCAAAATAATATTAGTCCACGTTTGTGACATCGTAAAATAACTTCATTTGTAATAGTTGCGTTTTTTGTCATGGCAGCTAACATTAAACCTTTTCCACGAACTTCTGTTATTAAAGGGTGAACCAATAATTTTCTGAAAAGAATTTCTTTTTCTAATGTTTCAGCAATTAAATTCGTTTCAGTAATTTCTTGTAATGTTGCCAAACATGCCGCAGCAATTACGGGATGTCCACCAAATGTAGTGATATGTCCTAACTTCGGATTATCGTATAATAAATCCATATGTTCTTCAGAAGCTACAAATGCGCCAACTGGCATTCCGCCGCCCATTCCTTTTCCGATAACTAAAATATCTGGAATACAATCGTAATTTTCGAAGCCGAATAATTTTCCAGTACGACCAAATCCGGGTTGAATTTCATCTATAATTAACATCGCGCCAACTTCGGTGCATCGCGCTCTAACTTTTTTAAGAAAATCGTTTTGTGGCTGAATAAAACCTGCGCCTCCTTGAATGGATTCTAAGATAATTCCAGCTGTTTTTGTGGTGATTTTCTGGATGTCTTCTTCGTTATTAAATGTAATGAAATCGACATCTGGTACTAATGGTCTAAATACTTGTTTGCGTTCTTCAAAACCCATCACACTTAAACTTCCCATAGTATTCCCGTGATAGGCATTATGGCAAGATATAAACTGGCTTCTTCCGGTTACTCTTCGTGCTAATTTTAAAGCGCCTTCGGTAGCTTCGGTTCCAGAATTTACCAAATATGTTTTTTTTAAGGGATAGGGTAGAAGTTCGGCTAATAATTTACAATATTCGGTTGCTGGATGTTGGGCATATTCGCCATACACCATAACGTGAGAATATTTATCTAATTGGTTTTTTATCGCATTGTTTACACGTTCATTTTGATGTCCTAAACTGCATGCAGAAACACCCGCTACAAAATCTAAATATTTATTTCCAGCAGTGTCGTAAATATAAGACCCTTTAGCATGAGAAATTTCCATAGCTAACGGGTGAGGAGAGGTTTGTGCTTGATATTTAAAGAAATCGTTTATCATGGTTTTGGGTTTTAGGTGATTGAGTTTATAGCTTTTTACTTTTCACTTTTTCCTTTTCACTTCCTACTTTTTTTCCATAATCCGTAGTTTCTTTTAGCACGGACATTGGTTTTTTCTCTTCTTTTTCTTTCTTTTTAGTTTCGACTTTTACTTTTTCGTCGATGGTTTTTTCTTCTTCTGGAAAAATATTCTCTAAAGAAGTGATTTTTTCATCAATTCGCCAGATGAAACCTCGAAGTCGCCTTGCATTTTTCGGAAATTCTTTATCCGGATAGGTATCACTTAAAATTTGTTTGAAAGAAGTTAGTTCTAAAATTTTATTGTTTTCCAATTGCATATTGATGCTACTTGAAACGCCTTTATCGATACCAACCATTTCATTTTCATCGTTATACATAAAATAAATTTTCTCTGTATTTTTGACTAAATCTACTTCATATAATTTGTTATCTCTAAACTTTCCGTATAAAAATTGCCCTTTCACTTGATTGAAATTGTCCTCACTCAACGTATCTTTTTGAACCAAAAAGGCATTATTGAGTATTTTCAATGAATCTAATTTCTCGGTTTTATTATTTCCAATTAAATGAATAACGTCGCCGGTCATTTGATTGTCGGCATTCCAAACCACAGGTCTTCCGATAAGTTTTGTGAGTTGTGTTTTATTATTAGAATGAATGGAATCGCATTTTCCACTCATATCGGTTTTAAAAAAACGCACATTGTTAAATGCTCTAATCGTTCTATCTTCTTGCGGACCTGTAACTAATATTTTTTTTCCGTGAAGATACATAGTATCCTTTTCTACTAAGGTTTTTACCAATGCTTTTTTGGTAATAAACATCGAATCTTTTTTCGTCCCGCCAATATTTCGGTACACTTCTGCGTAATGTCCGGTAGCAATCATGTTGTTAATGGTATCCGTAATTTTAACGTTATTGGTAGCTTTTGCAAAGTTTTTCTTTCGATCGTAATTGATAATATCGCCTTCTACTTTCCGATTATTATAAACGATATTAGATTTATCCAAAAGCCTTCCAACATCATTTTTAGTGTCATAAAATCCATTTTCAGTATAAATCACATTATCTTTACTTGTAATCGTACTTGGTCCGTATACGTAGGCGTGACCTGAGTTGTCGTAAAAATCTAAATTATTAGTTTTTATAGTAACTTGCGGATTTACAACGGTAACTGCTGTTTTGAAAACATATTTTTTGTTATTTAAATAATATCTTCCAGATTTACTTTTCAACGTATTTTCTTTATTTAGTATGGTTCCCCAACTTTTATAAAAGGCTTCTTGTTTGTTTCTATCAAAGTAAATGGTATCGGTAGTTAAATTGGAATCTGGCGAACGTAAATTCACATTTCCTGTTGCAAATGCTTGAAGGGTTTTTCCATTATATTCCGCATAACGGCTGTTCATTACAATTGTATCGCCTTGGTTTAATATTACGTTTCCAAACGCTTTTATGTAATCTTCATCGGTATAATGATACGCTTTATTACAATTTATAAGAACACCATTATGTTGCACTTGAACATTTCCAGTAAAAATAATGGCACCAGGAATTTCATTTTGATTTTTATCGATGAAATCAGAATGCAAAATTTTTATTCCATTTGGATTGGTAGGAGCAAGCGGTTGATTAATAATTTGAGCATTTCCAATCCAAATAAAAAACACCAAAACGATAGCAGATATATATATTCTCAATTTCTCAATTTTTTGTCAAATTTAAGTAAAATGTAGAATAATGAATGCGTATTAAGAATATTTTATGGTTTTTTTGATAAGTATACAGATTTGGCAGATTTTAAACAAAAAAAATAAACCGCAGATTTCAGATTTTGAATCATCTGAGAATCTGCGGTTTTAATATGTGTAATACTGAAACGAGTTCAGAATGACAAAATTTTATAACTTATCTTGTAATTGTCTGAGTTCTATCAGGTCCTACAGAAACTACTTTTATAGGCACTTCTAATTCTTTTTCAATGAATTCTATGTATTCTTTTAATTCTGAAGGCAATTCTTCATACGTTGTCATACCTGTTAAATCGGCTTGCCAACCTTTCATTTCTGTATAGATTGGTTGTACGTTTTCTGGTTCGATGTTGTAAGGGAAATGTTGTAATACTTCTCCTTTGTACTTGTATGCTGTACAAACTTTTAGCGTTTCAAAACCTGATAAAACATCACCTTTCATCATATATAATTCGGTAACACCATTTACTTCCACAGCATATTTTAAAGCTACTAAATCTAACCATCCACAACGACGCGCACGACCAGTAACTGAACCAAATTCGTTTCCAATTTTTGCCATATTCGCACCCACTTCATCAAAAAGTTCTGTTGGAAAAGGACCACTTCCTACACGAGTTGTGTACGCTTTAAAAATCCCAAAAACTTCTTTTACTCTGTTTGGAGCAATTCCTAATCCTGTACAAGCTCCAGCAGCAGTAGTATTAGAAGATGTTACAAATGGATACGTTCCAAAATCAACATCTAATAAAGAACCTTGTGCGCCTTCTGCTAAAATGGTTTTTCCTGCTTTTAAAGCTTTGTTTAAGTATTCTTCAGAATCAATGAAAGTTAATGTTTTTAATTCTTCCACTGCTGCGAAAAACTCAGCTTCCATTTCTGCTAAATTATATTGTAAATCTACATCATAAAATGCTATCATGGCTTCGTGTTTGTCAGCTAAAGCACGGTATCTTTCTTTGAAATCAGCCATTTCTAAATCGCCAATTCGCAACCCATTTCTACCGGTTTTGTCCATATAAGTAGGACCTATTCCTTTTAATGTAGAACCAATTTTTGCTTTTCCTTTTGAAGCTTCCGAAGCCGCATCAAGTAAACGATGCGTTGGTAAAATTAGATGCGCTTTTCTTGATAAAAATAATTTTGATTTAACATCCAAATTAAATTTTTCTAATCCTTTAATTTCTGTTTGAAAAACCACTGGATCCATTACTACGCCGTTTCCAATGATATTTACATTATTTTTATGAAAAATTCCAGAAGGAATGGTTCTTAAAACGTGTTTAATTCCATCAAATTCAAGTGTGTGTCCTGCATTCGGACCACCTTGAAAACGCGCAATAATATCGTATTTTGAAGTTAATACATCGACGATTTTTCCTTTTCCTTCGTCACCCCATTGTAATCCAAGTAGTAAATCTACATTCATTGTGTTGTTGTTTGTGTTGTTTGCTTTGAAAAGACAAATTTAATTTGTCTGTATTTTATTTCTTTTTTGTTCCGTAAAAATATAAGGAATGTGTTTCTATATCAATTCCAAACATTTCTTCCATAGTTTGTTTTATTTGTTGAATACGTGGATCGCAAAACTCAATTACTTCCCCCGAATCTGTTAAAATAATATGGTCGTGTTGTTTATCAAAATAAGACTTTTCATAATGCGCTTGGTTTTGCCCAAATTGATGACGACGAACTAATTTACAATCTAATAATAATTCGATAGTATTATATAAAGTAGCACGAGAAACACGATAATTTTTGTTTTTCATTTTGATATACAAGGATTCTATATCAAAATGTTCTTGATTTTCGTATATTTCTTGAAGTATTGCATAACGTTCAGGCGTTTTGCGATGTCCTTTTTCTTCAAGGTATTTTGTAAAAACGTTTTTTACCGTTTCTTGATTTTGATTGATATCCATTTTATGTTTAAATGAAAGAAATGCAAATATAGTAAAAAGTGATTAGTGAGAAGCGATTAGTGGAAAGTAAAAAATATTTTTTTATTAAATAATACTTTGAAACCATTTACTAATCACTTTTTACTATAAACTAATTATTATAAACCCTTGTAACTTTATCAATGCCTTCCACGGTTTTGATGTTCTCAATTAATTTTTTAAGAATGACATTATTTTGTACCATTACAGTAATTTGCCCTTTAAAGATTCCCGCTTCGGAACTCAAACTAATACTTTGAATATTCACGTGCATTTGATTTGAAATGACTTTAGTTAGTTGATTGGTTAATCCCATTACATCCATTCCTGTAATTTTTAAAATGGCATTAAATTCTTCCTGAGTAGAATCAATCCATTTGGCTTGCACAATTCGATATGCAAAATTAGATTGTAAACTTATAGCATTAGGGCAATCCATTTTATGTACTTTTATTCCTTCATTAATGGTTACAAAACCAAAAACAAGGTCGCCAGGAATAGGATTACAACAAGGAGAAAATTTATATTCTAATTTACTTTGTTCCGTGCCAAAAACCAAAAGGTCGAGTTTTTCATTGGCCTTATTTTTCTGATTTTTTTCCTCAGATGAACTAGCGTTTCTTTTAATGGTTTTCTTTAAAAAGTTAACTAAAGTATTGCTTTTTTGTGCAGCATAATCACGTAATTGCTGATTTTCAATAGCGCCAACACCTACTCTGTAAAATAAATCTAAACTGGTTTTTAATTTGAAATAATTGACCAATTCATTAATTGAATTTTCGTTTAGTGTTATTTTTAAGTGGCGTAATTTTCGTGTTAAAATTTCTCGACCTTCTTCGCCAATTTTTTTAATATCTTCATTTAAAACATTCTTGATTTTAGTTTTGGCACGAGAAGTTGAAACATAATCAAGCCATTGAATCGTAGGTTTCTGATTTTGCGAAGTAATAATTTCTACTTGATCCCCACTATTTAATATGTGATTTAGCGGTACTAATTTACCATTTACTTTTGTTCCTCGTGTTTTTACACCAATTTCCGAGTGAATACTAAATGCAAAGTCGAGAGTAGTAGCCCCTTTGGGTAATGATTTTATTTCTCCTTTTGGTGTAAAAATGTATATTTCTTTAGCATATAAATTCAGTTTGAAATCTTCTACAAAATCAACAGCATTATTATTCGAATTTTCAAGTGCTTCTTTTAGTTGATTTAGCCAAATTTCTAAGCTATTTTCTTCTGTTGTATTATTTTTATATTTATAGTGTGCTGCGTAACCTTTTTCTGCAATCTCATCCATTCGTTCACTTCGAACTTGAATTTCTACCCACCGGCCTAAAGGCCCCATTACAGTAATGTGTAACGCTTCGTATCCTGTAGATTTTGGTGAAGAAATCCAATCGCGTAAACGACTTGGACTTGGTCTGTAATGGTCTGTTACTACAGAATAAATTTTCCAAGCTAAGAATTTTTCATCGTGAAGATTGGATTTGTAAATAATTCTTAGCGCAAATTTATCGTATACTTCATCAAAAGTTACCCCTTGCACTTTCATTTTTCTACGGATTGAGTAAATCGATTTTGGTCGACCTTTAATAACAAAATCAATCCCTTCCGTAGTCATGGATTGACTTAAAATATCTGAAATAGATTTTATATACGAGTCTTGCTCTTCTTTGGTTTCTTTAATTTTACTAACAATATCTGCATAAACTTCTGGTTCTGTGTACTTTAATCCTAAATCTTCTAATTGCGTTTTAATATTATAAAGCCCTAAGCGATGTGCTAATGGCGCATAAATATATAAGGTTTCCGATGCAATTTTTGCTTGTTTGTAGTCCGACATTCCGTCCATAGTTTGCATATTGTGCAATCTATCGGCAAGTTTTATTAAAATTACCCTAACGTCATCATTAAGCGTAAGTAGCATTTTTCTGAAATTTTCAGCTTGAAGTGAAATCTCTTGGTCGTTTTTTACTTTTGGAATTTTGGTTAATCCTTCAACAATTTTAGCAATTTTTGGATTAAACATTTTTTCAATGTCAGAAATAGTTATGTCCGTATCTTCTACCACATCGTGAAGTAGGGCAGAGGCTATACCTGTAGAACCTAGACCAATTTGTGAGGCTACAATTTTTGCTACAGCAATTGGATGAAAAATATACGCTTCGCCAGATTTTCTTCTTTGATCTTTATGGGCTTCAACTGCCACATCAAAAGCCTTACGAATTATTTTTTTATCATCGGCTGTTAAGCTTTGATAACTAATGCGTAATAACTCTTTATATTCTTGGGCAATAGCTTTGTTTTCGGCCTCTAAATCTATCTCTGACATATTCAATTTTTGTAGAACATAAAAATAGTGTTTAAAATTTAGATATCAAAAAAGATTTTTAAAAAATTATGTTTGGTGGATTAAAAGTTAGTAAACACAGATTGAAGTGATTAAAAAAATAATAACTCCTTAAATCTGTGTTACTTAATTATTTCTTATTAAAATCTAAATCTTGAAAATCGTAGCTAAAATCAGTTAATTCTGAAATAGCTGCCATTTTGATATTTGTATTATTTTCCGAAAATGTAATTAAAGCATCGGCATTAAAGCTGCGATTGAACCATTTTACGGCAAAAGTATTGTCTTTGTAGAAGAAAATTTCACCAGCCAATTGTGGCGAACGTTCTGAATTGAAATACATTTTCCCTTTTTTCTCAGAAATGGTGATGTTTCCAAACCAATTGTCGGTATAAGTTCCAATATAGTTTTTCGCTTCAACTTTGACTTTATTCTTTTGGTTTTCGGCTATTTTTGCCCAAACTTCAGTGGTTACTTTGTCTGCTTCTGCAATATTGTTTTTTTCTCGGTCACTAAAAATTTTCACATAATCTTTGTACTCAATTTTTAGATAAGCATCTTTTATAGTGTTTGTAATAGCATTAAACGCCGCTCCCGATTGTTGATTTGTAAGCACAATAATTCCTAAATTTAATTCTGGAATAAGCGTAACTTGCGTAACAATTCCTTCTAATCCACCAGTATGAGTCACTTGTTTGTAACCCTTTACATCGCTTAAAAACCAACCTAATCCATAGCCAGAAAAATGAGTAAAATAAGGTTCTCTTGTTCTTGCTGGAATGATGGTTTGTAATTGCCACATTTCGTTATGTTGTGCTTCCGAGAATAATTTATATTGTTTTTCTGTACCATATTTTCCTTGTTGCAATTGCATAATCATCCATTTACTCATATCGTTTACAGAAGAATAAATCCCTGCAGCTGCATCAAAACTTTGATTCTTGTAACGCGAAATCACTTTTAATTTTCCATCTGTTGGCACGTGTGGATCAATGATATTTGTAGTGTCTTTTAATCGTAAAAAAGATCCGGCACTATTATTCATTTCAAGAGGTTTCATAATTTTGTTTTCAATAAAATAGCACCAAGATAACCCGCTTACTTTTTCAATTACCACACCTGCAACAATATATAATAAATTATCATAATCATATTTGGTTCTAAAAGCCGAAACAGGTTTTAAAAATTGTAAATTTTCAACAATATCTTTTGGTTTAAAATTACTTCCGTCAGGCCAAATCATTAAATCGCCGGCTCCTAATCCCAATCCACTTCTATGAGTTACTAAGTCACGAACTGTGAATTCATTCGTAACATACTCGTTATACATTTTAAAATTAGGTAAGTATTTTACGACTTTGTCATCCCAATTCATTTTTCCTTCGTCAACTAACATCGCAATCGCAGCTGTTGTAAATGCTTTACTATTTGAAGCTACACCGAAAAGCGTGTTTCCATCTACTTTATCTTTTTTAAGTATGGATTTTACTCCGTACCCTTTACTGTGAATTATTTTTCCGTCTTTTACCACCGCAACTGCAATTCCTGGAACGTTAAATACTTTTAGTGTGTTTTCAGCCACTTCATCAATTTGCTTTTCGGTTATTTGAGAAAAAGAAGTGAATGTGGTAAGTAATGAGATAAAGAATAGTTTTTTCATGTTTTTTGTACTGTTGATATTGAATTATTGCGTTTGATTTTTGACATTGTAATTGTTATTAAAATCCACGTTGTCTTTTGGCTTCGAAAAGTAAAATAGCTGCCGCTACAGAAACATTCATAGAATCTATGCTGCCCTGCATTGGTATAATTATATTTTTAGTTGAATTTTTTCGCCAAATTTCAGTAATTCCGGTGGCTTCTGTACCAACTACTAAAGCGGTAGGTTCGTTGTAATTTTGTGTGTGATAAGTGGTTGAATCTTGTAAAGTCGCACAGTAAATATTAATGTTATGTTCTTTTAAAAAGGCAATTGCTTCTTCTGAAGTCGCTACAGCAATTTGTCTTGTAAACAAGCAACCCACACTCGAACGTACAATGTTTGGATTATACATATCCGATTTTGGATTGGCAATAATCACAGCATCAATGTTTGCCGCATCTGCAGTTCGTAATAAAGCACCTAAATTTCCTGGTTTTTCTAATCCTTCTGCGACTAAAATTAAAGGGTTTTTAGATAATTTTAAATCGGATAATTGTAATGATTTCGATTTAGCAATGGCAATAATTCCTTCTGTTGTATCGCGATAAGCCAGTTTTTGATAGACTTCTTTAGAAATTTCTATTTTGAGATGTTCTGCAATTTGAATTTTCAGATTTTCAGATTTTCCAGATAATTCTGGACAAAAAAGTAATGTTTCTATTTCATAGCCGCCTTTTAAAGCCAATTCAATTTCTCGTTGTCCTTCAATAATAAACGTTCCCGATTGTTTTCGTGCTTTGGCTTTGTCTTGCAATAAAACTAAGTTTTTGACAAACGGATTTTGAATGGACGTGATTTGTTTCATTTTGAGTGACTAAGTTGCTGAGTATTTAAGTTACAAAGAAAATTAAAAGGTTATTGAAGTTATTTTGAATGTTAAATCAAATTTTCAATTTCTATTTTTAATCTTGGTAAATGATTAATTAAGATAGACCAAATATTTTCATCGGAAATGTTGTCATAAGCGTGAATAACTTGATTTCGTAACCCAATTATAGATTTTGCATTGCTTATCTTTTCAATATAAATTGCATCACGAGTTATTATTCTGTTAATTGCTTCACCAATAATTTCAAGATTTCTTTCAATTGCTCGCTTTAACATTATGTTATTTTGATATCTAAAAAAATCTTTTTCTTCATTTATAAAATAATCATCAATTTCATCAATTGAAATTTTTATATCATATAACCATTTAAGTATTCTTTCATCCATAAATTAGTTCTTTGGATTTTTCTATTGATTCAATAAGTATTGGGTTTCTTAAGCTTTGTTCTTCAACTAAATCTATATCTCTACCTAATACTATTTTTAAATTTTCTTTAAAATTAATGTAATTGTCAAAATAATATGCTAATTCAATTGGCTTGAATTTGACTAATAAATCGATATCGCTTTCGCTATTAAAATTTGAATTTAAGGCAGAACCAAATAGATACATAGTTTCCACATTATACAAAGTACAAAGTTTCTTTACATTTTCAATATTGTTATCAATGATTCTCATAGTACAAATTTAGCATTTTTATTTATTAAAACAAAGTCGCAAAACGATGGGTTTTGGCTTTGTCTTGCAATACAACTAAGTTTTTTACAAACGGATTTTGAATGGACGTGATTTGTTTAATTTTGAGTGACTAAGTTGCTGAGTACCTAAGTTACAAAGTTATCCTTTTTAGGAATAAAAACAAAGTCGCAAAACGATAGGCTTTGCGACTTTAAAATTATTAATTTGTGATTTAGTTTTTTACTTCCGATTTAGAACCTTCACTTTCAAACTTATCTTTATATCTTTCGTATAATTCAGTTTGATGACTTTCTAAACTAATTTGTCTTCCATCAATAAAAGCGTGAGACAATTTATTGGTTTTCATATCTAATGCATCACCTTCTGAAATAAATAGTGTAGCGCTTTTTCCGGCTTCTAAGGTTCCGTATTTGGCTTCAATTCCTAAAATTTTAGCAGTGTTTGATGTAATTAATTTTAGCGCTTCTTCTTTATTCATTCCCCAAGCTGCACAAGTACCGGCATAAAACGGTATGTTTCTTGTTTGCATACGTTCCATATCGCCCGCATTTTCTAATCCAACTACGATTCCTTTTTCATTTAGTAGGTTCGCAATTTTGTACGGTAAATTCACATCTTCATCTTCAGAATTGGGTACGTCGTGCACTCTTCTCAATAAAACAGAAACATTATTTTCTTTTAATACATCGGCAATTTTATGTGCATTATAGCCACCAATAATTACTAATTTTTTAATATTGTTTTTCTTTTTGAATAAGATAATATCTGTAATTTCTTTTTCTCCATTTGCGTTTACAAACAACGTTTTATCTCCGCTTTGTAACCCATTCATTGCATCATAAGGAATGTCTTTTGTTTTTTTATCTGATTTTAAATAATTAAACGCATTGTCAAAAAACTGTTGAATGCTTTTGGTTTGCTCGTCATATTTTTTGTTCGATTCAATGCCGCCTGGTTCAGCCCACCATCCTAATCGTGCATAACTATTTGGCCATCGCATATGAATTCCGTCATTTTCTTTTATCACAGCATCTTCCCAATTCCAAGCATCAAATTGAACCACAGAAGAAGTTCCAGAAATTCTTCCACCACGTGGTGTAATTTGCGCTAAAAGTACACCATTTGGTCGAGCTGATTCGGTTAGTTTCGATTCTGCATTATAAGCAATTAAACTTCTAATGTGTGGATTGAATTCGCCAATTTCACTTTCGTCATCTGAAGCACGAACGGCATCAATTTCTACTAATCCTAAAGTAGAATTTGGCGCGATGAACCCAGGATATATATGCTTTCCATTTGCTTGAATCACAATATCGTGTTTGGCAATTTTAGTTACCGTTGCATCTGAAACAGAAGCAATTTTTCCATCTACAATTGAAATTAAACTGTTTTCTTGAATTTTCCCATTGCCTAAATGCGCCGTTCCACCCATTATTAAAATCGATTTTGTTTGCTTAGGCGCTGGTGTTTGTTGTGCAAAACTAATTAAAGTAGTTAGTGCTAAAATGTATGTTAGTTTTTTCATTAGTTGTTGTATTTAGAGTGAAATTGTCTGCATTTTTCACCAAGGGTATCACAGTGGTAATGTCCGCTCGATTTTTTCTTAGGTTCTTGTGTTTTTAAGCCTTTATTTTTGGCATCTAACATTAAATTGATTAACTCGTTTCTTTCTTTTTGAACCGTTTCGTTTTTTGCTTTTTCTTGGTCTAAATCAAAGAAAATAATTCCATCTACAACTGTTTTTTCAACTGTAGCATAAATGGTTAATGGATTGTCTGACCAAAGCACCACATCGGCATCTTTACCGATTTTAATACTTCCAACTTTGTCATCAACTTGCAATAATTTCGCAGGATTTAATGTCACAAAATTCCAAGCCGCTTCTTCCGTTACACCACCATATTTTAATGTTTTTGCCGCTTCTTGATTCAATCTTCTTGACATTTCAGCGTCATCAGAATTAATAGAAACTGTTACACCTACATTATTCATAAGTGCTGCATTATAAGGTATAGCATCATTTACTTCATATTTATAACCCCACCAATCTGCGAAAGTAGAACCACCAACACCATGTTTAGCCATTTTATCGGCCACTTTATAGCCTTCTAAAATATGTGTAAAGGTTTGAATTTTGAAGTTGTATTTTTCGGCTACTTTCAATAACATATTTATTTCAGATTGCACATAGGAATGACAAGTAATGAAACGTTTTTTGTTTAAAATTTGACTTAATGTTTCTAATTCAATATCAAATCTTGGCATTGTTTTGCCTTTGCTTGCATTGTAAGCGTCCCATTCTTTTTTATAAGCAAGTGCTCTTGAAAAATAATCTTCATATACTTGTTCTACACCCATTCTGGATTGAGGGAAACGTAGTCTTTCAATATCGCCCCAATTGGATTGCTTTACATTTTCTCCTAAGGCAAATTTGATGTATTTAGGAGCGTCTTTAACTAACATTTCATCTGGATTGTATCCCCATTTTAATTTTATAAATGCAGCTCTACCACCAATCGGATTAGCAGATCCGTGAAGTAAATTAGCAGAAGTTACACCACCAGCTAAATTTCTGTAAATGTTTATATCTTCAGAATTTACAACGTCTTCAATAGTAACTTCAGCAGATGAATTTTGACCTCCTTCATTTACCCCATTTGAAATGGCAATATGCGAATGTTCATCAATAATTCCAGCGGTTAGGTGTTTACCAGTTGCATCAATTACTTTTCCTTTTTGAGGTAAGTTTTTGCCAATTTTAATAATTTTTCCGTTTTCAATTAAAACATCCGTTTCTTTTAATATACCTTCTTTTTCTCCAGTCCAAACTGTGGCGTTTTTAAATAAAATAGTTTCTTGTTTTGGTTTTGTGCTATTTCCAAAAGCGATATTTGGGAAAGTAATTGGATAAAAAATCGGCGTTTTCTTATCTTCTTTTTTGTCAGTTGAATTATCTTTTTTTACTTCAGTTGTTTCTGTTTTTTTAACTGCAGACCAACTTACTTCATTACCGTTTTCTAAAATGGCTTTTCCAGATAATTCGGTGTCGGATTTTAATCCAGATATTCTAATAAATTTCGAATCAATAGTATCTCTACTTTTAATAATTAAGGTAATCCAAGGATCATTATATGTTGCTTTAGTTCCAAATTCTGTTTTGTTTTGCGAAATTTTTGCTTCGATTTTACCAATTTCACCTTCAATTGATAAGTCGTATTTATTTGAATCGATATTCAATTCATATTTTCCTCTAATGTCAGAAGGTTGTATTTTTTCAATAATGTTTCTATTTCCTTGAACCCAATTTTCTTGAATGCTACTTTTTGATTCGAAAATATCACCACTTACAATTATAAAATTAGCTAAATTTCCTTTCTTTAAAGATCCAATATTGTTTTGATTGGCAATTTTAGCAGGTATTTCAGTTAAAGACGCTAAGGCTTTTTCTTTTGGAAATCCATATTCTACTGCTTTTCTTAAATTGGTTAAAAAGTCTTTTGGATTTTTTAAATCAGCTGTAGTTAAAGCAAAATTCACATTGTTTTCTGCTAAAACTTTTAAATTATATGGCGCTTGATTCCAAAATTTCATATCAGACAATACTACTTGTTCTGCAAGAAACGAGTCTGAAACGTCATAGGCATCAGGGAAATTTATTGGAACAATTAGTGTTGCATTTGTTTTTTTAATTTCATCAATACGTTCTAATTCGTTCCCACTTCCTTTAATAACATAATTTATTCCAAATTCGTCACCAATTTTATCTGCTCTTAAAATATTTAGTTTATCGCCTGCATTAAATATTTGCACCAAATTTTTATTTTGATTAAATATATCTAATGAAATATCTTTCGTTTTTGAACCTCCAGCAGCATACCATTTTACATCATGATATAATTGACGAATTAATGCCATACTTCCCATTAAAGAAGAGGGGTAGGATTGACCAGAAAGCGAACTTCTTTTAAAAGTTAAGTGTTGTGATATTTTATTATTTAAAATTCTAACGCCATTATTTTCGATGTCATTTAATGTCCAAAGTAATCCTGTTCCGGCTACAATTCCATCGTTATTAAAACTTAAAACCGTTCCAAATCCAGTTTCTCTTAAATCTTTTGCGGCTTTTTCATCATAATTTAAGTTTTCATACGCATTAAAATCGGCTCTAATGTGGTCATTCCAATAGTACCCATTTCTTTCAGAATCGTATTGTGGCGATCTTGAATTTCCCGATTTTCTTTGTGGCTTTTGAATTCCAAATTCAGTATATAAATCAATAAATGAAGGATAAATGGTTTTTCCTGTAGCATCAATTATTGTTGCGTTTTTAGGAATTGAAATTTGTGTTCCGATTTCTAAAATTTTATCGCCATCAAATAAAAGCGTTGCATTTTCAATTTTAACTGTTGAAGAGGAGTAAATTGTTGCATTAGTAATGGCAACTGGATTTTTATAGGTTTGTTTGACCCCATCATTTTTTGGAAAATAATTTTGGCTAAAACCTAAATTGATAGCTAATATTGCTAGCAGGACATTAAATATTCGCATAGTTTTGTTTTTTGTTGGCTAAAAGTATAAAATTTATTTGAGAGAAGTTACTTTTTAAAATTATAGTTATAATTTTAAGTTTTGTATTCATATGCTATCTTCTTAAATATAAATAACCATTTATTGGTTTTGGATAATCTGGATGATTAAGATACAAAATGTAGTAATACGTTCCACTTGGCGCTTCATTATTTCCCATTGTATTTTCTGAATACCCATTCCAATCAGGTTTATTGTTATTTCCTGTCCATAATAATCTTCCCCAGCGGTTATAAATTTCTAACTTAAAATTTATAAAAATATCTCGTAATCCTTCAATAAAAAAGTAATCATTTAGACCATCATTATCAGGTGAAACAGCATTATATACTATAGGTTCGCAATTTTTTGTAAGTAATTCAAACGAAGTTAAGCTGTAACAACCAATTTGTTCATCGTCAATTCTAACCCAAATAGTTTTTGGAGTTTGTAATGCTTCAAAATTATTTAAAAATAGTATTTGATTCGTGAAATTTAAAGCGTCTGCTTCAGAAGAATAAAACGTACTCAAATGTCCAGGATTTGTTTTTACGGAACCTTCATACTCAGAAAAATCGAAAACACCTTTTGTTAATCCTAAATTACAACTTACAAGATTATCAAGTGGATTAAAATTTGGAGAAACTTTAAGTTGTAATGGTAAATTAAATGTATTATTAGTTTCCGATATTTCATTTACAATTCCGGTCCCATTACCCGTATCGTCTACTTTTGCAATAAAATTAAATAGTAAAGGAATGTTTACAGGAATTGTTACCATAATAGTTCCGGTTTCAGATTCATCGATTGGAATGGTATTTTGCGTAAACGCTGAACCAACAACCACATTATCAGCGTAAAAAGTAATAGGAGTATTAGCTGGTAAATTGGCTGTAGAATTATTATTTGTTACAGTATAATTAATTTGAAGTTGTCTTACGTTACAACTTAAAGCAGGTTCGGTAAAAGTAATTCGTGCATCGGGTAACTGACTGTTTAATTTGGTTACAATTGCGTTTATCATAACATAATCTTGTCCTGAAGTTAGTTGAATTAATGCAGAAGTATCACCAATATTTATATTGTTTTGTATGTTATAAATATCCAAATCCATATTGTATAATTGATTGGAATTGGTACTAGAGTTAGTACCATTAAAAGCATTATTTGCAGGGTTTAAAGGCGGATTGCTAATAATATTTCCATTAATTCGCAAGGTTTCGTTTACTTGAATTCCGGAGTCACCTTCCCAAGCTAAAAAGCCAATTTTTGCATCTACATTATCTATAACATTTAAGGCATTTAAAGGCACGTCTAAAAAATTTTGAAATATAGAAACCACTTGCATACCATCGTATACGTTCAACTGATTTAATGGTAAAGAAGGATTTTTATAGACTACAATTAAAGCCCATCCTGCAAAATTGGTACTGTTTTGTGCATGAAGCGGTAAGAAAGAACTTACATCTAAGTCTGAAAGCGTGTAGGTACCATTTCCGATGGCTTGTACTTGTGAGGTTACATTGGCAAAGGCACTAAAAAAATTAAACGTTTGGCCTTGTGTTAACGTATTTGAAAAGGTTCTGGTAGCAAGTACATCTGCTCCGTTTAATTTAACATTAAAATCGCCAGTTCCACAACCTGCCCAATATAAATAGGCACTTTCAATACTATCATTGGTGTTTAATGCTAATGTAGCGGAAGATGTTGTTAATACTGCTGGAGTATTTTGAAATGAATTCTCAACAGGATTTAGTGTGTTTCCTACAAATGTAAAGTCATATCTCCCATTAAATTGGCTGTATAAACCAATATTTTGAGAAAATGAAAATTGTAAAATAAATACAAAAAACACAAGTGATTTTTTCATCAATAGGTTTTAAAATTTAATATTTATGCTGAATAATTTTACCAAAGTAATAAATTTTACTAATTTCCCCAAAGATTTAAGATGCGAAATTACTATTTTTCAAAATTAGAATACTTAAAATCAATAATGAATACTTATAAAATAATAACATATACTTCAGATTATTATCAAGTGTGGAATCATTTTGTGGCAAATGCAAAAAATGCTACATTTTTGTTTCATAGAGATTTTATGGAATATCATTCCGATAGATTTGAAGATTATTCATTACTTATTTTTGATGAAAAAGATAATTTAATAGCACTTTTGCCCGCCAATAGAGTAGGTAATGAAATTTTTTCACATCAAGGTTTAACCTATGGCGGTTTAGTTTTAGATTCAAATTGCAAACTTTCAGAAGTAATACAGTTAAATTATCAGCTAATGCAGTATTTATTTGATGCTGAAATTATTAAACTTCATCTAAAGATAATTCCAATTATTTATAATTTATTTCCTTCAGATGAAATGGAATACATTTCTTTTTTGTTACAAGCCAAACTAACCAGAAGAGACGCAATAGCAATTGTGGAATTAGGAAATAAAATTACTCCTTCTAGAGTTAGAAAACGAGGTATTCAAACTGGCGAAAAGCATCAGTTAAAAATTGTTGAAGAAACTTCTTTTGATTTGTTTTGGAAAGAATTATTACTTCCAAATTTAGCACAAAAATATCAAACAAAACCCATTCATACTTTAGAAGAAATAACATATTTAAAGTCAAAATTTCCAGAATTAATCAGACAATTTAATGTGTATTTTGAAAATAAAATTGTTGGCGGCGTAACCGTTTTTGTTACTAAAAATGTAATTCATCCGCAATATATTTCAGGGAATATAGCATTCAATACTAAATATGGTGGTTTAGATTTTTTATATTATCACTTAATTAACACTGTTTTTAGTAATTATAAGTTTTTTGATTTTGGTATTTCTAACGAAAATAATGGTTTACAATTAAACGAAAGTTTACATTATTGGAAAGAATCTTTTGGAGCAAGAACAATCGTTCAAAATTTTTATGAAATTGAACCTAAGAATTTCGTAAAATTAAAGCAGGTTTTGATATGATAAAATTTTTAGATTTACATAAATTAAATAAACCATTTGAGGCTCAGTTTTTAGCTAAAACCGCAGCATTTTTAGATAAAGGTTGGTATGTTTTAGGTGATGAAGTGAAACAATTTGAACAAAGTTTTGCTACATTTTCTAAATCGAAGCATTGTATTGGTGTTGGAAATGGATTAGATGCTTTAGTATTAATTTTAAAAGCAAATATACAATTAGGTACACTAAAAAAGGGAGATGAAATACTTGTTCCAGCCAATACATATATAGCTTCTGTTTTGGCAATTTTACAAGCCGATTTACTTCCTGTTTTTGTAGAACCAACTATTGAAACGTACAATATTGATCCCAATTTAATTGAAGAAAAAATCACTTTAAAAACTAAGGCTATTTTAGTGGTTCATTTATATGGACAATTAGCCGAAATGGATAAAATAAATGCTATTTGTGAGTCAAATAATTTACTTATTATTGAAGATGCTGCTCAAGCTCACGGATTAACTTTTAAAGGAAATCACACGAGAGCTTTTAGCTTTTATCCTGGAAAAAATTTAGGTGCTTTAGGCGATGGTGGTGCAATAACAACCAACGATAATACATTAGCAGAAGTTTTATTTTCTCTAAGAAATTATGGTTCAAGTAAAAAATATAATAACGATTTTATTGGAATAAATTCTCGTTTAGATGAATTACAAGCGGCGTTTTTAAACATTAAGTTGCCACATTTAAATACTGAAAATGAGACGCGAAAAAAAATAGCAAAACGTTATTTATCTGAAATTAATAACAAAAAAATTGAATTACCAATTTGCAACAACTTCAATGAACATGTATTTCATTTATTTGTAATTCGTACTGAAAACAGAAATGACTTACAAGAATATTTAAATTCTAACGGAATTGAAACCGTTATTCATTACCCAATTCCGCCTCATAAACAAAAAGCATTACAAGATTATAATCATTTGAATTTGCCAATAACAGAAAAAATTCATCGTGAAGTATTAAGTTTACCAATGAGTTCTGTCTTGCTTGAAACTGAAATTACCCATATTATTACTACTTTAAATTCGTATTAATTGTCTGAAATTAAGAAAATAATTCAACAACCTTTATTCAAAATTACTTCTTTGAATAGTATTCATATTTTGTTAAAATTAATTTTCGGGTTCATTACATCCAAAGCGTTAGCCCTTTTTGTTGGTGCAAACGGAATGGCATATGTAGGAAATTTTAGAGCTTTTTTAAATGTAGTTGAAAATTTTTCTTTACTCGGAATTCAGAATGCGATAATAAAATATGTCTCTGAAAATCAGCATGATAAAACTAAATTAAAATCGGTTTTAGCAACTTTTGGTTTGTTGCTTTTATCTTCTTCAATTGCAATTAGTATATTATTAATTTTAGGAGCTAAATATTGGTCTAATCAAATTTTTAATCAGTCAGAAAAATATAGTTTTGTGTTTTATTGTATAGCTATCGTATTTCCATTATATGTTTTTTCAACGTTTTGTATATCTGTAATTAACGGTTTTCAGGAATATAAAAAGGTTATTTATATTCAGATTATTTCAAGTGGTATTGCGTTAATATTTTCGTTGTTTTTAATCTATTATTATTCCACATTTGGCGCTTTGGTTTCCTTAGCTTTAGCACCAGTTTTTGTCTTTTTTGTTTGCTTATTCTATCTTAAAAATCTTATTTCAATTTCTGATGTTTTTTCCTTTCAAAACTTCAATTTTTCAGTTGTAAAAAATTTGTCTGAATATGTGTTGATGGCATTGGTTTCTGGTGTAATTGGTTCTTTCGTATTGTTGGAAATTCGAACCAATATTGTTACTATAACGGGATTACAAAATGCCGGAATTTATGAAGGTTTACAACGGATTTCATCGTATTATTTATTGTTCGTTTCTTCGATAATGACAATTTATTTTTACCCAAAAATAGCGGCAAAAAATTCAAATTTAAATGCGATTATTTTTAATTATTTAAAAACGATTATTCCTATTTTTACCTTTGCATTGGTTCTAATTTATATTTTTAGAAAATTTATTATTCAAGTTTTGTTTTCTTCTGAATTTGAAACTATGGAATCGTTATTTCTTTGGCAATTATTGGGTGATTTATTAAAAGCGATTTCTTTAATTTTTGGAACAATATTAATTGCAAATAAAAAAACAAAGGTATTTATTATTACAGAAATAATTTCTTTAAGTATACTATATTTTTCATCAAATTGGATGTTGCATACCATTGGAATAAACGGAATAGTAATGGCTCACACCTTTACTTATTTTATGTATTTGTTAGTTTTAGTAATTTATTTTAGAAAAGAATTAAGATGAAAATTACGATAATTATTCCGTTTTATAACGAAGAAAAACGAATCGATTTTGATTGTTTTTACCAGATTTTCAATAACTATTTACAATATAATTTTATTTTAGTTGATGATGGAAGTACTGACAATACAAGTATTATTTTAGACGAATTCAAAAACAAATTTCCGAACTTAACTATTTTAAAATTAGATAAAAATATTGGAAAGGCCGAAGCCATTCGTTCGGCTGTTTTATCGATTTCTACTGCCGATTTTATTGTGTATTACGATGCTGATTTAGCTACACCATTTTCGGAATTAGAAAAATTAATCCAGTTTTCAATTCAAAATCCAAACTATTTATTGGTTATGGGTGCTCGAATAAAATTAATTGGAAATCAAGTAAAAAGATCTTTAAAAAGACATTATTTTGGTCGAATTTTCGCTACAATTGTCAGTCAGTTTGTATTGAAAGTTGCAGTTTATGACACACAATGTGGTGCTAAAGTCATTGATTTTGAAACAGCTAAGCATATTTTTTCGAAACCTTTTCTTTCAAAATGGTTATTTGATGTGGAATTATTGAAACGTTTGCAAAAGATTCATAATTTAAAAGAAGTGGTCAAAGAAATTCCATTAGAAAAATGGGAAGAAATAGGAAATTCAAAAATTAAAGTTATCGATTTTTTTAAAATACCATTTGAACTTCTTAAAATTTATAGAACATAAAATGAAGCAACATTTACTAAATAACAAATATATTTACTTGTTGATTTTTTTCCTTTTTACGGCAAAATCAATTTTCTATTTTGGATACAATTTTTTTTCTGAAGCTCCTGATAGTTGGGCGTTCAATCATTTTGTAACAGAATTGCTAAACGATAATTTTAACGATTATTTAGGAGAAAGAACACCTGGTTATCCTTACTTAGTTTATATATTAAATCATGATAAAATGTTAGTAGTTTTAGTACAAATGCTAATGGGAATTATTACCAGTATTTTATGGTTTAAAACTTTATTAAATCTTAACATAGCTGAAAAAATCTCTTTTAATTGCACGTTATTTTTTGCTTTATACCTTCAAAATTTTTTCTATGAAACGTTTATTTTAGCGGAAACATTTATGTTGTTACTAAATTCGTTAATACTATATGTTTTATTGAACAATTATTTTGAAAAAAAACAAATTATTGTTGAAATTATTATGAGCGTACTACTTGCTGTATTAATTTTAGTAAAGCCCTTTTTTCTTTTTTATCCGTTTTTAATTTTCGTATTATATCTAATAAAAAATCCTTCTTTTAAAAAAGTAATTTCTGTCAAATTAATTATTTTTATTTTACCAGCGTACGCTTATTTTTCTTGGTGTAGTTTTGTAGAAGAAAAAATTGGTTACTTTGAACCAACTGCTTATTTTGGTTTAAATTTAGCTCAAAACTGCTTATTTTTTGCTGAAAAAGGCCCAAAAGAATACGATTATATAGCAAAACCGTATGTGAAATATAGAGAGGAAATGCTACATAACGGCGAAGATGCTTCTATGGCCATTTGGAAAGTATGGGGTGGACAACATTTGGCACCGAAATACACGAAATTTGCTGATGTTACACATCAATTTGGTGATTATGCAAAGGCCACAATCGCTACAAATTTCGGTGATTATCTATATTATTCTATTACCCATTCGTGGTTTGATTTTTGGAAGGTTTTTGATATGAAACCGTATATGAATTTTAAAGACAATACGTTTAATTCAGTGGTTTCAGTTGTTAATGCTATTCAAATGATAGCAGTTCTAATTTTGAAATTTGTTTTTTTCTTTTTAAGTTTTTATTATACGTTTCTCTTTATAAAAAACAGAAAAGTTACTAATGTGATGATTCTTTTAGTATTTATTCATGCGGCAGCCATTTTACAAGCACTAGTAGTGTATGGAACCAATGCAAAATATGCTTTTCCTTATGAGTTTTTTATGTTAGTTGTGGTTGTGTTGTTCTTGAAAGAAAAACTTAATTGGTCTTCCAAAGTGTCACATACTTCTCAGCTTGAGTAATATAATGGTGCTCTTTTTGTATGAATTGAATGGCATTTTTACCAATTCGATTAATTTCTGAAGGATTTTCAATCAAATAGGATAATTTCTCAACTAAATAATTTACATCAGGCAGAGCATTTATTGCTACTTCATCTTCTTGTAAATTATAATGATTTAAAAATTCAGTTTCCATACCAGTAAACACTACTTTACCTTTGGCCATAGCTTCTAAAGCATTAAATCCTTGGTCAAAACCATACACTTGGTCTAAAATGATATGTGCTTGTTCAAAATGTTTTTGATATTTTATATAAGGTATATCTTTAGTAATTACGACTTCAATCAAATTAGGGTATTTTTCTTGAATAATTACTAGCGCTTTTTCAAAAAATGAAGTTCCCTTTGTGAAAGAATTTCCTGAATTTATACCTAAGAAAATAGAAATTTTTCCAGAAATTGTTGTTTCATTACTTCCAATTTTATCAATATTTATAGGATTTGCAATCATACCTAAATACTTTTCATTTCCAATAAGAGGTGTTACATAATCTAAATCAGACGCAATGACACCTGAACTATTTTTGTATAAAAATTGATGAATTTTTTGATGTGATTTGGTTAAAAAATCAAAATAGTAGTCATATTGTTTTTTAGCTTCTGGAATACCTTCAAAGTAGGGATTCATAACAGAATATCTATCTTTTTGTTGAAGCATATGAGTTACGGTCATATAATCTATACCGCAACACATTAAGAACACTTTTTTATTTTGCTTGAAAATACGTTTCAGTAAAAACAATTCTAATTTTGAAACAGTTTGAATTGGTCTTTCATTAATTAACTGAACTACATCAAAGTTGTTTAATTTTTTAGAAATTCTCCAAAATCGAATGCCATGTTCTAATAAAGCCAAATCGAATTTAAACATTCTAAACCAAATTTGTCTTGGAATATTCCCTAATTTCGATTTAAATAAAGCAGCTCGAATACTTATATCTGCCGGAAAATTTTTAAATCCATCGCCATTATTCACCAAAACAACTTCATGGCCTAATGCCAAAAGTCCTTCCTTTAATGAATTGTGTAACCGACTAAATTCTCCAACAAGTAGTATTTTCATTATTTTATTTTAATATTTCAAATATAAAGAAAAAACCTATATGTTTTATTTCATATAGGTTTTAGTCTTTTTTCTGAATATCCGAAAATTTAATTTGACTTTTTTATGTCAAAAGTTATTGTGTTTTTTACTTTTTCTTTCAAAATAGCTATGTCAATTACTTCTTTCATAGTATCAACATAATGAAAAGTTAAACCAGTTAAATAATCGGCATTAATTTCTTCAATATCGCGTTTGTTTTCTTTACATAAAATAATTTCTTTAATATTGGCACGTTTTGCGGCTAATATTTTTTCTTTAATTCCACCAACAGGTAACACTTTTCCACGTAAAGTAATTTCTCCAGTCATAGCAATATTTTTCTTAATTCTATTTTGTGTAAAACTAGAAACCATTGAGGTTAACATAGCAATTCCTGCACTTGGACCGTCTTTTGGAGTAGCGCCTTCTGGTACGTGAATGTGAATGTTATATTGATTTAAAATTTCTGGCTCGATATTCAATTGTTTGGAATTGGCTTTTATGTATTCTAAAGCTATTGTTACCGATTCTTTCATAACAGTTCCTAAATTTCCTGTCATAGTCATCGCGCCTTTTCCTTTTGAAACTAACGATTCAATAAATAAAATATCACCTCCAACAGATGTCCAAGCTAACCCAGTAACTACACCAGCGGTATCGTTATTTTCATATTTATCTCGTTCCATTCTTGGTGATTTTAGTACTTCAAGAATATCAGTATCTGTTACTTTTTTATTATAATCTTCTTCCATAGCTACAGATTTTGCAGCATGACGCACCATTTGAGCAATCGTTTTATCTAAACTACGAACTCCAGATTCACGTGTATAACCCGTCACGATTTTCTCTAATTGTTTTTTACCAATTTGCAAATCTTTTGTAGTTAATCCGTGTTCCTTTAATTGTTTTGGTAACAAGAAGTTTTTCGCAATTTCAATTTTTTCTTCAATGGTATAACCCGACATGTTTATAATTTCCATTCTATCTCTTAACGCAGGTTGAATGGTTGATAAACTATTAGATGTAGCGATGAACATTACTTTAGATAGGTCGTAACCAAGTTCTAAGAAATTATCATGAAAATCGCTGTTTTGTTCTGGATCTAAAACTTCTAATAGCGCAGAAGATGGATCGCCATTATGACTTGAAGATAATTTGTCAATTTCATCTAAAACGAAAACTGGATTTGAGGTTTTTGCTTTTTTGATAGATTGAATAATTCTTCCCGGCATCGCACCAATATAAGTTTTTCTGTGCCCGCGAATTTCTGCTTCATCACGTAAGCCTCCTAAAGAAATCCGCACATATTCTCTTCCTAAAGCTTCAGCAACCGATTTCCCAATTGATGTTTTACCTACACCTGGAGGTCCGTATAAGCATAAAATTGGCGATTTCATATCGTTTCGCAGTTTCAAAACGGCCAAATGTTCTATAATTCGTTTTTTTACATCCTCTAAACCAAAATGATCTCTATCTAAAATTTGTTGTGCTTTTTTAAGATCAAATTTATCTTTAGAAAATTCGTTCCAAGGCAATTCTAAAAATAAATCTAAGTAATTTCGTTGTATTCCAAAATCTGGTGAATTTGGATTGGTACGTTGTAATTTATAAATTTCTTTATCAAAATGTTCCGCCGTTTTTGCATCCCATTTTTTACTTTTTCCTTTGTTACGCATTTCTTCAATTTCAGCATCGTGCGAAACGCCACCCAATTCTTCCTGAATGGTTTTCATTTGTTGCTGTAAGAAATATTCACGTTGTTGTTGGTCTAAATCAAATCGAACTTTAGATTGAATATCATTTTTTAACTCCAATTTCTGAAGTTCTAAATTCATATATCTTAAGGTTTCTAACGCACGTTCTTTTAAATCTACAATTCCTAATAAGTATTGCTTATCCGAAACATTTAAGTTCATATTTGAAGATACAAAATTGATTAAAAACGGATTACTCTCGATGTTTTTAATTGCAAAAGTAGCTTCTGAAGGAATATTTGGACTCTCTTTTATGATTTCAATTGCTAAATCTTTAATAGATTCAATAATAGTTGAAAATTCTTCATCTTTTTTATTTGGACGCACTTCATTTACTTCCTTTATTGTGGCTTTAAAGTAAGGCTCATTTTGAGTAAATTCATTAATTTCGAAACGCTTTTTTCCTTGAAGAATGATAGTTGTATTTCCGTCAGGCATTTTCAAAACACGCATAATGCGGGCAACAGTTCCTACATGATGAATTTCATCTGAAGTAGGATCTTCGTCAGCTTCATTTTTTTGCGCTACTACACCAATAATTTTACCAGCTGCATTCGCATCGTTTATTAATTTTATCGATTTATCTCTTCCAGCAGTAATAGGAATAACCACTCCAGGAAATAAAACAGTATTTCTTAAAGGTAAAATGGGTAAATCTGCAGGTAATTCCTCATTATTCATTTCCTCCTCATCTTCCGGAGTCATTAATGGAATTAATTCTGCTTCTGAATCTAGTTCTTGAAGCGACAAATTGTCAATCGCTACTATTTTATGGTTTGGCATATCTATTTATAAGTCATTTTGTCATTAAAAAAGGAAAGTAAATTTACAACTATTTTTTTTATTCGACGCAAGTCTCAATAAAAACAAGTTATGAAGTTTAATTTACACTTGTAGTAGTCAAGATGTATGCCATAAATGGGAATACAATATTTAGATTTTTAAATTATTTCTGAATTTTTAGTGTTCTAAAAAGTAAAATAACACCAATCACAAAAAACAGCACAAGAAATAATATGGCATTTCGCATACTTCCTGTGATTTGGTTGATGCTTCCATAAAGAATCATTCCTATTACGATACCAATTTTTTCAGCTACATCATAGAAACTAAAAAATGAGGTAGTGTCATTTGTTTCAGGCATTAATTTTGAAAAAGTGGAGCGTGAAAGGGATTGTATGCCCCCCATTACTAAACCCACAATCCCTGCAACCAAGTAAAATTCAATGGGTTCTGTAACAAAAAAAGCGCCTATACAAATAAATATCCAAACAGAATTAATGCCAATTAATGTTTTAATGTTTCCGAATTTTAGAGCTAATTTTGAGGTTAAAACAGCTCCCAAAACCGCAACTAATTGAATCATTAATATACTAATAATTAAACCTTGTCTTTTTTCATCTGCATTTCCCCAATTGATTTCTTGTTCTCCAAAATAAGTAGCTACAAGCATTACCGTTTGCACGGCCATACTATAGATGAAAAAGGCAATTAAAAAACGTTTTAATGTTACGTCTTTAAAAAACAATTTTTGAACTTTCTTTAGTTCGTTATATCCATTAAGTACTATCGAAAAAGTTAACGGATGCTTATTTTTCTTTCCTTTTGGTAAATAATAAAAAGTATATTGACTAAATACAATCCACCAAATTCCAGTAAAAACAAATGATAATTTCATAGCATGAATGGCTTCTTCATCTGTTCTTCCAATAATTAAATACAAGGAAATTACAAGTAAAATAACACTTCCAATATATCCTAATGAAAATCCTTTGGCGCTTAATTTATCGTGTTGTTCTGTAAAAGCGATATCTGATAAATACGAATTATAGAATACTAAACTTCCCCAAAAACCAACCAATCCAAAATAGAAACAACACATGCCAAATACTATGTTTTCTTTGGTAAACCAATATAATCCTATACAGGAGGCAGCACCTAAATAACAAAAAAACTGCATAAATCGTTTTTTGTTTCCTAGATAATCAGCAATTCCTGATAAAATTGGAGATAATACGGCAACTGTTAAGAAAGCAAAAGCAGTAGTAAAGAAAACTAGTGATGTAGCTTTAATAGCTGTTCCGAATACTTCAATATTTGGGTTTTCTTTAGTAAATAAAAATCCAAAATATAATGGAAAAATTGAAGAAGATATAACTAACGAATAAACTGAATTAGCCCAATCATAAAATGCCCAAGCATTCATAACTTTATTATTCCCTTTTTCTAGTTGTTGCATCATATATAAAATAAAAATCCCGATAAATATCGGGACTAATATAAGATAATATTTTTACTATTTAAAAGTAACTCCAAATTTAGCTGCTTCTGCTTTAGCTTGTGGAAGTAATGCGGTTAATTCATCAATTCTGGTTTGGTTACTTGGATGAGTGCTTAAAAATTCTGGAGGTGCTTTTCCTTCAGATTGTGCTGACATTCTTTCCCAAACTTTTACTGCATTAATAGGGTCATATCCTGCAATTGCCATAAGTGTTAATCCTATCATATCAGCTTCGCTTTCATGTGCTCTGCTAAAAGGCAAAACACCTAATACTTGAGAACCAGCGCCATAGGCTTGCATGGCTTCATTTTGATATTTTGGAGCATATTTTTCAGCGGCTAATGCGGCTCCAACAGCACCTACTTGCTGTAATAAACCAGCACTCATACGTTGTTGCCCGTGATTAGCCAAGGCATGTGCGACTTCGTGTCCCATTACGGCCGCAATTCCGGCATCATCTTTACAAACGGGTAAAATTCCGGTATAAAAAACAATTTTACCACCAGGCATACACCAAGCATTTATTTCTTTACTTTCTACTAAATTGTATTCCCATTTGTATTCATTTAAATAATCTGATTTTCCATTGGCCGTTAAATATCTTTCAGAAGCTGTTTTAATTTTCATTCCTATGGTTTCAATTCGTTTGGCATCTGAAGTTCCTTTTACTACTTTGTTTTCAGACAAAAATTGATTGTATTGTTGAAATGCAGATGGAAAAATTTGACTATTTGGAACAAATGCCATGGTGCTTTTTCCTGTGAACGGGTTTTTTGCACAAGAAACCACAAGAATTCCGGTTACGATAAGTGATTTTAGAAGTGTTTTCATGATGTAAAATTTGGTCTAACAAAGTTATTCTATTTTTTGTTTAATTCAAAAATCATACCATACTATAATTGATTACTTTTGTATAAAAAATAACACATGCCGAATAAAAAATCTTCAACTACAACTCAAGTTCCTAAAATTATCGTTTTAATTGGTCGATTTTTGTATAGAATTTCTCCTAATTTGGCTGAGAAATTTGCTCGAAAATTATTTATCACACCTATCAAACATAAAATTCCGAAAAGAGAGTTTCATATGGAAGCTACTTCGAAACAAACAAAATTATTTGTTCCTTCTATAAGTAAACAAATCGTGGTTTATACTTATGGAAATTCGAGCAAAAAAATACTTTTGGTTCACGGTTGGTCGGGTAGAGGAACTCAATTGGTTAAAATTGCCGATGCCTTCATAGAAAACGGCTATTCGATAATTAGCTTTGATGCTCCTGCCCATGGAAAATCGGGTACAAAAACCACTTTAATGCTCGAATTTATAGAATCTATTTTAGAAGTAGAAAAAGCATATGGTCCTTTTGAATTTGCTGTTGGACATTCTTTAGGAGGGATGTCTATTTTAAATGCTATAAAAAAAGGATTGCATGTAAAAAAAGCTGTAGTAATTGGTAGTGGAAATAGCGTAATTAATATAGTAAATACTTTTATAGAAAAAATTGGCTTACCAAATGATGTAGCTGTTTTGATGAAAAATAATTTTGAAAAAAAGTACCATTTTGAAATGGAAAGTTTTTCGGCATATGTAGCAGCTAAAGAAGTTAAAATTCCAGTATTAGTTATTCATGATACAGATGATGAAGATATACCGGTTTCAGAAGCGTATCATTTGGCAGAAAACCTTACTAATAAAGAAATTTTAATAACTAAAACTTTAGGACATAGAAAAATATTGGGCGATTCAAAAGTAATTCAAAAAATTGTTGAATTCTTATTGATAAAAAAATAAAATCACATTAGTTTAAACAGATTATTAAATTTATTTTTGCAAAAAACTTTTTACAATGACACAACAAATTTCTAATTTAGAACAATTTACACAACAAGTTCGAAGAGATATTCTTAGAATGGTTCATGCAGTTAATTCAGGTCATCCAGGTGGTTCTTTAGGCTGTGCAGAGTTCTTAGTAACCCTGTATCAACACGTAATGAAAAGAAACGAAGGTTTTGATATGAATGGTGCTAATGAAGATCTTTTCTTTTTATCAAACGGACACATTTCTCCAGTATTTTATAGTGTTTTAGCTCGAAGTGGTTATTTTTCAGTATCTGAATTGGCTACTTTCCGAAAATTAAACACGCGTTTGCAAGGACACCCAACTACACACGAAGGTTTAGAAGGTATTCGTATGGCTTCAGGGTCATTAGGGCAAGGCTTGTCAGTTGCAATTGGAGCTGCTCAAGCAAAAAAACTAAATAAAGATTCGAATTTAGTGTATGTTTTAACTGGTGATGGTGAGTTGCAAGAAGGTCAAAATTGGGAAGCCATTATTTATGCCTCTGCAAAAAATGTAGACAACTTAATTGCAACAGTCGATTTAAATGGGCAACAAATTGATGGTTCTACAACTGATGTGTTGAACATGGGAAATGTAAAAGCTAAATTTGAAGCATTTGATTGGGATGTGTTAGAAATTACGCAAGGAAATAACATCGAAGCCATAATAAACGGAATGGCAGATGCAAAATCTCGTACAGGAAAAGGAAAACCAGTTTGTGTGTTATTGCATACAGAAATGGGCAATGGAGTAGATTTTATGATGCATACGCACGCTTGGCACGGTAAAGCACCTAGTAATGAACAATTAGAAAATGCGTTAAACCAAAATCCAGCCACTTTAGGAGATTATTAATGAAAAAGATATTTCTTTTATTTTTATTTATTTCAATTCATTCTTTTTCGCAAGAAAAAGAGTATAATTTTTATTTTGATCATTACATTAATATAAAGTCAAAAAATTATGGAGATAATAGATTTGAGGAAAGTTACCAATTTAAAAACACTAAAGATTCAACTTATTTATTAGAATTAAAATATTCAAATAAAGATACTGTAGCAAGGATTTTTAATCACAAAGAAATTGATATAATAGAATTTGATATTGATTTTAAATTTAAAAAAACAGAAGACCTTTCAAAATTGGAAAATCCTATATTGTATTCATCAGTTTATCGTGAACTGATTTTAAGAAAATATAAAAATTTTCATGAAGAGATGGAATTTGAAAATGACACAATTAATAAACAGATTTTAGTTCATTTAACTCAGTATAAAAACAAAAAGAAAAAAAAGATAATTAATGAATATTTTTATTATTTTACATTAAATAAAGATATTAAACCTTTAATATATTCTAATTTTAAAAAAAGATTAATAAATAAATATAATTTAGAGATTCTAAATGATTATGATTTAGAAAAGACTTTATGTTTAATTGATGGAAAATTAAGTTCAGAGTTTTTAACTCAAAAAATCGAAAAAATTAATTATGAACTTAATTTCACCGTTATTAAAGAAATTAGATAGATTTATAAAACACACACAATGAAAAAATACGAAAACACAGGAAGTAAAGATACCCGTTCAGGATTTGGAGCAGGAATGACCGAATTAGGACAAAAAAACGAAAATGTAGTAGCACTTTGTGCCGATTTAATTGGTTCGTTAAAGTTTGACGATTTTAAGAAAAATCATCCAGAACGTTTTTTTCAAATCGGAATTGCAGAAGCCAATATGATTGGAATTGCCGCAGGTTTAACAATTGGAGGAAAAATTCCTTTTACTGGAACTTTTGCAAATTTTTCTACAGGAAGAGTATATGACCAAATTCGTCAATCTGTAGCTTACTCAGATAAAAATGTTAAAATTTGTGCTTCTCACGCCGGTTTAACTTTAGGTGAAGATGGTGCCACGCATCAAATTTTAGAAGATATAGGCTTAATGAAAATGTTGCCAGGAATGACAGTAATCAACACATGCGATTACAACCAAACAAAAGCAGCTACTTTAGCTTTAGCAGAACATCACGGACCTGCATATTTGCGTTTTGGTCGTCCAGTAGTGCCTAATTTTATGCCAGCAGATGAGCCTTTCGTAATTGGAAAAGCTATTTTGTTAAATGAAGGAACAGATGTTACCATACTTGCTACAGGACATTTAGTTTGGGAGGCGTTGATTGCTGCAGAAGAACTTGAAAAACAAGGCATTTCTGCTGAGGTGATTAATATTCATACCATAAAACCTTTAGATGAAGAAGCTATTTTAAAATCGGTGGCTAAAACGGGTTGTGTAGTAACTGCTGAAGAACATAATTTCTTAGGAGGTTTAGGAGAAAGTGTAGCTAGAACGTTTAGCTTAAATAAACCAGCTCCACAAGAATTTGTAGCTACTAATGATACTTTTGGAGAAAGTGGAACGCCAGAGCAATTAATGGAAAAATACGGATTAAATAGTACAGCCATTATTGAGAAATCATTAAAAGTAATCGCTAGAAAATAATATTATTTATAATAAAAAAAGTTCCCTTTACGAAATTAATCGTAACGGGAACTTTTGTTTTAGTCGATATCGGTTATAAAATTTCTTCTACATGTTTTTATAATAAATCTTCCGGATTAAATTCTCTTAAATTCTTGAGTAGCTTATCAAATGCTCCAAAAGCCACAGATTGACTTAATATTTAGGATATTGAATGATAATACCCAAATAATTTCCCTTTTTCAAAATCATTAAAAGCACTTTCTTTTACTTCATATGCTTCTTCAATTAGTTAATTTAAAATATCTTCAATAAAATTCTCCATATTTTATTCTCTATGTTCTATTTTCTATTAAGAAATATAATTCCAAATGCTTTTTTTCTTGCTGATTTCCATAAATACCGCTTTTAATTTGGCATGTTCAGGTAAATTCATACTTGGATCTGTTTTTAGTAGTTTTACCACAATATGTCTTGCTACCTGTAAAATGTCTCGGTCTTTTACTAAATCAGCAATTTGTAGGTTTAGCACACCGCTTTGTTGTTTTCCCATAATATCTCCGGGACCGCGTAATTTTAAATCGACTTCAGCAATTTCAAATCCATCATTGGTTCGTACCATGGTTTCCATACGGGTTTTACTGTCTTCGGAAAGTTTATAATCCGTCATTAAAATACAATAACTTTGTTCAGCTCCACGACCTACGCGCCCTCGTAACTGATGTAATTGTGACAAACCAAAACGCTCAGCACTTTCAATCACCATTACGGAAGCATTTGGAACGTTTACACCTACCTCAATTACTGTTGTGGCTACCATAATATTGGTTTTTCCTTCCGCAAAGCGCTTCATTTCTTCCTCTTTGTCTGCGGGTTTCATCTTACCATGTAAAATAGAAATGGAATAGTGTGGCAAAGGAAAATCACGAGAAATGCTTTCATAACCGTCCATCAAATCTTTATAATCCATTTTTTCAGATTCTTGAATTAATGGATAAACAATATAAATTTGTCGGCCTTTGGCAATTTCATCTTTTAAGAATTTCCAAACTACCAATCGCTTACTATCAAATCGATGAACAGTTTGAATTGGTTTTCTACCAGGCGGCAATTCGTCAATCACAGAAATATCTAAATCGCCATACAAGCTCATCGCTAAAGTACGCGGAATAGGAGTAGCGGTCATGACTAAAACATGAGGTGGGATTTCCGATTTTGTCCAAAGTTTACTTCTTTGTTCTACACCAAAACGATGTTGTTCGTCTATAACGGCTAAACCTAAGTTTTTAAATTGGACTTTATCTTCCAATAAAGCATGCGTACCGATGATTATATCTAACGTGCCGTTTTCTAATTCTTCATGAATAATTCTTCGTTGTGCAATTTTCGTAGAACCAGTTAATATTCTGATGTTAATATTTAAATCTTTAGCTAATTCGGTAATGCCATTAAAATGCTGATTTGCCAGAATTTCTGTAGGCGCCATTAAACAGCTTTGAAAGCCGTTATCTTTTGCAATAAGCATGCACATTAAAGCAACTATGGTTTTTCCGGAACCTACATCACCTTGAAGTAGACGATTCATTTGTGCATGACTTCCTAAATCGTTTCGTATTTCTTTCAATACTCTTTTTTGAGCATTCGTCAAATCAAAAGGTAAATGATTGTTGTAAAAATTATTAAAATTTTCACCAATAATTTCGAAAGGAAACCCTTTTATTTTATGTTTTCGAATTAAATTTTTAGTGATTAATTGCAGTTGAATGAAAAATAACTCCTCAAATTTTAATCGAAATTGCGCTTTGGCTAAAAGTTCTTGATTTTTTGGAAAATGAATGTTTAGTAACGCTTCTTTTTTTGGAATAAGTTTTAATTCTTCTATAATTGAATCGGATAACGTTTCTGAAAATAATTGATGCGTTTCTGAAAACAATTGCATCATCATTTTATTGATTACTTTATTGGTTACTCCTTTATTGTTTAGCTTTTCAGTACTTGGGTACACTGGTTGCATCGTACTTCGTAATGTAGTTTTGTGCTCTTCCAACAATTCCATTTCTGGATGGGCCATATTGAAAACCGATCCAAATTGCGTGACTTTTCCAAAAATAACATAAATAGTATTTAGTTTCAAACTTTCTTTTACCCATTTTTGTCCTTGAAACCAAACCAATTCCATTTGTCCTGTATCATCTATAAAAGTAGCGACTAATCTTGATTTTCCTTTTCCTTGGTCAATAGTTTTAACATGAACAACTTTTCCAATAATTTGAACTTCTGAATTGCTGTTTATTAGTTGGTTGATTTTAAAATAGCGAGTTCTATCGATATATCGATAGGGATATAAATTGATTAAATCGCCATATTTATGAATCTTCATTTCTTTGCGAAGTAAGTCGCCTCGCTGCGGACCAACGCCTTTTAAATATTCTATGGGAGTATCAAGTAGATTCAAAGTCTAATTCTATTTTTGTAATTCAAATTGAATTTTGAACACAGATAAAAGAAACTAAATGAATTTTTAAAATTTTTCTAATCTGTGTTTAAATACACATGAAAAGCGAAGATAGGTATAAATTCTAAATTTTGAAATTATTATTTCTTTATAAATTTATAGGTGTTATTACCACTTTCAGAAATTAGTTTAACTAAATAAATTCCGTTTTGATAATTAGAAACATCAATATTCGTTTCATTATTTAATAAAATACAAGAATGTAGTTTTTGCCCTAATAATGAATATATTTCAGCTGTTGGATTTGTGTTCTCAAGGTTTAAAATGGTTAATTTATCCGAAACAGGATTTGGAAATAATTTAATTCTTTCAGGATTTTGAAAATTAGTGGTTGCTAATGCAGCTTCTTGATACACTCTAACATAATCTACTTCCATTGTAGATTGAACAAAATTAGAAGAAACACTAGGTTCTATAGCTACATTTAATAAAATATACTGTTCTGCATCAAAAGGCCAGGTATATTGGTTTTTTATTGTTGGATTATAAGTTAAGTGATTAACGCCATCTACGCTAAAAGTAATACTTTGCGCATTCCATTCCATTGCGTAAATGTGAAAATTAGAAGAAACACCTGCTTTGAATTGCGAATTAGTAGTGTATTCGCCAATACTTAAATTCCCATTTATTGGATGATGAACCGCACTTGAAATTATGTTTTGATTGGTTCCCCAGTGCTCCATAATATCTATTTCACCGCATGCAGGCCAATTAGTAGTTCCGTGACTAGCAGTCCAATATCCGCCGGGTTCAATAATGTTTTTGCCTAACATCCATATTGCAGGCCATGTTCCTGAGCCAGTTGGTAATTTGGCACGAACTTCAACTCGTCCATATTTAAATGCAAATTTCGAGTTTAATCTGGCTGAAGTAAATTGTTTGGTTTGATTTTGTTGTGTTAGGACTTCTTTTTTGGCTGTAATAGATAAAATTCCGTTTGAGCAATAAGAATTGGTCTGACTGTTGGTATAATGCTGTAATTCGCCATTATACCAGCTTGTTCCATTAGGTAATTGTGTTTGATGAAACCAATTTAAATTATTTACAACACCATTAGTAGTAAATTCATCACTCCAAACTAAATTAGTACATGTTGAAACGGCTCCAGAATATAAAAAATCATCAATATAAGCCATTACGTTTGAATTGTTGTTTTCTCCATTTATTTGGATTAGTACACGATTAAAATCCCATCTATTTAATGGGTTTTGTGAATTTGGATCTAAATTAATAAATGCATCTGTTGCAAAATTAAACGTAATGATTTGCCATTGATTTAAAATGATAGGTTTAATAATTTCACATTGAGTAGACCAAGGTGTAGCTGAAGTTCCATTTTGAAGTTTTAATGAAATTTGATTGTTTTGATTTCCTGTAATACCAGTTGAAGGCACATATATTTTTAATGAAAATTCACTACTTGTTAATAGATTAAAATTAAACCCAGCATCAAAACGAACGTTTGCATATTGCCCACCAGTGTCAGAATATTTAAGAACTTTTGATGACGAATTTATTCCTGTAGGAAAAGGATTAGTGAAATTTGTATCTATCAAACAATCATCACCAACCCACGAAGTAATAGTGCTGTTTCCTTCAAAATTGTCTTGTGAAATTTGTGCTTGAGAAAATAAACTAACTTGAGAAAACAATAGTAGTACTGAAAGTAGGTAACGCATAATATCTTTTTTTCAAAAATAGTGTTTAATTTAGCACAAAAGTAAATTAGTAGCCTATACTAAAACTATACAATATTAAAACTTTTGAAAACCTTTTATGAGTTTCGTTAATTAGTATCTTTGTTGTAAATAAAATTATAAATGCGCTATATATTTCTATTTTTTTCAATTATTTCTTTTGCTCAGCAGATAAATCAAGTCGATTTTATAAGTTGTACAGCTTCTTTATATCCGAATTTTGAAGAAAAATCAATTTCTGGAAGTGTAACCTACAAATTTAAAGTAAAACAAATTATAGATACTATTAAAATCGATGCTAAAAACATGGAGTTTTCAGATGTTATGATTAATGATAAATTGGTGAAATTCAAAAATTCAGGAAAAACATTGAATTTATTTGAAGGATTTTCTAAAGGCAAAAACAAACTAACGTTTCTATACCATGCAATACCGAAACAAACGCTTTATTTCATAGGACAAGATGATAATAGGCAAATCTGGACTCAAGGTCAAGGAAAATATACCAGTCATTGGTTGCCGAGTTTTGACGATGTTAATGAGAAAGTAATTTTCGGGATAACTATTAACTATTATGTTGATATGGATAAATCTAAATTTGATCCTATTGCATTATCTAATGGTAAATTGAATTTTGAGAAAAATACTATAAGTTGGAGTAGAGGCGTAAACGATATTACAAGAAATTATCAAATGCAAAAACCAATGTCGTCATATTTAGTAATGCTGGCGTTTGGAAATTTTGTTAAGGAAGATGTCAAAAGCAAATCAGGAACGTCCTTAGAATTCTATATTGATAAAAATGATTATTCAAAATTCGAACCCACGTATCGTTATTCCAAACAAATTTTCGATTATTTAGAACAAGAAATTGGCATGGAATATCCTTGGAAAATTTATCGTCAAGTACCAGTTAGAGATTTTTTATATGCCGGTATGGAAAACACGACTTCTACTATTTTTGCTCAAGATTTTGTAGTGGATTCGATCGGTTTTAATGATAAAAATTACATCAATGTAAATGCACATGAATTGGCGCATCAATGGTTTGGTGATCTAGTCACGGCACAATCTGGAAAACATCATTGGTTGCAAGAAGGTTTTGCTACTTATTATGCGCTTTTAGCTGAGAAAGAAATTTTTGGAGACGATTATTTTTACAACGAATTATATAATTATGCGTTACAGCTAAGAAGTGCGGCCAAAACCGACACAATTCCTTTGATGAATGAAAAAGCGAGTTCTTTGTCATTTTACAAAAAAGGAGCCTGGGCGTTGCATACGTTACGTGAGGATATCGGTGCGAAAAATTTTCAAAAAGCAGTAAAAAGGTACTTGAAAAAATACCAGTACAAAAATGTTAATACTGATGAGTTTTTAGCTGAGATAAAAAAAGTTTCAAAAAAATTTGATACAGAAAGTTTTAAAAATAAATGGTTGGAAACGGCTGGTTTTGATATGGTTTTAGCGGAAAGATATCTAAAGAAAAACCAATCGGTTACCGACTATATTCAGTTGACAAAAGAGAAAAAAGATATTGAAAATTATAAAGCAATTTTACAATCGGATACCTATTTTCCTATAAAACAATATATTTTCTATAAATTAGGTAATACTACTTTTAATGATAAAAAAGAATTGATTGAAATTGGTATGAAACAAAACGTATATGTTCGTCAAGCCATTGCCGAAACGATGCCTGAAATACCTGTAGCATTTCAATCGCAATATGAAACATTTTTAGACGATGATTCATATCAAACTAAAGAAATTGCTTTAATAAATTTGTGCCATAATTTTCCAAATCAGTCATTTGAATATTTAGAAAAACTAAAAAACATATCTGGCAATAACGATAAAAGTTTACGAGTAATTTGGTTAAAACTGGCGTTAAATTCTGATAAATATTACGACAATAAAAAAATGTATTTTGAAGAATTATTAAATTATGCTTCAAATAATAATGAAAGTAGTCTTAGAGAAAATGCTTTGGAAGTTTTATTGGAATTATATCCAAATAATTCTAATGTAATTCAAGCTTTGTTTCAAGCAACCACGCATCATAAATGGCAATTTACAAAATTCGCAAGAGAGAAAATTCGAACCAAGTTAAAACAGCCTGATTTTAGAAATCAAGTAGAAAATTTAGTTAAAACTGCAGATGAAAAAACAGCAACTCTGTATTTAAAATTTTTAAAAGAGTAAAAATATTAAAAAATACGTTTCAATTCTTCTTTAATAAAACCAATCGCTACGGCACTTGCGCTTTCTGTTTGCGTGAGTTCTTGAAGTAGTTTCGTGCGTAATTCTTCTCCAGATTTTACTTCACCTTCAATAGAAAATCTTCTAATTTGAGTAATAATACTGTTTTTGGCTTTTAAAATAATTTCCCAACTTTCTTGAGTGAAATATATTTGTTGCGCAATATTGTGTTCGTATTCAGTTTGAATAGTATGGACTAGAAGTGTTGCGTAACTTTGAGGATCTAAAGTGTTAGGTTCTACACGCATCATTAAGTTAATTGGATTGATGCGTTCCAAAAATAAAACAATCCGCTCATAAGCTTGCAATCTAATGGGTAACCCTAAGCGCTGATTTTCTCTTAGTAATTCGAATTTTCGTTTATTTTCTTCGTTTTTGAAAAATTTATGTAACAAACCAAACGCTACTCCGCCAGTAATAATTGCAGGTAATGTATATGTGGCAATTTCTAATATCTTTACTTCAATGTTCATCGATTGTTTTTTTACAAATCTAAAATATTTTTTTAAATAAAATAAATCCATTTATAATTTCTTATATTTGTTAGTATATCAGAGTGTTAGTATGAAAAATTTGTTTTTTTTCGGTTTGATTCTTTTTTCTGTTTTGTCGTTTTCTCAGACAAAAGCGGTGATATTAGTATTTAAAGATAAAACGTCAGGCGCTTTAATTGAAAATGTTGCTGTTGCGATTTTAAGAACAGATGAAAATTTTCAAAGCAATAAAGAAGGGTTGGTGAAGTTTAATTTAAATAAACCATCTAGAATAAATATTAAGCATAATGAATACAAAGAATTAAGTGTTAATTCGGCTACTTTGAAAGATGCAGAAACGGTTATTTTTTTAGATAATATTTCACAGAATATTGAAGATGTTGTGATTACTAATCGTCAATCTTTTAGCATACTTAAAACATTGATTAATAAATCAATGAAACAACTTACCGCACCTATTAATTTAAAAATATATTCCAGAGAATTTTTTAAATACAATAATGAATACACTTCCTATTCTGATGGTTTGGTTAATTTTTGTTTGAAAGAAAAGCCTGACAAATTTGCCGCTGATATTTTAGTTGAACAAAACAGAACGTATAATTTAATAAACAACGAAAAAATTGAAAAAAAGACATTGAGTTATAATATGTATGACATCATTCAGAATTATTATGATTTTAAATACATTTCTAATTTAGCAGAATCAAAAGCTAAAAAGAAATTCGATTTCGAAATAAAAACGGTGAAAGGAAAAGCGGATTTTTATCAAATGGTAATTGTTCCAAAACCAGAAATCGAAGAGTTTTTACCAACTGTAACCGTAATTTATGATAATAAAAAGAATATTATCTTAGAATTAGAATATTTTGTAGAACCCAATCGATTTGAATATTCAGATGTTTCTAATTTAAAAGTTGTAAAAGGAAAGGTATTCAATTCCATCTTTAAAGCCTTATATATTTTAGATGGTGACGATTATTTTTTAGCCAGTACAAAAGAAGAAATAGGGTTGATGGTAAAAGATAAAAAGGATGTGGAAAATAAGGTGGAAATAGCCAATTATTTAATCACCACACAACATAGTAGAAAATTTGTACCTTATGAAAAAGAAGATGTTTTTAAAGAAAAATCTTTAATTAATAAGAAAAACGCTATAATTACTGAATATTGGGAAACCAATTCCGGTTTGTTGTTAACTTCAGAAGAAAAAAAAATTGTTGATAATTTACAGTTAAAAGACAATTAAAAACAGGTAAAATCACTTCATAATCTGTATTTTTGCTTTCCTAATTATCCAATATCAACCATGCAACAATACATCAATCAATTAAATGAGGCACAACGTGCGCCAGTTTTGCAAAAAGACGGTGCTATGATTGTTATTGCGGGTGCTGGTTCAGGCAAAACACGTGTGCTTACCGTTCGAATTGCTAACTTGATGCATCAAGGTGTTGATGCGTTTAATATTTTAGCCTTAACATTTACGAATAAAGCCGCACGTGAAATGAAAAAACGTATTGCTGAAATTGTGGGAAATAATGAAGCTAAAAACCTTTGGATGGGTACATTTCACTCTGTTTTTGCTAAAATTTTACGAAGTGAAGCTGAAAAATTAGGTTATCCTTCTAATTTCACTATTTACGATTCTCAAGATTCTTTACGATGTTTGGGTGGCATTATTAAGGAAATGCAATTGGATAAAGATGTTTATAAACCCAAACAAATTTTAGGTAGAATTTCACAATATAAAAACTCATTAATTACAGTTCGAGCGTATTTTAATAATCCCGAACTACAAGAAGCCGATGCGATGAGCAAAAAGCCTCGAATGGGAGAAATTTACAATAATTATGTAGAACGTTGTTTCAAATCGGGTGCGATGGATTTTGATGATTTATTGTTGAAAACCAATGAGTTATTAAATCGTTTTCCAGACGTTTTAGCTAAATATCAAGATAGATTTAGATATATTTTAGTTGATGAGTACCAAGATACCAATCATTCTCAATATCTAATTGTAAAAGCACTTTCAGATAGATTTCAGAATATTTGTGTGGTAGGTGATGATGCGCAAAGTATTTATGCATTTCGTGGTGCGAATATCAATAATATTTTAAACTTTCAAAAAGATTACGATGGTGTAAAGATGTTCCGATTAGAACAAAATTATCGTTCATCTAAAAACATTGTAGAAGCGGCAAATAATGTTATCGATAAGAATAAAACCAAACTAGATAAAATTGTTTGGACCGCTAATGATGACGGCCCTAAAATTAAAGTGCATAGAAGTGTAACTGATGGAGAAGAAGGGCGATTTGTAGCCGGAACAATCTTCGAACAAAAAATGCAAAATCAATTACCGAATTCGCATTTTGCTATTTTGTATCGTACCAACGCGCAATCTCGTGCTATGGAAGATGCATTGCGAAAAAGAGATATTCCGTACCGAATTTATGGCGGATTATCGTTTTATCAACGTAAAGAAATTAAAGATGTATTGTCTTATTTACGATTGGTAATCAATCCGAAAGACGAAGAAGCGTTAGTGCGAGTAATTAATTATCCAGCGCGTGGAATAGGAGATACTACAGTTGAGAAATTAACAGTAGCAGCCAATCATTATAAACGTTCCATTTTTGAAGTAATGGAGCATATTGATAAAATCGATTTAAAATTAAACTCTGGTACGAAAACCAAGTTGCAAGATTTTGTGACGATGATAAAAAGTTTTCAAGTCATCAATGAACAACAAGATGCTTTTACACTTACTGACCACGTAACGAAGAAAACTGGTTTAGTTCAAGAATTAAAAAAAGACGGCACGCCTGAAGGAATTGCTCGAATCGAAAATATTGAAGAATTATTAAACGGTATTAAAGATTTTACCGAAGGTCAAAAAGAAATTGATGGTGCGCGCGGTGCTTTAGCAGAATTTATGGAAGATGTGGCGTTGGCTACAGATTTAGATAAAGACACGGGCGATGATGATAGAGTGGCGTTAATGACGATTCACTTAGCAAAAGGATTAGAGTTTCCACACGTTTTTGTGGTAGGAATGGAAGAAGATTTGTTTCCAAGCGCGATGAGCATGAATACACGAAGCGAATTGGAAGAAGAAAGAAGATTGTTTTATGTAGCCTTAACTCGTGCCGAACATCAGGCTTATTTAACGTATGCGCAATCGCGTTACCGTTGGGGAAAATTAGTAGATAGTGAACCCTCTCGTTTTATCGAAGAAATTAATGATGAATATTTGGAATATATGAATCCGATAGATTCGGGTTACCGATACAAATCAACTATGGATATTGACATATTTGGAGATGTGGATAAATCTAAATTGCGATTGGCTAAACCAACTGCTGGAACGCCACCTGAATATATTACCAAAAACGAACCGGTTTCGTCTGTTAATATTAGAAGATTAAAACCATTGAGTAGTGGTGCAGGTAGCACTAACAGCAATGTTACAGATGCTAATTTAGCTGTTGGAAATATTGTAATGCACGAACGTTTTGGAAAAGGCGAAATTGTAGGATTAGAAGGTGTAGGAGCCGACAAAAAAGCGGAAATACGTTTTGATGTTGGTGGCTTGAAGAAGTTGTTGTTACGATTTGCAAAGTTAAATGTGATTGGATAACGCTTTAAGCATTAAGCTTACGGCATAAAGCAAAAAATAATATGGCAGAATTCATAAAAATATACGAAGACAAACCAAATGAAACAGCCATTAAAAAAGTAGTGGAAGTTTTAAAAAACGGTGGATTGGTCATTTACCCAACCGATACCGTTTATGGTTTGGGTTGTGATATTACCAATTCTCGTGCCTTAGAAAGATTAGCTAAATTGAAAGGAATTAAACTGGAAAAAGCAAATTTTTCTTTTGTTTGTAGTAGTTTAAGCAATATTTCCGATTACGTAAAGCAAATTGATACGCCAACTTTTAAAATTTTAAAACGAGCGTTACCTGGGGCGTATACGTTTATTTTACCAGGAAATAACGACTTACCAAAAGACTTCCGTAAGAAAAAAACAGTCGGAATTCGAGTACCAGATAATAATATTGCCATTCAAATTGTGGAAATGTTGGGTAATCCAATTGTTTCAACATCCATTCACGATGAAGATGAGGTAATTGAATATTCCACCGATCCGGAATTAATTTTCGAGAAATGGCAAAACCAAGTCGATTTAGTTATTGATGGCGGTTACGGGGAAAACATAGCATCAACTATTATCGATTTAACAGGTCACGAACCAATTATTTTAAGAGAAGGAAAAGGTGATGTAAATGTCATATAAAATTCCAAATCCAAAATTCCAAATTCCATATTTTAAATCGTAAATCGTAAATCGTAAATCGTAAATTACTTCGGGCTTACAATTTCCACATCACTAAACGCAATTGCACCTCGAACTACACTTTGAATAGTGGTTTTTAACGCATCAATAATATGAATTTTTAATTCGTTTTTAGAGAAAATTAAACTCACTTCTCTGGATGGTTTTGGGTTAACAAACTGCTTTAGTTTTGTTTTGTTTTTGTCGTTTAAATCTAACGTGTGTAAATAGGGAAGTAGCGTAGTCCCTAAGCCTTCATCGGATAATTTAATTAAAGTTTCAAAACTACCACTTTCCAGTTGAAAATGATTTTCTCCGATAAAATTATTGTTTTTACAAAGATTTAAAACACTATTTCTAAAGCAATGGCCGTCTTGTAAAAGCAATATTTTTTCTATATCCAAATCAGCCACTTCTATTTCTTTTTTTGCTTTATTAAGACTATTTTCTGGCATATATGCTACAAACGGTTCATAATATAATACAATTTCCTTAAGTTTTTCTTCATCTAAAGGCGTAGCGGCAATAGCACAATCTAAATGTCCGTTTTTAAGTTTAGTAATAATATCCGAAGTATTTAATTCTTCTACAATTAAGTTTACTTTTGGATACTTTTTAATGAATGTATTTAAAAACATGGGTAACAATGTTGGCATTACAGTTGGAATCATTCCAATTCGGAAATCGCCACCAATAAACCCTTTTTGTTGGTCTACAATGTCTTTAATTCTATTTGCTTCGTTAACTATGTTTTTTGCTTGCGTTACAATTTTGCTTCCTACATCTGTTAAACCAATAGGTTTTTTTGTTCTATCAAAAATTTGAATGTCTAATTCTTCTTCTAATTTTTGAATTTGCATGCTTAATGTAGGTTGTGTAACAAAACATTTTTCGGCAGCTAAAGTAAAATTTTTGTTTTCAGCTACAGCTAAAACGTAATATAATTGGGTAATGGTCATGATATCAATATTTGTGATAAAAGTAAAAATTTCTATTGTAAAAAACTATTGTTTAAGAAAAGTTTATAAAAAAAACTCTGAAAATATTCCAGAGTCTTTATAAAATTTAGAAATCGCAAATTCTTAATATACTTCCGATTCTTTTAATTTTTCAGTATTGGCAACTAATTGTAATTCGTCAATAAATTTATGAATTTTACCAGACATTACTCCGTCCATATCAAAAACGTCAACACCAATTCTATGGTCGGTTACACGACCTTGAGGGTAATTGTAAGTTCTAATTTTAGCAGAACGATCACCTGAACTAACTTGAGAAGTACGTGTTTTGGCATCTTCCTCTTGTTTTTTTGCTAATTCTTGTTCGTATAAACGAGAACGTAAAACAGTTAATGCTTTATCTTTATTTTTATGTTGCGATTTTTGATCCTGACATTGTGCAACTAATCCTGAAGGAATGTGAGTCAATCGCACTGCCGATTTAGTAGTGTTTACAGATTGTCCTCCAGGCCCTGAAGAACAGAAGAAATCTACACGAACATCATTCATGTCAATTTGAACGTCAAATTCTTCTGCTTCTGGTAAAACCATTACAGTAGCTGCGGAAGTGTGTACACGACCTTGCGTTTCTGTTTGCGGAACTCGTTGTACTCTATGTACTCCAGCTTCGTATTTTAAAGCACCATATACATCTTCACCGGTTACTTCAAAAATGACCTCTTTAAAGCCACCTGATGTTCCATCACTCATATCTACTACAGAACATTTCCAACCTCGACCTTCACAATATTTGGTGTACATACGATATAAATCACCTGCAAAAATAGAAGCTTCATCACCACCTGTACCGGCACGAATTTCAACCATTACGTTTTTTGCATCTTCTGGATCTTTAGGAATCAACATAAATTTGATTTCTTCTTCTAATAAAGGCAAACGTTCTTTGGCTTCTTCTAATTGCATTTTTGCCATTTCAACCATTTCGGCATCAGAACCATCTGCAATTATTTCTTGCGCTTCTTTTACGTTAGCATCCAGAGTTATATATTCTTCACGTTTTTGAACTAACGCATTTAAACTTTTATATTCTTGGTTTAATTGTACATAACGTTTCTGATCGGCAATAACATCAGGTTGAATAATCAAATCTGATATTTCGTCGAAACGTTGTTTTACGTATTGTAATCTGTCTAACATGTCTTCTTATTTTGGTTGACAAAGTTACAATTTTAGTTTAAAGTTTTAAAATATTACTTTCAAAACTTTTTCTTTTTGATTCTCAATAACTTAGAATTATTATTTTTATTTATTCTAAATAAACTTGTTTTTTATTGTTTTGCGTTTTACATTTGTAGTGTTATTTTAATTTATTCTAAATAAAAAATGAAGAAATATATTTTAGTTTTTGTAATGTTTGTTGGAGTTCAATTCGTATTTGGACAAGTTGAAAATAGATTTTCTAATGATTTTGCCTTTGATTTTGAGAATGATACCATTAAGAAAAAAGGCAAAGCGATTGAAGAAGTAGTAATTGTCAAAAAAATACAAAAGGGTTCTGTAACCGCCGGAAAGTTACCAATTAAAGCATTGGATTTGCCACAAGCAGTAGCAATTATAGATAGAACAACACTAGAACAACAACAAATTTTACGAATTTCGGATGCGCTAAAAAACACAAATGGCGTATATGTGTCTGGTGCAAGTAATGCTTCTGGAAATAATCAGGAAGAATATGGTTCCAGAGGCTTTACATTTAGTGGTGGAAACACGTTTAAAAACGGCATTCGTTTTAATGGTTCACTAATTCCAGAAACGGCTTCTTTGGAAAGTATTGAAATATTAAAAGGTAGTTCGGCTTTGTTATACGGAAATGTAGCTCCAGGTGGAATTTTGAATTTAGAAACAAAAAAACCTAAATTTCAATCAGGTGGCGAAATAAGTTTTCGAGCATCAGAATATGATTTCTATAAACCAATTATTGATATTTACGGAAGTTTAGATAAAAGTCAAACAACTGCTTATCGATTAGTTACAAGTTATGAAACAGGAAATAGTTTTAGAGATGTTGTAACTAGTGAACGATTTTATATTAATCCTTCTTTTCAATTTAATTTGACTAAAAAAACCACTTTATTAGTAGAAGCAGATTATTTAAAAGATAGCAGAACGCCAGATTTCGGTTTAACTACAATCGATTATAAAGTTGTAGCGTTGCCACGAAGAACTTTTTTAAATTTTGATTGGGCTACATTTGATAGTAAACAAGAAAGTATTGCTGCTACAATAAATCATAAGATTAATTCAAATTGGCAGTTGAAGGGGATTTTATCGTATCAAGGTTTTACCACTAATTTATTATCCAGTTCAAGACCCAACTCAGGAAATCTAACTCCAACATCACCTAATAATAATTTAGTTCAAGCAAATGGAGATTGGGTAAGAGGCGTACAAAAAGCAGACACAGAACAAGACTACACTTTTGCGGAAATAGATCTAACAGGAAATTTTAAAACAGGAACTATTAAACATACGATTCTTTTGGGTGTAGATGCAGACAAATCAAACACAGGAACTTTAAATTATTTAACAATAAATTATTTTGATAAAATCAATATTTTTAATCCAAGTTTGGTAATTGATAAAAATCCAACTTATAGTGCTACAACTATTCCAATATTAAATAAAAATACTTTAGCTGATGCAGCAGTAAAACGCGCTGGATTTTATATACAAGATTTTATAGAAGTAACCTCCAAATTAAAAGTTTTAACAGGTTTACGATACAGTTACTTGGAAAGTATTACCAATACAACTACATTTTCAACTGGTAGTAATGTTGAAACTAAAACTAATGACAATATTATTTCGTCAAAATTGGGAATAGTATTTCAACCTACAAAAACCAATTCAATCTTTGCCAGTTATGCAGATTCATTTGTGTTAAATACGGGAACAGATAAAAATTTTCAAGCTTTACCTCATTCAACTATAAATCAATTTGAAATTGGTATTAAAAACGAGCTTTTTAAAGGTCGATTAAATGCCAATGTAACGGGGTATAGTATCAATTTTGGAAATTTAGCTCAGACTGATTTTTCAAATGGAAATATAAATACAAATATTAAAGAATTAGCAGGTTCATATACAAGTAAAGGAATTGAAATAGACATTTCTGGAAATTTTAAAAATTTTAGAGCGATGGCTGGCTATAGTTTTAACGAAACAAAATATACAAAAAGTAATATATTTGATAAAGGAACTCAATTGCGTTTCGCACCAAAAAACACGGCAAATGCAAGTTTATTTTATTCGTTTGTAAATTCAAAATTAACAGGGTTTGAAATAGGAGTTCAATCCTCATATGTTGGAAAAATTCTAGGTGGAAGATTGCGTCCAAATAATGCATCTACTCCGGCTGAATTAGCAAGAAAACCAATTCCAGTTGCTGGGTTTTTACAATTTGATGCTTCCATTGGATACACAAACAATACTTTTTCAATAAGAGCAAAATTATCAAATATTGGAAATGTAACAAGTTATTATGTTTACGATGATAATACGGTTACACCTATAGCCCCAAGAATGATTTCAACAACAGTTTCGTATAAATTTTAAAACAAATAAGCAAAATGAATTTAAGAGCTAGAAACATCCACCGCGATTTAGGTTATTTTTATATAGGTTTAATTATTTCCTTTGCATTATCAGGAATCTTAATGAACCATAGAGAGCAATTTCACGCTGAAAAATACAATGTAGAAACCAAAAATATTGAAGTTAAAATACCTAAAAAAGAGGCTATTTCTGAAGATTTTGCAAAAAATATCATCAAACAATTTGATATGGAGGACACCTACAGAAAACACAAAGTTAAAGGAGAAACGTTACGAATTTCTTATAAAAATACCGATGTAGAAGTTGATATAAAAACAGGAAAGGGTGAACTTACTACCTATAACAAAACACCATTAATTAGTCAGATGATAAAACTACATAAGTCTACTTCAAATTGGTGGATATACTATGGTGATATTTTTGGTTTGTCATTAATAACCATTGCTATTACTGGTGCAATAATGATTCCAGCAGGAAAGTTTAGTTTTAAAAATAGAGGATGGAAATTAGCACTCGCAGGCATTATTATTCCTTTACTTGTTTTGTTTTTTATTGGGTAATAGCTGTTGTTTTCTTAAGGTGAAAATAAAATGGTATTAAAAAAAAGATATTATTTGTTAAAAATAAATTTATGATTTATCTTTGAACAGAATTCACAAATAAAATTCCGGAAAACATGTTTGAATTTCAACAGTATTTAGGCTTTATACTTTTCTTAACCATTTTGACTATAGGTTTTTGGTTGATGTTTTTTCTTGTAGGATTTGTTCAATATTGGATTGGCGGATCATTAATAGAATTATATAAAGAAAAGAAAGCAAAAAAATTAGCTGAACAAGAAAAGTAATTTTCTTAAGTTAATAAAAAATCCCGATTCGTACGAATCGGGATTTTTTTATTTTGTGTTAGAATTCTCCGCCACCGCCTTCTTGTTGTTCTAAGCTTTTTGGCTTTATTTCTTTTTCGTTTTTCAATTTATTAAATCGGTATGTAAACGAAACTGTAACTTGTCGTACCCTCCATTGCATTTCGCTATATGAATTTACAGTCGGTAACTGTAAATCTTGAATTCTTTTTCTAGAATTAAAAACGTCATTCACGTTAAGTGAAATAGTGGCTTTTTCTTTTAGCACATCTTTACTAAAAGCTAAATTCATACTTGCAATTCCTAAGGTTTTTCCTTGTGCCGTTTTTTGTCCTGCATTATACGTTCCATTAGTTTGCCAATCAATTTTGTGTGGTAAATTTATTTTAGATGTTAATCGAGCGGTCCAAGTACTAGATTTGTAATTAAAATTTTGATTAACTAAAGTATTATTAGAATTTGTAAATTGATAATTTCCTTTGGTTTCATTGTAAAAATAATTCACGTTTGAATTTAATTTCCACCATTTTTTTACGGTATAATTTAAGGTAACTTCCATTCCAATTCTATTGTCTTCACCTAAATTAAAAGGTGTATTTATAATTACTGGAATTCCATTAACAAACAATCCACTTTCTTTTCGTACTGTTTGAAAAGCATCAGTTGTGTGATTATAATACGCAGAGGTACTAATTGTAGTTTTGTCCCATTTTCTTAAATAGCCAATATCAAATGCATCGGTAAAAGAAGGGTTTAATTTTGGATCTCCAATAAATAAATTGGTATTACTTGTGTACGATGAAAACGGATTGATAAATCGATCTCTTGGACGAGTAATTCTTTTACTATAGTTTAAGGAAATGTTTGAATCGTTATTTAATTCATACGTTAAAAATAAACTTGGAAAAAAGTTATTGTAATTTCTAGAGTTTAAATCGTTTGTTAATAATTGATTGATTTCTAAATTGGTGTTTTCTAGTCGCAAACCTCCTAATACCGATAACTTTTTAAAGAATTTAGTTCCTAATTGTGTGTAAATGGCACTTACGTTCTCAATGTATTCAAAATTATTAGTAAATCCAGGAATATTCGTATAAGGACTATTTTGATTTACGCGTTCCAAAACTTCATAATTACTAGTTGAATTTGTATAACTACCTCTATATCCAGCTTCAAATTGGATGTCTTTGTTTATTGGTAAAACATAGTCAGCTTGAATTAAATTTCTACTTTGTCTTCCAATTTTTGAGGTTTTTTCATCAGAAATAAATGTATTTGTTTCTAAAATACTTCCATAAATAGTTGAAAATTCATCTTCTTCATTTAAAGAAAAGGAAGCATCGATTGTTAATTTATGTCCGTCTTTTTTGAATTTCTTAATAAAGTTCGAGGTATATTCTATGGCTTCATTTCTACTTAGAGATTGATTGTCTCTAAAACGCGTAAATAAAAAGTTGGTTTTGTCTAATGTGTAATTTTTGTAAGTTACGTCTTCAAAGTTTTTACCATCGTTATTTCTATAATTGATACTATTTGTCCAAGTTGCCGATTTTTCTTTGTTTAGAAATAATTCAATTCCGAAATTCCCATTGAATCCGTTGCTAAATCTATTGGCTTTTCTACGCTCTTCAATATAAGTATTGGCACCAAAATTTTCTTGATTGATTTTGGTAGTTCCAGGATTGTTTCTATCGTTATATGCTAATGTTGTAAATAAATTGTAAGTATCTGATTTTGAATTAATATTAGCAGAAATACCTTGATTTTTTGGATCTCCGGCAGTTGCAATTACCGTTCCGTTCATACCTTTATTTTTTCCTTTTTTTAGGATAATATTCAAAATACCACCACCCCCTTCAGCATCGTATCGAGCAGATGGATTGGTAATAACTTCTACTTTTTCAATAGCGTCTGCAGGAAGCATTCGTAAGGCATCGGTAACATTTATGGCAGTTGAAGGTTTTCCATCAATTAAAACACGAACATTTTCATTACCACGCAAACTAATATTTCCTTCAACATCAACCGCTACACTTGGTATATTATCTAAAACGTCACTTACCGTTCCGCCTTTAACCATTAAATCTTGACCAACATTATATACTTTTTTATCTAATTTAATGTCAACCGCCGTTTTTTCACTTCGAATAACGACCGTTTCAATTTGGTTTGACTCAGATTCTAAGGCGATATTCCCCAAATTGGTATCTGAAGCAATAGTTTGATTTAGTTTTTCCTGTGTTTTAAATCCAGGAAATTCGTATTTTAAATTATAAGTTCCGTTGTTTAATTCGATACTAAAATTTCCATTTGCATCTGAAGCACCTCCAGTAATAATTTTTTTAGTATCTGATTTTAAAATCGTAATTACAGCGAATTCTATAGGTTTTGTAGTTTCTTTATCGATAATTTTACCAGTAATAATTACTTTTTTTAACGAAATTTGAGAGGTTGCAGTTGTACTAACAAATAAGAATGTTAATAGTAGCATTGATTTTTTTAACAACATATTGTTTTTACATTTTACACTACAAATGTAGTCTTTATTGTGATGAATTTTTATTAAATCTATGTTAAATGATTTTATAATATTGATTTGATTAATTCCGTTGGTCTAGCAATTACGGCTTTTTCGCCATGAATTACAATAGGTCTTTCTATTAGTTTTGGAAATTGCAACATGGCTTCAATAATTTCTTTATCACTTAAAGTCTTGCCTTTGAAATTTTCAATCCAATCTTTTTCCTTAACTCTTATCAATTGAATTGGTTTGATTTTTAATTTTTTTATAATCGTTTCTAACTCATTATAAGTAAGTGTTTTGTCTAAATAATGTATAATTTCAAAAGGTTTTTTTAGGTTATCTAAGAAGCAGATACCTTCTCTAGATTTTGAACATCTTTTGTTGTGATAAATGGTTAACATAAATATTTTTTTTACAAAGGTAATAATTGTAATTTAGTGGACTTAAAAAATCGTAAAATGTATATAGAACAATTGCAAAAGTTTAAAGTTAATTTATGGACATACGCCGTCATTCCATGTCTTTTTTTAGCTTTAATGGTAGTGAATTATATTTCATCAGAAGGTGTTGATACGAATAAAATAATGAAAGAAATGATTAAAAAAGCAGGGGTAAATGGTACTTTTGTAATACTCGTAGCACCATTATCATTTATGTTGTTTATAGTTTTATTTTATAACAAATTCATCCAAAATAATACATTACGAATAGTAACAACGTCTCGTCCAAAAATTGATTGGTCTAGAGTTTTTTTCTCATTTGGACTTTGGGGATGTATTACAATTTTAACAACAATTATAGGTTATTATAGTGCTCCAGAAGATTTTGTAATTCAATTTAATCTTGAAAAATTTGCTGTATTTTTTGTATTGGCTGTCGTTTTAATTCCCTTTCAAGCGAGTTTTGAAGAATATTTATTTCGTGGACACATGCTTCAGGGATTAGGTTTAGCTACAAAAACAAGATGGGTGCCCTTATTGGTTACTTCATTTTTATTTGGAATTATGCATATTGCTAATCCTGAAGTAGATAAAATGGGTATGATTATTATGTTTTATTATATCGGAACCGGTTTGTTTTTAGGAATTCTAACTTTAATGGATGAAGGTTTAGAATTAGCATTAGGATTTCACGCGGCAAATAATTTAGTTGGTGCGTTGTTAGTTACTTCAGATTGGTCGGCATTTCAAACGCATTCTATTTTAAAAGATGTATCTGTCCCAAGTGCTAATTTTCAAATATTTATTCCCATACTAATTATATTTCCCATTTTACTTTATATTTTTTCCAAAAAATATAAATGGAGTAATTGGAATGAAAAACTTTTTGGAAATATAAAACCATTACAAGTAGAAGAGTAATGAATCAAATTATTCATCCAGATTTTAAATTAAACGGAAAAAGTTTTACGTATATAGAACTTTTAGCCGAAGCTTTATATTTAAAAGAAAACGGACAATTATTTGAAAAAACAATAGGAAATTTTCTTTTGGATTGGTTAAATAATGAATCCTTTATTATGGTGCAAACTTCTGGTTCTACTGGAATACCAAAGCAAATTATCTTACAAAAATCGGCTATGATTGCTTCTGCCAAAGCAACAGGATTATTTTTTGACTTACAACCAAAAAACACCGCTTTGTTATGTTTGTCAGCCAATTATATTGCAGGAAAAATGATGTTGGTTCGTGCTATTACTTTAGGATTGCATTTAGATACAATTGATCCAACAAGTGCACCATTATCTACAAAAAAGTACAATTTTATAGCAATGGTTCCTTTGCAGGTGCAAAAATCATTATCAAAATTACATTTGGTTGATAACGTATTAATAGGTGGTGCAAAAGTGAGTTATACTTTGTCAGAAAGTATTCTGAAAACCAATTGCAATGCTTTTGAATCCTACGGAATGACAGAAACCATTTCGCATATTGCTATAAAGAAAATTGGAGCAAAGGCATTTACAGTTTTACCAAATGTAATAATATCTGTAGATGAAAGAAATTGTTTGGTGATTGAAGCTTTAGAACTTTCTAAGGAAAAAATTATTACAAATGATATCGTAGAAATCATAAATACAACTCAATTTGTTTTAATAGGACGAATTGACAATGTAATTAATTCCGGCGGTATTAAAATTTTTCCTGAGGAAGTAGAAGAAATCCTTGCTAAATTCATTTCAGTTCCTTTTTTTATTGCCAGTAAACCGGATGACGTTTTAGGTGAAAAAGTAATTCTTGTGCTAGAAGCCACACCGTTTTCTATAGATAATAGCGTGTTTTCCGAATTGTCAAAATACCAAATACCAAAAGAAATTCTCTTTTTAGAGTCATTTGAAAGAACAGAAACACAAAAAATAAACAGAAAAAAATCATTAGAAAAATTAGTGTAAACAAATACTTTTTAAAGGATTATTTTCTTTCTACCTTAATATAAAACTGATTGGTTTTTACAGAAATATCTTCCAAAACTACCTTTTTATCTACTTTAAGTTCTTGATTTTCAGTAGTGACTTCTAAACGAATTGTTTTTTCGTTAATGATAATATCAACGGGCATTTTAAAATCTGCAATTACATTTTCCCATTTATAATTAAGTTTATTGCCAGATTTTGAGAGTACTAATTTTGGAATTTTAGTAGTGGTTAAATACTGTTGAAATACCGAAGTTAAATCGATACCACTTTCTTTATTAAAATAATCAATTACTGTTTTCGTATCAATAATTTGCTTTTTATATGTTTCAGAATAATCGTAAAGTAATTTCCACCATTTTACATCATCATTAATAATATGTCTAATGGTATTCAGCATTAAGGCACCTTTATAATACATATCGCCACTTCCTTCTCTATTAACTCCAAATTGAGCAATAATAGGGCGGTCATTCCGCACACTTCTTGATTGTCCGTTTACATATTTTATGGCTTCCTCATATCCTTTGATACATTCAATAAAAACAGATTCTGTGTAGGTTGTAAATCCTTCGTGAATCCACATATCGGCTATATCTTTACTTGTAATGCTGTTTCCAAACCATTCGTGTCCGGTTTCGTGAATCGTAATATAATCGAAAAACATTCCGGCACCCGTTCCGGATAAGTCCATTCCAAGATACCCTTTTTTGTACTTATTTCCGTACGCTACTGCACTTTGGTGTTCCATACCTAAATAAGGCGTTTCCACTAATTTATAACCATCTTCAAAAAATTGATATTTTCCAAATTTTGATTGAAAGCAATTCATCATAGGTTTTACATCATTGTCAAAATGTTTACGAGCTGTTTCTTCGTTGTATCGCAACACATAATAATCCAAGTCTAAACCTTCGTGATTATCGTGAATATGCACATAATCGCCAATGTTTACTGTGATATCATAATTATTAATTGGGTTTTTTACTTCCCAATCCCAACGCGTATAGCCGTCTTTTAAGTCGGTTGAACCTAAAAATCTTCCGTTGGAAACATTCATTAATCCTTTTGGTACAGCTACTTTTATGCTGGCACCATTATCTGGTTCATCGGTTTGCGAATCTTTACACGGATACCATAAACTCGCACCAGTTCCTTGAACAGCGACACCAATCCAAGGATTTTGCTTTTTATCTTTTGTAAATACAAAACCACCATCCCAAGGTGCATTTTTAGCTATTAAAGGATTTCCCGAATAGTTGAAAATTATAGATTGAGTTGTCCCTTTTTTTAATTCTTCTGGAAAATCAATAAAAACAGCATTGAACTCTCTTTTATAATTCAAATTTTTACTTTGCCAAACAATAGATTCAATTTTCATATTTTCAAATAAATCTACTTGAATTTTAGATGTATTATCATCAACTTTAAAAATGATTTCATTGTTTCCAATAATCGATTTTTCAATAGGATTAATTTTAATGTCTAAATTATAACGCAATACATCATAACAGGTTCTTTCTTCACGAAGTCCGCCTTGTAAAGAATCTTTACGAGAAAATTCTTGCGCTTTCATTTGATTGAAACCCAATAGGAAAAGGGTAAATAGAAGTATTTTTTTCATAGTAAAGAAAGTAAATTTAAAATATGAAACGTAATTAATAAATTATAAAGATGATTTCAGCAATACAAGTTTGCGATTTTTTACTGATAACTTATTACTGAACACTGCCGACTAAACCTGAATCACACCTAAATTAAATTTCTTTTCAATAGGCGAGTGGTTGGCGGCTTCAATTCCAATAGAAATCCAAGTTCTGGTATCTAATGGGTCAATAATAGCATCAGTCCATAATCTGGAAGCGGCGTAATAAGGCGACACTTGCGCATCATATTTGGCTTTAATTTTATCAAATAATTCTTTTTCAACTGCTTCATCTACAACTTCTCCTTTGTTTTTTAAGGAAGCGGCTTCAATTTGTGCTAATACTTTTGCGGCTTGCGTACCACCCATAACAGCTAACTCAGCACTTGGCCAAGCAAAAATTAATCGTGGGTCGTAGGCTTTTCCACACATGGCATAATTTCCAGCTCCATAAGAATTTCCTACTACAACTGTAAATTTAGGCACTACAGAATTGGCAACTGCATTTACCATTTTTGCACCATCTTTAATGATTCCGCCGTGTTCCGATTTACTTCCTACCATAAATCCAGTAACATCTTGTAAAAAGACTAACGGAATTTTCTTTTGGTTACAATTAGCAATAAATCGAGTCGCTTTATCCGCACTTTCCGAATAAATTACCCCACCAAACTGAATTTCACCTTTTTTAGTTTTTGAAACCAAACGCTGATTCGCAACAATTCCTACAGCCCAACCCTCAATTCTGGCATATCCAGTAATAATGGTTTGTCCGTATCCGGCTTTGTATTCATCAAACTCTGAATGATCTACCAAACGTTTGATAATTTCATTCATATCATATTGATCCGTACGTAATTTTGGTAAAATTCCGTAAATATCTTTGGGTTCTAAAGCGGGTTTTGCAGGAGTTTCTCTGTTAAATCCAGCTTTGTCATAATCGCCAATTTTAGAAACAATACTTTTAATTCTGTCTAATGCATCGGCATCATCTTTGGCTTTAAAATCGGTAACTCCAGAAATTTCGCAATGTGTCGTTGCGCCACCAAGTGTTTCATTATCAATGGTTTCGCCAATTGCGGCTTTCACTAAATAACTTCCAGCTAAGAAAATACTTCCTGTTTTGTCTACAATTAAAGCTTCATCACTCATAATTGGTAAATACGCGCCACCAGCAACACAACTTCCCATAACGGCAGCAATTTGGGTAATTCCCATGCTACTCATAATGGCGTTATTTCTGAAAATTCTGCCGAAATGTTCTTTGTCAGGAAAAATTTCATCTTGTAAAGGCAAATACACACCCGCCGAATCTACCAAGTAAATAATTGGTAAGCGGTTTTCCATGGCAATTTCTTGTGCTCTTAAATTCTTTTTTCCGGTGATAGGAAACCAGGCACCTGCTTTTACAGTTGCGTCATTGGCTACTACTATGCATTGTTTGCCTTTAATATACCCTATTTTTATGACCACGCCACCAGAAGGGCATCCGCCGTGTTCTTCGTACATGCCTTCTCCAACAAAGCCACCAATTTCAATACTTTTGGCATTGCTGTCCAATAAATAATCGATTCGCTCTCTGGCTGTCATTTTGCCTTCAGCGTGTAATTTATCAATACGTTTTTGACCGCCACCAAGTTTTACTTTTGCAAATTTTTGCAACATATCTGACACCAAAAGTTTATTGTGGTCTTCGTTTTTATTGAAATTAATATCCATTTTTTATAAGTCTAATTCGAAAGTTTGTCTAAATATTTCTATGTTAGGATTTAACTCCTTAAAATGTTTGTATTTTTCTTCGTTGGTATAAATTACTTTAGGTTTGTAGGTTTCAATTACCGTTATTTTAATTTTCAAATCGTAATTGCGTAAATTTGTTTTTAGGTAACTCACTAATTCAGAATTTGTATTTTCAAAATCTTCTTTAGAACCCTGATTTGGAAATTCTAACAATATATTGGTGCCCATTAATACAGGTTTGCTTAATCGCATATAACTTGCGAATAACTTTTTTCCTTTAGTTTCTAAAATCTCTATAAAATCATTCCAATGTTTTATGGCATCTTCCTGTGTGAATGGATCGGCTAAATGTTCGCCTACAGATAAAGTTTCTGATTTTGCTAAATTAGAAACATCTGCTTTTTGTTTTAATCCTTTAATAGATAAAGAAGAAATTCGATTACTGGTATCTATTGTAGGTGTAAGTTTTTGTTGTATTTGTTCAATTTTCGCTTCAACTTTTACTTCCACATTTGGAATTTCTTCCTGAGGAACTGCTTTTATTTCAGGTACTGAAACAACTTGTGGTTGAATTGATATTTGTGGAGATTGACTTTTTTGAGTTGAATCAAAGAAAGTTGAAGGTATTATATAGTATTTAGCTTTTTTTTTTCGGCATCATGTGTTAATGAAGCCAATTGCATAAGCGTAAGTTCGACAAACAATCGTTGATTTTGACTCACTTTATATTTTAAATCACATTCATTAGCAATAGAAATTCCATCTAATAAAAACTCTTGAGAAGCTTTTTGTGCCTGAACAGCAAATTCTTGTTGTGTTTGTTCGCTAACTTCTAACAACGAAAGTGTTGCTGGATTTTTACAAACCAATAAATCTCTAAAGTGTGAAGCTAACCCAGCAACAAAGTGGTGTCCGTCAAATCCTTTCGATAAAATATCGTTGTAAGTTAAAAGTAATTGAGGAATATTGTTTTCTAAAATTAAATCGGTAACTTTTATATAATAATCGTAATCTAATACGTTTAAGTTTTCTGCAACAGCTTGGCGTGTTAAATTATTTCCGCAATATGAAACCACTCTGTCAAATATAGACAAGGCATCACGCATGGCACCATCAGCTTTTTGCGAAATGATACGTAAAGCTTCTTCTTCAAACTGCACATTTTGATTTTGAGCAATTTCCATTAAGTATTCTTTGGTGTCGTTTATCGTAATTCGTTTAAAATCGAATATTTGACAACGCGACAAAATAGTAGGAAGAATTTTGTGCTTTTCGGTTGTGGCTAAAATAAAAATAGCGTGCTTTGGTGGTTCTTCTAATGTTTTTAAAAACGCATTAAATGCCGAAGCGGAAAGCATGTGTACCTCATCAATAATGTACACTTTATATTTACCTGTTTGTGGAGGTATTCTTACTTGGTCGATAATACTTCTAATATCATCAACACCATTATTAGAAGCAGCATCTAATTCAAATACATTGAAAGAGAAATCTTCATTTGGATCATCGTATCCTTCTTGATTGATTTTTCTGGCTAATATTCTGGCACAAGTTGTTTTTCCAACACCTCGAGGTCCTGTAAAAAGTAATGCTTGAGCTAAATGGTTGTTTTCAATTGCATGCAACAAAGTATTGGTAATAGCAAGTTGCCCAATCACATCTTTAAATGTTTGAGGTCTGTACTTTCTGGCCGATACTATAAATTGTTCCATAACGTATTATTGAAAGCAAATATAGATTTAAAATACGAAATGTCAAAAGTGAAAAGTAAAAAGTTATTAAGAATTTGTTAGTCATAAACTTTACAATACAGATTAAAGAAATTTATAAAATTTATATAATTTCTTTAATCTGTGTTTCTAAATTTAATTCAGAAAATCAATTTAATTCATAAAAAACGCCCAATTTGAATTATCTTTGCCAAGCAGACCGCCTTATCGCTTCTAATTTATTAGGAGAGGAAAGTCCGGACACCATAGAGAAGCATAGCGGGTAACGCCCGTCACTCCGATGTATCGGAGGAGGACAAGTGCAACAGAAAGTATGTACAGGTTAAGCTGTAGTGAAACCAGGTAAACTCTATGCGGTGAAATTTCAAGTATATCAGCATTTAAGGGTTTCTCGTCCGTTGTTGAAGGGTAGAAAGATAGATTCCGCGAGTAATTTCGGAACTAGATAAATGATAAGGGTTCCGAGGTTTCGGAATACAGAATCCGGCTTATAGGTCTGCTTTTTTTAATAAATTGTTAATAATTAATCTTAATTACTTAATAACTTTTCTCGAATTAACTTTAAGTTAATATTAGAGTGTTAATTTTGCAACGAAATTTTAATAATAATAAAAATGGCTTTAAAAGATATTTTAAATTTTTTCTCACCTAAGGACAAAACATTCTTTCCTTTATTTGATCAAGCAACTCATAAATTAACAAAACTTTCCGAGTTTTTACATGAAGCAGCAAATGCTACTAAAAATGACCGTGATATTTATTTTACTAAAATTGATGAATTGGCAGAAAATATTGAAAAAATATCTCATACAATGAATTTAGAGTTGAGTAAAAATTTCATTACTCCATTTGATAGAGAAGATATTCACGCTTTAATGTCTACAATAGAAGATGTAGCAAGTAATTTACAGGAAGCTTCTAATAGAATTAGAATGTATCAGGTTGAAAAAATCAGTAAATCTATCAGAAAAATTACAGAAATTAATTTAGAAGCTTGTCAACTCATTACAGTATCTGTAAAGGAATTGAAAGAAATGAAAGATTTTAAAAATGTATTTGAATGCGTGAAGAAAATCAATAAATTAGATAGAAAATCAGATTCTGTTTTTGAAAAAGCCATCTCAGATATTTTTGAAAATGAAACGGATGTTAAAAATATTATCAAATATAAAGAAGTATTAGCGTCTTTAGATAAAGCTACAGACAAATGTAAAGCAGTGGCACGAGTTTTAGAAGCCGTTGCAGTTAAACATTCTTAATTAAGTACTATGTTTACACTTTTAATAGTAATTATTATAATTGCTTTGTTATTTGATTTGGTAAATGGTTTTCACGATGCAGCCAATTCAATTGCAACTGTTGTTTCTACAAAAGTATTAACACCAACTCAAGCCGTGGTTTGGGCCGCTTTTTTTAATTTAGTTGCGTATTGGGTGTTTGATATGAGTGTAGGAAATACGGTGGCCAAAACAGTAGATAATTCTGCAATTACACTTTGGGTTATTTTAGCTGGACTTATAGCGGCAACTCTTTGGAATTTATTAACTTGGAAATTAGGTATTCCGTCTTCTTCTTCCCATACACTTATTGGTGGATTTGGTGGTGCTGCAGTGGCTCACGCTGGTTTTGATGTGTTAAATTCTACAGAAATTTTAAAAACAATTGCATTTATATTTTTAGCCCCTGTAATTGGTGGACTAATTTCTTACTTAATTGCAATGGTTACCATACAAAGGAAATTTGTTATAAAAATTACCGTTTCAATTTTACTTTCAATACTTACTGTATATATTACCTATAGTTTAAAAGATGCTTTAGATATTAAACCAATTATGATTTGGATAATTGGAGTACTTTTAGGATTGTTTATAGTAGTTTATTGTTGGTACGAAATTGTACATGGTAAAAATCCTTCGCATACAAAAGAAGGGAATATGTATAAAAAATTACAATTACTTTCTTCAGCTGCTTTTTCATTAGGTCATGGTGGTGCCGATTCTCAAAAAGTAATGGGAATTATTTGTGCCGCTTGTATTGTTTATGCAAATTCTTATAGAGGTGGAACAGATACTGATATGCCAAATTTTGTTAAAGAGTACAACTTATTACATACTACCGAAATTTTACAAATAAAATACAGTAATGAAGAAGGAAATTTGAAAAAATTTAAACCTTCTGTTGGTATTTTTGGAAGTGATACGATTTACTTAGATGGTAAGAAAATTGTAGATGTTTCCTCAAAAGAAACTATTTATTCTGATGAAAAATTAAATACTAAAGTTTCAAAAACGAATCCATTTTTAATGGCATTGGAAAACGAAAAAGTAAACACAAGTAACTTTGAAAAAGTTTCGAAAAAACTGGCAAAACTTGAAGTGTATTCAGATAAAAAAGAAGTTAAAGATGTCATAACTAATGAAATAATTTTTAGTGACAATAAGATAAACCCTAACTATAGATATGCGAAAATTTTCTCAAAATATATTGATGAAAACGGAAACCTTTTGGAAGGCCACAAATTAGAAACGAAAGTAACCAAAGAAACCATGCCAACATGGATTGCTTTTGGATGTTATTTAATGATTGGAACAGGTACATTAATGGGGGGCTGGAAAATTGTTAAAACTATGGGGACTAAAATTACCAAAGTAACACCACTTGAAGGGGTTTGTTCTGAAACGGCAGGTGCATTAACCTTATTTACCGTTTCTCAAATGGGTGTTCCAGTTTCTACAACACATACCATTACAGGTTCTATTATTGGAGTAGGTGCTACCAAACGTTTAAGTGCGGTAAGATGGGGTGTTACAATAAGTTTATTATGGGCATGGATATTAACTATTCCAGTATCTGCAATTATTGGTGCGTTATTATATTATGTAACTACATTCTTTTCATAAAAATAAGTATTTTGTGTAAGAAACCGATTTTCAATGAAAATCGGTTTTTTTTGTTTCATCATTTGTTAAAATTAACATAAAAATTTTAGCATTAAAGTAACATAAATGTATATTTCGAGTCTTATAAAAACTAACTAAAAAAATAGTATTATGTTGAAAAAATCAATACAAATTTTATTTTGTTTTTTGCTTTTAAGCACCTTTGAAAGTCTGGCTCAAAAGAAAAATCCAAAAAGTAAAAATGCACCTACACCAACTGCAGCGGATGTAAAAAAACCCGAGGCAAAAAAAGAACCTAAACCGTATAAAAAAGTAATTGATTCTACAGCTATAACGCAAAAAGGATTAATTGATGTTCATAAAGTGGCAGATAAATATTTATTTGAAATTTCTGAATCATTAATCGGTAAAGAAATTATGACTATTACTAGATATTCTAAAACACCAGCAGGTGGTGGAATTTTTGGTGGTGAAGAAATAAACAGACAAGTAGTTCGTTTTGAAAAAGGAATGAACAATACTATTTTATTACGCTCTATTACCTATGTAATTATGACACCAGATGAGGAGAAACCAATTACAAAGTCAGTAAAAAATTCTAGCGCCGATCCAATTATAGGTATTTATGATATTTTAGCTTACAAAAAAGACGAATCAGAAAAAAATAATATCGCTAGTGTTATTGATATGACTGCCGCTTTCGATTCTGATGTACAAACATTTTCTTTGAATTCTATTAACAAGCAAATGTTAAGCATTCAGGCGTTTCAAAAAGACAAATCGTTTATTCAATTTGTTAAAACTTTTCCAATCAATACGGAAATTAGAACCACAAAAACATTTTCTACAGTAGCGCCTCAAATTTCAAGAACGCCTACGCCTAAAATTGGTGTTGATTTCCCAGCAGCTCTTGATGCGGGTGTAGTGACAATGGAATTAAATACATCGTTTATTTTATTACCAGAAAATCCAATGCGTAAACGTACTTTCGATAAAAGAGTAGGGTATTTTGCCAACGGATATGATGTTTTTGAAGAAGATTCTCAAAAAGCTGATACAGATGTTTTTGCTGTTAGATGGCGTTTAGAACCAAAGAATGAAGAAGATACTCAAAAACAAAAAAATGGCGAATTAATTGAGCCTAAGAAACCAATAGTTTATTATTTAGACCCGGCAACACCAGATAAATGGAAACCATTCATCAAACAAGGTATTGACGATTGGCAAGCTGCATTTGAATTTGCAGGTTGGAAAAATGCCATTCGTGGTGAATATTGGCCAGAAAACGATCCAACTATGAGTTTAGAAGATGCTCGTTTTTCTGTATTGAGATATTTTGCTGCAGAAATTCAAAATGCTTACGGACCTAATGTTCACGATCCAAGAACAGGTGAAATTATGGAAAGTCATATTGGTTGGTACCACAATATTATGAGTTTATTACGCGATTGGTATTTAATTCAAACGGCTGCGGTAGATCCAAATGCAAGACATAAAAAATTAGATGATAAATTAATGGGCGAATTAATTCGTTTTGTGGCGGCTCATGAAGTAGGTCACACGCTTGGATTGCGTCATAATATGGGAGCAAGTAATGCTACTCCAGTAGAAATGTTGAGAGATCCAGAGTTCCAAAAGAAAAACGGACATACTTCATCTATTATGGATTATGCACGTTTCAATTATGTAGCACAACCTGAAGATAATGTTAAAGATTTGTTTCCAAGAATTGGAGATTATGACAAATGGGCAATCAAATGGGGATATTCTTATTTTAAAGATGCTGCCGATGAAAAAGTGGAAAAAGCATTGTTAAATGAAATGACTAAAGATGCTTATAAAAACAGAAGACTTTGGTTTGGTACGGAAACCAATCCATACGATCCACGTTATCAAACAGAAGATTTAGGAGATAATTCTATGAAAGCATCTGCTTATGGAATTAAAAATTTGAAAAGAATTTTACCTAATTTAACGGAATGGAGTAAAGAAAACGGGGAAGATTATTCTGAATTAGAAGGATTATATAATTCGTTAGTTGGACAGTTCAGAAGATATATGGGGCACGTAACTAAAAACGTAGGTGGTGTTTATGAAAACCCAAAAACCTATGATATGGCAGGAAATGCATACGAAGTTACGCCTTCTGCAATTCAAAATGAAGCAGTAGCCTTCTTAAATGAGCAATTGTTTAAAACGCCAACTTGGTTATTAAATCAAAATATCATTTCTAAAATAAAAGGCGATGTTGGTGTGGATGCGATTAAGAGTATGCAAGATGCTACACTTTCAAGTTTATTATCAAATGATAGATTGGTTCGATTAATAGAAACTTCATCGTTAAATAAAGCAAATTATTCCGTTGATGAATTAATTTCAGATTTAAGAAGAGGTATTTTCTCAGAATTAAAAGCGAATGCTGTTATTGATATGTATAGAAGAAACCTTCAAAAAGTATTTGTAAGTAGAGTTATTGATGTTGCCTTAGCTGATAAAACCGCTACTGGAAATTTTGATGGAAAAAGAATTAGTGTTTTAGATACCGATATTCCTTCTATTGCAAAAGGGCAATTGTTAGAATTAAAAGCACAATTGAAAAAAGCTAGTGCTATTTCAACAGATCGTTTAACTAAATTTCACTTAAATGATTTAGTGGCAAGAATTGAAAATGCAATGAAGCCAAAACAATAGAAAATTTCGACCTGTTAAACTTTTAAACTCGACCTGTCGAAGTTGTTTAATTCGACCTGTAAAGTTTTACAACTCGACAGGTCGAATTTTCTTATCTAATTTGTTAGTCTTCTTTTTGTCCCATCATCATTAAATAGGCCTTTAAAAACCCATCAATTTCACCGTTTAAGACGGCTTCAGAATCGGAAGTTTCAAATCCAGAACGTACATCTTTAATTAGTTTATATGGATGTAAAACGTAGTTTCTAATTTGCGAACCCCATTCAATTTTCATCTTACCGGCTTCAATATCATCACGCTGTGCCAATTGTTTCTTCAATTCAATTTCGTATAATTGCGATTTTAACATTTGTAACGCACGCGACCTATTGTCGTGTTGCGAACGCGTTTCAGAACATTGAATCTGAATTCCAGAAGGTTTGTGATATAATTGAACTTTGGTCTCTACTTTATTTACATTTTGACCACCAGCACCACTTGAACGGGCTGTGGTAATTTCAATATCTGCAGGGTTAATTTCAATTTCAATGGTATCATCAACCAAAGGATACACATATACTGAAGCAAATGAAGTATGACGCTTGGCATTACTGTCAAATGGAGAAATTCGTACCAAACGATGTACGCCGTTTTCACCTTTTAAATACCCAAAAGCAAAATCGCCTTCAATTTCTAATGTTACGGTTTTTATTCCAGCAGCATCGCCTTCTTGATAATTCAGTTCTTTTACTTTATACCCTTGTTTTTCAGCCCACATTAAGTACATTCGCATCATCATACTGGCCCAATCGCAACTTTCAGTTCCACCTGCACCTGCTGTAATTTGAAGCACAGCACTTAAATTATCACCTTCTTCCGAAAGCATATTTCTAAATTCTAAATCTTCAATATGGTTGATTGTTTTCTCAAAAATGGCATCTAATTCTTCTTCCGAAACGGCTTCTTCTTTATAAAAATCATAAGTCAGTTGCAATTCTTCAGCTAAATCTTCACAATTGGTGTAGTCGTCTACCCATTTCTTTTTCGAACGTAAATTTCTAACTACAATTTCTGCTTGTTTAGCATTGTTCCAAAAGTCGGGAGCAAATGTTTTTTCTTCTTCGTTAGATATTTCTACAAGCTTGGCATCAACGTCAAAGATACCTCCTTAACGCACCAAGGCGATTAATAATGTCTTTTATTTGTTCGGTATTTACCATTTTATTTGTAATTTTACAGAACAAAAATAGACTATTTATACGATTTATGGAAATTAATTTATTCAGCGATACGGTTACCAAGCCTACTCCAGAAATGTTGCAATATATGTTTAACGCGAAAGTGGGTGATGATGTTTTTAAACAAGATCCGACAGTTAATGAATTGGAAGCGTCTTTAGCTGATTTATTTGGTAAAGAAGCCGCTTTGTTTTTTCCTTCCGGTACGATGGCAAATCAAACCGCTATAAAATTACACACCAATCCGGGTGACGAATTAATTTGTGATAAATGGGGACACGTTTTTTTATACGAAGCGGGTGGAGTAGCTTTTAATAGTGGTGTTTCGTGTAATTTAATTGACGGAAACCGTGGTATGATTACCGCCGAACAAGTAGAAATCGCTATAAATGATCCTGAGTTTTATCACGCACCAATGACGAAATTAGTTTGTGTAGAAAACACTACAAACAAAGGTGGCGGCGCTTGTTATGACATAGAAGAATTAAAGAAAATAAAAGAAGTTTGCACGAAACATAATTTGAAATTTCATTTAGACGGAGCCCGACTTTGGAATGCTTTAGTTGCCAAAAAACAACATCCAAAACTGTATGGTGAATTGTTCGATACCATCTCAGTCTGTTTATCTAAAGGCTTAGGCGCACCTGTTGGCTCGGTTTTGTTAGGTACAAAAGAAGATATGAAACGCGCGCTTCGAATTCGTAAAATATTTGGTGGCGGTATGCGTCAAGCAGGTTATTTAGCTGCGGCTGGAATGTATGCGTTACAAAATAATATCTCTCGCTTAGAAGAAGATCATAAAAAAGCAAAAGAATTAGGGACTGTTTTAGAAACGCTACCTTTTATTTATAAAGTAGAGCCAATTGAAACCAATATTGTTATTTTTAAACTGAAAAGTGATGTTAATGAAACGCAATTTATTGATAAACTAAAAGAGAAAAACATCAATATTAGCAATATGGGACAGGGCAAATTACGAATGGTTACTCATTTGGATTACAAACAAGTAATGCACGATTATGTAATGGAAACGTTGAGTAAAATAAATTTTTAGATGGGTACGCAGATTTTACAGATTTTGTCGATATACACAAATTATCATATATAAATCTGTTTAATCCATTAAATCGGTGTTGCCATCATTTTAGATTTCTAGTTCCAAAGCAAAACAGCTTTTTCCCTCTTTAGTAATTAAGAATGAATTTTCATTATGTTGAATATCAATCGCGTCATTATAATTTAATTCTTGTAAGTAGTTTAAATTTAATGCTTTAATTGAATTGCTTAATACCATTTCTACGTTTGCAACATCCAAACACCATTCTAAATATTTGACATTATTGGCGTGATTTACAATATCAATATCCGATAAAAGAATTTTTCTTTCGTTTTTATGTGTAAATACTTCTGAAATAGTAATTTTCTGTATGGGTTGTGCAATACTATCTGTATCATATTTTTCAAAATGCGTATGCGATAATGCTAAATTGTCTGGTCGTCTGGTAGTTGTATTTATTACTACCCAAAAAGTTTCGCAACCTATTAGTTTTTCTTCATTCAAATACATTTCTAAACAACGTATCGAACGCGAATTTTCTAAGGTTTTAATCCAGGTTTTAATGGTAATAACATCTTTCCATTTTGGTAATCTTGATATTTCAATTCGCATTCTACTCAACACCCAAGCTTGGTTATGTTGCTGCATATCTAAATAACTAATACCACCTAAATCGGCATGAATGCCCGCTACAATTTGAAATAAATTACAAATTTCGGTATGTTTTAAAAAGCCGTTAGAGTAGCAATGTTGAAAACCAATTTCAAAATTGAGGGTGTAAATTGAAGTGAAGTTAGATGAAATTGGCATAATTAATTAAATTCAAATCCAAGAGTTAGTTGAATTGCATTTGAATTTCCAAAATATTTCTGGTCAGCATCATTCGCATTTAAACTATTAAAATATTTTATGTAGTTTATACCAAAATAAGCAGTATAGGTCGAATTAAAATTATAATCTAAATAAGATCCAATTTTTATTTCATTACCGTTTTGTTTTGCAATAGTTTTTCGTTCTTCATTTTTAAATTTAATATTTGCTGCTGCAAATTGTATAAATGGAACTATTGAAAATTTAGTATTTAATGTTATATTTTGCGAAACTTCTATAAAATAACAATGTTTCTTCATGTATTCAAAATTACCAATTACATTTTTATTTTTTAGGCTGAATTGATTGTATTCATATCCAAATGACAAATTGGTTTGATATACTTTAATAAATGTGAAATTAGAACTAAAACCTATGCCACCACCAAAATCTTTTGCAAAAAAATTATTTCCAAAATAAATGGGTAAGTTGACACCAAGTCTTAAACTAGGTTCTAAATTAATAATTTTAGTTTCTTTTTTAGTTTGTGAAAAGGATGAAACTGAAAATAATACAAGTACAATTATTTTTTTCATTAGTAAGTTATAATATGATTTAATGTATTATTAGCGATACTCAAATTTTCAATAAAATTTTGCTTGGAATTATTATTTAAGTCTTTAATTGTGTATTTTAATGTAAAATTTTGATTTTTCTTTAAAGAATAGTTAAAAGTTGGATAATATACTTCAGGTATTGAAAAGTCAATTATATTGTTGTATTTTACTGCGATAACTTCAATTTTATCAATTATTTTATTAGAATTTATTTGATTTGGAGTAATGTTAAAATCAGCTAAATCTTCTAATTTAAACATTGTGATTGTACCAAAATCAAAATTATAATTTTGAATTGTATCAGCGGTTATATTAATAATGTCATATGATAGATATGAAGAACTATTTATGTGTATTGCAAAAGTTGAAACGGGTTTAAACATTTTTAATTGTAGTCTTCCATTTTCATCTGATTTTTTATTATACACATTATCATCAACATTATACACAACATAAGAGTTGAAATCAGAGCTAATACTGGTTTCTATATTTGGAGTGGGTATCGCGTTTTTATCTTCAAATTTAAAAGAAAGATTTATTATGTTTTCTCCATCATAAGGGATACCACACGAAGACAAAATCAAAACCAATAAGATTACTGTTTTTTTCATTTAGTTTTTTTTCAAAATTAAGCAAAATCATATTTCGTTACATTATTCTACTATTAATTTTTCAATATACTTTAGAATAGTGTCTTTGTTTGTAAGATAATCAAACCAAATAGCATTTTCTGTACGCTTAAACCAAGTCATTTGACGTTTTGCAAATCGGCGTGTGTTTTGTTTTATTTGTTCTTTGGTAAATTCTAATGTACATTTTCCTTCAAAATAATCGAACAATTCTCTATAACCTACTGTTTGTAAAGCATTTCTCTCTTTATGGGGAAGTAATCGTTTTACCTCATCAATCAAACCAGTTTCGAACATTAGGTCTACACGTTGGTTAATTCGATCGTACATAATTTCTCTATCTGATTCTAAACCAATGATAATAGGAGTGAAATTACGTTTGATGTTTCTTTTACCAATGAAATCTGAATAGGGCAGACCACTTCCAACACAAACTTCTACAAAACGTTTCATACGTTGCGGATTCTGTAAGGTTTGCGGATTTTCTATTTTCAGTTTTTTATAATAATCGGGATCTAATTCTTGTAATTTATCCTGTAAAAATTCGATACCTAATACATCAAATTTAGAATTAATTTCTGTACGAACACCTTCTTCAATATTTGGAAATTCGTCAAAACCTTTTAAAACGGCATCTACATATAAACCAGAACCACCCACCATAATTTGGATGTTATTTTTAGTAAAAAGTGCGCCTAATTTGTTTAGCGCTTCTTTTTCAAAATCACCCACAGAATAGTGTTCTAAAATCGATTTATTTTGAATAAAATGATGAGGTGCTGAGGCTAACTCATCATCCGAAGGCACAGCTGTACCAATTTTCATTTCTTTAAAAAATTGTCGACTATCACACGAAATGATTTCGCAACCAAAATGTTGAGCCAATGCAATACTTAAGGATGTTTTTCCAATAGCAGTGGGTCCGATAATAGTAATCCTTTCCTCTCCCC
>CAZQGY010000004.1:9339-107370 GCA_964593435.1 uncultured Flavobacterium sp. | reverse complement strand
GGGAAAGGGATAGAGCGCTTAAGCAATATACAAAAACAGGTTTGGACTTATCTAAATTAGCTATTTGAGAATCAAAATCACCACCATTCCAATCGGCATTTTTAGCGTCTGCAATTTTTCCATTCGCATATTCACCAGGTGTTCTAACATCTAAAATTTGTGCATCATCTGTTTTTGTAATAGTTGCTTTAAATTCTGTTGCATCTACACTTTTAAAGTTTTGGCTATTTGTACAGCTAATTGATAAGGTAATGATTACTGTAGCGATAATTGATTTTAAGTTATTCATTTTTTTAAAAATTATAATGTTTATTTGTTTTTTGATGATTCGTTTACGGTCTAACAATCTAATAATCAAACCATCTAAATAAATCTAAATATTAAATATTTTATAGCTTTTATGTGTCTGTTTTATAATGTTTTCGGTTCGTTCAGGATGTGTGTCAGAAATAAAAATTTGTCCAAATATATCGTCGTTTACCATATTCACAATTTGTTGCACTCTAAACGCATCTAACTTGTCAAAGATATCATCAAAAAGTAAAATTGGCAATGTTTTTGTGTGTTTTTTGATGAAATCAAACTGCGCTAATTTCAAAGCAATTAAAAATGATTTTTGCTGTCCTTGCGATCCGAATTTTTTAACAGGAAAACCAGCGATGTTGAATAAAACATCATCTTTATGAATCCCACAAGTAGTATATTGCGTAATTCTGTCTTTTTGAAGATTTTGAATTAGTAAGGTTTCCAAATTGTCATCATAAAGTTGACTTTCGTATTCAATAGTTACTTTTTCAGCATTTTCTGAAATGATTTCGTATAATTCCTGAAAAACAGGGATGAATTTTTCTAAAAAATCTTTTCTCTTGGTAAAAATTAGTTGCCCAAATTCTGATAATTGTTCGTTGTAAATATTCAAATTATCAGCATCAAAAACCTGATTTAATGCAAAATACTTTAATAATGCATTACGTTGATGTAACGTTTTCTGGTAGTTTATTAATGTGTTTAAATATGTAGTATCAAAAGAAGAAATTACAGTATCAATAAATTTTCTTCGGGTTTCGCTTCCTTCAATAATCAAATCTGTATCGCTTGGAGAGATAATTACAATAGGTATTAATCCAATATGTTCAGAAAATTTTTCGTATATTTTTCCGTTTCGTTTTAATATTTTTTTTTGTCCCTTTTTGTAACTGCAAATAATTTGTTCGGTACGATTTTCTTTTTCAAAAACCCCGTCAATAACAAAAAATTCTTCACCGTGTTTGATGTTTTGTGTTGAAAGTGGATTAAAATAACTTTTACCAACCGCTAAATGATAAATTGCATCTAAAATTGTTGTTTTTCCAATGCCGTTTTTTCCAACAATAGCATTTATTTTGCTTTCAAATTCAAAAGAATTTTCGGCAATGTTCTTATAATTAAGTAAAGATAGTTTTTTTAAAATCACGTTTTTTAGGGTAAAAAGCATTAAAAATTATACTTTCGAGTACAAATGTAAGTTCAATTTTTAAAAATATAAATAAAAGAACTTTTAAATTTAAATAAAAAGTATATTTTTGCACTTCTAATAAAATTTTAGTTCAATGGCAACATATAATAAAAGAGGTTATAAATCACCAAAACCAGAAGTAGAAAAAGATCCAGCATTTGACACAAGTGTTGATGAAATTAATGTAAACGAAAATGAAAGCACAACTGCTGGCGTTTTTAATACGTTAGATGAAACCGCAAATAAAACAGAAGAGTGGGTTATAAAAAATCAAAAAGCGATTTTAGGAGTAATTGCAGCAGTTGCAATTGCTACTTTAGCATATATTTTATATGATAAATTTATAGCTACACCAAGTCAAGAAGAAGCATTTAAAGAAATGAATCAAGCGCAAATGTATTTTCAAAAAGCGGTTGACGCTACAGAAAAACAAGATTCTTTATTTAAATTATCGTTAAAAGGTGGTGAAGGTAAACTTGGTTTTGAAGGAATTATTTCTGAATATTCAGGTACAAAAGCAGCTAATTTAGCAGAATATTCTGCAGGTATGGCTTGTTTACATTTGAAAGACTTCAAAAAAGCAATAGAACATTTAGATAATTTTTCAACTAAAGAATTAAATTTACATGCTTTGGCTATTGGTGCAAAAGGGGATGCAAATGCAGAATTAAATAATAATGAAGAAGCGTTGAAATTATACGTTGAAGCAGCTAATGTAGATGATAATGATTTTGTAACTCCAAGATTTTTATTAAAAGCAGCTAATATGGCCATTGTTCTAAAGAGAAATGATGAAGCTTTAGGTTATTTAAAAACTATAAAAGAAAAATACGAGACTTCACAAGAAGGAAGCACAGTAGATATTTTAATTGCTTCATTGGAAAAATAATGGCAACCGAAAATAAAAATTTATCTCAATACGATAAAAACACAATCCCAAACGCGAAAGATTTTCGGTTTGGGATTGTTGTTTCAGAATGGAATGATACTGTAACCGAAGGATTATATAATGGCGTGATTACAGCATTAACAGATTGTGGCGCATTGCCTGAAAATATAAATCGTTGGAACGTACCAGGAAGTTTTGAACTGATTTTTGGTGCCCGACAAATGCATGAAAAATTGGAGTTAGATGCTGTAATTGTTATTGGTTGCGTGATTAAAGGCGAAACCATGCATTTTGAATTTGTTTGCGAAGGCGTAACCCAAGGTATGAAAGATTTAAATTTATTGTACGATGTGCCTACTATTTTTTGTGTTTTAACAGATAATACTATGCAGCAATCTATCGATAGAAGTGGAGGAAAACACGGAAATAAAGGGATTGAAGCCGCTATTGCCGCAATTAAAATGATAAATTTGAATAAACGATACTAAACTTAATAAAGTTAATTAAAATAAAAATCACAGGTTTCTATTCGCAGTAATCTGTGATTTTTTATTTTTTACAAAACTATTTTGTTATTAACTTTTACAAATTTGTATTTTTTGAGACATAAAAATAAGTTTTTAATTTCTTAAATTTGTAACATAATCAAAATAAAAAACAAAACAGATTAATGTCTGGAATTATTCAATTATTACCTGATCATGTAGCCAATCAAATTGCTGCTGGAGAAGTGGTGCAACGACCAGCTTCTGTGGTTAAAGAGTTGGTTGAAAACGCTGTTGATGCAAAGGCAACCGAAATTAAACTTATCGTAAAAGATGCTGGGAAAACGCTTATTCAAGTTATTGATAATGGCTTAGGAATGAATGTTACCGATGCACGGTTGTGTTTTGAACGTCATGCCACTTCTAAAATTCGTCATGCGGAAGATTTATTTGCCATACATACAAAAGGATTTCGAGGTGAAGCATTAGCATCCATTGCAGCAGTCGCTCACGTAGAATTAAAAACCAAACAAGATCAAGAAGAATTAGGTATTCATATTATTATTGAAGGTAGTAAAGTAATTACACAAGATGTAGCTGTTTTACCAAAAGGAACCTCGTTTTTAGTAAAAAATCTATTTTTTAATATTCCTGCTCGTAGAAATTTTTTAAAATCGGATAATATCGAATTAAAACATATTATTGACGAGTTTGAACGCGTAGCTTTAGCTCATCCTACTATAAGCTTTACCATGATTAGTAATGGAAGTGAAGTGTTTAATTTACCAAGCTCTAACTATCGTCAGCGAATTGTAAATATTTTCGGAGGTAAAACAAATGAAAAATTAGTTCCTGTAACTGAAGAAACGGAGATTCTAAAAATTACTGGTTTTGTAGGAAAGCCCGAATTTGCCAAGAAAAACAGATCAGAACAGTTTTTTTTAGTCAATAATAGATTTATACGAAGTCCATTTTTGCATCATGCCATCATGAATGCTTATGATGGCTTATTACGTGATAATAATCAACCCAGTTATTTTTTATTTTTAGAAGTACCACCTCACACCATTGACATAAACATTCACCCCACAAAAACAGAAGTGAAGTTTGACGATGAACAAGCGTTATATGCCATTTTACGTGCGACAGTGAAGCATAGTTTAGGCATGTTTAATGTAGCACCAATATTGGATTTTGAGAGAGATGCTAACTTAGATGTTCCGTATGATTATAAAGATAAAACGTTAGGTACACCAACCATACAGGTGGATCGAACCTTTAATCCTTTTGAAACAGAAAACGAAATAAAAAAATATTCAGGTTCATCTGTTTCTTATACAAAAAACACACAAACTCAACCCCATTGGGAAAGTTTATATACCAATTTGAAGCAAGATGTGAGTGAGGTTTCTGTGGATTCTTTTGAGACCGATTTAGTAGCTAGTAAATTATTTGATGATAAATCAACAGAAAGTCAGACATTAATATATCAATTCAATAGAAAATATATTATCAACAGTATCAAATCAGGATTATTAGTGATTCATCAAAATAGAGCACATCAACGTATTTTATATGAACAATTTTTAACAAACATTACCGTTCATCAAGCCTCAAGTCAGCAGTTGCTGTTCCCTTTAGAAATTCAGTTTTCTAGAGATGAGATGCTGTATTTAAAAGAAATTCAACCCAATTTAGAAGGTATTGGTTTTGCTTTTGAAAAAATGGGATTAGATGTGTTAATTATTTCGGGTTTACCTGCTCAAATTTCAGAATCAAATATAACAGAGATTTTACATGATTTGATTTATAATTTACAAGAAAATGTACCAGAAGATAGTTTTTCATTAAGCGATAGTATTTCTAAATTTATGGCAAAAAGTGTAGCGATAAAATCGGGAAAATATCTGAACACTATTGAATTAGAAAACATTGTAAATGGTTTATTTGCTTGCAAAGAGCCTAATGTTTCGCCGTTTCAAAAACCTATATTTATTACATTAACCTCTGAAGATTTAGATAAAAGATTTTAAGTATGTTCAATAATATGACACCGGTTGTAAAGCAACTATTAATAATAAATGTTTTGGTTTTTATTTTGAGTCAGGCAATGCCTCAAAATTATGAAATGTTATCTTTATTTTATTTCGAAAGTGAAAAGTTCCGATTTTGGCAACCTTTTACGCATATGTTTATGCATGCATCTATGCCAAATTTAATGCATATTTTATTTAATATGTTTGCATTGGTTTCTTTTGGTTCTGCTTTAGAACATTTTTGGGGCGGAAAAAAGTTTCTGTTTTTTTACATTGCATGTGGTTTAGGTGCCGCTTTTGTTCAAACAGGTATGAATTACTATGAAATTCATCAAGTTATTAACGAATTAGGCCTGTCTCCTCAAGATATGCAAGTAATTTTTGATACACCTTTAAGTGACGTTTTTAATTCTGCAGGTCAATCAACAGGAAAAGTTAGTCAAATTTTAAACAATGTGAATTGCACACAAACACAATTCGATAAATTATCTTTAATTTATGGCAGTTGTGTAGGTGCTTCAGGTGCTATATATGGTTTATTAGTGGCATTTGCTTTCATGTTTCCAATGGCTGAATTAATGATGATGTTTATTCCAGTGCCAATTAAAGCAAAGTTTTTTGTACCAATAATTGTAGGTTTAGATTTGTTTTCAGGAGTAACCGGTTTTTCAATTTTTTCAGGAGGTGGAAATATTGCTCATTTTGCACATATAGGTGGTGCATTAACAGGTTTTATCTTAATGATGCTTTGGAGAAACAATAAATTTACGCACACAAGATGGAATTAAAATTCAATTGCAATAACAATTGCAATAACAATTGCAAAAATCAATATAAATAAAAAAATAATGCTTGTCAATTAAATCTGAATAATCAATTAAATCTGTGTACCTATAACAATGAGTATTTTAAACGAAATAAAACAACAATATAAAACAGGTGATGTTTCTCAAAAGTTAATTTTTATTAATATTTTGGTCTTCATTGTTAGTGCTTTGTGTTTTAGTTTTGTTTCAAATCAGTTTCAATATCCATATTGGTTGGCTTTGTCTTCTAATTATAAAGATGTTTTATGGTTTCCGTGGACTTTATTTACTTATGGGTTTTTGCATTCCGAACCAATTCATTTATTGTTTAATTTGATTTTTTTGTATTACATAAGTACGTTGTTTTATACTTTTTTTACGACTAGACAGTTTTTAACCGTTTACTTTTTTGGTAGTTTTTTTGCAGGATTAATTTTTGTAGTGTACGGATATTTATTTAATTATACTAATTTAATTGTTGGCGCCAGTGCATCTATAATGGCTGTTTTTATGGCTGTTGCCACTTATGCACCAAATTATTCGTTACGATTGCCATTACTAGGTTATTTGAAAATTTGGCATTTAGCAGTTTTATATGTTTTTATAGATATTGCCCAATTATTAACTGAAAATACGGGCGGTCATATTGCACATTTGTCTGGTAGTGTGGTCGGTTTTGTTTTTGCCATGTTAATGAAAAAAGGAATTGATATAAGTTCTATTTTTACCTTTAAAAAGAAAAAAAACAATACATTAAAAAAAGTGTATAAAAACAAGCCCGTAAAAAAGTATCAATCGGTTCGTGTTTCGGATGTGAATTTTACACAAAGACAAATTGATGAAATACTCGAAAAAATTAGCAAATCGGGATATGAAAGTTTAACCAAAGAAGAAAAAGAATTTCTTTTTGCAGCCAATAAATAGATGCTAAAAAAAATGTCATTTATTTCAAAAACCATGTTGTTTTTTAATGTAGTAGTAGCGGTTACTACATTAATGGCTTATTTATTGCCTTTTTTAGCGCCAAAATGGTTTCCTTTCTTGAGTGTGTTAAGTTTGTTTTTACCTTTTTTCTTGGTGGTAAATTTATTGTTTTTTATGTATTGGTTGATACAATTTAAAAAATATATTTTTGTATCAGGCTTGGTATTGCTTTTAGGAATTACTTTTATTAATAAGTTTTATAATTTAAAACCAACCGAATTGCCAATAACGGAAAAAGAGTTCACTATAATGAGTTATAATGTTCGTTTGTTCAATAAATTTAATTGGAACAAAAAAGCGAATATTCCTACTAAAATTGCGGAATTTGTAAGTGAGAAAAATCCAGATATTTTATGTGTTCAAGAGTATTCGAATTTAGAAAAAACACAATTTTCGAATTATAAGTACCAACATGTTTTCAAAGAAGGTAAAAACATTATCGTAGGAAATGCTATTTTTTCAAAATATAAAATTATAGACAAAGGTGTCATTAATTTTCAAAATTCTACAAATAATGCGGTTTATGCCGATATTATTAAAGATAAAGATACGTTGCGAATTTACAGTATGCACTTGCAATCCATAAAAATTAGTACTGATATTGAAGAAGAAGAAATTCAGAAAATGAACGAATCTAAAACAAAATATATTTTCAGAAAAATCAGTAGCGCGTTTACCAAACAACAAGAGCAAGCCTTATTACTAAAACAGCATTATACGGATTGCAAGTATAGAAAAATTATTTGTGGTGACATGAACAATAGTGCTTTTTCATTTGTATATAGAACCATAAAAGGGTCTATGCAGGATGCTTTTGAATCAAATGGGGAAGGATTTGGTAAAACTTATAATTTTAAATATTATCCAGCACGAATTGACTATATTTTTACCGACAAAAACATTCAGATTAATAGCTTTGAAACGTTAAATGATTTTTATAATAGCGATCATTTTCCTTTAATTTCAAGACTAGAAATTAAATAATATCCAAATCATATTTATTTAAAAGTCCGCTTAAATTTTCATTTGAAAATTTAGTTTTGCCTAGTTTATTATTTTCAGGATCTATTGAAAAATGAATCGCAGTACTGAAATCTGTTTTTTCTAAATTAGTTGCATCAAAAATAGACTTAGATAAATCGCAATTTTCAAATTTAACGCCAATAAGTGTAGCATTTGAAAAGTCAACATCAATGATTTTTGAATCTTTAAATTTTGAGTTTTTTAAGTTCATTTTGAAAAATGAACATACTTGTAACATACAAGAATCGAAGGAAACTTCAAATAAAAAGTCATTACAATATTCAAACTGCATTCCTAAAAGGGTACAATCCTGAAAAGTTACTTCTTTAAAAGAAGCTTGACTTATAATTGGTGCTTCAAAATTACAATTAATAAACTCACAGTTCGTAAATACACTTTTTGAAAGCGTAGTTTTAATAAAAGTACAGGAATTAAAAATACAAGTATCGTATTCGGCAATTTCAAACAATTCGTTTGAATAATTTATTTTACTAAACGTACTATCTATAATTAATTTCATAACGAAAGGAATTGTTAAACTGACAAAAGAAATTATATTATTTTTCTTCTGTTTTTTTTCGTTCCGTTATCCATTCATTTAAACGTTTTCCGTATTTAGATTTGGCTACATTAGGAACTAACATTTTATTGATTGTGTCTAATAATTTTATATTAGCATCTGGGATTTCACTTAAAGCGATATAAGGTGACACTTCGTATTTTGGATTAATTAGTGCGAAATTAGCCGTATATAAATATTTTCTAATGGTTAATTTATCGCGTTTGTTTTGAATTTCTTCTGTTACTGTTGTGTTGTTTGCTGTTTTGTTTTTTAATTCTTTTTCTAATAAATCTAACTTTTCGTCATTTAATTTTGACTTAATTTTTAAGAATTTTTCATATACTTTTTGATTTTCAGAACCTGAAATTTTAGCGTTGGCATAAAAACCTTGTAAAGTAGTTTCTATTTTCATTTTACCAGGTTCTGCAAAAAACTGAATACTATTATCTATAGATTCTGTAGTTCCTCTATCTAAAGATAAATATAACATTTGAGGTTCATCCAATTGAAATTTGGTTTCAAAATTAGATTTTCCAGAGATAATTATACTATCTAAAATTACTAAATTGGTATCATTAAGCTTATGAATGTATAGTTTTCCTTTTTTTAAACCTTCTACACTTCCAGATATTTCTAAATTCCCAGTTTTATTGCTTTCTGTTTTACTACAAGCTACTAAAATGGTAACTAAAAGTATTGTAACTATTTTTTTCATTTTACAGGTGTTGTTTTCAATTTTTATGATTTGCAAAGAAAATAAAAAAATCCTCAAATTAATAGTAATTTGAGGATTTTATATTAGTTATTCCAATTTTATTAACCTTTTAACCAAGCATTTTTAATTGTTTCTTTTGTTTTATCCGTTGCCATAAATCCAGATTTTTCTTCTTTTGGCAAATTGATTTTCCCTTTTAAAACAATTTCTTTTCCATCTCTTATTACGGTTACTGAAATAGCATCACCATCTTTCCAAGATTCGCTTGACATAATTAAATCGTATATGTTTTCTAAATTATATTCTTTGTCATTAAATGCTTTTAATACGTCGCTTCCTTTAATTCCTAATGTGGTCATAAAAACATTATTGCTTACATCTTCTAAGGCTTTAATTTGTTTTGTAGCTCTGTCAACTGTAATTAAAGGCGTTCTCCCGTTTTTTAAAAAAGGATTTCCTGTAACGGTGGTTTTCCCTTTTGTAACACCCATCTTAGCAAAAAATACTTCATAAGGAATAGGTGTTTCACCGGCAACATATGTATTTAAAAATTCTCCAATTTGAGGATAGGTAATTCGGGTAATTGTAGCAAATAATTCTTCGTCGTTAAATGGTTTTTTACTTCCAAATTCATTAGATAAATCTTGCATTAAACTTAAAATTCCTCTTTGTCCGTTGCTTAGTTCTCTCATTTGGATATCAATACACATGGCAATTAAAGCGCCTTTTTGATATACATTTAGGTATTGGTCTTTATAAGGTTGTTCCAAAACGTTTTTACTCATTTTTGTAAAACTCATTTTGTCATTCATAGCATTTGCTTCTTCAATTTTTCCATTCATTCTTTTGTAGAAATCTTCTTCAGAAATTAAGCCTTGATTTACTTGAAATAAATTTGCAAAATATTCGGTAATTCCTTCATACATCCATAAATGTTCCGACATTTGAGGTTTGTTGAAGTCAAAATAATGAATTTCTCTTGAATGTACACTTAACGGCGTTACAATATGAAAAAACTCATGAGAAACCACATCTTTTAATTGTTCTTGTAGCGCTTCTAAAGGCATCATTTCTGGCATTACAACAGTTGTTGACGTCATATGTTCCAAAGCACCAAATCCTTTCGCGTCTTTTGCGGCCATATCTGAAAGATATAACAAAACTGTATATTTTTTATTGGCGTTAAATTTACCTAAGAATTTTTTTTGAGCTCTCATAAACTTTTCAGTTTCTGGCGTAATATCAGCCGCTTTATACTTCCCATTTGGAGAATAAACACTGATTACAATATCCATACCTTCCACGTTAAACTCCGTATAATCTGGTTTAGAATACATTATAGGATTGTCCACTAAAACACCATATCTTTCAGTTGTAAAGATGTCAACTTCATTACTTGGATTGGTATCAACTAATGAAGTCGCACCCCATAAAGTTGCAGGGTGTTTTACTTCAACCGAGTAAGGAATTTCTGATTTTCCTTCAAAATAACCAACAAAACCATGTGTGTTTAGCATAAAATTTTCTCCAGCTTTAATGTTTGTTCCAGCAGGTGAAAATATATCTTCACTTTCGCCAAAACCAGCTCCGCCTTCTGTGTCGAAAGTGTCACTCACATTATAGGTTACTTTGGCTAATTTAGTTGCTTCGTAAATGGTGTATGAATTCTCATCCATTTTAGCGATTTTTAAAGGATTTCCTTTTTTGTCAAAAGCTTTAACATTGTCCACAAATCTTCCATAATTGTCTTCAGAATAGGTTCCTGGAACAATTTTAGGGATATTAAATGTGGTAGTTTCAGTTGTTATTGTAGGATTAATTATTGTAACTTTTACTTTGTCGTCAGTTACATTTACTAAATCGATACTAACAGATACGTCATTTTTTGTTGTATTAGTAACGTTAGACGTTTTACAACTCATTAAAAAAATGGCGCAACTTAGGGTAAGTACTATTTTTTTCATTTTTATATTGTTTTTTCTACAGAATTAGTAGTTAAAAGTTTAAAATTGTTACAAAAAAATCCTGTCATGATTGGTATCAGACAGGATTTTATTAATCGAATTTATTTTTAAAATAATATTTGCTATCTAAATCGTCAATGTCGTCATCTAAAACATTGGTTTTAAATGCTTTTGGTTTAGGTTTTCCTGCAGCAACTTTCTTTTTCCAAAGTTCAAAATTATCTTTAGAAAGTTTTTTTCGCATAATTTCGGTTACTTCACTTTCGGAAATACCAAATTCTTCTTTAATTACTTCAAAAGGCTTTTTTTCCTCTTGAGCCATACTAATTACACGTTCTGTATCTTCGTAATTTAGTTCAATCTTTTTACTTTTTTTCATTAGTGAAAAGCATAATTTGTTAATTATTCTATCTTATTTTTAATTTATTATTCAATATTATTAAAAAAAATATTTTGTCGCAAAAAAATAGATGCTTTTTTTAAAGAATTTTTCTGAAAGTTAAATTTATTCTTGGGTTTTTGGGTTGAGTGGCTTTTGGAATTTGATGTTTATAATGAATTTGTGCACCGTTTTTCATTATCAATAAACTACCATGTTCTAATAATAAAGATTGCTTGAACTCTTTTTTTGTATTGTGTTTAATTTGAAACATTCTTGCTTCTCCAAAGCTTACGGAAGCGATAACGGGATCTCTACCTAATTCTTTTTCATTATCGGCATGCCAACCATTGCTATCTCTTTCGTTTCTATAATAATTTAGTAAAACTGTTGTAAAGTGTTCGTTTATAGTATTTTCAATTTCATCTTTTATGAAGGTAAGCGTGGTATTTATTGGTTGTGGATGCATAATAATATTTGAATATCCGTAGGATTTCCCTTCATTTCCATAAAGAGCTGTTAATCTGGGTTGTGCTATTTTTTTTCCAAAAATGGTTATGTCATCTTGTTGCCAAGCTATTTCTTTAGATAGGGTTTCTAAAAATAAATCGGCTTTTTCTTTAGAGAAAAAATTTGGATAATAAATAAACTCGGCATCGGGTAAATTTAAATTAATGGGTTCCATGTTAAATAAATCAAGCATAAAAAAAGCGATGAATTCACCGCTAATTTATTGCTATTTTTTTGATATTAGTGTTCCTTTTTTGAAAAATTAAGATTCATTATTACTATAGCTAAAATAATTAATAGGATTCCACACCATTGCCAAAAGACAACTTTTTCATTTAATATTAAAAAAGCCATTAGTACAGAAACGGGTAATTCTAATGAGGATACAATACTTCCTAAACCCAATCCTGTTTTTGGAAAGCCCGCATTTAGTAATATTGGTGGTATAATTGTTCCAAAAAGCGCTAAAAATAAGCCGTAATTTTTGAAAATTTCAAAGTTTAAAAAACCAACTTGTGTAAATCCCGAAAAAGTAAACACAATTACTGCTCCACCTAAAAGCATATATAAACTTCGTTGTGCAGAAGAAATTTCTAAAACTACTTTATTTGCCGTAAACATGGTTGTGGTGAAAGATGCTGCTGCTAAAATTCCCCAAAATATGCCTCTCCAATCTAATTGAATTGTAAATTCATATAATTTTGTAGCTAAAAATGTTCCAAATAAAACAATAATTACCGAAATTATCTTTTGGGTAGAAGGCCTTTTTTTATCCAAAATCCACTCTAATAAAACGCCCATCCAAACGGTTTGCATAAGAAGTACAATAGCTATTGAAACATCAATATATTTTACACATAAATAATAAAACACACTTGTCATTCCCAATGAAGTTCCTGCAATCATTAGTTGAAAAATATTTTTTGAAGTGGCCATTTTTGCTTTTTCTTTCTTGAAAATTTTTTGGAATAAATTAATTAAAAGCACGCCAAGTATTCCATAAATAAATTGGGAAGAAGTTACTTCTGCAGTAGTAAAACCATCTTTATAAGCAAGTTTAACAAAGGTTGCTAACATCCCATAACTGGTAGCGCCTAATGCTACAAGGAAAACACCTTTTAGTATGTTGTTTTTCATTTTTTCTTTTAAAAGCTACAAAGGTAGTTAGAATTTATGCATTTATTTTTTTTCGTCTTCAACTAAATCTTTAAGATGAATTCTAAGCGCATTTACGGATATGCTAATTTCCCAAAACGAAATACCTAGTGAAATTAGTAACGATAATAAACTAATGCCAAAAATATAGATTCCGATAGTTTCATAATTTAAAAACAGTAAAAACATCGCAAAAACGGATAAAAACAAACATAATACGCCAAAAAGTTGCATGTATCTAATCAATGTGATTCTTTGGTTGAGGTTTTTAATCTCAACTAAAATGGATTTGTTTTGGTCTTGATCGTAGTTTTTCTTTAAACTTCGCACAATTTGAGCAATGGTTAAAAATCTATTGGTATAGGCCAATAAGATTAGTGATGTTGCAGAAAACAATAAAGCTGGAGTTTCAATAGAAAGATTCATTAGATGAAATTTTAAATTATAAAGTTTAAAGATACTTTTTTATGTAAAACACAGTGTAACTTTTATCTCATTTTTTCGTCTTACAAGTAATTAAATTCAAATATTTATTTATTTTTCATGAAAAAAGGTATTCTAAATTTCTTGTTCTCTACTTGTTTTGTATTTTTTGCTTTTGCTCAAGATACCACAAAAGTAAAAAAAGACGATATTCAAAAAGAAAATCAGATTGAAGAAGTAAAGATTATAAAACAAAAAAAAGCCATTGAACAAAAACCAGATCGAACTATATTTAATATTTCGGATCAACCGAATTTAAACGCGGGTACTTTAATGGAAACCATTAAGCAGTTGCCAGGTTTAATTTCTTCAGATGTGGCAGGAATGATGTATCAAGGAAAACAATTAGAGGTTTTTTTAGATGGAAGACCATTAAATATTTCAAGTGCAGAATTGAATTCATTTTTAGAAGGAATGCCCGCTAATTCTGTTGAACGAATTGAAGTGATTACACAACCAGGTGCTGAGTTTCCTGCAACATCAGGTGGTGCAATTTTAAATATTATTACAAATAAAAACGCAAAAAATTATTTAAGTGCAACTTATACCAGTAGTTCTGCTTTTAATACATATGATACCTCACGATATAGAACTTACAATAGTGTGTTATTAAATGCAAAGAATAAATATTTTGGTTGGCAATTAAATTTTGGACAAAATTATAGAGAAAACGCTACTTGGTCCGAATTTTTAAATACCAGTTCTAACACTATTTTATCAAAGGTACAAAGTGATAAAGTGAACCGATCACAGTTTTTAAAATCAGGGATTACATTTGATATTAATAAGGACAGGTTGTTGTTGAATTATGATATTACTACTTCAAATAATGATAGTGAAACTGAAGGTTTTGGTTTAGGATTTGTTACTTCTGATAAAGGAAAATCGCATAATACTCGACAGGATGCTGCAATAACGTATCAGAAAAGATTTGATGATAAAACTCAAAAATTAGATTTTGTTTTTAATTATAACAATAATAAAAATGATTTCAATTTGTTTTCAAACGTTTTTAGAAATGCTGTTTTAGATAATTTTTCGAACCAAAATTATTATAACGGAAAATTTGACTATTCGCAAGGCTTACGAATTTTAGATGAAGGAAAAGTTAGTTTTGGGGCCTTGTATGAAAAACTTCTTTTTGAAGCCGAAAATTTCGGAAGCATAAATTTAGACTATCAAAGAACTACGGCTGCCACTTATATAGAATTTCAAGCCAAATACAATAAGTTCGATTTTATTTTAGGTTCGAGAGCAGAGAAATATGAAATTAACGGAAAAACAACTACCGGTGATTTGATACCCTTTGACCAATTTAGATGGTTTCCGAATGCTACCGTGCAATATAATTTGTCGCCACAAATTTTCTTAAATATGAATTACAATAAGAAAATCACGTTACCTTCTACTTCAGCATTAAATCCGAACAATACCACTTATCAAAATCAGAATTTGAATACGGTAGGAAATCCAAATTTACAACCTACAATTTTTGATAATTTTGAATTTAAAATTAGTGCTTTTGATTATGCATATTTAGGATATAATTTAAGTAGTGCAAAAAACCAAGTGGTTCAACAAGTAAGTTTAAATGGTAATTTAGTTCAAAGTACTAATTTTAATGTGTCGGAAGTTAAAATTCATAACTTTAATTTTGCACTTCCTTTGCCGTATATGTTGTTCACTAAAGGATTAAAAGAAACGATGAAATTTGATTTTAATCCAGACAAGATTAACTTTCTATACCTTTATACAGGATATCAATTGCATCAAATTCCAAATTTAGAAACAAAAGGTTTTTGGAATTTAAACTTAATGTCGCAAATAATTTTACCTAAAGATATAAAATTTATAACCGAATTTGGATTCATCACTTCAGGTGGAAATTATTTTTATTTCGTTGCAGATAAACCATTTAATAATTATTTAGATATGACGTTTAGCAAGAAGTTTCTAAAAGATCAATTAACGGTTACTATTTTTGGCGATGATATTTTTAATATGAATAGAAGCTTATTCCGACCAATAAATGATCCGTTGTTATCTTACAATAAGAATGATACTCGAAAATTTGGCTTTACCATAAATTATAAATTACCAACAAAAAATAAAGCTGCCAAAGTAGATCAAAATATTTTAAAGGATGATAAAAAAGAAGAAGGCGGAACGGTGATTGGAAATTAATCTTATTATCGAGCAATAAAAATTATTTTAGTAATAATTTCAGATTAATAATCGACATCATAAAAACCTAAAGCTTTGAATTTGTATGATTTCAACACATTTATTGATACGATTTTCTAATTAGGACATTCTGTAATAGAATTAATCCATTCTGCTATTAAGGCAACACCTTCCTCATGTACAATTGTTCTTCCTAAAAAAGGCATTCTGTAAAAAGGGTCATTCGTAGTAACTCTGTAATATAAAAGTGATTGTGTTAAATTTCCTGGTTTTACAATTCTTCCTTCCATACCAGGAACAATATGATTAGGTGAAACACAAACGCCCATACTTGTTAAATTTGAAGTCTCATTAAATCCAAATTTTAAATTGAAAAATGACGCATAACCACCTGTTTGATGACAATGTGCACAATTAGCATCAAAATAAGAACGCACTCTTGTTTCTAACGGTTTGGTCGTATCTTTGTAATCTACGACTGCATTAATATTTGCCGGAGTATTGTTTTCTAGTATTCCAAGAGATTTCCACTTTGCCAATTGATTTGAAACACCATCATTATAATTGTAATTACCGTTTAAATTTTGAGGTTTTATTCCAATGGGTCTTTTTTCGTTTGAAATAGTATGACAACCTGCACATTTTAATTCATTTGGAATGTCGTAATTTATCGTTCTTGTAACACTATTATTATCTACCCATGTAATTTGTTTCGTACTATCATTTAAATTTAAATAGGCCTCTGTTTGTTCGTCATTCCAGATATAATTAGCATAAATCCAACCAGTTGCTTTTCGAATCATAATTCTTGTTTCTATGATTTGTGTACTATTTGAAGGCAACACATGGTTATAGTAAAAACTTTTAATTAATGCACTGCCAACAGGTAGTTCTAAAACAGAATAATCATTTACATAGGTTGCTTTTGAACCTGTAGGCATCCAAACAAATCTTTTCTTTTCGGCATAATCTGTAAATAATTCACTTTCCGGTTTGTATGATATGACGCCTAAAACTGGCTCTTGGTTTTTTAATTCACCATGAAAAAAATTATAGTCTGAAAGTTTTGGAAATGGTACTTGTGTCAAATCCATTTTTACAGGTGAAATAGCTGTATACAAGTCATTATTGTCTTCTTTGTTACAAGAAAATAAAAAAATAAAAAATGAAAATAATAAAATTTGTTTTGCTAATTTCATAATTAAAAATATGAACTCGCAATATATAAAAAAAATCCTGACAGAAAAAACGAACTGCCAGGATTTCTAAATGAAGTGTAAATGCTATTTTAAGGTTTCAAAACTTCTTTTTACAAAAGCAGTTAATTCTTCTCCTTTTAATAATCCTTGTGATAGTTTAGCTAAATCTAAAGCGTTTTTAACTAATTCTTTTTGAGTTTCTTCATTAGCTTGCAAAATAGAAGCTGCTAATTCAGAATTGGTATTTACCACTAAATTATAAATTTCAGGCATATTGCTCATTCCAAACATTCCGCCGCCGCCACTTTGACTCATTTCTTTCATACGACGCATAAATTCGGGTTGCGTAATTATAAATGGAGTGGCATCACTGTCCAATGATTCTAATTGTACAGAATACGCTTTTGGAATTACAGTTTCTAATGAAGCTTTTAGCGTTTCTTTTTCAGTATCTGATAATTTAGAAATTTGCACTTCTTCTTTGTTGATTAATTTATCAATATGATCCGCATCTACTCTTGCAAAAGTTAAATTTTCATTGTCGGCTTCTAATTTCTGAATTAAATGCGATACTATTGGAGAATCTAAAAGTAAAACTTGGTATCCCTTGCTAGTTGCAATATCAATATAACTGTGTTGTGTTTCTTTGTTTGACGCGTATAAAACAACTAATTTTCCATCTTTATCTGTTTGTAAATCATTAGTTGCTTCTTTTAATTCTGCTAAAGTGTAATATTTGTTTTCTGTTGTAGGATATAGAACAAAATCACCCGATTTTTCATAAAATTTTGGTTCAGAAAGCATTCCGTATTCTAAAACAATTTTAATATCACTCCATTTTGCTTCAAAATCCTCTCTATTTTCATTAAATAACGATTTCAATTTATCAGCCACTTTTCGTGTAATATAATTTGAAATTTTCTTTACATTACTATCGGCTTGTAAGCCAGAACGTGAAACGTTTAACGGGATATCTGGCGAATCTACCACTCCTTTAAGCATTAATAAAAATTCGGGTACAATTCCTTCTACATTATCCGTTACGAAAACTTGATTTTGATATAGTTGAATTTTGTCTTTCTGAATTTGTAAGTCGGAACCTAATTTTGGAAAGTATAAAATACCCGTTAAATTAAAAGGATAATCTACATTTAAATGAATGTGGAATAAAGGTTCTTCAAATTGTGAAGGATATAATTCTCTATAAAATTTTTTGTAATCTTCATCAGACAATTCGCTTGGTTGTTTTGTCCAAGCTGGATTTGGATTGTTGATAAAGTTATCAACGTCAATATATTCAGGTTTGTAGTCATCACCAGCATCATCTGGTTTCGGTAATGCTTCTTTTTTAGTTCCAAATTTTATTGGAATAGGCATGAATTTATTATACTTAGTAAGTAATTCACGTATTTTAAATTCTTCTAAAAACTCTAATGAATCATCTGCAATATGTAATACAATTTCAGTTCCTCTGTCGGTTTTGTCATGTGGTTCTAAAGTAAATTCAGGACTTCCATCGCAAGTCCAATGTGCCGCTGGTTCCTCTTTAAATGATTTTGTAAAAATTTCAACTTTAGACGCTACCATAAAAGCAGAATAAAAACCTAAACCAAAATGTCCGATAATTCCAGAATCTTTAGCAGAATCTTCGTATTTGTTTAAAAATTCTTCTGCACCCGAAAATGCCAATTGGTTAATGTATTTTTCCACTTCGTCTGAAGTCATACCAATACCTTGGTCGATAATGTGAAGTTTTTTCTCTTCTTTGTCAATTTTAATTTCTATAATCGGATTTCCGTATTCCGTATTCGCTTCACCAATGCTGGTAAGATGTTTTAATTTTAAAGTGGCATCGGTTCCGTTAGAAATTAATTCACGAAGAAAAATCTCGTGATCGCTGTACAAAAATTTTTTAATCAATGGGAAAATATTTTCCACCGAAACATTAATTTTTCCTGATGTCATATGATATTTGTTTAAATTAAATTAATGATTTTGAATAGTCAAATTAAGTACCAATTTTGTTTTTGCTGACAAATTGACATTTCCAATTTATTAAACTGCAAGATTTTTTTGATTCCTGATAAAGTAATATATTTACACTTTATTTTTAGAATTATTTTCTTAATATCCGCAAATGCTTCATGTAGACATTCCTTCTTTTTCGTATCAAGAAAAAATTATTTTACAAAATCTAACATTTACATTAGATGAAGGGCAACAATTAGCTATAATTGGAGAAAGTGGTTGCGGAAAAAGTACTTTGTTGAAATTAATTTATGGTTTATATGACTGTAACGAGGGCAATCTTTCTTGGAAGTCAGAACCTATTTTAGGACCTAAATTTCATCTTGTACCCGGAATGCCTTTTATGAAATATTTAGCACAAGATTTCGATTTAATGCCATTTATTACGGTAGGGGAAAACGTAGGGAAATTTTTATCGAATTTTTATCCAAATGAAAAACAAAATCGAATTGATGAATTGTTACATTTAGTAGAAATGTCTGAATTTAAGCACGTAAAAGCCAAGTTTTTAAGTGGCGGACAAATGCAACGTGTAGCGTTGGCAAGAGTTTTAGCACAAGAGCCAGAAGTGTTGCTCTTAGACGAGCCATTTTCGCACATTGATAATTTTAGAAAAAACAAATTAAGAAGAAAAATATTTCAATATTTAAAAGATAAACAAATAACTGCATTAGTTGCCAGTCATGATATTAACGATGTCTTATCATTTTCAGATGAGGTTATCGTTTTAAAAGACACTACCATTTTAGAAAAAGCAACACCTTCTGCATTATATAGCCATCCAAAATATCAATATACAGCTGCTTTATTTGGTGAGGTAAATGAAATGGAAATAAATGGTAAAACACAGTTAATTTACCCCAATCAATTGCAAATTGTAGAAAAATCTGATATTCAAGTTGAGGTGGTTTCTTGCTATTTTAAAGGGAAATATTATTTAATTGAAGCCAAATTTGATAATCAACTTGTTTTTTTTGAATCAGAAGTTATTATTGATAAATACAGTAGTATCAATCTTACGATTAAGGAACGATTACCATTAGATAAATAATAAATTGTAGCATATTTTTCTTAAATTTGCTTAGTAAATCGAATAAAATGTACCACTCAAAAATATCGGGCTTAGGTTATTATGTGCCAGAAAACATTGTAACAAATGATGATTTATCCAAAATTATGGATACCAATGACGAATGGATTCAGGAAAGAACAGGAATAAAGGAACGTCGTCATATTATTAGAGGTGAAGATACCACCACTTCTATGGGTGTTAAAGCTGCGGAAATAGCTATAAAGCGTGCAAATGTTGCCAAAGAAGAAATTGATTTTGTAATATTTGCCACACTTTCTCCCGATTATTATTTTCCAGGACCCGGAGTATTGGTACAGCGTGATTTAGGTTTAAAAACAGTTGGCGCATTAGATGTTAGAAATCAATGTTCTGGTTTTGTATACGCGATTTCAATTGCCGACCAATATATCAAGACAGGAATGTATAAAAATATTTTGGTAATTGGTTCCGAAGTCCACTCTACTGGATTAGATATGTCCGATAAAGGTAGAGGTGTTTCAGTAATTTTTGGAGATGGAGCGGGAGCAGCTATACTTTCCAGAGAAGAAGATTTGAATAAAGGAATTTTATCAACTCATTTACATTCAGAAGGACAACATGCCGAAGAATTAGCTCTTATTGCACCAGGCATGGGAAAACGCTGGGTTACTGATATTCTTGCAGATAATGATCCAAACGACGAAAGCTATTTTCCATACATGAATGGCCAATTTGTATTTAAAAATGCGGTAGTTCGTTTTAGTGAAGTGATTAATGAAGGTTTACAAGCCAATAATTTACAAGTTTCAGATATTGATTTATTAGTGCCGCACCAAGCAAATCTAAGGATTTCTCAGTACATTCAGCAGAAATTTAAATTGTCTGACGACCAAGTGTACAATAACATAATGAATTATGGAAATACAACCGCCGCATCTATTCCGATTGCTTTAACAGAAGCTTGGGAAAAAGGTAAAATTAAAAGTGGCGATTTAGTTGTTTTAGCTGCTTTTGGTTCTGGTTTTACTTGGGGAAGCGTGATTATTAGATGGTAATTTTTTTTAGAGTATAGATATTAGAATATAGGAAATAGATAATAAAAAAAAGCGTTCAGAATTTCTGAACGCTTTTTTGGGCTTATGCCTTTTACCTCATGCCTTAAACCCAACACCTAAAACATGCCCCCACCTTGAGTTTCGTTTTTCTCACGTTGTTTACGTTGTAATTCTTTGTTTTTACCACTTCCAAAATTGTAATTGAATCCTACATAGAAAGTTCTGCTTTCAAATCTAAATTCTCCATCTTGGCGGAATGGAATATTTCCATTAAATCCGAAAAATTGGGTTCTAAACATATCATTCATTCTCGCAGAAAGCGTTCCTTTTCCGCCAATAACACTATAGTTTACTCCAAAATCTACACGATACATAGGTGTTCTTAAATATTGTAATCCTAAATCGCGACTTCTGTACATTCCAAATAAATTAAATCGTAATTTTTTTGTAACGGTAATCGTGTTGTTTAATCTTGTGTTAAAAGTGGTTACATTTATTTCTTTATTTTCTGGTAAGTTGGTGTTGATGTTTGTAACGGTTCCACGAACGGTTTTGTAATATAAATCTGCACTTGCGTTGGTTGACCACCATTTTGTTACTTTTAAATTGGCATTAATTTCGGCACCTAATTGACTGTTGTTGTCAAAATTATCAAACGACATAATATTTTGAATGTTGTTTAACGGATTTGGAAAAATAACTCTTGAAATTTCAGCATTAATTAATCGGTAAAATACTGCAGAAGTCACACTTCCTAAGCTGAAAATTTTAGTATGATTAATTTCAAATGAATTTGTAAATTGTGGCTCTAAAGCTGGATTCCCTCTTGATTCTAACAAAGGTGTTGTCCATTCTCTAATAGGGTTTATTTGTCCAATACTCGGGCGATCTACTCTTCGGGTATAATTTAAATTAAAGGTGTTGTTGTCATCTAATTTATATGATAAGTAAGCCGATGGGTAGGCTGTAAATATTTCATCTGCAACCGAAGTGGATTCAAAATAATTTGGATTTTTTTCATTTCTTTCAAACTTAGCATCTAATGTATATTCTTCGATTCTAACGCCAATTTGGGCACTAAATTTCCCAAATGATTTGCTGTAGTTCGTATAAATGGCATGGATGTTTCTGTTAAAAGTAAATGGATTTGAACCATAAAACGGTAACGATTCATTATAAAAATTATTCTGTCCATCTTGAATTCTACTTTCAAAACCCATTTCAATTTTTGTGTTATCGTCTATTGGATTTGTATAATCAATATTAAACTGGGCATAATTCGTTTTGCTGTCTATGTCATTCAATCTTAATACGCCATTATTTCTAAAGTAAGAAATATCTTCGTTTGATGTTCTAGCGTAATTTGCTTGAAATTCAATTAATTCGCCTTTTTTCTTGAAGTTATGTTTGTAGTTTAAATCGTAGGTTTGTGTGATATTTCCACTGTTATTGGTATTAGTTTGTAATTCATCTGCATACGTAGCATTATTATAATAATTCACATTTGTAGTTGAATTTCCTTTCCCGTCTGCAATATTCCAGTTTGTAAAAAATGATAAAGTATTGTTGTCGTTAATATAATAATCTACACCAACTTTTGCCAAATGAGACGTATTGGTATTGGTAAAATTAAAATCTTGTCTGTTTTCTAAATTTGGACGGTCCGATTCTACAAAACCATGACTTCTATTTTTACCATTATTAAAACCATAATTGGTATAAAAATTTACTTTACCCACTTTATAATTTAGGTTCAACGACTGATTTGTTTTTGGTGTAATTCCAAAAGTGTAACCTGTAGTAATATTACCATTAAATCCTTTTTGTGTGTTTTTATTTAAAATGATATTAATAATTCCGCTATTTCCTTCCGGATTGTATTTAGAAGATGGGTTGGTTATTAATTCTACTTGTTTTATGGAGGCTGATGGAATTTGTTGTAATAACTGTCCCGCATCAATATTGGTTGGTTTTCCATCAATTAGTACTCTAACATTGCTATTGCCACGTAAACTTAATTCCTTGGTTTGTGGGTCAATGCTCACGGTTGGAATGTTATTAAAAATTTCTGAAGCGGTAGTTCCTGAGGCAATTAAATCTTTACCAATAGTTACTACTTTTCTGTCTGCTTTTTGTTCAATAGTAGAGCGTTCTTTAACAATAGATACCGTTTCAATAGTATTCGCGTTTGATTCTAAAGTAATATTTCCAATATTTATTTCTTTGTTTTCTTCTGATAAAGTAATGGTTTTTGACACATCAATGTACCCGATAAAGTTGACTTTTAATATATAGCTTTTCAATGCTAAATTTTTTATTTCAAAACTTCCATCTTCTTTTGTTGAAATGTTAGCAACTGGTTTTTGACCTTCTAAAAGGCTAACGGTAGAATATCCAACAGGTTCGTTGGATGTTTTGTCAATAATTTTTCCTTTGATTATTCCTGTATTGTTTTGTTGAGCTACTAGATTTGCAGTTGAAAAAACAACTACTAAGGCAATGAAAATGTGTTTTAATTTCATAATTTTTTTTAAGATTTTAAAGAATAATTTAGCTGCTAAATCACGAGTAAAAACAAGGCGACATTACAACATAAAATATGAATTTTGTACATTAGTCAAAATTTGTACATTTTTGTTACAAATGAACTTTTCAATTGGTTAAAAATTCTATCTTTGCACGCTATTAAAAACACGATTATGTTATTACAAGAAATTCTTTTCGAACCTATAAAAAATGCCGTTGAAAAACTGTTTCAAATTTCTATTGAAAAAGTGGAATTTCAATCTACTAAGAAAGATTTTGAGGGCGATATTACTATGGTCGTTTTTCCGTTGGTAAAACAAATTAAAGGAAATCCTGTAGAAATAGGAACTAAAATAGGTGACTATTTAGTAGAAAACGTGGCTGAGGTATCAAAATTTAATGTAGTTGCAGGTTTTTTAAATTTAGTAATTTCCGATCAATATTATATTTCTTACTTCAACAGCATAAAAAATGATAACTTGTATGGTTTTGTATTTCCTACAGAAGGTGATAAAGCAGTAATGGTAGAATACTCTTCACCAAATACAAATAAACCGTTGCATTTAGGTCATATTAGAAACAATTTATTGGGTTATTCCGTTGCTGAAATTATAAAAGCATCTGGTAAAAAAGTATATAAAACACAAATTATTAACGACAGAGGTATTCATATTTGTAAATCGATGCTGGCTTGGCAAAAATTCGGAAACGGACAAACACCCACTTCAACAGGTTTAAAAGGCGATAAATTAGTTGGTAATTTTTATGTGGAATTTGATAAAGCTTATAAAGTTGAAATTGCTGCTTTAATGTCGCAAGGAAAAACAGAAGAAGAAGCCAAAAAACAAGCACCACTTATTTTAGAAGCGCAACAAATGCTTTTAGATTGGGAAAATGGGAAACCAGAAGTTATTGAACTTTGGAAAACAATGAACCAATGGGTGTACGATGGATTTTCCGTAACATATACTAATTTAGGAGTAGATTTTGATAGTTATTATTACGAAAGTAATACGTATTTATTAGGTAAAGATGTAGTAGAAGATGGTTTAAGTCGTGGTGTTTTCTTTAAAAAAGATGATGGTTCGGTTTGGATTGATTTAACAGCAGATGGCTTAGATGAAAAAATTGTATTGCGTTCAGATGGAACTTCGGTTTATATGACGCAAGATATCGGAACGGCTATTCAACGAGTTAGAGATTTTTCAGACATAGGTGGAATGGTGTATACGGTTGGAAATGAACAAGATTATCATTTTAAAGTATTGTTCTTAATTCTTAAAAAATTAGGATATGAATGGGCTGAAAATTTATTTCATTTATCGTACGGAATGGTAGAATTACCTTCAGGAAAAATGAAATCACGCGAAGGCACCGTTGTTGATGCAGATGATTTAATGACTGAAATGACTACAACCGCACAACAAATTTCCGAAGATTTAGGAAAATTAGATGGCTATTCTGAAGAAGAGAAAGCAATTTTGTACCGCACAATTGGTTTAGGAGCTTTAAAATATTATATGTTAAAAGTGGATCCAAAAAAGCAAATGATGTTTAATCCGGAAGAATCAGTAGATTTTAACGGAAATACAGGGCCGTTTATTCAATATACCTATGCTCGTATTCAATCGATTTTAAGAAAAGCTACTTTCGAGTATAGTAAAGATGTAACACTTTCTGAATTACATGAAAAAGAAAAAGAATTAATAAAACAAATACAACTATTTCCTGAAATCATTCAAAACGCTGCTGAAAATCTTAGCCCAGCATTAGTAGCGAATTATACCTACGACTTGGTAAAAGAATTCAATTCATTTTATCAAAATGTTTCCATTTTAGGAGAAGATAATTTAGACAAAAAAGTGTTTAGAGTACAGCTGTCAAATTCAGTAAGTCAAGTAATTAAAAATGCTTTCGGATTATTAGGAATTAGTGTTCCGGAACGTATGTAAGCAGATTTTAACATTCAAAATTCCAAGTTGAGTGTTTCAAGTTTAAAAATGTTGAACAATGAATTTTGAAGTAATAAAAATAATAAAGTGAAACAAAATAAAACCTATTTCTTTCAATCCTGGCTAATTGTAGTAATAGCAATTATCTCTTTTATTGGATTTAAATCGTTTTTGCCAAAAAAACTATTTCCTGACACAACAACAAATAGTAAAAATGTTGTGGTGGATAGTTTACTATTAGAAGCAGTTGCGGAAGGCGCTAATCTTTCGGAAGAAGATACATTAACAAACAAAACCATTTCTTTTGTTTCAAATCCGTTAGGAATTAAATTTTCCAATGAAAAATTCGAACAATATAAAGGATATCAATATTTAATCCCGTTTTTTGAAAAATTATACCAATTAGAAACCAATAAAAAAGGAAAAGCCCGAATTGCCTATTTTGGAGATTCTATGACAGATGGCGATTTGATTGTACAAGATGTTCGTACCCAATTTCAAAGTGTTTTTGGTGGAGAAGGCGTTGGTTTTGTTAATATTTTCTCTGAATCGGCTGGATCTCGAGGTTCTATTTTACACGAATTTTCTCCCAACTGGAAAACGCAATCGTATTTAAAAACAAAAAGTCCTTTGCGTTCTTTTGGTGTTAATGGTGCTGTTTTCTTTGCAAAAGACACTGTAAATCCTACTTGGGTAAAATACAAAGCAGGAAGAAATCGTTTTTCAACAGCATTAAATAATCCCACGCTTTTTTACGGGAGTTCTAAAAATAAAAACGGAATGTTACGTCAAGTTATTGGAAAAGATACCGTTTATAAAAAACTTACTCCAAACGCTATTTTAAACACAACCCAAATTGGAAGTACAGGAAATAAAATTAAAGTAAATTTCATAAATGCAGATTCTATTCCTTTTTATGGATTTAATTTTGATAATGGAAAAGGAATTCATGTTGATAATTTTTCATCTCGAGGAAATTCTGGTTTGCCTTTAGGATCTTTCAATATTGATTTAATGAATGCTTTTCAGCAAAAGCTAGGTTATGATTTAATTATTTTACAATTTGGAACGAACGTTTTAAATTACGGTTCTTTAAATTATTCTTGGTACGAAAGAAAAATGACTTCAGTTGTAAATCATGTAAAACAATGTTTTCCAGGAGCTGCAATTTTAATCATCACAACTGCCGATAAATCAACTAAGTACGATATGCAAATGAAATCGGATTCAGCTGTTGCTCCTTTAATTATGGCTCAAAAGCGATATGCAGTAAAATCGGAAGCGGGTTTAGTAAATTTGTATACTCTTATGGGTGGTGATGGCTCTATGGTAAAATGGGTAGAAAATGTACCCGCAAAAGCAAATAAAGATTACACACATTTTAATCACAGAGGGGCGAAAGAAATTGCGCAACTTATTTATAAACAAATAGATATAGGGTATAAAGAGTATAAAAAATTACGCATTTTAGCCAAGAAAAAAAGAATAACTAAAACAACGGTAAGTGATTCTGTACCGGTAATTAAAGATACTTTAAATGAATAAGTTTATATATATATTATTTTTTTCAGCATTTGCTTTTTCACAACATGATTCTGTAAAAGTTGCTATAGATAGCGCTACAGTTGCTGTCGATACTACTAATTTTGAAGCGTTTAATAATGTTATTTCTAATGAAAAAGCATTGGCTACAATTTTTGATAAGTTATATCAATTAGAAGAAAATCAAGATAGGAAAGTACGAATAGTTCACATTGGTGATTCGCATATTCAAGCAGATATTTTTACGGCAAAAATACGCCACAGAATGCAACAAAATTTTGGAAATGCCGGTTTTGGTTTTACTTTTCCATATAGTTTAGCAAATACCAATAATAGTTCACCTATTAAATTTACAGGTTCTGGCGGATTTTCTGCTTCTCGAAATTTATATGCAGATATATCAAAACCTGTTGGTTTAAGTGGGATTTCTTTTGAACCAAAACAAAAGACCTTTCATATTGATATGTTAGTAAAAGATGCCCAATTCGATTTCACAAAATTAAAAGTCATTTCGCCTAAAAATGAAAATATTTTTAATGTGTCCTTTGCTAAAAAAAGTTTTACTACTCAAGAAAAAGTGGCTGTTAAAACGCCAGCAATAAGTTCTCATAAAGTAAAACCAGGTGAAGTTTTAGGTGGAATTGCTGATAAATATAATATTTCATTAAAACAATTAAAAGCTGCTAACGGATTGACATCTGACAATATTAGAGATGGAAAAATTTTAAAAATTCCGGGAGGAAAAACAGTTACCACTTACAAAACAGTTTCAACTGTAAAGTATGTTTATGAACCAATTGTTTTAGAAAATACTCCAATTTATAATGTATATATTTCCGAAAAACCAATTGATAAAATTACAATTATTGGAAATGAAAATAGTTCTGAAATTGCTTTAAATGGCTTAATATTAGAAAATGAAAACTCGGGTGTTACCTATTCATCTATTGGTGTAAATGGTGCAAAAAGCAGCGATTTTAATAAATTTCCTTTGTTTTTTGATCAATTACCAAGCTTAGAAGCTGATTTGTTTGTAATTTCTTTAGGAACAAATGAAAGTTTTGACAAACAAGATATTGCTACTTATTTTGGGAATTTGAAAACAATGATTGACGGAATAAAACAAAAATGCCCGGAAGCTTCTTTTTTGATAACTACGCCACCACCTTCTGTTTTACATGGAAAATCTCAAAATATTTATATAGAAAAATATGCTGAAAAAATTATTGAAATGGCACCAACAGAAAACTATGCAGTATGGAATTTATTAGATGTTTTTGGTGGAAATAAAAATATTATTATTAATTCTAAAATGGGATTAATGGCAAGAGATAAAGTGCATTATTCAAATTCTGGATATGAAAAACAAGGTGAATTGTTTTTTGATGCCTTTATTCAATCATACGAATTATACAAATCTGAAAAATAAATAAAGTGTTGCAAGATTGGTTTTATAAAAATATAGGCAAAATTACTACAGAAGTAGTTGAAAAATGGTTTATTTACAATGAAAAGGAACCTTTGTTGTTTAATACGGGTTTGTTTTTAGGTTTGTTTTTAGTGTTTTATTTTTGGTATGTTTTATTAAGAAAAGCAGATACTTTGCGAATGATTTACGTAATTTTATTTTCGCTGTTTTTCTATTACAAATCAAGTGGTATTTACTTTTTATTGCTTTTAGGTTCGGCAGTTGTTGATTATAATTTAGGTAATTTGGTGTATCGCACTTCAAGTGTTTTAAACAAAAAGTTATGTTTAACCTTCAGTATTATCCTAAATTTAGGTTTTTTAGGATATTTCAAATACAGTAATTTTTTAGTAGATATTACTAATAACTTAACGGGAGGAAAATTAGCATTTTTTGATGTAATATTACCTGTAGGGATTTCATTTTACACCTTTCAATCTATAAGTTATATTATCGAGATTTATCGAAAAGAAATTGTTCCCACAAAACGCTTTATGGATTATTTGTTTTTTGTGTCATTTTTCCCACAACTAGTAGCTGGACCTATCGTTAGAGCAAAAGACTTTTTACCACAAATATATCAGAAATTAAATGTAACACAAGACGATATTAATCGTGCGTTTCTATTGATTATTGGTGGATTAATTAAGAAAACAGTAATTTCAGATTATATTTCGTTAAACTTTGTAGATCGTGTGTTCGATTTACCAAATAGTTACACACCTTTCGAAAATTTAATGGCTTCTTATGGCTATACGATTCAAATTTATTGCGATTTTTCTGGATATTCAGATATGGCAATTGGTGTAGCGTTGTTATTAGGATTCAAATTACCAACTAATTTCCGTTCGCCATATAAATCCACTTCTATTACAGATTTTTGGCGGCGTTGGCACATTTCTTTATCTACTTGGTTAAAGGATTTTTTATATATTTCTGTAGGAGGAAATCGGTACGGAACATTTGCAGGATTTTTATTCCCAAGTTTGTTTTTTATAGGTGCTATTGTTTGGGGTGTTTCCTTTTCTAAAACAAGTAACATACCATTACTAATAGCTATAGCATCAACTATAGTATTTGTTTTTACTTTTTTATTTTCAAGAGAAAAAGAAAAAACGATGTACACCAACGTAAATTTAATGACAACTATGCTATTAGGCGGATTGTGGCATGGTGCTAGTTTACGATTTATAATTTGGGGTGCTTTACATGGTATGGCACTTGCTATTCATAAAATATTTTTAGAATATTATCCGCCATCCAAACGAAAAATATTTTTCTTAACACCTTTTTTGAAGTTTTTTGCTATTTTAGTAACCTTTCATTTTGTAGCTTTCTGTTGGATTTTCTTCCGTGCAAAAGATTTTACTACAGCGCTACAAATAATAAATAATATCGGAAAAGTGACTTTCGATTTCAATCAATGGATCATTATAGTTCAGGGATATCAAAATGTGTTTATTTTGATGTTTTTAGGTTATTTTTGGCATTATATTCCCGAAAAAGTTACCATTGCCATTCAAAATGTGTTTAAAGCCATGCCTTTAATTACACGTGCTATTATTTTAGGATTGGTTTTTTGGTTAGTTTATGCTACTGCTTCTGCAGGTCCACAGCCATTTATTTATTTCCAGTTTTAAGTTCTGTAATATTTGTTACATAGTAGTAATTTTACCTTTAGTACATTTGCTTAAAGATTATAAACTATGAAATCGCCATTAAAACAAGTTTGCGTAAGCAAACACCTATAAATAAAAAGGCGATACCATATATGACCGCAAAAAAATAAATTTTACATATATGAAAAAAATATTTTTAAATAATTGGCATTTTATGCGATACTTTCGTATTGCAATAGCCTTGTTCTGTTTTTATACAGCCTACGAACAAAATCAGTGGGTATTTGTTCCTTTTGGTGTTTTCTTTTTGTTTCAAGCAGTTTTTAATTTAGGATGTGGTCCAAGAGGTTGTAATGTGCCAACTAAAAACAGAGAAGATGAGTAAATTTCACGAATTAATTAATGGAAATAAACCAGTTTTAATTGATTTTTTTGCTACTTGGTGTGGCCCTTGCCAGGCTTTAGCGCCAATTTTAATTGAAGCCAAAGATGAATTAGGTGATGTTATTACCGTTATTAAAATTGATGTAGATAAAAACCAAGAAATTGCAGCTCATTTTCAAGTGAAAGGGGTGCCAACCCTGATGTTGTTTCAAAACGGAAAAATGCTGTGGAGACAATCGGGTGTGGTTTCTAAAAATGAAATTGTAAGTATTGTAAACCAAAAAATGGTTGATATAAAAAAATAATTATATATTTGAATTTCAAAATTGTATATTTATTAAAACATAAAGAATATGAAAAAAATTAAAATAATTTCTGTTTTAGCGCTTATATTTGTGCTTAATGTAGCTTCTATGTGTAGTGATGAAGATGATGCGCCGACAAATGTGAATCAAACACAAGTAATTAATACAGTTATTTCAGGTACTTGGCGCATTACAAATTATGTAGATTCAGGAGTAAATGAAACGTCTAATTTTACAGGTTATAATTTTACTTTTGCATCAAACAATGTGCTTACAGCAGTAGGAAATGGTATGACGACGTCAGGCACTTGGTCGATTACTGATTCAAATAGTAATGACGACACATTAAACGACTTAGATTTTAATATTGCTTTTACTTCTCCAGTTAACTTTGTAGATTTATCGGATGACTGGGATATTGTTTCAAGAACTGACACTAAAATTCAATTGATTGACGTGAGTGGAGGTAACGGTGGAACAGATTATTTAACCTTTGAAAAAAATTAAGAAAAATTTACCATTTAAGTATTAAAAAATTAGTACTTTTGGATAGTGTAAAATAATTAAGTATAACAAATAATAATAAATATCATGAAAAAAGTATTGTCAATTGTTGCCTTAATGGCATTTATGGTTTCTTCTGCTTCTGTAGTTAACTTTAAAGAAAAAGAAAAAGAAAAGAAAAAAGAGAAAACGGAGAAATCTTGTTGTTCAGATAAAAAAGCAGCAGAGAAAAAATCTTGCGCTTCAACTGAGAAAAAATCATGTTGTTCTAAAAAATAATATGTTTCACATATGTTTAAAAAACCGTTCCGAATTTTCAGAACGGTTTTTTTATTTTTAAAAATTTAAATTTTGCAAGTAGCTCACTTTGTTACTTTACAACTTTACCATATATTTGCATTTCATTAAAAAAGCTCAATTATTATGTTTGATAATCTTACCGATAAGTTAGATAAAGCATTCCATATATTAAAAGGACACGGAAAAATTACGGATGTAAACGTTGCCGATACTTTAAAAGAAGTACGTCGCGCATTGTTAGACGCCGATGTGAATTTTAAAATTGCTAAAGATTTTACTACGAGAGTTAAAGATAAAGCTATTGGAGAAAATGTATTAACTACATTACAGCCGGGTCAATTGTTGGTAAAATTAGTGAAAGATGAGTTAACTGAATTAATGGGCGGAGATGTTGCAGGTGTGAATTTATCTGGAAATCCAACTGTTATTTTAATGTCTGGTTTACAAGGTTCAGGTAAAACTACCTTCTCTGGTAAATTAGCAAATTTTTTAAAAACAAAGAAATCTAAAAACCCGCTTTTAGTAGCTTGTGATATTTATCGTCCTGCAGCAATTAATCAATTGCACGTTGTAGGGGATCAAATAGGTGTAGAAGTATACTCTGAACCTGAAAATAAAAACGCAGTATCTATTGCCGAAAATGCGATTAAACATGCAAAAGCAAACGGTTTTAATGTTGTAATTATTGATACGGCTGGTCGTTTAGCTGTTGATGAAGAAATGATGAACGAAATTGCAAACGTTCATAAAGCCATTCAGCCTCATGAAACGTTATTTGTTGTAGATGCCATGACGGGTCAGGACGCAGTTAATACAGCAAAAGCGTTCAATGATAGATTAAATTTTGATGGTGTTATTCTTACCAAATTAGATGGAGATACTCGTGGTGGAGCCGCAATTTCAATTAAATCGGTAGTCAATAAACCTATAAAATTCATTGGTACTGGAGAAAAAATGGATGCCATTGATGTGTTCTATCCTTCTCGTATGGCGGAACGTATTTTAGGAATGGGTGACGTAGTGTCTTTAGTAGAAAGAGCGCAAGAACAATACAATGAAGAGGAAGCTAGAAAAATTCAGAAAAAAATTGCTAAAAACGAATTTGGTTTTGATGATTTCTTAGCTCAAATACAACAAATTAAAAAAATGGGAAGCATGAAAGACCTTGTCGGAATGATTCCTGGAGCTGGAAAAGCGTTAAAAGATGTTGAAATTGAAGATGACGCTTTTAAACATGTAGAAGCCATTATTCAATCTATGACGCCAAAAGAAAGAAGTAAACCCGCGATTATAGATGTAAAACGAAAAGCAAGAATTGCAAAAGGAGCAGGAAGAAAAATCGAAGAAGTCAATCAGTTAATGAAACAATTCGACCAAATGAGTAAAATGATGAAAATGATGCAAGGGGGCGGCGGAAAAAAATTAATGCAAATGATGGGTGGAATGAAAGGAATGCCTTCAATGCCTGGAATGAAATAAAAAGCTGAAAGTCTTAAAGTTAAAAAGTCGAAAGTCTTTTTAACTTTAAGACTTTCAGCTTTTCAACTTTTAAAACAATTACAATGCAACTACTAGACGGAAAAAAAGTATCAGAAGAAATTAAAGAAGAAATTGCTGCCGAAGTAGCAAAAATGAAAGCTAATGGTGAAAAAGTTCCTCATTTAGCCGCAATTATTGTAGGAAACGATGGTGCAAGTTTAACGTATGTTGGAAGTAAAGTAAAAGCTTGTGAAAGAGTGGGCTTTGAATCTACTTTGATAAAAATGCCAAGTACGACTTCGGAAACTGAATTACTTAAAAAAATTGCTGAATTAAACGAAGATTCAAATATTGATGGTTTTATTGTGCAATTACCATTACCTCCACAAATTGATACTCAGGAAGTTATTATGGCTATTCATCCATCAAAAGATGTAGATGGTTTTCATCCAGAAAATTTTGGAAAAATGGCTTTGGATATGAGTACATTTATTCCAGCTACGCCATTTGGAATTTTAGAATTATTAGAAAGATATAATGTTCAAACGCAAGGAAAGCATACGGTAGTTATTGGAAGAAGCCATATTGTGGGTCGTCCCATGAGTATTTTAATGGGTAGAAAAGGGTTTCCCGGAAATTCAACAGTTACAGTTACACATACACATACTAAAAATATTACACAAATTACTTCACAAGCAGATATCATTATTTCAGCACTTGGTGTACCAAATTATTTAAAGGCAGAAATGGTAAAAGATGATGTAGTGGTTATTGATGTAGGAATTACTCGTGTAACAGATGAAACAACCGAAAAAGGATATAAAATTGTAGGTGATGTTGATTTTGAAAATGTTTCTAAGAAAGCATCATTTATTACGCCAGTTCCAGGTGGAGTAGGTCCAATGACCATCGCAATGCTTTTGAAAAATACTTTAATTGCAAGAGAAAACAGAAAATAAAAAAAAATCTCAATTTTAAGTTGAGATTTTTTAATTAAAAACTACTTTATTTAGGTTTGAAAATCTAAAAATTTAGTTAATATATCTTCAATTAGTTGTTTAATTGTAATCATTTCCTATTTTTGCTTGTTGCAAACAAAACCAATTTTAAAAAATGAAAATTCAAAACTTTTTTTTAGTCTTATTTTTAACAATTTGCTTTAATTTGATAGCTCAAAACACCAAAAATGAGGTGCTTTTTTCAATTTATTCAAACGAATATAAAATTGATGAATTTAAAAGAATTTATCTTAAAAATTTAGATTTAGTTAAAGACGATTCGCAAAAAGATTTAAATCAATATTTAGAATTATTTATTGGATATAAATTAAAAGTAAATAAAGCATATAAATTAGGCTTACAAAATAATACAAAGTATCAAAGTGAATTAAATTCATACAGAAATCAACTTTCTAAATCGTATTTAAATGATTCAAAAGTTACCAATCAATTAATTGAAGAAGCTTATAATAGAAGTCTAAAAGAAATAAAAGCATCGCATATTTTACTTTCATTTGATGAAAGTATTAAGGGTTCTGATACGTTGGCGTTTTACAACAAAGCACTTGCTTTAAAAAAACAAATTGAAAATGGTGAAAGTTTTGAATCAGTTGCACTAGCTAATTCACAAGATCCGTCAGTTTCAGATAATAAAGGTAATTTGGGCTATTTTTCAGCTTTTAGAATGGTGTATCCTTTTGAATCTGCGGCTTATAAAACAGCTGTAGGACAAATTTCAAACCCTGTTCGTACACGTTTTGGTTATCATTTAATTAAGGTTACAGATAGTAGAGATAATAAAGGCGAAGTTACGGTAGCTCATATTATGATTCTAAATCCTTCTGATGCTAACGATGATGCCAAGTTAAAGGCAAAACAAACGATTGATGATATTTCGAAAAAGTTACAACAAGGCGAAAGTTTTGAAGCGTTAGCAAGTCAGTTTTCTGAAGACAAATCCACTGCGGTTAAAGGTGGAGTCTTACAACGTTTTGGAACAGGACAATTAAGTTCTGAAGCTTTTGAAAGTGTAGCATTTTCATTGGAAAAAAGTGGAGATATTTCACAGCCATTTGAATCGGGTTTTGGATGGCATATTGTAAAATTAATAGAAAAGCATCCAGTAAAATCATTTGCAGATTCAAAATCCGAATTAGAAAATAAAATTAAAAGAGATGAGCGTTCAATAATTATTACTAACACATTGGCTAGTAAATTAAAATCTAAATATACACTAGAAGTAAACAAAACGCAATACAAGAACATTGAAAAAACGGTTACGGATGCCATTTACAGTCAAACGTGGGAACTTCCAAAAGAAGACATTTCAATAAAAGAAGATTTGCTTGTTATTGACAAAACTAAAAAAGTGGCTACAATGTCTTTTGCTAGCTACATTCAATCGCAACAAAAAAATAAACAAACTACTAAACCAGTTACTAAATTAGTATCTGAATTGTTTGAATCGTGGAAAGGAGAACAATTAATTGCCTATTATACTGATAATTTAGAGCGAGAATTTCCTGATTTCAAAAATGTTATGGACGAATACAGAGATGGGTTGTTGTTGTTTGATTTAATGGAAAAGGAAATCTGGGATAAATCAAAGACAGATACTATAGGACTTCAAAATTTCTATAATTTAAATAAATCTAAATACAATTGGAAAGAAAGATTTGATGTAGATATTTTGTCGTCTACAGATGCAACCGTGATTGAATCGGCTCAAAAAATGCTTCAAAAAGGGAAAAGTATTGAATATATCAAATCGAAATTAAATAAAAAAGATAAAGTAGCCATTATGGTGAAATCTGGTTTATTTGAGAAAAATTATGATATTTTAGATAAAATTTCTAACCTAACAATGGGTTCAAATAATACGTATAAAGATGCAAATTATAGTTTTGTGGTTCATGTGAAAAATATCAAACCTGCAGAAATAAAAGCCCTTGAAGACTGTAAAAGCAAAGTGATTAATGATTACCAACAATACTTAGAATCCACTTGGGTTGATGAGTTGAAAAAAGAATTTAAAATAAGTATCAATACCGCTGTATTTGAAAATGTAAAACAGCAACTAAAATAATAAAAATAGAAATAACAAATGATGCCAATAAAAACAATGATTTCGAAATTTACAAATAGAACCAATCTTTTAACGTTTGCTTTTTTATTATTTTCATCAATTACTTTTGCACAAAAAAAAGAAAAAGTAGACGGTGTTGCTGCTGTGGTAGGAAATTATATTGTTTTAGATTCTGATATAGATTTAATGCTTTTAGAATTAAAAACGCAAGGTGTTGATACTGGGAAAATTACACGATGTGAGTTATTAGGTAAGCAATTAGAAGATAAATTATATGCACATCAAGCGGTACAAGATAGTATTGTGGTTACAGATGAAGAAATAAATTCTTTCATGGATAGCCAAATGAATACTATGGTAGAACAAATTGGATCTAAAGAAAAATTATTTGAATATTATAAGAAAAAAGACGAAGAAGACTTTAGAAGTTATTTTTTCGAAATTATTAAATTAAATAAGCTAACTTCTCAGATGCAACGTAAAATTGTTGATGAAATTACAGTAACACCTGATGAAGTAAAACAGTTTTTTAATAAAATTCCAGCTGATCAAATTCCAACAATTGGTGCAGAAATAGAATTGTCTCAAATTGTAGTGAAACCTGTAATTTCTAAAGAAGATAAGGAAAAAGCTATTGATAAATTAAAAGAAATTAGAAATGATGTTATAAATAATGGTGGAAGTTTTTATAGTAAAGCCGTGATTTATTCAGAAGATCCTGGTTCAAGCTCAAACGGTGGATATTATAAAATGAATAAAAAAACACAGTTTGTAAAAGAATTTAAAGATGTTGCTTTTCGTTTAAATGAAGGTGATATTTCTGAGCCTTTTGAAACAGAATTTGGTTTCCATATTATTTTTGTAGAAAAAATTATTGGACAAGATATCGAATTACGACATATTTTAGTAAGTCCAAAAGTAACATCAAAAGCTGTAAAAGAAGCATCAGATAAAATTGAAAGCATTCGTGAAAAAATTGAAAAAGGCGAAATTACTTTCGAAGATGCTGCCAAAGCTTCTTCAGATGATAAAGACACAAAAAATAACGGAGGGCTTATATTAAATCCTCGTTCATCTGAGCCTCGTTTTGAAATTTCAAAATTAGATCCTGCTTTATACAACCAAGTTAATGGAATGTCACAAGGTGAAATCTCTAAAGTAATTTTAGATCAAGAAAGACAAGGTACTAAATTCTTTAAAATTCTTAAAGTCAATAAAAAAACAGAGGAACACAAAGCAGATTATGGTACAGATTATATTAAGATAAAAGAATTAGCGCTTTCTGATAAACAATTTAAAGAAATTGGTAAATGGATGGCTGAAAAAATTGAAAAAAACTATATTAAAGTAAGTAATGATTATAAAGAATGTACTTTTGAAAATAATTGGTTAAAAAAATAAATTAGTAATCCAAAACCTTATACCCAATACCTTTTACCTTAAGATATGTCAGACGTAGCAGCAATTGAAAAATTAGTAAGTAAGCAAAAGCAATTGAAACAAGAAATTGCTAAAGTTATTGTAGGTCAAGACGAAGTAGTCAATCAAATTGTATTGAGTATTTTTTCTGGCGGGCATGCTTTGTTAGTAGGTGTTCCAGGATTGGCAAAAACTTTAATGGTGAATACTATTTCCGAAGCATTAGGGTTGCATTTTAAGCGCATACAGTTTACTCCAGATTTAATGCCTTCCGATATTTTAGGAAGTGAGATTTTAGATGAAACGCGTAATTTTAAATTTATAAAAGGTCCGATTTTTTCAAATATTATTTTGGCGGATGAAATTAACAGAACGCCACCAAAAACCCAAGCCGCATTATTAGAAGCCATGCAAGAAAAATCGGTTACAGTTGCTGGACAAAGCTTTAAATTAGATTTACCTTTTTTTGTGTTAGCTACTCAAAATCCAATTGAGCAAGAAGGAACATATCCGTTGCCTGAAGCACAATTAGATCGTTTTATGTTTGCCATAAATTTAGATTATCCTACATTTGAAGAAGAAGTACAAGTAGTGAAAGCTACAACTTCAGATGTTAAAACAACTATAAATCCGCTTTTTACTGCAGAAGAAATTATAGCCTATCAGAACCTTATTCGTAAAATCCCAGTTACAGATAATGTAATTGAATATGCAGTAACTTTGGTTTCCAAAACTCGACCAAATAATCCAGTAGCTCCCGATTTTGTTAAAAGTTATTTAGATTGGGGAGCTGGTCCTCGTGCGTCTCAAAATTTAATCTTAGCAGCAAAAACTAATGCGGCTATCAATGGGAAATTCTCTCCAGATATTGAAGATGTTCAAGCAGTAGCATTCGGTATTTTACGCCACAGAATTGTAAAAAACTACAAGGCAGATGCGGAAGGGATCTCTGAAGAAGATATCATCAGAAAATTATTTTAAGACTACTGTATTTTGCTAATTTGGCAAAATACACTATTGTTTTTTTTGAATTTCGTAGTTTAAATTGCTTAAATTAAGAATTCTTAAATAAACGCTCCTTTTTTGTTTTATTTTTGAATTAAATTCATTAAAATAGAATAATTACAAATAATAATTTCGGTAATATCGTTTTTTATTATAAATTTTTTAATCTAAAAAGAATTGGTTAAATTTGTATCAGTTTTAAAACAGATTAATAAATTATCATAATAATTTTGATATGGAAACAAATATTTATAAAGAGTACATCAAAGAAATTGAAGAACGAAAAGGCCAAGGATTACATCCAAAACCTATTGATAGTGCTGAATTATTAAAAGAAATCGTTGCTCAGATAAAAGATGTTACAAACGAAAACAGACAAGATTCACTTTCGTTTTTTATCTATAATACATTACCAGGAACTACAAGTGCAGCAGTTGAAAAGGCTAATTTTTTAAAGGAAATTATTCTTGGTGAATCTGTAGTAAATGAAATTACGCCTAAATTCGCATTCGAATTATTATCTCATATGAAAGGTGGGCCTTCAATAAAAGTGTTATTAGACATAGCTTTAGGGACTAATGTGGATATTGCGAATCAGGCAGCGGCTGTTTTAAAAACGCAAGTTTATCTTTATGATGCCGATACAGATCGTTTAAAAAGTGCTTATGAAAACGGAAATACAATTGCAAAAGAAATTTTAGAAAGCTACGCAAAAGCAGAATTTTTCACAAAACTTCCAGAAATAGCTGAAGAAATTAAAGTAGTAACTTATATTGCCGGTGAAGGTGATATTTCTACAGATTTACTTTCTCCAGGTAATCAGGCACATTCTCGTTCAGATAGAGAATTACATGGTAAATGTATGATTACACCAAAAGCACAAGAAGAAATTAAAGCCTTACAAGCACAACATCCAGATAAAAGCGTTATGTTAATTGCCGAAAAAGGCACTATGGGTGTAGGATCTTCTCGCATGTCAGGGGTAAATAATGTAGCACTTTGGACAGGTAAACAAGCTAGCCCTTATGTTCCTTTTGTAAACTTTGCTCCAATTGTAGCAGGAACAAACGGAATTTCTCCAATTTTTCTTACAACTGTAGATGTAACTGGAGGTATTGGTTTAGATTTGAAAAACTGGGTAAAAAAGACGGACGAAAATGGAGAAATTGTTCGTAATGAAAGTGGTGATCCAGTTTTAGAAGAAGTGTATTCTGTAGCAACTGGAACAGTGCTTACCATCAATACAAAAACAAAAAAATTATATAATGGCGATAAAGAATTAATTGATATTTCTAAAGCTTTCACACCTCAAAAATTAGAATTTATTAAAGCCGGTGGTTCTTATGCTATTGTTTTTGGTAAAAAAATTCAAACTTTTGCAGCTGAAACACTTGGTGTCGAAGCGCCTTTAGTATATGCCCCATCAAAAGAAATCTCAATTGATGGACAAGGTCTTACCGCTGTGGAAAAAATCTTCAATAGAAACGCTGTTGGTACTATTTCTAAAAAAGTATTGCATGCAGGTTCAGATGTTCGTGTTGAAGTTAATATTGTAGGTTCGCAAGATACAACGGGTTTAATGACAGCTCAAGAGTTAGAATCTATGGCTGCTACAGTTATTTCTCCAATTGTTGATGGAGCGTATCAATCAGGTTGTCATACCGCTTCAGTTTGGGATAAAAAAGCACAAGCAAATATTCCTAAATTAATGCAATTTATGAACGATTTCGGATTAATTACGGCTCGTGACCCTAAAGGCGTTTATCATCCAATGACAGACGTTATTCATAAAGTTCTTAACGATATCACTATTGACGAATGGGCTATTATTATCGGTGGCGATTCGCATACACGTATGTCTAAAGGTGTTGCTTTCGGAGCCGATTCAGGTACAGTAGCTTTAGCTCTGGCAACAGGAGAAGCGTCAATGCCAATTCCAGAATCTGTTAAAGTAACTTTTAAAGGTGAAATGAAACCGTATATGGATTTCCGTGATGTGGTTCACGCTACTCAAGCACAAATGTTACAACAATTTGGTGGTGAAAATGTGTTCCAAGGAAGAATTATTGAAGTGCATTTAGGAACGCTTACTGCTGATCAAGCCTTTACATTTACAGATTGGACTGCAGAAATGAAAGCTAAAGCTTCAATTTGTATTTCTGAAGATGATACGTTAATTCAATCTTTAGAGATAGCCAAAGGAAGAATTCAAATTATGATTGATAAAGGAATGGACAATCATAATAAAGTGCTTCAAGGATTAATTAATAAAGCTAACAAACGAATTGCAGAAATTAAATCAGGTGATAAACCTGCTTTAAGACCAGATACGAATGCAAAATATAGCGCAGAAGTTATTGTTGATTTAGATGTAATTGCAGAACCAATGATTGCAGATCCAGATGTAAACAATAAAGATGTTTCGAAACGATATACACACGATACGATTCGTCCATTATCTTTTTATGGAGGAACCAAAAAAGTAGATTTAGGATTTATTGGATCTTGTATGGTGCATAAAGGAGATATGAAAATTTTAGCTCAAATGCTTAAAAATGTGGAAGCGCAAAAAGGAGAAGTAAAATTTAATGCACCCTTAGTAGTTGCTCCACCAACGTATAATATTGTTGATGAATTAAAAGCAGAAGGCGATTGGGAAGTGTTACAAAAATATTCTGGTTTCGAATTTGATGATAATGCTCCAAAAGGTGCAGCTCGTACAGAATACGAAAACATGTTATATTTAGAGCGTCCAGGTTGTAATCTTTGTATGGGTAACCAAGAAAAAGCTTCAAAAGGAGATACCGTAATGGCCACTTCTACACGTTTATTCCAAGGAAGAGTAGTGGAAGATGCAGAAGGTAAAAAAGGAGAATCCTTACTTTCTTCCACTCCAGTTGTAGTATTATCTACAATTTTAGGAAGAACACCAACCATTGAAGAATACAAAAAAGCAGTAGAAGGTATTAACTTAACTAAGTTTGCACCTTCTCATAAATTATTAACGAATTAATTTATACTACTTATAAATACAAAACGCCAAGTGAAAGCTTGGCATTTTTTATTTAATAATTTGTGAAAGATTATTTCGTTTTCATCTTTTTATATTTCATTACAATCTTAATCAACCAAAATAAATGTAATGTAACAATTGGTAATACTATAAATACTTGCACTTTACCAAGAATATATGCCAAGTAAATCAGCGTAAAAGCAATGCATATTTGTCCAGTTAAAATAGTTTTCGGGATATTTCTTTTCCAATAAAAATAAGCAAACAATAATAGTAACGGATTGAATAATAATATGTTGTAATTCCATAGAATTTCTTCGTGAAGCGAGTAGAATCCTACTAAACTAAAAAATAATCCTAACAACCCTGCGAAAATGAAATAGGTAATTTGTATGCCTTTTTTGTTTATTAAAATCAAAATTACAATCGCAGCTAATAAGGAATATATAGAATTTATATAGGAAAACGGCTTTGTAATGGTTTCTTTATTTAAAATTTCAGCAGGTTTTGCGATTTTTTTTCCGTTTTGAGTAGCAGTATTTAATACTTTTTCAAATTCTAAAGGTAAAAATAGACGCGTAGCAGGTTGATCAACTTTAGCTCCGAAAATAATTTGAATCCCTAATTTCATGTAGAAATCGGACATATATGGATACAAAATTTCTCTATAACTTTGTTCTGATTTCGGTTGCTTTAAAATTTCATTACCCAATATTTTATTTATTTTATCTACAACCATTGTTGTACAATTTTTATCAATAAATTTATAAGTATAAAATCGTTCTTCGGAAGTTAAACTACTGTTGAGTTCATTCAAAAGTTGTTGTTTTTGTGCAGTGGTTAAATTCAATTCTTGTGAGACAATACTTCTGCCGTCTAATTTGTAATTGTATTCAAAATCGTAGTAATTTTCGCTAGTTACAAAATATTGCAAGTCCCCTTTTACAAATTTCATTACAAAGTTAGGTGTTGTAAAATCAAAAGCACCATAATTATACACCAAATCAATTTGATTTACATTATCTGTAATTCGAATTCCAGTATGTCCATACATTGCATAAGAAACAGGTGCCGTTCCGCAATTTAAAATACTAACTTTAGCATTGTCTGATAAAATTACGTTTTGCGAAAAACCAATAATGGGAAGTAATAAGAAAAGTATTTTTTTTAGCATAATTTATTTTTTTGGAAACACATAGGCAAATAGATTTTTTTTAAATTGTCGCTAAAAATAGTAAACATTAATTAATACAATTAAGACACTATGTTATCTTTTTTTAAAACATAAAATTTTCTATGTGTCTATGTGTTTAACATTTCGATTTATCTTCTAAAAATTCCTAAATCCACTTTTACAGAAAAAACATTAGAATATAGCGCCGCACTTTGATTTCCTAAATCAGTTAAAGCATAATCTACTTGAATGCCTTTATATTTAAATCCTAAACCAATATTTGGTTGAAAACTTACTTTATTTGTATTGTCAATTTGTGTGATTTGTTGAAAATTCCCTACACCAGCTCTTAAAAAAGCCAAATCAATATAGCCAAATTCAAATCCAACGGCTGGACTAATACTTACCATACTAGTAGAAATGATATCATTAGTTTGTGCAAATTCCATATTCAAATTTGCTGCGGTAGTTAAGGTGTAATCGTAATGAAACTCAAATTTTTTAGACAAACCAAATTGTGCTTTTGGTAACGTAATTTCACTGGTTTCAGGTAATTCTTGGTTTTCACCTGGAACCGCATTTTTTATTTTCTCATATTCTTCTTTGTTGATGGTCCAAGTGTTGTATGTTGTGGTAATGTCTCGTAACATCAAACCAAACTTCCAATCGTTTTTATTTTGAAATTGTAATCCTACATCAAACCCAAAACCCCAAGAAGAGGCAAAATCTCCAATAATTCTTCGAATTACTTTGGCATTCACCCCATAATTAAAACCTTGTACCGGTAATTTTCTGGCGTATGAAAACGTTACGCCATAATCGGCAGTAGAAAAAAGAGAAATTCTGTTATAATCAATATTTCCCTGACTATCAATTAATTGAGTGGTATTTAAAATGTCATCCACCCCAAAACGAATTAAAGAAATTCCGAAAGCGCTTCTATCGTCAATTGGCATAGCAAAACCAGCGTAATCATATTGTGCAATATTGGCAAAATAATTCGCGTGCATTAAAGCAATTTGTTTGTCTTCCAATTGTAAAATCCCAGCAGGATTCCAATATCCTGAATTTACATCCGAGGTTTGTGCTGTTACTGCATTACTCATTCCTAACGCAGCAGCATCTACACCAATATTTAAAAATTCGTTGGAATATTTACGAATAGTTTGTCCGAAAAATGACGTGGAAGTCAGCAACCCGATGAATACTATTATTTTTTTCAAATCATTTAAATCTAACAACAAATATCATAATTTCTTCTTTAATAAACTCAAATTCTTTCATTTTATTGTTTACATTTGCTATAGAAAATTCATAATAAAGAAAAACGTCACTTCATGAGTATCAAAAAACACATTCCCAATGCCATTACTTTGCTGAATTTACTAGCTGGATTACTGGCTTTAATTCACGCGTTTAACGGAAATTATAATGAAGCTTTTTCATTGGTTTGTTTGGGAATTTTCTTCGATTTTTGGGATGGTTTTTTTGCCAGAATTTGGAAAGTACAAAGCCCAATTGGTTTACAATTGGATTCTTTAGCAGATATGGTTACAAGTGGCGTGGTGCCAGGATTGGTAATGTATAAAATGTTAGCAGATATTCAGGAAAACCAATCGCAATATAATTTAACAGAGGATACCTTTTATATGGGTGTTGTACCGTATTTAGGTTTTTTAATCACTTTAGCATCTTGTTACAGATTGGCAAAATTTAATGTAGATACGCGTCAAACGGATTCGTTTATTGGTTTGCCAACACCAGCTAATGCTTTGTTAATTATGAGTATTCCAATGATTCAGTTTCATTCAGAATTTGAATGGTTAGTTGATTTTTTAAGTAATCCTTATGTTTTAGTTGGAGTTACAGTTTTAAGTTCGTATTTATTAAACGCAGAAATTCCTTTATTTTCTTTAAAAGTAAAAAGTTTCAGCTTGGAAAAATATAAAATGCAGGTCGTATTTTTAATTCTTTCTTTAATTTTATTAATCTTGTTAGAATTCATTGCGATTCCTATTATCATTTTGCTTTATGTGATTTTATCGGTTGTTAATAATACGATTTTTAAGAAAGTGTAATGGCAACCAGAAGAAAATATACTTCTAAAAGAAAAAAACAAACTTTAATTAGTCCGAAATCTTTCAAATGGATTCTTGGACTTTTTTTGTTATTGTGTACGATTGTTTTCGTGTATCAGAAAAAAGATATGTTTTTATATTATTTGGGATTTAAAACTAAAAACACCGAATTAACGGCAAATCAAAGAAAACTTGAAGATGCTCGAATAAATGATATCGTAGCCAATCACGAAGGTAAAATTTTTGGTATAGATGTTTCTCAGTATCAAGGCACTATTGATTGGGAAAAACTTGAAGCTATTGAAGAGCAATTTGAAATTAAGTTTGTAGTGGTTCGGGCTACAGCCGGAAGTAAAAAAGTAGATAGAAACTTCAAGAAAAATTGGAGAAATTTATCATCAACTGTTTATATTCAAGGCGCATATCATTATTATCGTCCAGATGAAAATTCGACAGATCAAGCTACTAATTTTATTAAGAATGTCAAATTACGAAAAGGACATTTACCGCCAATTTTAGATATCGAAAAGATGCCAAAAGGGCAATCGATGAATAAACTAAAAGAAGGATTACAAAATTGGTTAACAATAGTAGAAAAAGAGTACCGAGTGAAACCGATAATATATACGGGTGAAAAATATTATGAAGATTTTTTGCGAGATGATTTTCCAAACTACTTATTTTGGATAGCCAATTACAATCCTTGGAAAGAAAAAATTGAAGATGATTATTTGATGTGGCAATTTACTGAGAAAGCCCAACTTCATGGCATCAACGAACTTGTAGATGTGAATGTTTTCAACGGAAACGTAGCAGATTTGAAGAAAGTTTGTATTAAATAACCCATTTTTTAGGTAAAACTGCCGTTAGAAATAGGATCAAAAAGACAATGACAATCAATAATGCTACAGATTTTGAATTGGCAAAATTAGTGGTCCAACCCATCCAAGCTGCTTTTTTTGGAGGCAATAATCTTTCGTCTTCCGGATTATAATAAAACACACCACATTTCCAATTATTTGGATCTTTACTCCAAGATTCTAATTGTTCTTTTGATGGATTTTTCATATGATAGATACGGAATGTTAAAATTACTTATCTAATTCAACTTCTTTCGGAGCATTAAAGTCTATTTTTGTTTTTCTTAATTCGAAATTCTGACCTAAATATACTCGTCTTACCATTTCATCTTCCACTAATTCTTCTGGTTTTCCTGCTTTCAAGATACCACCTTCGAACATTAAATAGGTTTTGTCAGTAATAGCTAACGTTTCTTGCACATTATGGTCGGTTATTAAAATTCCGATATTTTTATTTTTTAATTGTGCTACGATTCTTTGAATGTCTTCCACCGCAACTGGGTCAACACCAGCAAAAGGTTCATCTAATAAAATAAACTTTGGATCCGTAGCTAAACAACGAGCAATTTCTGTTCTTCTTCGTTCTCCGCCCGATAATAAATCACCACGGTTTGTACGAATATGACCTAATGAAAACTCTTCAATTAAGCTTTCCATTTTGGCTTCTTGTTCGGCTTTGGTTAAATTGGTTAATTGTAAAACTGACAAAATATTATCTTCAATACTCAATTTTCTAAAAACCGATGCTTCTTGCGCTAAATAACCAATTCCGTTTTGAGCACGTTTGTACATTGGATAATCGGTAATATTCATATCGTCTAAATAAATATTTCCGCTATTTGGTTTCACTAAACCTACAATCATATAGAAAGAAGTTGTTTTTCCAGCGCCATTTGGGCCTAATAAACCGACAATTTCTCCTTGGTTTACTTCTACTGAAATGCCTTTCACAACACTTCTTTTTTTGTATGTTTTAACTAAATTTTCGGCTCTTAATTTCATTTGTTTTAATTTGTCAATTAGACAATATGGCATTGTGCCAATTTTTTTATATTGCTTCAATTTTTATTAATGGCAATACTATAATTTTATTCGTTTGTAAAAATATCAAAAAAATAACCATTAATTATAATTCAATTTTCTAATGTTTAGTTAATTTTTTGAATTGTCGCATTAACTAATTGGCACATTGGCATATTATTAAATTGACTCATTCTCCAACGCTTCCCAAAACTCATAAGCTCTACGCAAATGCGGGATTACGATTGTACCACCAACTAAAGTGGCAATACTCATAGCTTCCATCATTTCTGTGCGATTTACTCCGTTTTTATAAGCCGTTTCTAAATGATATTTAATGCAATCATCACAACGTAAAACCGCAGAAGCTACTAATCCTAATAATTCTTTAGTCTTTACATCTAAAGCACCTTCGCTGTATGCGTTGGTGTCTAAATTGAAAATTCTTTTAATTACTTTATTGTCATCGGCTAATAATTTTTCATTCATTTTAGCACGATAGTCGTTAAACTCGGAAATTAAATCACTCATTATATTGTGGTTATGGATTTGTTGTTTTTCTTAAAGATAAAAGCACTAATGAAAATACTAATTTCGTAAAGTATTATCAATGGTATAGTTACTATAACTTGGCTAATTACATCTGGTGGAGTTACTATTGCGGCTATAATTAGGATAATTACATACGCCCATTTTCTGTATTCTCTTAAAAAAGAAGGTGTTACTAATCCTAATGAAGATAAGAAATAAATAATTATAGGTAATTCGAAAATTAAACCAGTCGCTAAAGTGGTGGTTTTAACGGTTCCTATGTAAGAATTTACATTAATATCATTTTTAATTACATCAGAAACGGTAAATGTTGATAAAAAATTCAATGATAATGGTGTTAAAACAAAATAACCAAATAACACACCTAAAAAGAATAATAAAGAGGAAATAACAATAAATTTCACTGCATTTCTTTTTTCTTTTTTATACAAAGCTGGACTAATGAAATTCCAAAACTGTAATAAAATATATGGAAAACTGATGATAAATCCTGCTGTAATACACGTCCAAACTAATAAAGAAATTTGTCCTTCAATTTCGGTATTTTGAATACTGAAATTTAATGTAGTGTCACAAAAACTTTTGTCTAAATCGTATTTATTAGCTAAATCACAAAAAAACTGATAGGTAATAAAATCACCTTTCATAGGTCCGAAAATAATAGTTTTAAAAATAAAATCGTTAAAAAACCAAGCTATGGCCCCACCTGTTAAAATAGCCGCCGAACTTCTTACTAATAACCATCTTAATTCCTCAAGATGATCTAAAAAAGTCATTTCGTTAATATTTTTTTTGCTCTTTTTTGCCATTAAGTTTTTATTGTTATTAATTGATTTAAGATGCATCAAATTTTTTTAGTCTATTATCTATAATCTTTTGTCTATAATCTATTTAAACAATTCCTTCTTTTAAAATATCGTGTAAATGCAATACGCCTTTGTAGGTTCCATTATCAATCACCATCAATTGTGTAATTTTATTATCTTCCAATACATCTAAAGCTTCTGCAACCAAAACCGTTGAAGCAATTGATTTAGGATTTTTTGACATAATATCTTGTGCGGTTAAATCTGAAAACGAATCTCTGTCAGTTAACATTCTTCTAATATCGCCATCTGTAATAATTCCGATTACAACTTCATTTTCAATAACGGCGGTAACACCTAAACGTTTTTCAGAAATCTCCATAATTACTTTTTTTATAGAAGCATTTGGAGCTACTTGTGGCGCGTGTGTAGTATCTAACATGTCTTTTACACGCAATAATAGTTTTTTGCCTAAGGCGCCACCGGGATGATATTTGGCAAAATCCTCAGCTTGAAAATTTCTTAATTTCATCAAACAAACGGCAATAGCATCGCCCAAAACCAATTGCGCAGTGGTACTATTTGTAGGTGCTAAACCAAGTGGACAACTTTCATCATCTACATGTGCCAATAAAACCAAATCGGAAGAAGTAGCTAAAAAGGAGCTTGGATTAGCCGTCATTCCAATTAAAGTAGTGCCGAAATTTTTAATAATTGGCGCTAAAACTTTAATTTCAGGGCTATTCCCACTTTTTGAAATGCATAAAACAAGGTCGCCATTTTGAATCATGCCTAAATCACCATGAATGGCTTCAGCCGCATGTAAAAATATAGATGGTGTTCCTGTAGAATTTAATGTGGCTACAATTTTCTGAGCAATAATGGCACTTTTTCCAATACCAGTTACAACTAATCTTCCTTTTGATTCGAAAATAAGTTGTACAATTTTGGCAAAATCTTCAGTAAGATATTGAGTAAGTTTCGCAATACTTTCGCTTTGTGATAGTATAGATTGCTTTGCGTTTTCTAAGATAGTTTGTGTTGTATTCAAAATTAAATGAATTATATTTTTGTTTTTAAAGAATAGTTGTATCTTTATGATTGCAAATTTAGACAAAATTCAAATAATAATTGTCTAAAATTATTTGTTTATAAGTTCAACCCGTTATTTCATGAAAGAACAGAATATAGATTTATACAAAGAGTTAAAAAAATACTTTGGATTTTCTCAATTTAAAGGATTACAAGAAAAAGTAGTAACAAGTATTATTTCTGGTAATAATACCTTTGTTATTATGCCAACTGGTGGAGGTAAATCATTATGTTATCAATTACCTGCATTGGTTTTAGAAGGTACTGCTATTGTAGTTTCTCCTCTTATTGCTTTAATGAAAAATCAGGTAGATGCCATTAGAAGTATGGGGTCAGATGTAGGTGTAGCTCATGTGTTAAATTCTTCTTTAAATAAAACAGAAGTCAATCAGGTAAAAGCAGATATTTTATCTGGAAAAACTAAAATGCTCTACGTAGCTCCTGAATCATTAACTAAGGAGGATTATATTCAGTTTTTAAGAACAGTAAAAATTTCATTTGTTGCTATAGATGAAGCACATTGTATTTCTGAATGGGGACATGATTTTAGACCAGAATACAGAAATTTAAGAAGTATTATTAAGCAATTAGGTGATGTACCAATTATCGGACTTACGGCAACAGCCACTCCTAAAGTACAAGAGGATATCTTGAAAAATTTAGATATGCCAAATGCCAATACGTTTAAAGCTTCTTTTAACCGACCAAATTTATATTACGAAATACGTCCAAAAACAAAAAATGTTCAAGGTGATATTATACGATTTATTAAGCAACACAAAGGAAAATCAGGAGTTATCTATTGCTTAAGTAGAAAAAAAGTGGAAGAAATTGCTCAGGTTCTACAGGTAAATGGAATTTCTGCAGTGCCTTATCATGCAGGTTTAGATGCGAAAACACGTGCCAAACATCAAGATATGTTTCTTATGGAAGATGTTGATGTGGTAGTAGCCACTATCGCTTTTGGTATGGGTATCGATAAACCCGATGTCCGATTTGTAATTCATCACGATATTCCAAAATCATTAGAGAGTTATTATCAAGAAACAGGTAGAGCAGGAAGAGATGATGGCGAAGGAATTTGTTTGGCGTATTATTCGTATAAAGATATTGAAAAACTAGAAAAATTCATGTCTGGAAAACCAATTGCCGAACAAGAAATTGGTTACGCATTACTACAAGAAGTGGTAGCCTACGCAGAGACTTCTATGTCAAGAAGAAAATATTTACTTCACTACTTCGGAGAAGAATTTGACGAAGTTAATGGAGAAGGCGCAGATATGGATGATAATGTTAGAAATCCAAAAGTTAAAACAGAAGCTCAAAAGCAGATAGTTACCTTATTAGAAGTAATTAATGATACGAAACAGTTATTTAAATCTAAAGAAGTTATAATGGCTTTAGTAGGTAAAATTAATGCCATTATTAAAGCACAAAAAATAGATACATTAAAGACTTTTGGCAGTGGTGCCGCTCATGACGAAAAGTATTGGATGGCATTAATTCGTCAGATTTTAGTAGCGGGATTAATTTCAAAAGACATTGAAAGTTACGGCGTTTTAAAAGTAACTCAAGCCGGAAATGATTTTATTGCTAAACCATATTCATTTATGGTGGCAGAAGACCATGAGTTTAGTGAAGAAGAAGACGAAAATATCATCGCAGCAGCAAAAGCTACAGGAACTGCCGATGCGATATTAATGTCAATGCTTAAAGATTTACGAAAAAAAGAAGCCAAAAAGCATAATGTTCCTCCTTTTGTAGTGTTTCAAGATCCTTCTTTAGAGGATATGGCACTAAAATACCCGATTACAATTGACGAATTAAGTAATGTTCACGGAGTAGGAGAAGGTAAAGCAAAAAAATTCGGAAACCCATTTATTGAATTAATTTCAAGATATGTAGATGAAAACGATATTATTCGTCCAGATGATTTAGTGGTGAAGTCTACAGGAGCCAATTCCATAAATAAATTGTACATTATTCAAAATATAGATAGAAAATTAGCCTTAGATGATATTGCTTCCGCTAAAGGACTGAAATTTGACGATTTATTAAAAGAAATGGAACAAATTGTGTTTTCAGGAACCAAATTGAATATTAAATATTGGATAGACGATATATTAGATGAAGAGCAACAAGAAGAAATTCACGACTATTTTATGGAATCCGAATCGGACAACATAGAAAATGCATTAAAAGAATTTGACGGCGAATATGATACTGAAGAATTACGTTTGATGCGAATTAAATTTATAAGTGAAGTTGCGAATTAAATTTTTTTTAAGTCTTTAAATCCAAATTTCAAAAATAAGTATTGGAATTTGGATTTTTTCATACCTATTTTCGGAATTTATCCTATATAAACTTCTCCACGATGAGGTCGTAAGGCATCTCTAAAAATAATCATATCGGCTTCTTCTACCACTAAATAAGCTGTAGCATACATTTCGTTTAAAATTTCAAAGCCTGTAATTTTTAGGGCATAATTTTCTTTATCTAAAAATTCTTTTAAATGAATTTCATGATGTTCCGCTGTTTTAGCAGCAGCTTGTCCACGAAAATCCCAAATTAGTTTTATTTGTCTCATTTTGCAAACTTACAAATCATTTTAGCACTTTTCAAATAGATTTCTATTCCATTATAAAATTCGTACTTTTGCCTACATAATTTAAGATTATTATCAATGCCTCGCGAACTACTTATTCAAGTTTCTCCAGAAATGGCGAATAACGAAACACTATTGTACCAACATGTTTCTAAATTGGTGCATACTTCTGTTTCCGATTTGCAAAAAATTGTGATACTTAAACGTTCCATTGATGCGCGTCAAAAAGCTATAAAATTTAATTTAAAACTAAATATTTATTTTAAAGATGAGGTGTTTACGGAAACTGAAATAAAATTACCAAATTATCCTAATGTTGCTAATAAACAAGAAGTTATAGTTGTTGGTGCAGGTCCTGCTGGATTATTTGCAGCTTTGCAATTAATAGAATTAGGTTTAAAACCAATAGTTGTAGAACGAGGTAAGGATGTTCGAGGCAGACGAAGAGATTTAAAAGCTATAAATGTTGATGGAATTGTAAACGCTGATTCTAATTATTGTTTTGGAGAAGGTGGAGCAGGAACGTATTCCGACGGAAAATTATACACACGTTCCAAAAAACGTGGCGATGTAGATAGAATTTTACAATTATTAGTTGCATTTGGTGCAACCGAAGAAATTTTAGTAGAAGCACATCCTCACATCGGAACCAATAAATTACCTCAAATTATTCAAGATATTCGAGAGAAAATTATCGAATGTGGCGGACAAGTTTTGTTTGAAACTCGAGTTACAGATATTTTAGTTAAAAATAATGAAGTAGACGGAATTGTAACGCAAAATGGAGAAACGATTCATTCCAAAAAAATTATTTTAGCGACAGGACACTCGGCTCGTGATATTTTTGAATTGCTTCATAAAAAAGAAATTTTTATTGAAGCGAAACCATTTGCATTAGGTGTTCGTGCAGAACATCCTCAAGCATTAATTGATAAAATTCAATATTCATGCGATTACCGTGGCGAATTTTTACCGCCATCGCCTTATTCAATTGTGAAACAAGTAAATGGTCGCGGTATGTATTCGTTTTGTATGTGTCCAGGCGGCGTGATTGCGCCTTGTGCAACAGCCGAAGGCGAAGTAGTTACAAATGGTTGGAGTCCAAGTAAACGAGATCAAGCCACTGCCAATTCTGGAATTGTAGTCGAATTGCGTTTAGAAGATTTTAAACCTTTTGAAAAATTTGGACCTTTAGCAGGAATGGAATTTCAAAAAGCTATTGAACAAAAAGCTTGGCATTTGGCAGGAAAAACACAAAAAGTTCCCGCACAAAGAATGATTGATTTTACACAATCAAAAGTCTCTAAAGACATCCCGAAGACTTCGTATGTTCCTGGTACAACATCTGTAGAATTAGGAGAAGTTTTTCCGACGTTTTTAACACAAACGCTGCGCGAAGGTTTTTCTGCATTTGGAAAAGCTATGCACGGTTATTTAACAAACGATGCCATTTTACACGCACCAGAAAGTAGAACATCTTCACCAGTTCGTATTCCAAGAGATAACTTTACATTAGAACACGTTCAAATTAAAGGATTATATCCTTGCGGAGAAGGCGCGGGTTACGCAGGTGGAATTATTTCTGCTGCTATTGATGGCGAAAAATGTGCGTTGAAAATTGCAGAAGCATTAGGTAATTAATATTTTTATTATCCTTTTTAATCTAGACACATTAAATTGATAATTAAAAATCTGCAAAATCGGTGTACCTAAAAAATAAATTATGACATTAAAAGGACAAAATATTCATTTACGAGCTCTCGAACCCGAAGATTTAGATTTTCTGTACGAAATAGAAAACAATGAATCGATTTGGGAAGTGAGCAATACACAAACACCATATAGTAAATGGATGTTGAAGCACTATTTAGAAAACGCACATTTGGATATTTATGAAGCGAAACAATTGCGATTGGTAATTGTTTTTTCAGAAACTAATGAAAAAGTTGGATTCATTGATTTATTTGATTTTGATGCGAAAAATAGTCGTGCTGGAATTGGAATTATTATTTCAGAAAACTTTAGAAATCAAGGCATTGGAAAAGAAACCTTACAGTTGATTTCAAATTATGCTTTCACGCATTTAAATTTACATCAATTATTTGCAAATATTACGGTAAATAATGAAGCTAGTTTACAGCTTTTTAGTAATTTTGGTTTTCAAAAAATAGGCATTAAAAAAGATTGGAGTAAAATAAATGGTACTTTCGTAGATGAGGTACTTTTTCAATTCATAAACGAAAAATAAAAATTTTGGAAGCAAAAAAAATATTATTAAGAATCATTAGTATCGGAGCTGCAATAATAATTGTTAGTGGTGGATACGTAATTAATAAAGCGTTTACCGGAAATACAAAATTTGAAGATGAGGAAGTATTTGTATATGTACCAACAGATTCAAAATACGAAGATGTAAAGAAAATTTTAGCGCCTTATATAGAAAATCAAGCTAAAATTGATTGGGTAGCCTCAAAAAGAGACTATGATTCAAATGTAAAATCGGGTAAATTTTTATTAAAAAAAGGAATGAGCAGTTTTAGTATTGTTCGAGCGTTGCGATTGAATATACCTGTAAAATTAGCCTTCAATAATCAAGAAAAAGTACAAGATTTATTTGTCCGAATTGCTTCGCAAATTGAACCAGATACTACAAAATTGAAAGAAATTTTCACAAATGATACTTTTCTACAAGAAAATGGTTTAAATAAAGATAATGTAATGTCGTTTTTTATTCCAAATAGCTACGAATTTTATTGGAATATTTCTCCTGAAGAATTTGGAGAAAAACTTACAAAAGAATATAAAAGATTTTGGAATGATGGCCGATTAGCGAAAGCAAAAGCCTTAAATTTAACACCAGCCCAAGTATATACTTTAGCTTCAATTGTTCACAAAGAAACTGCAAAAGCAGATGAAAGACCAAAAGTAGCAGGTGTATATTTAAATCGACTTAACAGAAATATGCCATTACAAGCTGATCCAACCGTAATTTTTGCTTTAAAACAAAAATCAAATGATTGGAACTTAGTGGTAAAACGAGTAATGCATAACGATTTAATAGTAAATTCTCCTTACAATACATATAAAAACACGGGTTTGCCACCAGGACCTATTTTTATGCCAGATGTTTCGGCAATTGATGCGGTGTTAAATCCAGAAAAACACAACTACTTATATTTTTGTGCCAGTGTAGAAAAATTTGGATATCACGAATTTGCAACAGATTATAATGCACATTTAAAAGTGGCTGCAAAATATGCAGACTGGGTAAAAAAGCAAAATTATAAGCGATAACAACTGTTGAAGAATAGAAAAAGGTGTAGAATGTACAATTTTACACCTTTTTTTATTTTCCTTACTTTCTTTTTTTATCTTTATCAAAACTATAATTTATATGGAAAATAAAACTGAATTTAAAAAAGAATTAGGATTGTTAAATGCAACAAGTTTAGTTGCAGGTTCAATGATAGGTTCTGGAATATTTATTGTAACCTCAATAATGGCAAGAGATATTGGTGGTGCGGGTTGGATTTTATTAGCTTGGATTTTAACTGGATTTTTAACGCTTGCCGCAGCTTTGAGTTATGGCGAATTAGCCGGTATGATGCCAAAAGCGGGAGGGCAATACGTATACATTCAGCGTGCGTATGGCAAAATGATGTCGTTTTTATACGGTTGGACGGTTTTTACAGTGGTTCAAACAGGAGTAATTGCAGCTGTAGCAGTTGCTTTTGCTAAATACACGGCTATTTTTTTTCCAACTTTAAGTGAGAATGTATTAGAAATTGGGACTTACAAAATTCAATATCAACAACTATTAGCTATTTTGAGTATTGTTATACTAACAATAATTAATAATCAAGGTGTAAAAACGGGGAAAAATCTGCAATTTATTTTTACTGCGGCTAAATTATTTGCTTTATTTGCTTTAATTGTTTTTGGTTTATATGTTGGTTTACAATCTGATACGTTAGCAAATAATTTTACTGATATTTGGTCAGCTTCAAAAACAACTGTTGTTGATGGGAAAATCACTACAGAAGTATTAACTGGCTTTGCAATAATCGGTATGTTGGGTTTTACCATGATTAATTCTTTATTTTCATCTGATGCTTGGAACAATATTACGTTTATTGCAGGTGAAATTAAAGAACCTCAAAAAAACATTCCCAAAAGTCTGTTTTTAGGTACATTAATTGTTACAATAATTTATTTACTTGCCAATTTAGCTTATTTTTCATTATTGCCTTTAGATGGAAATCCTTTAGCTAATGACTTTTTAGGTCAAGGTATTAAATATGCTAACGAAGATAGGCTAGGAGCAAGTGCTGCTTCTGTAATATTTGGAAATGCAGGTGTTTTTATAATGGCGGGTTTAATAATGATCTCTACTTTTGGTTGTAATTCGGGTTTGATTTTGGCTGGTGGGCGATTGTTTTTCGCTATGAGTAAAGATGGCTTATTTTTTAAAAATGCTGGAGAGTTAAATAAAAATCAAGTACCAGAAAAAGCTCTATGGATGCAATGTATTTGGGCATCTATATTGTGTTTGTCTGGAAAATATGGCGATTTACTTACCTATGCTACTTTTGCTAACTTATTATTTTATGTTTTAACAATTTACGGAATTTTTATTCTAAGAAAAAAGGAACCAGATACACCAAGACCTTATAAAGCTTTCGGTTATCCATTTGTTCCAATATTATATATTACATTAATTTCAATAATCAGTATAATATTATTAATTTATGACACCAAAAACACGGGCTTAGGTTTAGGAATTGTCTTATTAGGAATCCCAGTTTATTACATTACACAGAAAAAATAGGAATAAAAGAATTTAAGTATTAAAAAACCGTTCTGATTACTTCGGAACGGTTTTTTAATTTCATTTTGTTACCTACTAGTAGTAAACATATCGTCTTACTTTGGCAATATATTTTGCTAATCGTATTACTTGATGACTATATCCATATTCGTTATCGTACCAAATATATAGCACTATATTTTTACCATCTCCTGAAACTATTGTAGCATTACTATCGTAAATAGAAGGTTGAGCGGTTCCAACGATATCTGAAGAAACCAATTCATTGTTCAAAGAATATTTTATTTGCTCTACTAAATTCCCTTCTAAAGCATAGGTTTTCATAATATTGTTTAATTCTTGTACAGACGTTGTTCTGCCAACTTCTAAATTTAATACTACTAATGAACCATTTGGAACAGGAACACGTATTGCATTCGAAGTTAGTTTTCCAGCTAAACTTGGCAATGCTTTGGCTACGGCACTTCCAGCTCCGGTTTCTGTAATCACCATGTTTAAACCCGCGGCTCTACCACGACGGTATTTTTTATGCATATTATCTACCAAATTTTGGTCGTTTGTATAGGCATGAATGGTTTCTAAATGCCCTTTTACTACTCCTAAAGTTTCTTCAACAACCGCTAAAATTGGTGTAATAGCGTTTGTGGTACATGAGGCGGCAGAAAAAATATGCACTTCATCTGGATTGTAATCTTCATGGTTTACACCGTATACGATATTTGGCACACCTTTTCCTGGTGCGGTTAGTAATACTTTATCTACTCCTTTTGAGGTTAGGTGCCTTGCTAACGCTTCTTCGGTTGTAAAAGCCCCCGTATTATCAATTACTAAAGCATCGTTAATGCCGTATGCGGTATAATCAATTTCTTCTGGAGAATTAGCTGTAATGATATGTACTGTAGTTCCGTTAATAATTAAGGCATTGTTATCGGGATCGGCAACAACCGAGCCTTCAAAATCTCCATGTACTGAGTCGTATCTTAATAATGATGCTCTTTTTTCTAATAAGATCGCATCATTTTTATCACGTGTTACAATGGCACGTAAACGTAATTGTTGTCCCTTCCCAATTTTGCTCATCATTTCGCGAGCCAATAAACGACCAATACGACCAAAACCATAAAGTACTACATCTTTAGGTACAATTTCAGATGTGTCTTTTGCATATTTTAATTTGTCAATTACAAACGCTTTTGCGTCATTATATTTATCATCTTCTAAATGATATTCATAGGTTAATTTTCCAATATCTATTCGAGATGGTGGTAAATCTAAATTTTCAATAGCTCTAGCAATTTCTACGCTATCAAAAATATTGATTGGTTTTTCTACAAAAGCAACTGCATATTCGTGTAAGTTGATAATGTCAGAAACATTTCTGTCAATTAATTGATTTCTAAATAAGACCAGTTCAATAGATTTGTCAAACCATAAATCGCTTATAATTTTTACAAATTCTACACATGCTTTTCTTCTGTCTGCCTGAAAAGCTAATTCTTTTTCGTAAATGGTGTTGTTGTTCATGAAAATATAGATTGTGTTACAAATTTCATGCAAAAGTATAGATTTCAATCGTTTTCGTAAAGTTTTTTACGATTTTTTTTCGTGTTATTTTTTAGATGAAAAACAAAAAAATTCGCAAAATAAATACTATTTTGCGAATCTTAAAATACATTTAGATTGTTATAAAAAGATGCGATACATCTGCCCGTTTTTTGCTATAATTTGATAGCGTGTTTTTTCAGTGGTCTCTTTTTTGGCTAAATATGCAGAAACACTTTCCATATCTACTGCTCGCATATTATCTACTTGCGTTACAATAGAACCTTTTAAATCTTCAGCATATTCCTTGTAATCTGCATTGGTTACTTGTTTGATTTTTATGCCGCTTTTTAAGTTAAATCGTTTTTTATCGTTTGCATCTAACTCTTCAAATTCTATTCCATTAAATTCGTAGGCAATTAATTCTTTTTTTGTTAGCGGTACATTTAAAGCTAAATTCTTCCCGTTCCTAAGTAATGTAACTTTAATAATATCATTTGGTCTTTTTGTAATAAGTGCTGCTTCTAATTCAGCAGAAGTTAAAACTTTTTTATCATCTAATTTTAAAATTACATCTCCTTTTTCTATGCCAACTTTTTCAGCACCAGAATTTTTATTGACTTTGTTTACGTAAAATCCTTCCGTTTGTTTGATTCCGTATTTTTTGGCAGCTTCTGCGTTTAATTCGCCGCCTTCAACACCTAAAATACCGCGTTGTACATTACCAAATTTCATTAAATCTTCAATAATCTTTTTAGTAATATTAGACGGAACGGCAAATGAATATCCAGCATAACTTCCTGTTGGTGAAGAAATCATCGTATTAATTCCAATCAATTCACCATTTGTATTTACTAAAGCACCACCGCTATTTCCAGGGTTTACTGCTGCATCGGTTTGAATAAAGGATTGAATACTTGCTTTATCTAAATTACGTGCTTTTGCTGAAATAATACCCGCAGTAACAGTAGAATTCAATTGATACGGATTACCTACCGCTAAAACCCATTCCCCTACTTTAATATTATCAGAATTACCAAAAACAATAAATGGTAACTTTTCATCAGCGTCTATTTTTAGTAAAGCAATGTCCATTTTGCTATCAGTACCTATTAATTTTGCTTTGTATGCTTTGTTGTTATTTAAAGTTACTTCAAGCTCGTTAGCATCTTGTATTACGTGATTATTGGTTACAATATACCCATCTTCTGAAACAATTACTCCAGATCCAGTACCTATTTGTTCTTGTTGTTGTGTACCACCTCCATAAAAAAACGATGCCCATGGATCCGTAAACGTTCGCACCGAAACATTTTTAACGTGTACTACACTATGAATGGCTTTTTCGGCACCAGTTGTAAAATCAATATTTTCGGCACCATTGTAACTTACCGCTTTGTTATAGTTTGGTGAAGTAGTAATAAATGAATCGCTTTCATTTTTTCTATTTTCAATGAATTTATAGGCACCCAAAGTAACGGCACCACTCATTAATGATACAATAAATAAGCTTCCTAAATTTTTCATCTTGTTCATTTTAATTTATTTTTAATATGTAAATATAATTAGGTTTTTTAAATTATAATTTCGTTTAACGCACGATTAACAATGTTTAACATCTTTTTAGCATTTGGGCATTTCCTTACAGGTCGGGCTTTACGCTATATCTTTTTTATATGTTGCCTTCGGGAACCTCAGTCATCATATAAAAAAGGATGCCACTGCAATCCCTAATGCAATATTGTGCAAAAAAATAAATATATTTGTACTATGCAAATACAATTTTACAAATATCAAGGAACAGGAAACGATTTTGTTATGATTGATAATCGTACAAACACATTTCCCAAAAATAATACCAAACTAATTGAATTTTTATGCGACCGACGTTTTGGCATAGGTGGCGATGGTTTGATTTTGTTAGAAAACCATAAAAAATATGATTTTACTATGGTGTATTATAATTCTGATGGAAGCTCTAGTACTATGTGTGGTAATGGAGGACGATGTTTAGTGGCCTTTGCAAAACAATTAGGTATTATCGAAAACGAAGCTCATTTTGAAGCATCGGACGGCTATCATTTTGCAACATTTGAAGACAATTTAATAGCACTTCAAATGATAGATGTAACAGAAGTAAAGCATTTTAATACGCATGATTTTGTCTATACGGGTTCGCCTCATCACGTGCAATTAGTTTCGGATTTAAAAGATTTTGATGTAAAAAACACAGGTAAAAAGTTAAGATATTCTGATTTGTATGATGTTTCGGGTTGTAATATCAACTTTGTAGAACAAGAAAATACTGACACTTTTTCAGTCCGTACTTATGAACGTGGTGTGGAAGACGAAACGTTATCTTGTGGAACTGGCGCAACGGGCGTGGCAATTGCAATGCACGCTACTCATAAAACAGCTGCGAATCGTATCAACATTAATGTGTTAGGTGGAAAGCTAATAATTAGTTTTGTTTTAGAAAATGAAGTATATAAAAATGTATTCTTAACAGGTTCAGCAGAACTAGTTTTTGCTGGTAGTATGGAAGTGTAACTTTTTTAATAAGCAACAATTTCTTTATTTTGAATGTCATTTTCAATAATTCCGTCACGTAAGCGAATAATTCTATGTGCGTGAGCTGCAATATCTTCCTCGTGCGTTACTAAAATTACTGTATTTCCATTAGCGTGAATTTCACCAAATAATTTCATAATTTCTACGGAAGTTTTACTGTCTAAATTTCCCGTGGGTTCATCCGCTAAAATGATTGAAGGTTTATTAACCAAAGCTCTACCAACTGCCACACGCTGACGCTGACCTCCTGATAATTGATTTGGTTTATGATCCATTCGGTCTGCTAAACCTACTTGTGTTAAAACCTCAGTAGCACGTTTGTTTCTTTCCTCTTTTGAAAAACCAGCATACACCATAGGTAAGGCTACATTATCCAACGCAGTTGTACGAGGCATTAAGTTGAAGGTTTGAAAAACGAAACCAATTTCTTTATTTCTAATTTCAGCTAATTCATCATCGTGCATTTCGCTTACTTGTTTTCCGTTTAAAATATAACTTCCAGAAGTTGGAGTATCCAAACAACCTAAAATATTCATTAAAGTCGATTTTCCAGAACCAGACGGCCCCATAAGGGCCACATATTCACCTTTGTTAATAAGTAAATCAATTCCTTTTAATACGTTTACAGTTTCACTTCCTAATTGGAAATCACGTGTAATGCCTTTAATGTCTATTATTGGAGTTTTCATAGTTTTCAGGTGCAGTTTTTATATTACAATACTTACTACAAGTAATAAGTAGTTAAATAGAAGATTTTGTTACAGTAAAATTCAAAATTCAATTACAATAACAATTACAATAACAATAACAATAACAATAACAATTACAATAACAATTACAATAACAATTACAATAACAATTACAATAACAATATCAATAATTAAATTTTAGAAAATCTGTTTAATCCATTAAATTCTTATCACAAAATGCTCTTTTTCTTGTTCAGCTCTAAAAAATACCATTCCACAATGGAAGGTATCAATCGTAACTTTTACGTTAGGATGTTTTTTGATGATTTCCCAAGTATTTTCATTTTCTGTTGATTTATGAATGTCATTAATAATCCAAACAGCATCATTAGTTATAGTAGGTAATAATAAATCAAAATATGCTAACGTAGTTTTTTGAGATTCGTTTTGGTTGAAGTAAATTAAATCGAAAGTTGTGTTATTGTTAGGAAGTTTGTTTTTTTGAAACTCTTCAAATGGGGTAATTTCTGAAGAAAATATATTGGTATTTAACTCATTTGAATTTCCAATTTCTAAAATGAAATTTGGTTTTAAATATCTAATAATTCTAAAGAGTAATCGGATCTTTTTTGAATTATTTTTTAAAAGCGAATATTCTGGAAATTTTGTTTTATCATAAAAACATTTCGTAACCAAATCAAACACAAACGGCGAGTGCACTCCGTGTTCGTTTTTGGAGTGGAATAGGAATTTTAAATATGACATTATTTTTTGTAACACAGAGTTTCATAGAGTTTTCATAGAGTTTCACAAAGAAAATAAAGCTTTGCGAAACTTTGTGATTTCTTTGCGAATCTTGATGTTATAATTATTCTATTTTACTTGATAATTCAAACCAACGTGCTTCTTTTTCTTCTAAAGTTAGAATTATTTTTTGTAATTCGTTTGCTTTTGCTTCAATTTTGTCATCAGCTACTTTTCCGTCCGAAAATTCTTGTTCAATTTGCTTTTTTTGATATTCTAAATCTTTAATGTCTTTTTCAATTTTATTAAATTCCTTTTGCTCGTTGAAGCTTAATCCTGCTTTGGCTGGTTGATTTTGTTTCCAACTTCCTTTATCAGTGCTTACGCTATTTAAAATTTTTGGCTCAACAGAATCTTCATAACTTCTAAAATCAGAATAATTTCCTGGGAAATCTTCAATTTCACCTTGACCTCTAAATACAAATAAATGATCCACAATTTTATCCATAAAATACCTATCATGACTTACCACTAACAAACATCCAGGGAAATCTAATAAGAAACTTTCTAATACGTTTAGGGTAACAATGTCTAAATCGTTTGTTGGTTCATCTAAAATTAAGAAATTCGGATTCTGAATTAAAACCGTACATAAATACAAACGTTTTAGTTCGCCACCACTCAATTTTTCAACAAAATCATATTGCTTTTTAGCATCAAATAAGAAACGTTCTAACAATTGCGAAGCGGAAATGATTTTCCCTTTCGTAAGCGGAATGTATTCTCCGTATTCTTTAATAATATCAATGACTTTTTGTCCTGGTTTTGGGTTGATACCACTCTGTGTGTAATATCCAATTTTAATTGTATCACCAATAATTACTTTCCCGGAATCGGGTTCCATAGTTTTGGTTAAAATGTTCAAAAAAGTCGATTTTCCAGTTCCATTTTTTCCAATAATTCCAATACGTTCGCCTCGTTGAAAGGCATATGTAAAATCTTTTAAAATGGTCCTGTCTGGGAAATTTTTGTTCAATTTTACCATTTCGATAATCTTGCTTCCCATGCGCTCCATATTAATTTCGAGTTCCACTACATTTTCTTTACGACGACTTTCCGCTTTTTCTTTAATCACATAAAAATCATCTTGACGCGATTTCGATTTGGTAGTTCTTGCTTTTGGTTGTCTTCGCATCCAAGCTAATTCCTTAATAAAAAGATTTTGCGCTTTATCTATACTGGAGTTTTCAGAAATTTGACGTTCTTCTTTTTTCTCTAAATAATACGAGTAATTTCCTTTGTATTGATACAGTTTCCCGTTATCTAATTCAATAATTTCGTTACAAACACGTTCTAAGAAAAAACGGTCGTGCGTAACCATAAATAACGTAATGTTTTCTTTTGCAAAATAATCTTCTAACCACTCAATCATCTCTAAATCTAGGTGATTGGTTGGTTCATCTAAAATTAATAAATCGGGTCTATTAATTAAAATAATGGCTAATGATAAACGCTTTTTTTGCCCTCCAGATAGTTTTTTTACTTTTAATTTTAAATCGTCAAGTTTTAATTTTGACAAAATTTGCTTGTATTGTGTTTCAAAATCCCAAGCATTAAAGCGATCCATATCGTCAAACGCTTTCTGGTATTTTTCTTCGTCTTCCGGATTTTCTAAGGCGCTTTCGTAGTTTCTAATTACTTGTAAAACCTCATTATCCGATGCGAAAATGCTTTCTTCAATCGTTAATTCGTCTTGTAAATTAAAATTCTGACTCAAAAACGCCATTTTTATTCCTTTTCTAATCACTACCTGACCCGTATCAGGTTCATCAAAACCATTAATAATGTTCATAATAGTGGTTTTACCCGAACCATTTTTGGCGATAAAAGCTATTTTTTGGTCTTTATTAATTCCGAAAGAAATGTCTTTAAAAAGTACACGTTCGCCGTATGATTTTGATATATTTTCTACTGAAAGGTAATTCATTTTTTAATTTGTCAATTAGACAATGTGGCAAAACGCCAATTGTTTTGCAAAAGTAGACTTATTATTTGAGATTTAAAATTTAGATTTTTGCATTTCATAAATAAAAATTGCAACTTTGACCTATCAACCAATTGGCACATTGACTAATTGAAAATTGACACATTAAAACAAAATGCAACTATCCGTAATCATCCTTAATTATAATGTGCGCTATTTTTTAGAGCAATGTGTTCTTAGTGTTCAGAAAGCGCTTATAAATATTGATGCAGAAATAATTGTAGTGGATAATAATTCTTCGGATGATAGCTGTTTGATGATGAAACAACTGTTCCCACATATAACACTTATTGAAAATAAAGAGAATTTAGGATTTCCAAAAGGGAATAATATAGCTGTTGAACAGGCAAAAAGCGAATATATTTGTATTTTAAATCCAGATACTATTGTTGCTGAAGATACTTTTGATAAAATTTTAAATTTTAAATTCCAAATTCCAAATTCCCAACTCGGAATTATTGGCTGTAAGTTGATAGATGGTACAGGTAATTTTCTTCCAGAAAGTAAGCGTGGACTTCCAACACCTTATGTGGCAATTACTAAGATTTTTGGTTTATATAAAATCTCTAAATTTTTCGGAAAATATTATGCACAACATTTGTCAGAAAATCAATCTGGAAAAGTGGATGTTTTAGTCGGTGCTTTTATGATGATGAAACGTGATTTGTATTTAAAAGTTGGTGGATTTGATGAGAACTGCTTCATGTATTCGGATGATATCGATTTGAGTTATATGATTCAGAAATTAGGAATGGAGAATTATTATTTTCATGAAACATCAATAATTCATTACAAAGGAGAAAGCACGGTTAGAGACGAAAAATATTTGGAACGTTTCCGAGAAGCGATGGAGTTTTTTTATAAAAAGCATTTTAAAAAATCCTTTTTCTTTGATAATTTTATACAAATTGGGAGCTTTTTATTTGCGGTTTTTAAACAAAAAAAGCCACAAAAATTAGCCATAGAAATTGATAAATATATTGTGTTTTCAAAAGAAAATATTCAATTAAACTTAAATAAACCAATTGAATATTTAACTGATTTTGAACAATTTAAAGTTAATAAAAACAGCAATATTGAAATTGTTTTTGATGCCAATTCGTTTTCTTTTGCAGAAATAATTCGTTTTATGGAAAAACATAAATCGAAAAATATAACTTTTAAGAACTATATTTCGCAATCAAATTACTTAATTGGTAGTAATAATTCAACCGATAGAGGTGAAGTGCTAATTTTTTGATTTTTTGATTTTTTCGTGACAAAACATCAAAATATTTATTAATTTTGCAGTAATAATTAAAGAACTCAACATTACAATAATAATATGGCAAGATTTGAATTGAAACTTCCAAAAATGGGAGAGAGTGTAGCAGAAGCAACCATTACAAATTGGTTAAAAAAAGTGGGTGAACATATTGATATGGATGAAGCAGTGTTAGAAATTGCTACAGACAAAGTTGATAGTGAAGTGCCATCTGAAGTTTCTGGTACTTTAGTTGAAATTTTGTTTCAAATTGATGATGTAGTTCAAGTAGGACAAACCATTGCTATTATTGAAACAGAAGGTGGAGCAATTGCTACAACTCCGGAAGTAAAATCGGAAGCTCCAGTAGCAGAAGTCGCTAAAATGGTTGAAGTTGCTATTGAAACAACTACTCCTGCAGATTTTTCAGGTTCAGATAAATTCTTTTCACCATTAGTTAAAAATATGGCAAAAGCGGAAGGTATTTCGTTAACAGAATTAGAATCTATATCTGGTTCAGGCAAAGATGGTCGTGTAAATAAAGAAGATATTTTAAAATATATAGAAACTCGCAACTCGCAAGTTACGAGTTCAAATGTTGTGGCGCCTACAACTTCAATCCAACAATCTAAAACCCAAAATCCTGCACCAGTTTCAGTAAATGGTGGAGACGAAATTGTGGAAATGGACAGAATGCGAAAGTTAATTTCGGGTTATATGGTAGCTTCGGTTCAAACATCAGCACACGTGCAGTCGTTTATTGAAGTGGATGTTACTAATATTGTAAAATGGAGAGATAAAGTAAAAACAGCTTTTGAAAAACGCGAGGGAGAAAAACTAACGTTTACGCCAATTATGATGGAAGCGGTAGCAAGAGCCTTAAAAGATTTTCCAGGAATGAATATTTCTGTTGATGGCGATTTTATTATTAAACGAAAAAACATCAATTTAGGAATGGCAGCAGCTTTACCAAATGGAAACTTAATTGTGCCTGTTATTAAAAATGCAGACCAATTGAATTTAGTTGGAATGGCAAAAGCAGTAAACGATTTAGGAAGCAGAGCGAAAGCAGGAAAACTAAAACCAGACGATACGCAAGGTGGAACCTATACCGTAACAAATGTGGGAACTTTTGGATCTGTATTCGGTACACCAATTATCAATCAACCACAAGTAGGTATTTTAGCTTTGGGTGCCATTAGAAAAGTACCAGCAGTAATTGAAACTCCAGAAGGGGATTTTATTGGAATTCGTCAGAAAATGTTTTTATCTCATTCTTATGATCACAGAGTTGTTGATGGTGCTTTAGGTGGAAGTTTCGTGAAACGCGTAGCGGAGTATCTTGAAGCATTTGATATAAATAGAGATTTTTAAGAAAAAATAAATAAATAATAATTCACCCAATAGTTCATTAACTATTGGGTTTTTTTAACTTTGTACTTTAAAATATAAAAATGGAGCTTAAACTTACAAGGCCAATTTGTTTCTTTGATTTAGAAACTACCGGAATAGATGTTGGAAAAGACAGAATCGTTGAAATATCAATATTTAAAGTGTTTCCAAACGGAAATAAAGAAAGCAAAACTTGGTTGGTAAATCCAACCATTCCAATTCCGCCTCAAACTACAGCAGTACACGGCATCACAAACGAGAAAGTAGCAAATGAACCTACTTTTTCCGAATTGTCTTCCCAAATTTATACTATGATAAAAGATTCAGATTTAGCAGGATATAATTCTGATAGATTTGATATTCCGTTATTAGCAGAAGAAATGCTTCGTGCAGGGGTAGATTTTGATATGAAAAATCGCGTTTCGGTAGATGTGCAAACTATTTTTCATAAAAAAGAAGAACGTACATTATCAGCAGCATTGAAATTTTATTGTGGAAAGACATTAGAGAACGCCCATTCAGCAGAAGCAGACACTATGGCTACTTATGAAATTTTATTGGGACAATTGGAAAGATATCCTGATTTGCAAAATGATATGAAAGCATTATCGGAATTTACTACTCGTAAAAAATCTGTAGATTTTGCAGGTATGATTGTGATGAATGATAAAGGACAAGAAATGTTCAGCTTTGGTAAATATAAAAATGTTTTAGTAGATGAGGTGTTCGATAAAGATCCAGGCTACTTTGGTTGGATTCAAAACGCGGATTTTCCGCTATATACTAAAAAAGTATTAACAGGTTTGAAATTAAGACGATTAAATACAAAATAGGTATTTTGAGGTAATGGGTTTAAGGTAAAAGGTAATGGGGATAGCCCAATGCCTAACACCCAATATCCATCACCCAATATCCATTACCCAACACCCAAATAAAAATGAAAATTATTTGCATTGGCAGAAATTACGCCGACCATATTTCAGAATTACAAAACGAACGACCAGCTGATCCGGTTATCTTTATGAAGCCAGACACAGCTATTTTGCCTAAAAAAACACCTTTTGTAATTCCAGAATTTAGTAATGATGTACATCATGAAGTGGAAGTTTTGGTGAAAATTTGTAAAGTAGGAAAATATATCAGTCCAAAATTTGCTCATAAATATTATGATGAAATTGGTTTAGGAATTGATTTTACCGCTCGAGATGTGCAAACTACATTAAAAGAAAAAGGATTGCCTTGGGAAAAAGCAAAGGCATTTGACCATTCAGCGATTATTGGTGACTTTTTACCGAAAATACATTTTCCTTCTCTAGAAAATATTAACTTTGAATTAAGAAAGAATAATGAAACTGTTCAGCAAGGAACTACTTCGATGATGTTGTGGAATATTGATGAAATTGTTTCTTATGTTTCGCAATTTTTTACCTTAAAAAAAGGAGATATTATTTTTACAGGAACTCCAAAAGGAGTAGCAGCTGTTAAAGAAAATGATGTATTAGAAGGTTTTTTAGAAGGGAAGCAAATGTTTAAAATACAAGTAAAATAATGGCTTTACAGTATAATTTATCAAAAGTATATGAAATTTCTGAAAATGATAACGAATTTGCGCTTCAAATTGCTACTTTGTTTTTAGAAGAAGTACCTTTCGAAATTCAAGCCATGAAAAACGCAATAGAACGGAAAGATTATTCGCAAACATACGCTTCGGCTCATAAAATTAAACCAACATTAGATTTATTAGGAATGGATATGGCTTATGAAGATGTTTTGTTAATTATTGAATGGACAAAAGAGGAAGGTAAGCGAAAAGAAATTAAAGAGGTTTTTAGAGCGCTTAAAATTAGAATTGGTGCCGCCTCAGATGAAATTAAAAAAGATTTTAAATTATAAAAGATACTTTTAATACATGTTTAGCCACGCCTTTAGCGTGGTTTTCTTATTTTTACAAAAATATTTAAAAAATGAAAGCAGCAATTATTACAATTGGAGATGAAATATTGATAGGCCAAATTATAGATACAAATTCTTCTTACATGGCCAAGGCATTAGATAAAATCGGAATTGCTACTTATGAAATGTTATCTATTTCAGATGATAAAAACCATATATTAAAAACGTTACATGAAGTTCAAAATAATTTTGATGTTGTTTTAATTACAGGTGGATTAGGTCCAACAAAAGACGACATTACTAAAAAAACTTTTTGCGACTATTTTGATGATGTTTTAGTGCAAAACGACGCTGTTTTAGATCAAGTAAAAAGTATAATTGAAGGGATTTATAAAAAACCCATTACGCAATTAAATATGGAGCAAGCATTAGTTCCGTCGAAATCAAAAGTGCTTTTCAATAAAATGGGAACCGCTCCAGGAATGCTAATGGAGCATCAAAACACGGTTTTTGTTTCTTTACCTGGTGTGCCATATGAAATGAAGTATTTAATTGATAATGAAGTAATTCCGTATTTGGTAGGAAAATTTGAGCGTCCCTATATTGTTCATAAAACACTTATGACTTATGGTCGCGGGGAGAGTTTAATTGCAGAACAAATTGAAGATTGGGAAACTAATTTGCCAAGTTTTATCAAATTAGCGTATTTGCCAAGTCCAGGTAAAGTTAGATTACGATTAACTGCACGAGGCAAAGATGAAGCGGTTTTAATAAATTCTATTTTAAGTGAAATAGAAAAATTAAAACCTTTAATTGGTGATATTATTCTAGGCTACGATGAAGAAGAAACCATAGAAGTGGTTTTAACAAGAGCATTATCCGAAAAACACCTTACTTTGGCTACTGCCGAAAGTTGTACGGGAGGAAAAATCGCACAACTAATTTCATCTGTACCTGGTGCTTCCGCTTGTTTTAACGGTGGAATAATAGCTTATTCTAATCAAATTAAAATAGATGTATTAAAAGTAAATTCAGATACTATTCGTCAATTTTCTGTGGTTAGTAATGAAGTGGCAAAAGAAATGGCTTTAAATTGTAGGTCAATTTTCAATACAGATTATGCTATTGCAACAACAGGGAATGCAGGTCCAACTAAAGGAAATAGTGAAGCCGAAATCGGGACAGTATTTATAGCAATAGCAACTCCAAATGAAGTTTTTGTTGAAGAATTTAATTTTGGTCAACCACGTGAAAAGGTTATAGATAGGGCGGTTAACAAAGCATTAGAATGGCTGTATAAAGAAATTTCAAAAAACTAATTAAAAATAGTTGCATAGTAAAGTAAAAATTCTTTTCTTTGCACCCTTATTTAGAATAACGATATAAAAGTTTAGAATAATGTCAAGAGTTTGTGAACTAACAGGAAAAAGAGCAATGGTTGGAAACAACGTTTCTCACGCGATGAATAAAACTAAGAGAAAATTCTCAGTTAACTTAGTGAAAAAACGTTTTTACATTGCAGAAGAAGATAGATGGGTGAGCCTAAAAATATCTACAGCAGTATTAAAAACAATTAACAAAAATGGTATTGCCGCAGTTTTGAAAAAAGCTAAAGCAAATGGATTTGTAAAATCTGTTTAATCATTTAAAAATATATCAAAATGGCAAAGAAAGGTAATAGAATCCAAGTAATTTTAGAGTGTACTGAACATAAAGAATCTGGTCAACCAGGAACTTCTCGTTATATCACGACTAAAAATAAAAAGAATACACCAGATAGAATGGAAATCAAAAAATTCAATCCTATCTTGAAAAGAGTAACTGTTCACAAAGAAATTAAATAATTAGAAACTTAATTTAAGTTTCAAATAAAACATACTAAGTCATGGCAAAGAAAACCGTAGCAACTTTACAAACATCTTCTAAAAGATTGACTAAAGCAATCAAAATGGTTAAGTCTCCTAAAACTGGTGCTTATACATTTGTGGAATCAGTAATGACTCCAGAAGAAGTAGATGAGTTCTTAAAAAAGAAATAATCTGTAATTAAAGATATTAAAAAAGCTATTTTCATTTGAAAGTAGCTTTTTTTATTTTATTTTTGTTCCAATAATAATGAAAATCATATCATTATACACAAAATTCAATGAGTTTTTTTAAAAAAATATTTTCATCTAACAAAAGTGAGCCTGTAATTACTGAACAGGAAAAGCAACAACTAGACAAAGGATTAGAGAAAACAAAAACGTCTTTCTTTTCTAAACTAACTAAAGCCGTTGCCGGAAAGTCTAAAGTTGATGATGAGGTTTTAGATAATTTAGAAGAAGTACTTATTTCTTCAGATGTTGGTGTAAATACTACTTTAAAGATTATTCAACGTATTGAAAAAAGAGTTTCTATAGATAAGTATTTAGGAACAGATGAGCTAAATATCATATTAAGAGAAGAAATTGGATCGTTATTATCTGAAACCAATTCAGGTAACGAATCTGAATTCACTATTCCAAAAGATACAAAACCATACGTAATTATGGTTGTAGGTGTAAATGGTGTTGGAAAAACCACTACCATTGGAAAATTAGCTTATCAATTTAAAAAAGCTGGTTTCAAGGTAGTATTAGGCGCAGCCGATACGTTTAGAGCAGCAGCAATTGACCAGTTACAAATATGGGCAGACAGGGTAGATGTTCCTATGATAAGACAGCAAATGGGTTCCGATCCAGCTTCTGTTGCATTTGATACCTTACAATCTGCTGTAGCACAACATGCCGATGTTGTAATTATCGATACCGCTGGTCGTTTGCATAATAAGTTAGGCTTAATGAACGAATTGACCAAAGTAAAAAATGTAATGCAAAAAGTAGTTCCAAATACACCAAATGACGTAATGTTAGTGCTTGATGGATCTACTGGTCAAAATGCTTTTGAACAAGCCAAACAATTTACTGCTGCTACGGAAGTTTCTTGTTTAGCGGTAACCAAATTAGATGGTACTGCAAAAGGTGGCGTAGTTATCGGTATTTCAGATCAATTTCAAATTCCAGTAAAATATATTGGAGTAGGTGAAGGAATTGAAGATTTACAAGTGTTTAATAAAACAGAGTTTGTGGATTCTTTCTTTAATTAATTTTAAATGTATGATGAATTTTTTTAAAAATATGACCAATTCAAAATTGTTATTTATAGCTTTAGTTTCTGCTGTTTTAGCTTTTCCTTTTGATTTAAAGTTTTTAGGATTTATGCAAAGTGAAAGTATTTTTATGTCATTACGACTGCTTTCTTTTATTTTGTTTATGTATGTTGCTATTAAAGTAATTAATGGTAAGACAAAAAAACCAGCTGGAAAGAAATAGTTTTAATTTAGATTTTAATTAGAATGTCTTTTTGATATCTTTTATAATGTATAAATTCAAAAAAATATCGCAAATTAAAAGCCCAATTTCATTGAAATTGGGCTTTTAAATTTATATAATATAAGTTTTACTTCGCAATATTTACTGCTCTAGTTTCTCTAATTACAGTGACTTTAACTTGACCTGGATACGTCATTTCTGTTTGAATTTTATGTGAAATTTCAAATGATAACGTAGCAGCTAAATCGTCAGAAACTTTCTCACTTTCTACTAAAACACGTAATTCTCTTCCAGCTTGAATAGCATAAGCATTTTTAACACCTGGGAAGCTATAAGCTACTTCTTCTAAGTCTTTTAAACGTTGAATATAAGAATCCAATACTTGACGACGTGCGCCTGGTCTTGCTCCGGAAATCGCATCACACACTTGAATAATTGGAGAAATTAAATATTTCATTTCAATCTCATCGTGGTGAGCTCCAATAGCATTACATACTTCTTCTTTTTCACCATATTTCTCTGCCCATTGCATACCTAAAATAGCGTGAGGTAATTCGCTTTCAGTATCTGGTACTTTTCCAATATCGTGAAGTAAACCAGCTCTTTTTGCTAATTTAACATTTAGTCCTAATTCTGCAGCCATTAAACCACATAATTTAGAAACTTCTCTTGAGTGTTGTAATAAGTTTTGTCCGTAAGAGGAACGGTATTTCATTCTACCAACGATTTTAATCAATTCTGGGTGTAATCCGTGAATTCCTAAATCGATAACAGTACGTTTTCCTACTTCAATAATTTCTTCTTCAATTTGTTTTTTCGTTTTTTCAACAACTTCTTCAATACGAGCTGGATGAATACGACCATCAGTTACTAATTTATGAAGTGCTAAACGTGCAATTTCTCTTCTTACAGGATCAAAACAGGATAAGATAATAGCTTCTGGTGTATCGTCAACAATAATTTCAACACCTGTTGCGGCTTCAATAGCTCTAATATTTCTACCTTCTCTACCAATAATTCTACCTTTGACATCATCCGATTCAATATTGAAAACAGATACACAATTTTCAACAGCTTCTTCTGTTCCTACGCGTTGAATCGTGCTAATAATGATTTTTTTGGCTTCTTGCTGCGCTTGCATTTTGGCTTCTTCAATAGTTTCTTGAATGTGCGCCATAGCATTTGTTTTGGCTTCTGCTTTCAAGCTTTCCACTAATTGGTTTCTTGCATCGTCAGCAGATAATCCAGAAATAACCTCAAGTTGTTCAATTTGACTTTTGTGTAATTTGTCAACTTCTTGTGATTTTTTTTCTAAGTTTTCAATTTTGTTTTGGTATTCAGTAATTTTAGCTTCAGCGTCGTCATTGATTTTCTTAGCTTTAGCTAATTCGCTTGAAACTTGTGATTCTTTGTCTCTAGTTCTTTTTTCAGCTTCAGCCATTTTTTTGTCTTTTGACAAAATTTCTTTTTCATGTTCTGATTTTAATTCTAAAAATCGTTCTTTAGCTTGTAAAAGCTTATTTCTTTTTTCAGTTTCAGCTTCTGCTTTCGCATCTCTTAAAATTGAACTTGCTTCTTTTTTAGCATTTTTAATAAGATTTGAGACATTGCTTTTTTCTAAAAATTTAGCAATTGCAAATCCTATTGCCAATCCGACAACGATTCCAATTAGTATACTTGTTAATTCCATAGTTAGGTTTTGTTTAATAAAAAAGCCCACATTAGGTGTTTGAATAAACTCGATTCAGACAGGATTTGAGCTAAAACGATGTTCAAGGATTTCCGATAAATCGGAACGTGCTTTAGTATCGCAAATTCACTCATTTAATAGTTAGTGTTGAGTTTATCAAATATTTACTAATGTGGGCAGTACTTTAGTGTTTTTTGTATGAACGTTTTTCTTATTTTGAAAGTAAACCTTCTATTTTTTCGTCGAGTTTTTTTAATCTCTCAAATGCTTCTACGGTATCTGTAGAAGTATCAATTTGGGTTTGTTCTATTTGAGAAGCAAATTGTAAGGCACACATAGCCAATACATCTTGTTTATCTCTTACTGCATAGTTGGCTTCAAATTTTTTAATTGTAGCATCAATTTTTTTTGATGCGGTTCGTAGACCTTCCTCCTGAGTTGTTTCCACTGTTAGCGGATATACTCGGTCTGCAATTGAAATTTTTATTTTTAACTTTTCTGTCATAATTATTCAGAAAGTTGTGCTATACAATAGTCGATTTCTCTAATCAACGAATTTATTTTCAGTTTTGTTTCTTTCTTGTATTCTTCACTGCCCAGAAGAGAATTGGTTATTTTTAAGCTTTCCAACTCATGTTTTAATGAGATGATTTTCTTATTTTCATGATGAGCGGTTTGTTTAATTTCTTTCAATTCATTAGATAAACTTTCGTTTAATTGCTCTAAATTTTCTATTTTTTTAGATAATTTAAAGAATTTTACTTCTAAGGAATCAATAATTTTAGACAATTCACTCATTATTACATAATTCTTTTCTTGATTTTACAAATTTAAAACTTCAATCTCGAAATCCAATACTTTTTTTCAAAAAAAAACAAAGTTTTTTTCTTTCGGATATTGTTTTTTAGTTTTCTTCTAGTTTTTTACTCTTTATGAAATCTAAAATTAGGGTTGCAATTAATTTTCCCGTTAAATGATTGTTATTTGATAAATCTAAATCTGGTGCTCCTTCGCATATGTGAAAATAGCTAGCATGTTCTTCTTTTCCAGCCATATGTATAAAATGTCTAGCTTTTTCTATACTAAAACCACTTAAGGTCATGGCGCTACTATGAATGTTGGGTAGTGCATCTAAATCAAGTTCTAGCCCAAACGGGGTACTTGAAATAAATTTTATTGCAGTAGTTATTTCGTTGTTATAATTTTTAATTTTTCTTACTGCGATTTCTTCATACGTTACATATTTTACTCTTTCTTCAATGGTTTTTAAGGTATTAAACACACTTTTTGATACAAAATTTTCGTGTAAACCGAAGATGAAATATTTTTTTAAGAATCCTTCCTCAAACGCATAAGTAAAACCATTTCCGCTATGACGCCCTTCCATAATTCGAAAATCGGTATGGGCATCAAAATTAATTGCATTTACAGGCATACCTTTTGCTAACGCTAAACCTTTTATATTTCCATACGCATTGTTATGTCCACCTCCAATAATTATAGGAATTTTATTTGCTTTAATTATAGTACTTACAACATAAGAAACATCTTTGTCAATATTTTCAACTAATTGAAATAGTTTTTTTCGATCTTCTTTATTTTGAGAATCTAAAGTTTTGGAAAATTCCATTTCTCTAGAAAAATTTATTTCACCCAACACAATCAACTCATTACCTTTACAAAATTTATTGTGCTGAAAATTCACTAAGCTTTTTAGGGTACTTTCAAAAGCAGAAGCAGCACCAGTTCTGCCTAGATTTGCTTTAATTCCAATGTCTTCGGGTAAACCAAGCAAAACAAATTTTGCTTCGGATAGCGTTAAGAATTCTATCCAATTTTCATCAGTTGGAACCGTAATTATTTTTTCCCCAAACTTTACTTCGCCACTTCTATGCTGTGTAATTTTTGCTAAATCTCTAGAACTGAATACGTTTAATTTATCCATTTTATGTTTTAAAAGTGTTTTCAAATATAATATTTTAAAGATACATTACGTTATATAGTAATAGAAATAAATAAAATTTTATTTTTGCATGAAATCTAAATAAAATCAAAATGGAGTTAAATCAATCAAATTCTAGAAATTCAGGATTAAAGATAGTTGTGGTTATCTTATCATTATTATTAATGGGAATTTTGGCTTATGTTTATAAGTTACAACAAGATAAAGATGCTGTAGATTCAAGTTTATCTAAAACACTAACTGAAAAAGAAAAATTTCAAGCAGAATTGGAATCAAAAATTGCGGAATACGATGTTGCAATTTCTGATAATACCGCTTTGAAAGGAGAATTGGAAGAGGAGCAGGCTAAAATTATGGAATTGTTAGAAAAAATTAAAAAATCTGACGGAAGTGTAGCAGAATTGTCTAAATACAAAGCACAATACGTAAAACTAAAACGTGAAATGGACAATTTAATAGCTGAAAATAATGTATTGAAAGAAAATAATTCTAAATTAACTAAAAATTTAGATAGTACAAATGTAGTATTATCAAATGCAAAAACAGCAAATGATACGTTAGTGGCTAAAAACGAAAATTTATCAAAAACAGTTGAAAAAGCACAACGATTATCGGTTTTAAATTTAACTACTTTAGCAGTAAAGCAAAAAGGTTCTGGGAAACAAATTAATACTGACAAAGCGAGTAGAGCTGATGTTTTAAAAATTGGATTTACGATTGCCGAAAATCAGGTAGCAAAAGTTGGGGACAGAACCTATTACATTCAAGTAATAGATAGTAAAAACAATGTTTTAGGAGATAAGAAAACCGAATTTTTTGGTGCTACATATTTACCATATAGTTTTCAAAAAACTATTAAATATGAAAATAAAACAGTTCAAGTTCAAGAAGATTTATCAGTAAAAAATATTTCACCAGGTACATATTTTGTTAATGTGTTTGACAAAAAAGGGGAATTAGTATCAAAAAGTAGTTTTCAATTGAGATAATTAATTTGTCTACAATTTAAAAAGAGAAACGCTTCAATTATTGAAGCGTTTCTCTTTTTTATTCTGTTATACTTGCGGATTCTTTGAATTTTTCATTTACTTTTTTCCAGTTAATCACATTAAAGAAAGCATTAATGTAATCTTTTCGTTTATTTTGGTACTTTACATAATAAGCGTGTTCCCATACATCAAGTGCTAAAATAGGTGTACCTTTTTTTTCTGCATTTGGCATTAACGGATTGTCTTGATTAGCAGTTGTGGTTATTACTAATTTTCCTGAATTGTCTTTTATAAGCCAAACCCAACCTGAACCAAACAATTTAGTAGCACTTTCTGAAAATTCATTTTTGAATGCCTCAAAAGAACCAAAATCCTTATTTATAGCTTCTAAAACTTCATCTGTCGCGTCTCCGCCATTTGCATTCAATATTTCAAAAAATAAATTGTGATTGTAATAGCCACCTGCATTGTTTCTAATATCTGATTTACTGGTATCTAATTTCTTTAGAATTTCTTCTATAGATTTTGAAGTCAAATCGGTTTCCTTTATAGCGGCATTAAGTTTATTGCAATACGCCAAATGATGTTTGGAATAATGTAATTCCATGGTAGCAGCATCAATAAAGGGTTCTAAACTATTATATGAATAAGATAGGCCATTCATTTGAAAAGTACCTTCTTCATCTTCAGCTTGCACATCAGACGGATTTCCTATAGTGGTTTTTTCAATTTTTTCTGGTTCAGGAATGGTAACTTCAATTAGTTCTTTTTCTTTTTTACAACTAGTACTTAAAATGGAAATTAGTAGTAATACGAGGATTTTATTTTTCATTTTTAAGAATTTTTAGATTTTACAAAAATAAAAAAAGATACACATTACTGTCTATCTTTTAGCATTTCATTTATTATTTCAATATATTTTTCTTTGGCTTCGTTGGCAGTTAAATGTCTCACTTGCATCCAGGCATTTTGTTTAAATGCTGTAATAACTTCATCCGATTCATAGCCATGATGGCTATAGCTTATGTTTTCGGAAAGTGCTTGTTTGTAATACGCATAAAGTACTAGCTGTACGTCTTGTGGTACAGAAGTTTTAGGAATTTTTTCATTGGCATTTTGAATAGCTTCCTTGAATCTTTCATCTAAAGATAATTCGCTCATTTATTTTTTTGATATTACCGTTTTATTTCCAATAGCTTTGTCTCCTAATTTAACATTGATTGGTGTTCCAATTGGAAAATATAAATCTACCCTAGATCCGAATTTAATAAAACCGGCATCTTCACCTTGAATCACAGTCATACCTACTTCGGCATAATTTACAATTCTTTTCGCTAATGCACCAGCAATTTGACGGTACATAATATCGCCGTAAACATTATTTTCAATAACAATTGTGGTACGTTCGTTTTCCTCACTAGCTTTTGGATGCCAGGCTACTAAAAATTTTCCAGGATGGTATTTGCTGTATTTTACAATTCCATTTAATGCATATCGAGTTACATGTACATTAATTGGTGACATGAAAATAGAAACCATTAATCTTTTGTCTTTAAAATATTCAGATTCGTAAACTTCTTCAATTACTACAACTTTTCCATCAACGGGTGCCAATACATGATTGTCACTAATTATAGCAACTCGGGTTGGGTTTCTAAAAAACTGAAGAATTAGTACTAAAAATCCCAAAAGGACTACTTGTAAAATTTTGCAAATTATAATGTTACTCTCGTGAAATAAATGGTCTACACCAAAAATACCTAAAACGGTAATTAAAGTTGAAATTAATATAATTTTAGCGCCTTCTGGATGAAACTTAAGCATAATAGAAATAAATTAAATATAATATATATAAAAATGGAATAACAAAAATAACACTATCTAAACGGTCTAAAATACCGCCATGACCTGGCATAATATTTCCGCTATCTTTTACACCTGCTTCTCTTTTAAATTTAGATTCAACTAAATCGCCAAGCGTACCAAAAATTGAAATAATTAATGCACTGATAATCCACAAAGTTACATTAAAAAAAGTATAAAATTGACTAATTATTATTGAGGCTAGTATAGTGAAAACGATTCCACCTAAAAAGCCTTCAATTGTTTTTTTTGGAGAAACTCGTTCAAGTAATTTGTGTTTTCCAATTGATTTTCCAACTAAATAGGCAAAAGTATCATTACACCATATCATAATAAATACAGCTATAACAATTTCATATTTTGCTGGAATTATAAAGTTGGGTAAAGAAAGTAATAAAATAAAAGGTAATGTAATATAAAGGAAAAAATGGCTATGTTTTTTGTGGTATTTATGAAACGAAATGTTTTTAAATAAATTAAACAAGAGTAGAATATTAAATACAACACAGCCTAATGCTAAATAAATTAAATTAATTGGTGGCAGTTGACTTAAAAAGAAAAGTATAGAAATTAAAATACCACCAATGGCAAATAAATAATATAATTTATAGTGTGTCATTTTAGAAAATTCAAAAATACTTAAGCACATAAAAACAGTGAATAATATATGAAATGTTATTGGTGAAAATAACGTACAGAAAATAAGTAATGCAATATAAACAGCACCACTGATAGCTCTTGTTACATTTTCATTCATTTTATAAATCTTCTAGTAGAATTAAGTATAAGTTTTTATGGCAACTTCCATAATGAAGAAAATCTTCTTCTTTTGTTTTTTCAAAATACTTAATGGCAGTAATGTTTGTAGGATATTCTTTGTCGTATTTTGTTTTGATGTTTCTTAATCCATCGCCTTTTGTCATTAAAAGTTGACTAGTAGAAGCATAAACAATAATATTGGTAGGTAATTCGTCTATTTTGAATTGTTTTAATTGTTTGGATGAAAATAAAATAGAACCTTCATCAGCAATTAAGTTTTCGCAAGCTGTAAAAAAGAAAGATGGATTTGTTACGTTTTTGTATTCTAATCTATTCTCATCAAGAAAATTAAATAATCTTGAATCAAAACATTGTACTTCATTTTCAAACCAATCGTTTTCTTCTAAAATATTTTCAAAGTTCTCATGAGCTTCTTCCATATTAGAACAATAAATAAATTTTCCGCCATTATTTTTAAAATTAATGGTGAATAATTCATCTACAGGCGTATTTATGTCTGGTGCATATTGGCTTTTTTCGACGTTATTCTCCTGATTGTCAGTTGCGTCTTGATTGCCAAATATCTTTTTGAAAATATTCATTTTATATCTGTAACAATTCTTAAACACCAAATATAAAAAAATCTTAACTTAAAATCACTTTCAAGTTAAGATTTTTTATACAAAGTATTGTTAATAACTTATTCAGTTACAATTTCAGAATTGGTTTCTGCAATTATTTCTGACATTGGTTCTGGTTTTTCTTCTTCAATATCAAAAGGTCTTTTTCCAAAAATAGTTTCTAAATCGTCTTTAAAAATAACTTCTTTATCGATTAAAACGGCTGCCAATGCTTCCAATTTTGTTCTATTCTCTGTTAAAATAGAAATGGCTCTTTGATATTGTTCTTCAATTAACCCTGAAATTTCAGTATCAATTATTTTTGCCGTATCATCTGAATAGGGTTTCGAAAAATTATAATCCGATTGTCCTGATGAATCGTAATACGTAATATTTCCAATTTTATCATTCAGACCATAGACGGTAACCATGGCACGGGCTTGTTTGGTTACTTTTTCTAAATCTGAAAGTGCACCTGTTGAAATTTTATCGAAAACTACTTTTTCTGCAGCTCTTCCGCCCATTGTAGCACACATTTCGTCTAGCATTTGTTCGGTTCTAACGATTTGTCTTTCTTCAGGTAAGTACCATGCTGCACCTAAACTTTGTCCACGAGGTACAATAGTTACTTTTACTAAAGGCGCCGCGTGTTGTAACATCCAACTTACGGTTGCATGACCTGCTTCATGAATGGCAATGGCATGTTTTTCTTCTTTAGTAATAATTTTATTTTTCTTTTCTAAACCGCCAACTATTCTGTCAACTGCGTCTAAAAAGTCTTGTTTATCAACTGCTTTTTTGTTTTTCCTTGCTGCAACTAAAGCGGCTTCATTACAAACATTAGCAATATCGGCTCCAGAAAATCCGGGGGTTTGCTTGGCTAAAAATTCAGTATCTAATGTTTCTGCTTTTTTAATCGGTTTTAAATGAACTTCAAATATCTCCTTACGCTCTCTAATGTCTGGTAAGTCCACATAAATTTGTCTATCAAAACGTCCTGCACGCATTAATGCTTTGTCTAAAACGTCCGCTCTATTTGTTGCTGCTAATACAATTACATTTGAATTGGTTCCGAATCCGTCCATTTCTGTTAGTAATTGATTTAGTGTATTTTCTCTTTCGTCGTTACCTCCAGACATATTACTTTTTCCACGAGCCCTTCCAACAGCATCAATTTCGTCAATAAAAATAATTGCAGGTGCTTTTTCTTTGGCTTGTTTAAATAAATCTCTAACTCGAGAAGCACCAACTCCAACAAACATTTCTACAAAATCAGATCCTGATAAAGAGAAAAAAGGCACGTTAGCTTCACCTGCAACGGCTTTTGCAAGTAAGGTTTTTCCAGTTCCTGGAGGTCCTACTAATAAGGCACCTTTTGGAATTTTACCACCAATACTTGTAAATTTTTCAGGCGTTTTAAGGAATTCTACTATTTCTTGAATTTCTTCTTTAGCACCTTCTAAACCGGCTACATTTTCAAAAGTAACTTTTACATCATTTTTTTCATCAAATAGTTTGGCTTTAGATTTCCCGATACTAAATATTTGTCCACCTCCACCAGGGCCTCCAGCCATTCTTTTAGAAATGAAATAGAAAAATCCGATAAAAATTAAGGTAGGTAACAATAATCCAATCCACTCACTCCAGTTACTTGTTGGTTTTAGGTCATAAGCAGATATTAATTTGTTCTTTTTAGCTTCTTTTAATTCATTTTGAAAAAGGTCTAAACTACCCACATCTTTTACTAAGTAATGTGGACCTTTCTCTTTAGTTAATTTTTTTAATTCATCATCTTTAGAAGCAACATATGCTGCTTTTTTTAAAGTCACTTCAGCAGTATTACCAGAAGTACTTGTTAAAATATCTACTTTTTCAATTTGATTTTTACTTAGTAAATCATAAAAAGAAGAAATAGAGGTTGATTTTGGGTAGTTCATATCGAAACCACCATTAAAAAAGTTAATTAATAATATTACAGAAATGGCTAAAATTGGAAAAAACCAAGGGCCAAGCTTTACTACCTTTATAATAGGTTTGTTTTTATTTTCGTTTTCTGACATAATGGGTTTAAAATTTATTTTCTATTGAAGTAATTTTAGCATCACCCCAAAGACTCTCAATGTTATAATATTCTCTAATGTGTTTTTGAAATACGTGTACTACAATGCTTACATAATCCATTAATACCCATTCGCCAACATCTGTTCCTTCTATATGCCAAGGTTTGTCTTTTAGTTCTTTAGATACACCTTTTTGTACCGAACCTACAATTGCATTTACTTGCGTATTTGAATTTCCATTGCAAATTACAAAATAATCACAAACACTATTTTCAATTCCTCTTAAATCAAGAATATCAATATCTAATCCTTTTACATCTTCAATTCCTTTGATGATACTTGCTAGTAAATCATCTGTGCTAATATTTTTCGTCATCTATTATTTGTTCATTTTATGCAAAGGTATCATTTTTTGTCTTTATTTTTGTAACTTAAATTAAGTAATAATTAAATTTCTTATATGCATATTATCAAACTCAATGCCATTGATTCTACAAATAGTTATTTAAAGGAATTATCTGCCAAACAAATGGTTGCTAATTTTACTGTTGTGGTAGCAGAAAATCAAACAAATGGTCGAGGACAACGTGGTGCGAATTGGGAAGTTGAAAAGGGTAAAAACCTAACATTCAGCGTCTTGATTAAAGATGTTTTGGTAAGTGCAGAGGAGGTTTTTAACTTAAATGTACTCGTTGCAGTAACTTTGTTTCAAACGTTTTTAAAATTAAAAATTCCAAATTTAGTCATTAAATGGGCAAACGACATTTTGGCAGATAAAAAGAAAATTTGCGGTATTTTAATTGAAAATCAGTTTAAAAGTTCTGCTGAAATACTTTCTATTGTTGGGATTGGCATAAATGTGAATCAAGAAAATTTTATCAATTTACCACAGGCTACTTCTTTAAAAAATTGTACGAACCAAGAATATAATAAAGATGAGGTTTTATTACTTTTTTTAAACCAATTTGAAAATAACCTTAATTTGTATAAAAAGGAAGGTGCAACTTATTTTTGGAAATTATATCACGAAAATTTATTTAAAAAAAACACACCTATGGCTTTTGAAAACGCGGATAAAGTAAAATTTATGGGAATTATCAAACAAGTTTTACCAAATGGTTTGTTGCAATTAGAATTGGAAGACGACTCAATACAATTATTTGATATCAAACAACTAAAAATGTTGTATTAAATAGTCATCTAAAAACAGGTATTAAATTTTGTTAAAATAGCGCCAGTTTATTTTCTTATTCTGTACATTTGCACCACTTATATAAAGACTATATTTTATGTTACAAAAATTACTTTCCGCACTATATTCTACACGCCTAATGGCACTTTTGTTTATTGGTTTTGCAGCAGCAATGGCAGCAGGAACATTTATTGAAGATGCCTATAATACAGAAACTGCTAGAATTTGGATTTATAACGCTTGGTGGTTTGAGGCCATTATGGTGTTTTTTGTAATCAATTTTTTTGGGAATATTAAACGCTACCAATTGTATAAAAAAGAAAAATGGGCTACGTTATTGTTACACTTGTCTTGGATTTTTATAATTGTGGGTGCTTTTGTTACCCGATATATCAGTTATGAAGGCTTAATGCCTATTCGCGAAGGTGCGATTTCAAACACAGTATATTCAGATATGCCACATCTTACCGCTTTTGTAGATGGTGAGTATCAAGGTGAAATGAAACGTAAAACAATTGAAAAGCAGTTGTTATTATCTCAAGCCACAACAAATTCTTTTTCATATTCAGATCAATTTTCAGATATTCCATATAAAATTGAATTGCAAGAATTTATTATGAATGCCGTTCAGACATTTAAGCCTGATGCCAAAGGAAAATTATATATAAAATTAGTAGAAGCCAGTGGCGGAAGTAGAAAAGAACATTTTTTATGTGAAGGTGAAGTAAAAAATATCAGTAACGTGCTTTTTGCTTTCAATAAATTTACGCAAGGTGCCATTAATATTACTAAAGCTGCTGAAGATTATACCATTCAAACGCCATTTGATGGTAATTTTATGCGAATGGCAGATAAAATGCAAGGTACAATTTCGAAAGATAAGACAAGCGAATTGATGTTCCGATCCTTATATAATGCTGGTGGAAGTCAGTTTGTTTTTCCTGAATTGGCACAAAAAGGAGAAGTTGTTTTAGCTTCAAATAACGATTACAAAGACAAAAAAACGGATGATGCCATAATTGTTAAAGTCACTTCTCAAAACAAACAAGAAGTTGTCACACTGATGGGTTCAAAAGGAAAACAAGGAGAACCAAAAAGTTTTAAAATTGGAAAATTAGATTTCACATTAATGTATGGAAGTAAAGTTCATACGCTTCCTTTTTCAATTAAATTGAATGATTTCGTTGCCGAAAAATATCCTGGAACCGAAAAAAGTTATTCTGCTTTTAAAAGTAAAATCGAAATTCAAGATAAAGAAAAATCAAAAACATTTACGGACAGCGTTTTTATGAATCATATTTTAGATTATAGAGAATTTCGTTTCTTTCAAGCTAGCTTTGATGAGGATGAAAAAGGAACCGTTCTTTCTGTAAACCACGATTTCTGGGGAACTTGGATTACTTACATCGGTTATTTCTTATTGTATTTTGCTATGATGGTTATTTTGTTTGATAAAAACACCCGATTTAATGATTTGAAATTGAAGTTGGATAAAATTCGAGCTAAAAAAGCCACTTTAGTAGCTATTTTATTCTTTTTTGGAATGTTTGGTTTTGCACAAGATAATCATAACAATCACGACGGTCATAATCATTCAAATGAAGCCCATCAGCATGAAGCATCGTCTTCTGTGAAGCCAAAAATGCCTACGGCTGAAGAATCTTTAAAAGAAGTTAAGAAATATATGGTTTCTGCCGAACATGCAGAAAAATTTGGACGACTTGTGGTTCAAGATGTGAGTGGAAGAATGAAACCTGTAAACACATTTTCGTCTGAATTATTACGAAAAGTTTCTAAAAATGACACCTTTGAAGGATTTACTTCAGATCAGGTTTTGATTTCAATGAATCAGTTTCCTGAGTTTTGGTATCAAATTCCTATTGTACACTTAACAAGAGGAAACGACAGTATTCGTAAAATAATTGGTGTAGATGAGAAAGCAAAATATGCTCCACTAATTAGTTTTTTCGATGATTTCGGAAATTATAAATTGCAAAAACAAACGGATGAAGCTTATAAAGAAGCGGTTCCAAATAAGTTTCAAACAGATTTTATAGATGCCGATAAAAAAGTAAATTTATTGTATTCGGCAATTAGTGGACAAATTTTACGATTTTTTCCACTTCCAAATGATGCCAATAATAAATGGGCTTCGTATTTAGAATTGCAACATCCAACGAAAACCAATTTAGATATCGTAAAAAATATTATTCCGTTTTATTTTAGTGAAGCGGCAAAAGCCTCACAATCTAAAGACTATAAAAATGCTGAAAGTTTATTAAAAGGCTTATCCGATTATCAAAAGAAATTTGGTGGAAAAGTAATGCTTTCAGAAGATAAATTAGAAGCAGAAATTCAGTATAACAAATACGATATTTTTAAGAAATTATATACGTATTACGCATTAGTAGGAATACTAATGTTCATTTTTGTAATTGTTCAAATTTTCAATAAAAAGAAATGGATAAATTATGTAGTGAAATTTTTCCACGGAACTATTATTTTGCTATTTCTTATCCATCTTGGAGGATTAATTTTACGTTGGTATATTTCAGGACACGCACCTTGGTCTGATGCCTATGAAAGTATGATTTATGTTGGGTGGGCTACTATGTTTTTTGGTGTAGCATTCGGTAGAAAATCGGAATTAACTCTTGCTGCTACAACGTTTGTTGCTGCAATTATCTTATGGGTGGCACATCTAAATTACATGGATCCTGCAATTGCCAATTTAGTACCAGTTTTAAACTCGTATTGGTTAATGATCCACGTTGCGGTTATTGTGGCGAGTTACGGACCCTTTACATTGGGAATGATTTTGGGATTGGTAGCCTTGTTTTTAATGATTTTTACCAACAAAAACAACAAAGCCAAAATGGAACTTAGCATAAAAGAAATCACCTATATTAATGAATTGGCTTTAACAGTTGGTTTAGTGATGCTAACTATTGGAAATTTTCTTGGCGGACAATGGGCGAACGAGAGTTGGGGACGCTATTGGGGCTGGGACCCAAAAGAAACTTGGGCATTAATTAGTATTATGGTGTATGCATTTGTAATTCACGCTCGTTTTGTACCGGCTTTACGAGGTTTGTTTGCTTATAATTTTATGTCGGTTTTAGCTTTTGCAAGTATATTAATGACGTATTTCGGAGTAAATTTCCACTTAAGTGGCAAGCATTCGTATGCATCTGGAGAATCTCAAAGTGTGATGTATTATTTATATGCATTAGCAATTGTTTTGGTAATTTCTACAATTGCATATATTCAGTATAAGAAATTGTATAAGAAAAAATAAAACAAAGTATTTATATATTTAATAAGACCTAACAGCTTTTTTGCCAGTTAGGTTTTTTTATTTAACCCAACATTAACTTTTGTTTTCTATAACATTTCATATATTTGATTTTAAATAAATTGATTATGAAACTATTTCACACGTTTACTGGCACAATATTGATATTATTGGCTTGTAATACAAAATCGGAAGAAAAAAAATCAGAAAACTGGGAACATTTCGTAGAAAATACAAACGATAATGTTTCAGTAGAAACTCCAAAAACAAACACAATGGAACAAGGTTCAATTTATACTTTTAAAGTAAAAGATTTATCAGGAAACGAATTTGATTTTGCTTCTCTTAAAGGGAAAAAAATCTTAATTGTAAATACGGCTTCTGAATGTGGATTAACACCTCAATATGAGCAACTTCAAGCAATTTATGAAAAATATAAAGACAGTAATTTTGTAATTGTAGGTTTTCCTGCAAATAATTTTGGGGCACAAGAACCAGGTACAAATGCAGAAATTGGTGCCTTTTGTAAAAAAAATTACGGCGTAACTTTTCCAATGATGGAAAAAATATCTGTAAAAGGTAGTGATATGCACGTTTTGTATCAGTTATTAACTCAAAAAAGTAAAAACGGCTTAAAAGACAGCGAAGTAGAATGGAATTTTCAAAAATATCTAATTGATGAAAAAGGATATTTAGCAGCGGTTATGTCGCCAAGAGTTTTACCAAATGATACTTCAATTATCAATTGGATTGAAGGGAAATAAATAACTTTCAAAATCCAAATTCCAAAAACCAAATTCCAATATAAAAATTTAAAATTGGAATTTGGTTTTTTTTTATTGGAATTTTCCTAAAGCATTTTCTGCATAAAAACAGAATGCAACCAGCGGTCAAATTTAAAACCAGATTCTTTAATGAAACCTACTTTTTCAAAGCCAAATTTTTCGTGAAAAGCAATACTACTTTCATTTTCCGAATCAATCACGCCAATCATCGTATGTAGATTTTGCTTTTTTGCTAATTCGATTAATTCGGTAAGTAATAAATTGCCAATTCCTTTTCCGATGTAGGTTTTCTTGGCATATACCGAATGTTCCATCGTAAATTTATAGGCTTCTCTAAAACGAAACTCGCTGTAATAACCAAATCCAACAATTTCATTAGCTACTTTTGCTACTATAATTGGGAATCCTTTTTGTAATTTATCGTCAAAAATAGCCAATTGTTGCGCTAAAGTTCGGGGTTGATAATCGTATAAAGCGGTACCAGTTAAAATTTGATCGTTAATAATTTCAAGAATAGCTGGACAATCTTCCGATTGATACGTTTGAATTGATGGGTTCATTTTAGTATTTATTTATGATATAAAAATATAAAAAAATGTGTATTTATTAGTAAATTTGTAACTAACATTTTTAAACACTTAAAAAGTTAGTTTTTACATTAAAACGTACTAAATTTTGTGTTTAATTTAAAGTATTACTTTGAAAACCAATTTATATCCAAAAATACCATTAGCGCAAGCGATTATTGAAATTTTTCGTCAAAAAGAAATTCAGCATATTGTAATTTCTCCAGGATCGAGAAATGCCCCTTTGACTATGGGATTTACCAATCAGGTAGGTTTTACTTGTTATAGCATTGCTGATGAACGTTGTGCTGCTTTTTTTGCTTTAGGTTTAGCACAACAATTACAGAAACCTGTTGCGGTGGTTTGTACTTCAGGTTCGGCAGTTTTAAATTATTATCCTGCAGTTGCGGAATCATTTTATAGCCAAATTCCATTGCTTATCGTTTCAGCTGACAGGCCAAAAAATAAAATCGACATTGGTGACGGACAAACTATTCGTCAAGAAAATGTGTTTGCTAATCACATAGTTTTTTCAGCGAATTTAACTGAAAATACTTCAGCGCAGAACGATAATCTTATTGTTTCTGCTATAGAAACAGCCATTTTACAGAAAGGTCCAGTTCACATAAATGTTCCGTTTGAGGAGCCATTATATGAAACACTTTTAGAACCAACTTATATTCCAAAATTCACTTCTTCTGCTATTGAAGATACTGAGTTTTCTTTAAATATTAAATTCATTTTAGAATGGCAGTCGGCTAAAAAGAAATTAATTTTAGTAGGCGAGTTGTTACCAAATGCTATTGAACAAAAATATATTGAATCCTTAGCTAACGACGAAAGTGTATTGGTGCTTTTAGAAAAAACATCTAATTTACATCATCCTTCATTTATAGATAGAATTGACACCTTAGTTTCAACGTTTTCTGAAGAAGAAAAGCTTAATTTTCAACCCGATATTTTGCTAACTTTTGGTGGTATGGTAGTTTCTAAACGAATAAAATCGTTGTTGCGAAATTATAAGCCAAAGCAACATTGGCATATTGATAAAATTAGGGCTTATGATACATTTGGTTGTTTGTCGGAACATTTTAAAACAAATAGTACAAGTTTTTTAAGTCAATTATTGGCTGAAAATAATGTTGTAGAATCAAAGTACCAGCAGGGTTTTCAATCCATTTGGCAAGATAGATTAGTAAAGCATCAAAAGTATATGTCTGAAATTCCATTTTCAGATTTTAAAGTTTTCGATTTTTTAAGTCGAAATTTACCTGAGAATATTCAGTTACAAGTGAGTAATAGTTCGCCAATTCGATATCTGCAATTGGTAAATTGCAATAAAACAATTGAGGTGTTTTGTAATCGTGGTACAAGTGGGATTGATGGCAGTACGTCAACGGCAATTGGTGCGGCTGTAGCAAATAAAAAACCAACAATATTTATCACTGGGGATATAAGTTTTCTTTACGATAGTAATGCGTTATGGAACAATTATATTCCGAAGAATTTCAAAATTATTTTGATAAACAATAGTGGAGGAGGGATTTTTAGAATTTTACCAGGTCATCAAGAAACGGAAACGTTCAATACTTTTTTTGAAACTTCTCATCACTTAACAGCAGAACATTTAGCAAAAATGTATGCATTTAACTATACTTCAGTCCAAAACGAAGACGAATTGCATTCTGTATGGGAATCGTTTATTTCTAATCAAAACACACTTTCAATTTTAGAGATTTTTACCCCAGAAAAAACAAATGATATTGTTTTATTAGATTACTTTAAGAATTTGTAATTCAGTTTTTTATATATGAAATAAAAAATCCTCAATACGTATTGAGGATTTGCTTTTATTTTTTTCCGTCTTTAAATTTAAATTTTTCAACTGGGTTTTGTTTGGCTGGTTTTTTATCGTTGCCAAATTTATTTTTTCCGAACGCAGGCTTTTTATCTGAACTTTCACCAGTTTTTGGTTTAAACTCTTTTTTGTCGCCAGTTCTTGGTTTAAACTGTGTTTTACTATCCGTTTTATTATAAGGTTTTTTCGGTTCGTAGATGGTTTTATCTGTTCGTTCAGTTTGTGTTTCGTAATCTTTGTGCGACTTAATTACTTCTCGTGGATTTTTTGGGTTTTCCTTTGTCCCACGTAAATGAATAATTAATCCATTTAAGAAATTTCGTAGTACTTGATCGCCACATTCCATAAAATTAGCGTGGTCTTCCGCACGGAAAATATCACCTAATTCGCCTTTCGACATTTTAAAATCGACTAAATTTAAGATTTCAACTATTTGGTCATCACGTAATTGTAAAGCTACACGTAGTTTTTTGAAGATATCGTTGTTGTTCATTGTATTGTTTGTTTTTTGTTATTCGTAAATCGTAAATCGTAAATCGTAAATTAATTTTATCAGAAAAGCCAAAGATACGCTTTTGCAAATGCATTTCGCCATAATTTTTCGTTATGTTCGCCCTCTTTTACGATTACTGATTTATTTAGCTTTTTGCATTCACAGCGTTTTGAATTGATTAGTGTTTCCATTTCTTTCATATCAGAAACCATTGCTCCGCTATCTTCTTTATCGCCACAAAGCAAATAAATTTTGGTAGTAAATTTTGGTGTGTCCTCCATTTTCTGAAAAATTTCTTTTTTGTTAATCCAAAAAGCAGGCGAGAAGCAACCTACTTTCCCAAAAACCTCTGGATATTGCAAAGCCGCGTAAAAAGAAACCAATCCACCAAGGGAACTGCCCCAAATACCCGTGTTTTTTGCATTGGTTTTGGTTCTGTAGGTTGAATCAATATGAGGTTTTACTGTTTTCACAATAAATTCTAAGTAGGCATTGGCATTTCCTCCACCACGTTTTTCGTTTTTATACGGAGTAAGCTCGTCAATACGTTTTTCATTTCCGTGTTCAATACCAATCACAATGACTTTGGCTTTTAAGCTATCTAAAGTTTCGTCAATGTTCCATTCTCCAGCATAAGAAGCTGTTGCATCAAATAAATTTTGAGCATCGTGCATATAAATTACGGGATATTTTTTACTGGATTTTTCGTAATTTAGAGGTAAATATACCCAAATTTTCTTTTTGGTTTGAAGTTGTGGCGCTTCTATTTCAAAGGTTGAAAATAGCTTTTGTGCTTCTGTTTTCGTAATAGAAATCAAAAAAAAGAATAGAAATAGTCTTAAAAATTGTTGCATTTTTTTATATTTGATGAATAGTATAAAAGTAATAATTTTGATGGAAACTACTCAAGAAAAAATTAGTTTGTTGCAAGAAATGATTTCGTTTGCATTAATTGACGGCGAATTACACGATAAAGAATATGATTTTATTGAAATTGTAGCCTATGAATTGCAAATTGATAAAGCTACTTTATTGAAATTATATGAAAATAAAGGTGAAGTTAAAGTAATAAAAGACGAAATGAATAGAATTTGTCAGTTTTATCGTTTGGCTTTATTAATGCGTTGTGATAATGTTTTACACGAAAGAGAAATTATAAAAATTAATGAAATTGGCATTCATATGGGACTAAATCCCTATGCAATTAAACGGGTTTTAAAACTTATTGAAGAGTCACCAAATCATATCGTTGACGCACATACATTAATTGCTATTTTTAGCGAACAGTTGAATTAGGTTTTTTAACTAAATTCTTAGGAATTTATTACTTAATTGGCACCCAAACTTCTTCTTCGCTTTCAGGGTTTTCATGACCAAGATAGTTATCGCCTAATACTTCAAAATGGGGTTTGTTGTCTAATTGAAACCCCGAATTAGGTAACCATTCAGCATAAATATATTGTGCAGTTTTAGCAAACATTTCTGTATTTCCTTTATGAAGAAAAATAGCGTATTTTCCTTCAGGAATTACTAATTTTTGAAAACCTTCTGGAATGTTTTCAAAATCGTTAACTTCTATTGCTGCCCATTTTGTAAAAAGGGTTTCTGGAGTAAAGTCGATAAAATAATTTTCAGGATAGTTTTGTAGCGAAAATAAATCTGCACTCACTGCGTTTTTAATTTCTTTTAATCGAGGCATAAACAATTCCCAGATGGTTTGTGTTTTGTTATCTAATAAAGACATTTCAATGGAAAAGCCAATTAGTTTTTTAGGAGCTATGTTTACTATTTTTGGTGTCATTTTCTAAAATAAAAATCAAAGATAAAAAAATCCCTTCATTATAAACATATTTAAATATTATACAGGTTCAGCATATAAATCAAATTCTGTAGCGTCAATGATTTTTAAATTTACGAAATCGCCTGTTTTTAAATAGAATTTTGAAGCGTCAATTAATACTTCATTATCTACATCTGGACTGTCAAATTCCGTTCTTCCAACAAAATGTTCGCCTTCTTTTCTGTCAATTACACATTTAAATGTTTGTCCAATTTTTTCTTGATTTAATTCCCAAGAAATTTGTGCTTGGATATCCATAATTTGTGCGGCTCGGTCTTGTTTTACTTCTTCAGGCACATCGTCTTCTAATAAATAGGCGTGCGTGTTTTCCTCGTGAGAATAGGTAAAGCAACCCAAACGTTCAAAACGCATTTCCTCAACCCAATTTTTAAGAATATTGAAATCTTCATCAGTTTCGCCAGGATAACCCACTATTAAAGTTGTTCTAATAGTCATTTCTGGAACTAACGCCCTAAATTCTTGAATTAATTTAGTCGTTTTTTCTTGAGTCGTTCCGCGACGCATCGATTTTAAAATGCTATCTGAAATATGTTGTAACGGAATGTCTAAATAGTTGCAAATTTTTGGCTCGCGTTTCATTAATTCTAAAACGTCCATCGGAAAACCAGTAGGAAATGCGTAATGTAAACGAATCCATTCAATTCCTTCTACTTTTACTAATGCTTCTAAAAGTTCTGCTAAGTTTCTTTTTTTATATAAATCTAAACCGTAATAGGTTAAATCTTGTGCAATTAAAATTAATTCTTTTACCCCATTTTTTGCTAATTTCTCAGCTTCAATGACCAAATGTTCAATAGGAGTAGACTTATGTTTTCCTCTCATTAATGGAATGGCACAAAAACTACAAGGTCTGTCGCAACCTTCAGCAATTTTTAAATAGGCATAATTTTTAGGCGTAGTGGTTAAACGTTCTCCAATTAATTCATGTTTATAATCAGCACCTAATGCTTTTAATAATAAAGGTAATTCAGTAGTTCCAAAAAACTGGTCTATGTTTGGGATTTCTTTTTCTAAATCGGGTCTGTAACGCTCAGATAAACATCCTGTAACGAAAACTTTGTCTACTAAACCTTGTTCTTTTTTTTCGGCATATTCTAAAATCGTATTTACAGATTCTTCTTTTGCATTATCAATAAATCCACATGTATTAATTACTATGATATTTCCTTCGTCTTTGGTAGCTTCGTGTGTTACTTCTTTTCCGTTGGCACGAAGTTGCCCCATTAAAACTTCACTATCATACACGTTTTTAGAACAACCTAATGTAATGACGTTGATTTTATTTTTCTTTAAAGACTTGGTTCTCATAGTAATTGTTTTATTTCAGGGTGTAAAATTAATAAAAAAATGTCGCTAAACTTGAAGTAAAGCGACATTTGTGAAATTTTAGTGTGATATTTAAAAATTCACCACATAGGTTAAAGTTACATTATTGTTGTAATTTTTAATTCTTGCGGGATCATTTAGCCCAGAAGTTAATAGCACTTCGGTTCTGGCGCGATGTTCATTTGTGTACGAAATATCTAATTTAGAATTCCCGAAATTATATCCTAAACCACTAGAGTAGCTAAATAAATCACCAAAGGCTAAATCTACTTTATATGGACTTTTTTCGAAACGGTAACCACCTCTAACACTCCATTGTTTTATTTTGTATTCACCACCAATTCGTAGTTCGTAATTGTCTTGTAATTCGTTTTTAATTTGTGTATTTAAACTACTGTAAATAATTTCTTTAGTAGGTTTAAATTGAGTATTCGCGTAGTTTTTACTAATGTAATCCACACTTAACAAACCTTTTTTACCAAACAAAACAGTAGCACTACTAGTTAATATACTAGGTGTTTGAATTTTATAAGTTGGATATACATTGACTGCATTTGGATTAACATATGCTTGGTTCATAGATGTATTTGTAGCATTATAATAATTGGTAGCAATGGTTTGTGTTAATTCATCATTTAAGCGATACCAAGTTGGTGTTTCGTATGCCAATCCTAAACGAATATTTTGATTTGCTTTATAAATTGCTCCAAAATTCATGGAAAAACCAGAACCATATGTGTATAATTCATTATTGAATCGTGCTGTATCAATACTAAATCCTGTCGAATAAAAAGGGTTTAAATTGCTTTCGTATAAAGAGGAAGTTCTTAAATAATCTGTAAAATGAAAATTCATATTCATACCTACATATAATCTATCTTCATAGGCACCAGAAAAGTTCATGGTAAATTTTCCATTGTATCCTTTAGCTTGAATGGTGTTTTTATGAAAATAATTTCCTCCAGAAGGCACATTAGTGTAATAATTATCACCTGCTGAATCATAATCAATTAGGTATGAATCATAACCTAAAAGGGCTTGCTGGTCAATAAAATCTAAATCTTCATAATAATTTCCTGCAATATTACCCGTTCTAGCATTTGCAAAACGCAAGAAATAACTGTCCATTGAATTATAAGCATTTGTCCCTTCACTTACAATAAAGTCATTAAAATTATTGGCGTTTTCATAATTTAAACCTAAAGCAAATTTTTTCCAACCACTTTTTGATTGACTATCATTAAAGACAAAGACTGCACCCAATTGATTGATGTCTAAAGAATTTTTATTTGTTTTACTATTAGTTCCAAAATAGCTAGCAGTATTGCTTTTGTTAAAACTAGACAGCGATATAGTAGCTTGATTATAATTGAAAATTGAAGATCCAGCCGGATTACTATTTATAGCTGACAAATCGCCTCCAACAGCTCCAAATGCACCACCCATTGCTCGGTATCTGGCAGTTCCATTTAAATTTTGTATCCCATAACGCAATGCGTCTGTCATGGTAGTTTCTTGCGCATTAGCTGTAAAAGCACTTCCAATTAATAAAGAAAATAGTATCTTTTTCATATGTGTAAAATTATATTTTTAACCTGCCTAAAAGTTTCAAGCAGGTATTTTTTAGACTTATTTATTATCTTCCACCACGACCGCCGCCGCCAGATCTTCCACCTCCACCGGTAGAGCCGCCTCCACCAAATCCTCCTGAACTTCTTCCGCCACCAAAGTCGGAACTTCTAGGTGTAGATATTGTTCTTGGCGCTTCACTTCTAGGAGTTTCATTTCTTGGAATATACGTTCTTGGTTCTGAGGTTTGTGTTCTCGGAGTTCCAGTATTTGTATTTCCTCTTGGATTATAAGTTCTTGGATCAGAAATAGGTGCTCTTGGAGTACCAGTATTTGTGTTTCCTCTTGGATTAAAAGTTCTAGGATCTGATACTTGTGTTCTAGGTGTACTAATCGTATTTCCTCTAGGTTGTCCAATTTGAGTTCTTGGGCTTCCAATATTATTTCCTACTCTTCCAGAAGCAATTCTTCCAGAATTACCATTATTATTTATATAGCCACCACGAGGTCCGTTATTGTGTACCACATTTCTGCCACCACCATACCAACCATTTCCATAATAACCATTGTACCAGCCGTTTCCGTAAAATCCGCCGTAGTAGCCACCGTAAAATCCGTTACCCCAATATGGTCCGTAATAACCACCATACCAATTGTTGTAACCCCAACCATTACCATACCATCCATTGCCGTAAAAATTATTCCATCCCCAGCCGTTGCCATACCACCAATTGTTGCCGTACCAGTTATTGTAACCCCAACCATTTCCATACCAACCCGAATTTCCGTAGACATTTAAAGTGATATTACTGGTTTGGTTTTCACCCCATCCACCATATCTAGTTCTATTTTCTTGAACATATACCGTGTCGGGTGCTGATTTATAGTTATCTATATCAGTTAATACTTCTGTAGGTCCAAAATCTTCTTTCATACTTTTAAATTGTTCTGCATAAGCATTGCTGTATGAACTTGAACTGGTTTCGTTTTGCACAACTCGTTTTGCTTTTTCTGAATTATCTGGACCATACACGCCATCATCATCATAATACGATGAATTTTGGTACGAACCACAACTTGCTACTGTGATTACACCAACAAATAGACTCAATAATCTAAGTGTTTTTTGCTGAAAAATGCGATTTGTTTTCATATGTATAAATTTTTATTGTTGGTCTTTACAAAATTAAGTAGTTTTGTACCACTAAATTAATACAAATTAAACAAATTTTGTGCCAATATTATAAAAATGAGTAAAAATTTAACAACTAGAAGCGAAGATTATTCTGCTTGGTATAACGAATTGGTCGTAAAGGCTGATTTAGCTGAGAATTCAGGGGTAAGAGGTTGTATGGTAATAAAACCATACGGCTATGCAATTTGGGAAAAAATGCAAGCAGAATTAGATAAAATGTTTAAAGAAACCGGTCATAGTAATGCATATTTTCCATTATTTGTGCCAAAAAGTATGTTTGAAGCGGAAGAAAAAAACGCAGAAGGCTTTGCAAAAGAATGTGCTATTGTTACTCATTATAGATTAAAAAACGATCCAGATAAACCTGGTAAATTAATGGTTGATCCAAATGCAAAGTTAGAAGAAGAACTAATTGTCCGCCCAACATCTGAAGCTATAATTTGGAGTACTTATAAAGGTTGGGTGCAATCTTACAGAGACTTACCTTTGCTAATTAATCAGTGGGCAAATGTAGTGCGTTGGGAAATGAGAACACGTTTGTTTTTAAGAACTGCCGAATTTTTATGGCAAGAAGGTCATACCGCTCATGCCACAAAGGCAGAAGCATTAGAAGAATCAGAAAAAATGATGCACGTTTATGCTGATTTTGCTGAAAATTTTATGGCTATTCCAGTTGTAAAAGGATTAAAAACAGAAACAGAACGTTTTGCTGGTGCAGATGAAACGTATTGTATAGAGGCTTTAATGCAAGATGGAAAGGCATTGCAAGCTGGAACTTCACATTTTTTAGGACAAAATTTTGCCAAAGCATTTGATGTAAAATTCACTAATCAAGAAGGAAAACAAGAATATGTTTGGGGAACGTCTTGGGGTGTTTCTACTCGTTTAATGGGTGCTTTAGTAATGACACATTCTGATGATAATGGACTGGTTTTACCGCCAAACGTAGCGCCAATTCAAGTAGTTATCGTTCCGATTTTTAGAACTGACGAAGAATTTGAACGTATTTCTGAAGTAGCAAATGGTTTAGTTGCACAATTCAAAAAACTTAATATTTCTGTAAAATTTGATAACAGAACCACTCAAAAACCTGGTTTTAAATTTGCAGAATGGGAATTAAAAGGCGTACCAGTTCGTTTAGCGATTGGTCCTAAAGATTTAGAAAATGGTACTTTTGAAGTGGCACGAAGAGATACTTTAACGAAAGAAGTGAAATCTGCCGATGGGATTGTAACCTATATTCAAAATTTATTAGAGCAAATTCAGAAAGATTTATTTAATAAAGCGGTAGATTACCGAACAGCACATACTACGGAAGTAAATTCTTTTGAGGAATTTAAAGAAGTGTTGGAAAATAAAACGGGCTTTGTATCGGCACATTGGGATGGTACTGCAGCAACTGAAGAGAAAATAAAAGATTTAACAAAAGCTACCATTAGATGTATTCCTTTAGATAGAGTAGAAGAAGCTGGCGTTTGTATTTTCTCTGGAGCACCATCAAAAGGAAGAGTTTTATTCGCTAAAGCGTATTAAGCGATTTACGATTTACAATTACGATTTGGAATTTCTATTTTCAATAAATGTCTTATAAATAAAGCATTAAACGAAGGTTTTCAAAAAAACTGAAAATTTTCACATTAGGTATTGCACAAATAAAAAATAGTTGTATTTTTGCACTCGCATTACGGAAATGTAATGGTCCGTTCGTCTATCGGTTAGGACGCCAGGTTTTCATCCTGGTAAGAGGGGTTCGATTCCCCTACGGACTACACTGTTTTTACTGAAACATTAAATCAGTTACTGGTCCGTTCGTCTATCGGTTAGGACGCCAGGTTTTCATCCTGGTAAGAGGGGTT
>CAZQGY010000004.1:0-9239 GCA_964593435.1 uncultured Flavobacterium sp. | reverse complement strand
CGATTCCCCTACGGACTACAAATTAGTTTTGAAATGGTTTTATGAAATGGGTTTTGGTGTCTCCTTTACTTGTTTTATTAGTTAAAACTGAAGTGATTGATTTTAAAATCAATTGTGGGAGGCTTTTCTTATTTTTCTACTAATGCATAAAATAGTTATTTACATTTAAAATATAAAAAAAATGGCAAATCATAAGTCAGCTTTAAAAAGAATTAGAAGCAACGAGAAAAGAAGAGTATTAAACAAATACCAACACAAAACAACACGTAATGCAATTAAAGCCATTCGTTTAGCAACTGTAAAAGCAGAAGCTGCAGCGAAATTACCTGTAGTTATTTCAATGATTGACAAATTAGCTAAGAAAAACATTATTCATGCTAATAAAGCGTCAAACTTAAAATCTAAGTTAACAAGATTGGTTGCTAAATTATAATTAGTAATTTAAGATAATTTAAAAGTCCTGATGAAAATCAGGACTTTTTTTGTTTATTATCTTTTTTTAATCTGTTGCCTGAGGTTCTCGAAGGCAACGCGATAATAAAATTATAACATAACATGTTGAGGTTAGTATATTGAAAATGAAACATTTTACTTCAAAATTTATTAAAATGTAAACTAAATGAATAGTTGTTTGAATATCAAGATAATAAACGTACCTTTGCACTTTCAAAAAAAGAATATATGTCATCTATTAGAAACATTGCAATTATTGCCCACGTTGACCACGGTAAAACTACATTGGTTGATAAAATTATGTATCACTGTCAATTGTTCCGTGATAACGAAAATACTGGAGATTTAATCTTAGATAATAACGACTTAGAGCGTGAAAGAGGTATTACAATTACTTCTAAAAACGTTTCTGTTTCTTATAAAGGAACTAAAATTAACATTATTGATACACCAGGTCACGCCGATTTTGGTGGAGAAGTAGAGCGTGTATTAAACATGGCCGATGGTGTATGTTTGTTAGTAGATGCTTTTGAAGGACCAATGCCACAAACGCGTTTCGTATTACAAAAAGCTATCGATTTAGGTTTAAAACCTTGCGTAGTTATTAATAAAGTAGATAAAGAAAACTGTACGCCAGAAGAAGTTCACGAAAAAGTATTCGACTTAATGTTTGAATTAGGCGCTACAGAAGCACAATTAGATTTCCCAACAGTTTATGGTTCGGCTAAAAATAACTGGATGTCTGATCATTGGGAAAATGTAACAGATAATGTGGAAGCTTTATTAGATATGGTTATCGAGCATGTACCTGCTCCAAATGTTGGACAAGGAACACCTCAAATGTTAATTACATCTTTAGATTTCTCAGCATTTACAGGTCGTATCGCGATTGGTAGATTAGAAAGAGGCGAATTAAAAGAAGGAATGAATATTTCGTTAGTAAAGCGTGATGGTACTATTACAAAATCAAAAATTAAAGAATTACACACTTTTGAAGGGTTAGGTCGTAAGAAAGTAGAAAGTGTAATTGCAGGAGATATTTGTGCTATTATTGGTGTAGATGGTTTTGAAATTGGTGATACTATTGCAGATTTTGAAAATCCTGAAGCCTTAACTTCTATTGCAATTGACGAACCAACTATGAGTATGTTGTTTACAATTAACGATTCACCATTTTTTGGAAAAGAAGGTAAATTTGTAACGTCTCGTCATATTAGAGAAAGATTAGAAAAAGAGTTAGAGAAAAACTTAGCCATGAGAATGGGTGAGACGGATTCTGCAGATAAATTCATGGTTTTTGGACGTGGTGTATTGCACTTATCGGTACTTATTGAAACCATGAGAAGAGAAGGTTATGAATTACAAATTGGACAACCACAAGTTATCATCAAAGAGGTTGATGGTGTTAAATGTGAGCCAATTGAAGAATTAACTATCGATTTACCTGAAAGCTTATCAGGTAGAGCAGTAGAGTTTGTAACTTTACGTAAAGGTGAGATGTTGAGTATGGAAACTAAAGGTGAACGTATGATTATAAAATTCAATATTCCATCTCGTGGAATTATTGGATTACGTAACCAATTACTTACTGCTACTGCAGGTGAAGCTATTATGGCTCACCGTTTTATAGGATATGAACCGTATAAAGGAGAAATTTCTGGACGTAACAAGGGTTCGTTAATTTCTATGGAAAAAGGAAAAGCCATTCCTTATTCTATTGATAAATTACAAGATAGAGGTAAGTTTTTCGTGGAACCAAATGCTGAAATTTACGAAGGGCAAGTTATTGGTGAAAACTCTCGTGGTGATGATATGTGTGTGAACGTAACAAAAGAGAAAAAACAATCTAACGTTCGTTCATCTGGAAATGATGAAAAAGCAAGAATCATTCCTCCAGTTATTTTCTCATTAGAAGAAGCTTTAGAATACATTCAAAAAGATGAATATGTGGAGTGTACACCAAAATCGATTCGTTTAAGAAAAATTTATTTGACGGAAACGGAAAGAAAACGTACTAAAATATAATTAGATTTTATATAAATGCTAAACCACGAATTTCATTTGATTTTCGTGGTTTTTTATTTATAAAAATAATATTTTGTAAGATTTTGCTTAATCAAATGTTAAAAGTTCTAACTTTGTTAGCATAAAACGAAAAACAATGGAAATTAAATTAAAAAACGGAATTGATAGATTAGAATTTGGTATGACTCCAAAGTACGTGGAAGCGTTATACGGCAAACCAAATAAGACGTTTACAGATGACGAAAATAATACGATTTATGTGTATAACAAAGAACGTATGAAGTTAACGTTTTATGTAGAGGAAGACATGAAATTGGGCTATATTACTACTACACATCCAGAAATTAAATTATTTGGAACTACCATAATTAATAAAGCATGGGATTTAGTTAATGGCGATTTAGCACTAAACAAAATCACCAAGTTTGAAAAAGATTCAGAAGAAGGGATTGATATTTATTTTAACGAAGACAATTGGTTATTTTTCCATGTGGATTATGACGAAGTCGTTGAGGTTGAAATTGGCGCTATCATTAATGAAAAAGACGAATTTGAATGGAAATTTAGAGGATAAAATACAAAAAAAAGGCAAACATCTAATTTAGAGGTTGCCTTTTTTTATTTCTGTATAATAATATTAGATAATTGTTTTCTTTTGTGAAGCATAAATGAAATAAAACCCAAGTATTATAAAAGGAATGCTTAACCATTGTCCAGTAGATAAAGCATTGAACATAGGATATTCCTCAAACCCACCTTGACTGTCTTTTACAAATTCCACAAAGAAACGAACCGACCAAAGTAGTACTAAAAACGTTCCAAATAATAAACCTGGTTTGTTTCTGGCATCCGTTTTCCAATACATATAAAACAAGATGAAAAATACGGGCACATATAATATGGCTTCAAATAATTGTGCTGGATATCTATATGGTATTTTATCTAAAATACCTTTAAACTGAACATCATTTGCAATAGCATTATAGGCTTGCGTTCCGTCAGGAATATTTGTTAATTGCGAGGCTACTTGCGGTGGCAAATTATCTTCACCTTTTACAAATTTCATAGCCATGAAAGTGTCTTTTGAAGTTACTTTTCCAAAAATTTCAGAATTCATAAAGTTTCCTAAACGAATAAAAACAGCTCCAGAAGCCACAGGAATTACAATTCTATCCAAAATCCATAATAACGGACGTTGTAAAACTTTTGTTTTGATATAGTACATCGTAATAATTATAGCAATTGCCGCTCCATGACTGGCTAATCCACTAAAACCAGTAAAATGTAATCCGCCAATTGTACTTATTGGTAATAACACACTTAAGGGATCTTGTGAAAATAATTCAGGTTGATAAAAAATTACATGCCCTAAACGCGCTCCAAGCATGGTAGCTACAATTGTGTATACAAATAAATTATCTAATTTTTCTACAGATTCATTTTCTCTTTGGAAGATATATTTAGTAATGTACCAGCCCAAGGCAAAAGCAATTACCCATGTTAAGCTGTAAAAACGAATCATGAAAAAACCTAAATCGATACCTTCTGTTGGATTCCAAATCATAATTTTTGTTTAAGAGTTAAAAGTTTAAGAGTTTAAAAGGGTTTGCGTATTAAACTTTAATTATTATTTATATTGCCATTGATTTTACCATTGATTTTTGCTATTACCATTGCATCAAGGAACTGGATCGTAACCGCTTTTTCCCCATGGATGACAACTTGTAATTCTTTTTATAGCGAGCCAACTTCCTTTTAAAATGCCATGTTTTTCTAATGCTTCTTTACTGTAACTTGAGCAAGTAGGGGCAAACCTACAAGTTGCCGGAGTTAAAGGCGAAATTACAATTTGATAAAACCGAATAATTACTATAAATGGAAAAATGAATAGTTTCTTCATAATTTTTATTTCGTAAATCGTAAATCTCAATTCGTAAATTACAACGTAAAACTCGTTCCTTCTTTTCCGTCTTTTAACTGAATGTCTAAAACGGCTAATTTATCTCTAATTTCATCAGATAAAGCCCAATTTTTATTGGCTCTTGCTTCCATTCTCATTTCAATTAGCATTTCAATAACACTTCCTAATTTATTGTTGTTTCCTGTTGCTTTTTTATTCGTTAATCCTAATACATCAAAAACAAAAATCTCTAATATTGTTTTTAATTCAGCTAAATCTGTTGCAGTAATTGTTTCTTTTTTGTCATGTAATACATTAATAATTCTAACCGCTTCAAATAATTGTGCGATTAAAATAGTTGTATTAAAATCGTCATTCATCGCATCATAACAAGCCTTTTTCCATGTTGCAATATCAACTGAAGAGGAGTCACTTGTTTCAATTTTTGATAAAATAGTTATGGCTTCCATCAAACGATTATACCCTTTTTCACTGGCCAACATTGCTTCATTTGAAATATCTAAAACACCTCGATAATGTGCTTGCATAAAACAAAAGCGTACCACACTTGGGTTAAATTTTTTTTCGAAGAAATCGTTTTTACCTTCAATTAATTCCATGGGTAAAATGTAATTTCCAGTACTTTTACTCATGCGTAAACCATTCATGGTTAGCATATTAGTATGAATCCAATAATTTACTGGATGTACGCCATTGCATGCCGTTCCTTGTGCTACTTCACATTCGTGATGTGGAAATTTTAAATCTAAACCACCACCATGAATATCAAAAGTTTCACCTAAATATTTAGTGCTCATAGCTGTACATTCTAAGTGCCAGCCAGGAAAACCAGCTCCCCAAGGTGAATTCCAACGCATAATATGTGCTGGCGATGCCTTTTTCCAAAGGGCAAAATCTTGTGGGTTTTTCTTTTCCGATTGTCCGTCTAAATCTCTTGTATTGGCAAATAATTCTTCAATATTTCTATTGCTTAATTCGCCATAATTTAAACCACGTTTGTTATATTCTAATACATCAAAATAAACAGAACCATTGCTTTCGTAGGCAAAACCGGTTTCAATTAACTTTTGAGTCAATTCAATTTGTTCTAAAATATGACCCGTAGCTGTTGGTTCAATAGTAGGAGGTAGAAAATTAAATATTTCTAAGACCCTATGAAAATCGACTGTATATTTCTGTACAATTTCCATTGGTTCTAATTTCTCTAATCGTGATTGTTTTACAAATCTGTCATTTTCTACATCGCCATCATCTGTTAAATGTCCGGCATCTGTAATATTTCGAACATAGCGCACTTTATAGCCTAAATGCAATAAATAACGATATATCATGTCAAAACTCATAAAAGTTCTCACATTTCCTAAATGCACATTACTGTAAACCGTAGGTCCACAAACATACATACCAATTTGACCTTCGTGAATCGATTTAAAATTTTCTTTTTTTCCCGATAAAGAATTATACACTTGAAGTGGATTGGTTTCGTAAAGTGGCATTTTGTTTAATTTATGTTTGATATATTTTGTTATTTCTTTTTCCGCAGTTGGTTGGATTAATGATTCTAAAATTTCGTATCTAATTTGATATAGTCTAAAAACTCTCTTTTTACTTTTTCGTCTTTAAATTTTCCACCAAATTCAGACGTAACTGTGCTACTTTCAATGTCTTTTATACCACGAGAGTTGACGCACATGTGTTTGGCATCAATAACACATGCTACATCTTCTGTGTTTAAAACAGTTTGTAATTCTTTTACGATTTGTATGGTTAAACGTTCTTGAACTTGAGGTCTTTTTGCATAATATTCTACAATACGATTCATTTTTGATAAACCAACAACCGTTCCGTTGGAAATGTAGGCAATATGCGCTCTACCATATATAGGTAATAAATGATGTTCACAAGTAGAATATACTACAATGTTTTTTTCAACTAGCATCTCTCCATATTTGTATTTGTTTTCAAATGTGGATGCACTAGGTTTTTTATCTGGATGTAAACCACCAAAAATTTCTTTTACAAACATCTTAGCCACTCTGTTTGGTGTTCCTTTTAAACTATCGTCAGTTAAATCCATACCTAACGTTAGTAAAATATTTTCTACATCTTTTTTGATACTTAAAATTTTCTCCTCATCGGAAATTTCAAAAGCATCAGTTCTTATTGGGTTTTGTGTATTTGTAGCAATATGGTTGTTGCCAATTTCATCGTTATGTTCTTCGTTGTTAATCATCATACCTATTATTTTCATCTAACTGCAAATATATGCATTTATAAATAAATTAGTTTTATAAAATTTTAAAGTAATTTATAAAATTAGAAATATTGATTGTATTTCTTAGTTTTAAAAATCGATGAAAAGCAAATTTGTTCGCTGAAAAACAACTTGTGGTATTAATTTCTATATTTAGTAACAAAAAGTTAATTTTTTTTTTATTTTTGCTGTTCATGATTCATAATTTCATTAACAATTATACATAAAAAATGAAAAAATTTCTTTTACTATTTTTTACCTTTTTAAGCATTAATTTTATATATTCACAAGCAACTTGTGCTACGATGTCCCCAATTTGTTCTGGAAATATTTCTCCACAACCAAGTTTAATTGGTATACCTAGTTTGGGTTCTCCAGGATGTTTGGGTTCTGCGCCAAATCCCAATTGGTATACTTTTCAGACTGGTTTTGCTGGAACTTTGATTTTTAATTTGCATCAAGGGAATAATCCACCTTTGTACAATAATACTGATATTGATTTTATATGTTGGGGACCATTTACTGATGCCCAGATGGCTTCAACTGCTTGTAGTAGTTTAGCAGATTTAACATCTCCTGTTAATCCGAATAATATTGTAGCATGTAGTTTTTCAGCAGCAGCAGTTGAAACAATTACCATACCAAATGCCAATCCAGGGTCTAATTATATATTGTTAATTACAAATTATTCAAATTCAGTTGGACAATTTGTAATGGAACAAACAAATTCTTCCTCTCCAGGTTCTGGTTCTACAAACTGTGATGTAGTTTGCGGTGTTGATTTAGGACCAACAGCTACATCAGTATATCCAAGTCCTCCTGCTACTAATACAATTTCATTTTGTAACTCGGTTATAAATTCTCAAACCTTACATTGTAATTTTCAAAACCCACCTGCTAACCAAAACACATTGGCATACCAGTGGTTTTGGAATGGAGTTTTACAACCTACTTTAACTACAAAATCAATAACAGTTACACAATCAGGTACATGGAAAGTTAAGGTAACACATCCTGACTGTGGTACACCTACTGAAGATTCCGTCATTATTTATTTTGGTGCTACACCAGTAGTTAATGCTGTACCTACTCAATTAGGGCCTATAGGGGATTGTAATCCAACATTTGATTTAACGAGTTTAATTCCTGCTTTACTAGCACCGTTAAATCCTGCAGACTTTACGGTTTCTTTTTTTACTGATTACGGCGCATCATTAATTTATACTGATCCGGTAACAGGTCAGATACCTAATCCTTCCACTTTTCAAACCAATGTGGATACCACAATTTGGGTAAGAGCAAGAAACAATACTTCACCACAATGTGTAGATTCAGAAGAGATTTCATTTTTACTAGATGTTAGATGTACAAACAATGCCACAGCAGTAGGAAATACTATTTGTACCAATAATACTGGACAATTAACTTTTACAGGTCCTCCAAGCGCTGTTGTTACTTTTACTCAAGGTGCAAATACTTATAATGTAACACTACCAGCTTCAGGTACTTTTATTTGGAATACACCATCACCACTAACTTCAACTACAGTATATACATTGACAAATGTTACTGTTGGTTCTGTAATTACGCCATTAACTGGAAATACAGTAACTATCACAGTTACATCAACTAATACAGCATCAACACCTTCTGCCACACCAACTTTATGTATCAATACAGCATTAACTGCAATTACGCATACTACAACTGGAGCAACAGGCATTGGAACGGCAACAGGACTTCCAGCGGGAGTTACGGCTACTTGGGCAGCCAATACGATTACCATTAGTGGTACACCAAGCGCATCAGGAACATTTACTTACAGCATTCCATTAACAGGAGGATGTGGTACAGTAAACGCTACAGGAAGTATTACAGTAACTACAACTAATACAGCATCAGCACCTTCTGCCACACCAACACTTTGTATTAATACAGCATTAACAGCAATCACGCATACTACAACTGGAGCAACAGGCATTGGAACGGCAACAGGACTACCAGCGGGAGTTACCGCTACTTGGGCAGCCAATACAATTACAATTAGTGGCACACCAACGGCATCAGGAGTATTTACTTACAGCATTCCATTAACAGGAGGATGTGGTACAGTAAACGCTACAGGAAGTATTACAGTAGCACCAATCAATACAGTTACTGCAGGAACCACTAATCCAGTATTTTGTATCAATACGGCTATACCAGCACTTACACATACTACAACAGGAGCAACAGGCATTGGAACGGCAACAGGACTTCCAGCTGGAGTTACCGCTACATGGGCATCCAATACGATTACTATTAGTGGTACACCAAGCGCATCAGGAACATTTGCTTACAGCATTCCATTAACAGGAGGATGTGGTACAGTAAACGCCACAGGAAGTATTACAGTAACTACAGCTAATACAGCATCAGCACCTTCAGCTACGCCAACACTTTGTATCAATACGGCATTAATAGCAATCACGCATACGACAACCGGAGCAACAGGCATTGGAACGGCAACAGGACTTCCAGCGGGAGTTACGGCTACTTGGGCAGCCAATACAATTACCATTAGTGGTACACCAAGCGCATCAGGAA
>CAZQGY010000003.1:0-134123 GCA_964593435.1 uncultured Flavobacterium sp. | reverse complement strand
TTATGGCAGGAGACGCAGAAATTATTGTGGCAGGTGGAATGGAAAACATGAGTTTAATTCCACATTATGCACATTTAAGAAATGGTGTAAAATTTGGACCAACAACTTTTGTAGATGGTATGCAAAAAGATGGTCTTATTGATGCTTACGATGGAAATGCTATGGGTGTATCTGCAGATTTATGTGCTACAGAATATGCTATTTCTCGTGAAGAACAAGATAATTTTGCCATACAATCTTATACACGTTCCGCTAATGCTTGGGATGCTGGTAAATTTGATACCGAAATTGTTCCTGTAGAAGTACCTCAAAGAAAAGGCGATCCAATAATAGTTTCTAAAGATGAAGAATATACAAATGTGAAATTAGACCGTATCCCTACTTTAGCAGCGGTTTTCACTAAAGAAGGAACTGTAACTGCGGCAAATGCTTCAACTATTAATGACGGTGCTGCTGCATTGGTATTAATGAGTGAAGAAAAAGCAACTGAATTAGGTTTAAAACCTTTAGCATATATTAAATCATACGCAGATGCTGCACAAGAACCTAAATGGTTCACAACAGCGCCTGCAAAAGCATTACCAAAAGCATTAGACAAAGCCGGAATAACCCTTTCAGATGTTGACTTTTTTGAGTTTAATGAAGCATTTTCAGTTGTAGGTTTGGCAAATGCTAAAATTTTAGGATTAGATAATGATAAAATAAATGTTAATGGAGGTGCTGTTTCATTGGGTCATCCATTAGGATGTTCTGGTGCAAGAATTATTGTAACATTAATTAATGTACTTGCGCAAAACAATGCTAAAATTGGTGCTGCGGCTATCTGTAATGGTGGTGGTGGTGCATCTGCAATTGTTATTGAAAGAGCATAAATAATAAATTTTAAAATTAACTATTGGTATTTTTTATCAATAGTTAATTATTAATTAAAACAGCATGTTTGGAATTTGTAATTTAGGAATTGTTCCCATACGTAGTGAAGCCAGCGATACAAGCGAAATGGTTTCGCAATTGCTATTTGGCGATACATTCAAGATTATCGAATCTACACCTAAGTGGACGAAAATACAAACTACATTCGACACATACGAAGGTTGGATAGATACCAAACAGTTTCAAAAAATCACAGAAAACCAATACCTTATTTTAGAAAAATCGGAAACTGTGTTAAACGGCGAATTAATTGATTTTATTTCATATGATACAAATCAACTTATGCCTATTCCATTAGGTAGTAGCTTAAACTTTTTAGACAGTAACGAAATTAATACGTCGAATTTTCAATTTGAAGGTCTAAAAGAATATGGCATAAAACCGAAAGAAAATATCCTAAATACTGCTTATTTATATTTAAATGCACCTTATTTATGGGGAGGAAAAACGCCTTTTGGAATTGATTGTTCTGGTTTCACTCAAATGGTTTATAAATTAAATGGATATAAATTATCAAGAGACGCTTCTCAACAAGCGATTCAAGGTGAAGCATTAAGCTTTATTGAAGAAAGTGAACCTGGAGATTTAGCTTTTTTTGATAACGATGAAGGAAATATTATTCATGTTGGAATTATGATGGAAAATAATTATATTATTCACGCTTCAGGAAAAGTTAGAATTGACAGAATTGACCATTTAGGTATTTATAATGTAGATACCGGAAGACATACTCACAAACTAAGAGTGATTAAAAAAGTGATTTAAACATAATATATATAAAAAAGCCAGAACTAAATTCTGGCTTTTTTATTTTAATCTATTCTTGTTAATTTTAAAGCTTTCGTCTCTGAAATTTTTAACGGAAACTTCTCAATAGTTACGGATCCAGGATCTAAGCCGAATGCTTTTTCTTCAGATAAGCCTAATTTTTTCAATACATTATAGCCATCTAAAATCAGTTTCTCATAGAATGGCAAAGCATTGTCATACGACATAAATTTCTCGATTAATACAAATCTAAAATCGCTAATAATTTTATGTTTATTTAATGAAGTATATCTACTTGTTAAATCTACTTCTCCCCTTTTTTGCATGTCTTTTACAACTTGAGCAAACATTTTATTGAATTTTGGTGCAACTCTAAATCCCAATCTAAAATCGACACGAATAACATCATCATGAATAAATTCGCAAACTCTGTATTCCATCGTATAGGGTTCATCTACAACATGTACGTGAGCAAACCAATAAATATCAGCACGCTTCGGACTATTATTAATAATAGAGTAAATAATTTTTGATTCGATTTCGTATCGGTTATCCGCACTTGTTAAATACACTAAATTTGTAGCATATTTTGCAATTGATTCATCTCTACTCAAATCTTCTAAAACAGGTAGATATTTATCTAATTTCACAAATTCTACAAATCTGTTTCTAATTTTTCTTGCAAAATACCAACATGTCATTACAGCAAATAATACAAATGCAATAATTAAAGTAATGTATCCACCTTCGCCAAATTTATGCATACAAGCATATAAAAAGGCCAATTCAATAATTAAATATGTAATTACAATTACCCAAATAAAGGTTCTGTTATATCTTTTAATTATCATATAAAAATTCAGCAATGTAGTTGTCATCAACATCGTTAATACTATTGCCAAACCATATGCAGCTTCCATAGCAGCTGCTTTTTCAAAGTAAAGTACGATAAAAATACAACCTGCCCATAGTAGCCAATTTAAAGACGGAATATATAATTGTCCGCGTAATTCTGTTGGATATTTGATTTTAACTTTTGGCCAAAAATTCAAACGAATAGCTTCATTAATTAAAGTAAAAGAACCACTAATCAATGCTTGTGATGCTACTATTGCTGCTAAAGTAGCTATAGCAATTCCGAAAGGTAAAAACCATTGCGGCATGACTCCGTAAAATGGATTTGTAATTCCAGCTTGTACTAAAGTTTGACCATCATGTTGAATTAACCAAGCACCTTGACCTAAATAATTTAAAATTAAAGTTGCTTTTACAAAAATCCAACTAATTCTAATATTATCTTTTCCACAATGTCCTAAATCAGAATATAAGGCCTCCGCTCCTGTTGTACATAAAAATACAGCGCCTAAATACAAATAACCACCATGAACAGAAAGTAGCTTGTAGGCGTAATACGGATTTAAGGCAGAAAGAATATCAACATTATTAATCGTTTGAATTAAACCTAATCCACCAAGCATCGCAAACCATACAAACATTACAGGTCCAAAAAACTTACCAATAAATTTAGTTCCAAACTGTTGTATTGCAAATAACAACGTCAGAATTAAAATTACAATGTACATTATATATTTTTCTTCAAAACTTGGGTACATTGTTTTTACTCCTTCTATTGCTGATGAAACAGAAATGGGCGGTGTAATTATACCATCCGCTAATAATGTACAACCTCCAATTATGGCTGGAAATAATAACCATTTAATTTTAGCTTTTCTAATTAAAGCATATAGGGAAAATATTCCACCTTCACCATTATTATCCGCTCTAAGCGTAAGAATAACATATTTAATTGTAGTTTGAAGTGTTAATGTCCAAAAAATACACGAAATGGCTCCTTTTATGATATCTGAATCTATAGGATTTTTTCCAATAATTGCATTAAGAACATACAAAGGAGAAGTTCCAATATCTCCATAAATAATACCTAGCGTAACTAGTAAACCGGCTGCAGAAAGTTTGTGCAAGCCATGATGACCTTTTTCCATTTTGATTTTTATAAAACGAAATACAAAATTACAAAAACAATATGTTTCAAAATCGATTTTATGGAAAAATATTTATGAATTAATTCTATAGGAAGTGTAAAAATTGCTTTTAAATTCTAATCAAATACTTATCTTTGTGGTCATATTTAAATTTCGAAAAATGCGTATTTCTTATAATTGGTTAAAACAATTTATTAAAATAGACTGGAAATCAGATGAAACGGCTGCTTTACTTACCGATTTAGGGTTGGAAGTTGAAGCGGTTGAAGCATTTGAAAGTGTTGCCGGCGGATTAAAAGGTATTGTGGTGGGGCATGTGCTAACTTGTGAAAAACATCCTGATGCAGATAAGTTAAAAATTACAACTGTAGATTTAGGTGACGGAAATCCACCAGTACAAATAGTTTGTGGCGCCAGTAATGTTGCTGCAGGACAAAAAGTTCCTGTGGCTACAATTGGAACAAAATTATATGATAAAGAAGGTAACGCTTTTGAAATAAAAAAAGGGAAAATTAGAGGCCAAGAAAGCCATGGAATGATTTGTGCAGAAGATGAAATTGGTTTAGGCAATAGTCATGACGGAATTATGATACTAGCTGATGATTTAAAACCAGGTACTCCAGCTAGTAAAGTTTTTAACATAGAAGTAGATGAAGTTTTTGAAATTGGCTTAACACCAAATCGTGCAGATGCTATGAGTCATATGGGTGTAGCCCGTGATTTAAAGGCAGGATTGTTACAATCAAATGTAACTACTGAATTTATTACTCCATCAGTAAGTAAATTTAAGGTTGATAAAAGAACCTTAAAAATAGATGTAAAAGTTGAAGATATTAAATTAGCGCCTCGATATGCTGGTGTAACCATTTCTGGAATTACTGTAAAACCTTCACCAAGTTGGTTGCAAAATCGATTGAAAGCCATTGGACTGACGCCAAAAAACAATATTGTAGATGTTACAAATTATGTGTTACATGAACTGGGACAACCTTTGCATGCATTTGATGCCAATAAAATTAATGGAAATAAAATAATTGTTAAAACAGTTGCAGCAGGTACAAAATTTACAACTTTAGATGCTATTGAACGCACACTACATGAGGAAGACTTAATGATTTGTGACGAAGTTGGACCAATATGTATGGCAGGTGTTTTTGGTGGTGCTAATTCTGGAGTAACAGAAACCACCACAAATATTTTCTTGGAAAGTGCTTATTTTAATCCTGTTTCTATTAGAAAAACGGCAAAGCGTCATACATTATCAACAGATGCCTCATTCCGATTTGAAAGAGGTATTGATCCACAAATAACAGACTACGCATTGAAACGGGCAGCATTATTAATACAAGAAGTTGCAGGTGGTGAAATTACTTCCGATTTAATTGATAACTATCCAAAAAAGATAGAAGATTTTAATGTGTTCTTATCCTTTGAAAAAGTAAATAAATTAATTGGAGAAGAACTTAAAAAAGAAACGATTAAAAATATTTTAGCATCTTTAGATATTAAAATTATTAGTATTTCTGACTCGGGTTTAGGATTAAATATTCCTCCGTACAGAGTAGATGTGCAAAGAGAAGTAGATATTATTGAAGAAATTTTAAGAGTATACGGATACAATAATATCAAAATTCCAAATAAAATTAACGCATCGGTTTCAAATTCTTCAAGAACAGAAGAATTTAAAGTACAAAATATAATTGCTAATCAATTGTGTTCATTAGGATTTAATGAAATGATGGCAAATTCTTTAACTACTTCAAATTACGTGACATATTCAGAACAGATACTTTCGGACGAAACAATTACTATGTTAAATCCATTAAGTAGTGACTTATCCGTAATGCGTCAATCGATGTTATTTTCTGCATTAGAGTCTGTATCGTACAATGGAAATAGAAGAAATTCAGATTTAAAATTATTTGAATTCGGAAAAACATACCATAGTATAGAAGGAAAATATTCAGAAAAAAAGCATTTGACCATTACAATGTCGGGAAATGCGACTTCTGAAAATTGGAATGTTGCTCAAAAGCCAAGCGATTTCTTTTTATTTAAAGGATATATTACTGCTATTTTGTCAAAATTAAATATCGATACGAAAGTTAAAACTGTTCCTGTTACTCACGATGTTTTCGCTGAAGGAATGGGTTTTTCTATTGGAAATGAAGTGATTGCCGAATTCGGAACTATTAAAAAATCAGTTTTAAAACATTTTGATATTAAACAAGATGTGTTTTTTGGAGATATAAATTGGGATGCGATTCAAAAATATGTTTCAAATAAAATAAAATTAGTTGATATTCCTAAATTTCCAGAAGTAAGAAGAGATTTGGCTTTATTAGTAAATCAATCTGTAACTTTTGAACAACTTTATCTTGTAGCAAAACAAACAGAAAAATCGTTATTAAAAAACATTAATTTATTTGATGTGTACGAAGGAAAAAACCTACCTGAAGGAAAAAAATCGTACGCCTTAAGTTTTACACTTCAAGATGCTTCAAAAACATTAACCGATATTCAAATTGATAAAATTATGAGCAAATTGCAAAGCAATTTCGAAACACAATTTGAAGCGGTTTTAAGATAAAATTATTTATTTACTGAATACATAAATCCTTTTAATTTAAAACTTAAAAGGATTTTTTTGCTAATTGTTTACTGTTCTTTTTAATCTCAGATCTTTATCTGTAAAATTATCTATTTTAAAAATCCTGCTGCTTTTATTTCCTTATGAATTTGTAGCATATTTTCAGGTATTTCTGCCTCTAAAATCCAGTTGATATCTAAACTGTTATAGTTTGCAGTTTTCAATAGCATCATGTCCTTAGAAATATTGACTCCTAACCTATTCAAATTTTCTTTAAAGTCTAATAGAAAATCTTCGTGAAGTGCCTGAATTAAAAGTAAAATTTTAAAAGTTCGACCAATTACATAATTATAAAACTTAGTTGATTTTTGTGGTTTAGAATGTGTTAATGAAAAGGCATTTTGCTCAATAACTTCATTTAGCATTTGTAAATTCAAGCTAATTTCTCCAAACTTATCTTTCGTAATTTTTACGTGATGCGAAATTTTTCCGCTGATGTTACGCATTTCAATTGCGATATAATCTAATGAATGAAAATTTTCTGAAAAACGTATTATTTGTTTAGAAATATTTATTTCCATTATTTTTCGTTTGTCTTCTATAGAATCAGTATCTACCAACTCGAAATATAATTTTTCTGCTAAATCCATATCTCGTCGTAACAATCTTAAAATAAGTTTGTCTTTTTCTTTTTCTGGTAATTCTTGCAGCGCTTTTTTGAAGTCGATATCTTTAAACATAATGTTTGATAGTATTAATAAAAAAATCCCAATCATTTCTGATTGGGATTGTTTTTGTATAAAATTAGAAAATTATTTTTTTTCTGATTTTTCCATTTTTGCTTTTAATTCCATTAATGCATCGATATCTCCTAAAGTAGATTTTTCAGCATTGTTTGAAGATGAAACTACATTGTTATTGCTTGATTCGTTTGAAGCAGCTTTGAAGTTTTTCTCTTCTTCTTCTCTGAAAGTAGCAGTATGTGAAGCAACAATTCTTTTGAATTCTTTGTTAAATTCAATAACTTTAAATTCAATTGAATCCCCTTTTTTTAATTTTTTACCATCTTCTTTTTCTAAATGACGAGTTGGAACAAATCCTTGAACGTCTTCAGAAAATTCTACAGTAGCACCTTTGTCAACAATTTCAGAAACAGTACCCGTATGAACTGTACCTACTGCATAAGCAGCTTCATGTTTGTCCCAAGGATTATCTAAAGTTTGTTTGTGACCTAAAGATAATTTACGAGCTTCAACATCTAATTCTAAAACTACAACATCTAATTTGTCACCAACGTTAACAAATTCTGATGGATGTTTGATTTTTTTAGTCCAAGATAAATCAGAAATGTAAACTAAACCATCAATTCCTTCTTCTAATTCTACGAAAATTCCGAAGTTAGTAAAGTTTCTTACAATTCCTGTATGTTTAGAACCTACTGGATATTTTTCAGTAATTCCTGTCCATGGATCTTGTGTCATTTGCTTAATACCTAATGACATTTTTCTATCATCTCTATCTAAAGTTAAGATAACTGCATCTACAGTATCACCAACTTTAACGAAATCTTGAGCAGAACGTAAATGTGTAGACCAAGACATTTCAGAAACGTGAATTAATCCTTCAACTCCTTCAGCTACTTCAATGAAAGCACCGTAATCAGCTAAAACAACTACTTTACCTTTTACTTTATCACCAACATTTAATTCAGCTGATAAAGCATCCCATGGATGAGCGTTTAATTGTTTTAAACCTAATTGAATTCTTGTTTTCTCGTCATCGAAATCTAAAATTACAACATTTAATTTTTGATCTAATTCTAATACTTCACTTGGATGATTGATACGAGACCAAGATAAGTCTGTAATATGGATTAATCCATCTACACCACCTAAGTCAATGAACACACCATAAGAAGTAATGTTTTTAACCACACCTTCTAATACTTGTCCTTTTTCTAATTGACCGATGATTTCTTTTTTCTGAACTTCGATATCTGCTTCGATAAGCGCTTTATGAGAAACTACTACGTTTTTAAATTCGTGATTAATTTTCACAACTTTAAATTCCATAGTTTTGTTTACGTATTGATCGTAATCACGGATTGGTTTCACATCAATTTGAGAACCTGGTAAGAATGCTTCAATACCAAATACGTCAACAATCATTCCACCTTTAGTTCTACATTTCACAAAACCGTTAACAATTTCTCCAGTTTCGTTAGCAGAAATAACTCTATCCCATGCTTTGATTGTTCTTGCTTTTTTGTGAGATAATACTAATTGACCTGTTTTATCCTCACGGATATCAATTAATACTTCTACTTTGTCACCCACTTTTAATGATGGGTTGTAACGGAATTCGTTTAAAGAAATGACTCCTTCAGATTTAGCGTTGATATCCACAATAACATCTCTGTCAGTGATTCTTACAACTACTCCTTCTACTACTTCTTCGTCAGAAGTTGAGATGAACGTTTTTGATACTAAATCTTCAAATTCTTGAAGGTTACTTGCGTCAATAGGGTCAATTCCTTCAGCATAATTATGCCAGTTGAAATCTGCTAAAAACGACTCTTGGTCTTTGTTTAATTCAGACATGCGTGTTTAATTTGTATGTTGTGTTTGTTTTGAGTTTTATTATGCAGGTTAAAACAACAACAGTGATTTACATAAATATTTGATTACCAATTGAAAACTCTACTCCGCCAAAAGGTGTGCAAAGATACTATTTTTTTAATAAATACAAATAAATATTAAAGAAAATAGGGATTGGATATTAGAAAATTAAATATATTATTTCAATTTCATTTTTACCAACTCCATTACCAATTCAAATTGTTCTTTTTTGGATAAGTTAGAATTATCTATTTCAATGGCGTCTTCAGCTTTTACAAGTGGTGAATCTTCTCTGTGTGTGTCAATATAATCACGCTCTTGTACATTTTGGAGCACTTCTTCAAACGATACCCGTTGCCCTTTTTCAAGTAGTTCGTCAAAACGTCGTTGGGCTTTGGTTTGTGGACTTGCTGTCATAAATAATTTCAAATCGGCATTAGGAAAAACAACAGTTCCAATATCACGACCGTCCATAACGATGCCTTTATTATGTCCCATTTGTTGTTGTTGTTCAACTAATTTAGCACGAACCTCAGATATTTCTGCAATTTTGCTTACTAAACGTGAGACTTCAATGGAACGAATAGCAGTTTCAATGTTTTCATTATTTAAAAACATTTCAGCAAATCCTAATGTTTCATTGAAATGAAATTGTAATGAAACGTTGGATAAATTTTTGATTAATCCTTCAGGATCTAAAAGCGTTTCAGAAACAAAATTATGCTGCATAGCAAAATAAGTTACAGCACGATACATAGCACCTGTATCAACATAGATATAACCCAATTGATTAGCAATTTGTTTGGCTAATGTACTTTTTCCTGTGGACGAAAATCCGTCTATGGCTATGGTGATTTTTTTCATATTATAAACATTTGTTTTTCCTTTACCTTTTACCCAAAATCTTTAACCCTATTAATCCAAATTAATCATCAAGCCAAAAATATTTGAATTGGCTGCAACTGTATAACGTGAATGTGAAAAATCAAATCGTACTTTATTAAATCGCAAACTAAAACCTGCTGAAATTCCTGAAAAATTTCTTTGGTCAATGATATTTAATTCTTGTCCCCTTCTAAAATTATATCCCAAACGAATATTAAATGCTTTTTCTGGAAACAACTCTGCTCCCATAATTACATGTCGCAAAGCATTATTAAAAAAAGATATTTTCTCTGCTTCCGAAGAACCATCTAAACCATTTTTTGCTCTATTCGGATTTGAAATTGCAATATTCCATTGTTGTAAATTCTCAAAAGTTAAGTGCCATCTAATAGGAACATTTTCTACTAACTGTGAAATTCCTGCTGTAATTTCAAAAGGAAGTTTTTCTCTTGTAGTTTCATAGGGCGTAATTTGATAACCAATATTTCTAAATGATAATCCGTAATTAATATCATTTTTATCATCAATATATAAAAATCCAATATCTGTGGCTATACCAAATGAATTATAAGATTCTAATGCTGACGTAATTAATTTCACATTAGTTCCTGCATAAAAATTTGTCCATGGTAAATTATAAGAATATCCGAAAGACAATGCGCCTTCTGAACCTGTAAAACTATTCGTAGAATTACCTAGTTCATCATATCCATCAAAATTTCCATAGTTTACATAATTCGCACCAATATGAAAAGTTTGCACATGTCTGTCCCATGTATATGCGTAGTTTGCAGTACCATAGGTAACTTCACCAAAATAATTACTATAACTGGTAGCTAATTGATTGTGCATTTTTGGGTTAATAGTAGCTGGGTTGAAAATGGCTTGATTTACGTCATAATCTACAATAGTTACCGTTTTTCCACCTAATGCCGCTTGTCTTGGAGATTGGACTAAATTTAAAAACTGATATACCGACTGTCCTCCTACTTGCGCATAAATAGGTAAAACAAAGACAATAAATATTGGTAAAAGTTTTCTTAGCATGTTTCTGTTATTCTGTAATAACGCAGATGCGAAGATAAAATTATATATTAGAATGAGAAAATTTAGTTTTATTTCTTTTTGAATAGTAATCCAAAGACTTATTTAGCGGGTAAAAATTTAATTGAAACCGAGTTGGTACAATAACGCTGCCCTGTAGTTTCTTGAGGTCCGTCATCAAAAACATGACCTAAATGGCCACCACATTTAGCACACATTACTTCTGTACGAATCATACCATATGAAGTATCTTTATGATATATGGTTGCACCTTTAATTGCTTCATCAAAAGAAGGCCATCCACAATGCGAATCAAATTTAGTCTCCGATGTAAATAATGGATTTTCACAAGCAGCACATACATACATTCCTTTTTCGAAATGCTTGTCGTATTCACCAGTATAAGGGCGTTCAGTTCCTTTTTCTCTTAAAACAGTATAAGCTTCTGGCGAAAGTTGCGCTTTCCATTCTGCATCTGTTTTTAAAATTTTAAAATCCATTGTGTCTTTTTTTGAAGTCGATTTTACTTGTTCTGCATTTTTATTTTGACTATTACACGAAACAAAACTAAATGCAAATAAAATAATAAATATATTTTTCATGATTTTTATTTCTATAAAATTACAAAAAAGTTACACTCGTAATTTAAAAATAGTAAATTTTAAGGAATTTATAACTTTTGTCAATCTAAATTCAGAATCTAAGGAATAAAAAAACCAGAACTGAATTCTGGTTTTAAATATCGATTTATTTTTTACTTTATGTATAATGTTTTTATTCTTTCTATAGGTCCACCACATTTTACTTCATGACAACTGATACAAGCATCTACCATAGTATTAAAACTTTCTTTTGTGTTTTTAGAACCATAAATTTCCGACTGTGTTTTTAAGAAAAACCCAGCTTTATTATTAAAAAAGTCGTCTCTTTCTTTTCCTTTCGTCATTGTAGCTTCTGAAATATTCAAGAAATATTTAGGCAATTCACCTAATGAATCTTTTTTGATAATTTTTTCACGAAGTTGTTTGTTATGCACATACATTTGTTCCATTAAAACAGCCATTTCAGAAGCTTCATACATTTTTAATTCTTCCGTTGGTTTTTCGCAAGTAGGGTTTTCTTCTTCTGACTTATTCTGATTACAACTCAAAAATAAAACAGAAAATATAACTAAAAGATACTTCATTACTTAGAAATTAAAACGCCATGGGCTAAGAATTTATATTCTGTTTTAGGTGCTGTAATTTCAGCAATTTCCTTTTCCGATTTTCCTTCATCTTCAGCATAATGTTTTAATTCTGCTACAGAAGTTTCTTCAACAAAGGCTTTTCCTTCAATAATTGTATTTCTTTTTTGTGCGTTCATAGGTACAAAAAATCCATACTCTTTAAATTTCACAAAGGCAGTTTCATTATTTCCTAAATCTAAAGTCATCCAACATCCTTTGTTTTGACAAATTTCATTAATTTTTGAAGTGACTTTAATAACTAAAGTATCTCCTTTTTTTAACGTTTTATATTTTTTTAATAACACCTCTTTTGAAATGGCACTTTCTTCGGTAATTTTCTCACCAAAAGAAGCATATGTAGGCTTAGGTTCTATTTTAGTTTCCTTTTTGTTACAGGAAATAGCTAGTATAAATACAGATAAAATTAATAGTAATTTCTTCATAATTATTGATTTATTAAGTGAAATAAAAAACAAAATTAATCAATAATACGAAACTTTGTTAATAATTATTCAAAAAATGAATCTTCAACAATATTTAATTTAATAAATTTGTAAAAAATTTGGGAAACCAATACATATAAAAAATATAATGAGTAGCATTACAAACGATATTAAAATCATTAAAAATGAAACTTCAAAAATTAATGAAGTTGACTTTGAAAACTTAACTTTCGGAAATACGTTTACAGATCATATGTTAATTTGTGATTTTAAAAATGGAGCTTGGGAACAACCAATAATTAAAGCATACGAACCATTTACAATTGACCCTTCTGCCAAAGTATTTCATTACGGACAAGCTATTTTTGAAGGTATGAAAGCCTATAAAGATGCCAACAACGATGTATGGATGTTTCGCCCAGATGAAAATCATACGCGATTTAATAAAAGTGCTGTTCGTATGGCAATGCCCGAAGTTCCTGAAGAAATTTTTATTGACGGATTAAAATCGTTATTGAATTTAGATAGAGATTGGGTAAAGTTTGGAAATGGGAATTCATTATACATTAGACCGTTTATGATAGCAATTGGTAGCGGTGTAATTGCGCAACCGTCTACACAATATCGTTTTATGATAATTTTATCGCCTGCAAAATCTTATTATTCTGGCGAAGTTAAAGTGATTATTGCAGAACATTATAGTCGTGCGGCAAATGGTGGAATTGGTGCGGCAAAAGCAGCTGGAAACTATTCAGCACAATTTTATCCAACAAAATTAGCTAATGATTTAGGCTATCAACAAATTATTTGGACAGACGACGCCACGCATACAAAATTAGAAGAAGCAGGAACGATGAATGTATTCTTCAGAATTGGAGATACATTATTAACTGCTCCTACTTCGGAACGAATTTTAGATGGTGTTACAAGAAAATCTGTTTTAGATATTGCAAAAAGAGATAAAATTACCACTGAAGTTCGCCCAGTTTTAGTAGAAGAATTAGTTGCCGCTGCAAAAAATGGTACCTTGAAAGAAATTTTCGGTGCTGGAACTGCAGCAGTTATTAATCCAATTGTAGGTTTCTGTTACAAAGACGAATATTTTGAATTACCTAAATTAGAAAATTCATTCGCATTAAGTTTAAAAGAAAAATTAAATAATATACAATACAAATTAGCAGACGACACGTTTGGTTGGACGGTTAAAATATAATTATTTCATTAAATCACAAAAAAAAGCAATTAGATTTCTAATTGCTTTTTTTGTGATATTTTTATAAATTTAATCTTCATCATCAATTTGTACTGCCTTACTATATACACGCCATTTTTCAATACACGATGTAATTTCTTCTGGTATTTCACTTGTAAATCGTAAAAATTCCCCAGTGGTAGGATGCTCAAAACCTAAAGTTCGTGCGTGAAGCGCTTGTCTTGGTAATGTTTTAAAACAGTTATCTATAAATTGTTTGTACTTGGTAAACGTAGTTCCTTTTAAAATTTTATCGCCACCATAACGTTCATCATTAAAAAGCGTGTGTCCAATATATTTCATATGTACACGAATTTGATGCGTTCTTCCAGTTTCTAACTGGCAAGAAACCACAGTAACATAACCAAACCGCTCTATAACTTTAAAATGCGTAATAGCTGGTTTTCCTTGCTCACCTTCAGGATATACATGCATTTGCATTCTATTGATGGGATGACGGTCAATATTTCCTTCAATAGTTCCTTCGTCTTCTTCAATATTTCCCCAAACTATAGCATAATATTCACGTTCTGAAGTTTTTGCAGCAAATTGTTTGGTCAAATGCAACATAGCTTCTTCTGTTTTGGCTACTACCAAAAGTCCTGAAGTATCTTTGTCAATTCTATGAACCAATCCAGGTCTTTCGCTGCTATTCATTGGTAAATTATCAAAATGATACGCCAATGCATTAACTAACGTTCCCGAATAATTTCCGTGTCCTGGATGCACAACCATACCTGCAGGTTTGTTTACAACAATAACTTGATCATCTTCATAAACAATATCAATTGGAATATTTTCTCCTTTTAATAAGTGTTCATAAGGTGGGTGTTCAAGCATTACTCGAACTACATCGTCCGGTTTTACTTTATAATTGGATTTTACAGCACAATCGTTCACGAAAATAGTTCCCGCATCAGCTGCTTTCTGTATTTTACTTCTTGTGGTATTTTCAATACTGTTTATCAAAAATTTATCTATACGTAAAGGCTGTTGCCCTTTCGCTATTTCAAACCGATGGTGTTCGTATAAATCTTCATCAGCCGTTTCATTCTCATTTATAAATTCTTGCATTATTTTGTAGTATCAATTTCTATGTTTTGTTCTCCATTTTGCAATGAATCCAAGTCTTCATCTGTAAACATATCTTTTCCGTCACCTAAAACAAAATCAATTTTAGAATTTTTCATTAGTTTGTCACCCGCTTTTACAGGTCTTCCATTATATGAAACTTCAAGAACAATATCTTTAGCTAAATCTGGTACATATTTTAATTCGCCTTCTACTAATCCTAATGCTCTTAACGCATTTGTAGCTTGACGGAATGTTTTGTTTTTTAAATCTGGAAAAGTAACCATAGCATAACCACCGGCATTTAGCTTTACGTAAATTTTACGGCCGTCTTTTACTTTTGAACCCGCTATCGGATCTTGTTCTACGATAGTATATGGAGGAAATTCTGGTCTAAATTCAACCGTATCTAATAAAAAAACTTCTAAACCTTCCTCATCAAGTTTTTCTTCCGCAATTTCTAATTTCATTTTAGATAAATCTGGAACCTTTATTTCTTCGCCGTGATTGGTACTGAAATCCAAAAACTTCACAAACACTACTAAAAATAGGATGACAATCACTAATGCAAAAAATAAATTTTTGAAAAATGTGGAACTGGTTAAAAACTTTCTTAAACTCATTGAAATATATTTTCGCAAATATAAGAAAAGTAAAACATTTTATGATATTTTTGTATAAAACAGAAACAATTATTTTTTTATGAAGATAGCAGTTGTAATGGGCGGATATTCAGACGAATCTGTAATTTCTTTAAGAAGCGGACAACTTATTTTAAACCATTTAAATAAAGATATACACGAAGTTTACGAAGTTCATATTCTAAATGAAGGTTGGTATGTGAAAATGGGCGCCCAAAAATTACCTATAAATAGAGCCGATTTTTCATTTGAACACAATGGAATTTCTGTAAAATTTGATGTGGCTATAAATACCATTCATGGTACACCAGGTGAAGATGGACATTTGCAATCGTATTGGGAATTGATTGATTTACCTTATACGGGTTGCGGATTTTACCAAAGTGCACTTACTTTTAACAAACGCGATACTTTATCCGTTTTAGGGAAATTTGATATTCCAAAAGCAAATTCAGTTTATGTTACTAAAGGACAAGAAATTGATGGTGAAAAAATTGCTAAAACATTAGGATTTCCATTTTTTGTAAAACCCAATCAATCTGGAAGTAGTTTAGGGGTTTCAATGGTAAAAGAACTGTCAGAATTAGACAAAGCATTAGCATTTGCTTTTGCAGAAGACCAAGATATTTTAATTGAATCACAACTAAAAGGCGTTGAAATTTCGGTTGGTGTGATGAAATTAAACGGAAATGCACGAGTTTTAGGAATTACAGAAATCGTTTCAGGAAATGATTTTTTTGATTATGAAGCCAAATATTTAGGAAAATCAGAAGAAATCACCCCTGCCCGATTATCATCAGAAGTTTCAGAATTAGTAGAACAATCTGCTGCCAAAATATATGAGGCACTTGGAATGCAAGGTTTTTCTCGCATCGATTTTATTGTAATGAACGACATTCCGCATTTTATCGAAATCAATACCAATCCAGGATTGAGTCCACAAAGTATATTTCCACAGCAAGCCGCTTACGCTAATTTAAATTTCTCAGATTTATTAGAAAATGAAATTAAATTGGCTTTGGAAAGAAAACCAATTTGGAAGAAATAAACCCTTGACAATCTAAGTGAATTAAATATTTTACAATGAAAAAAGCAATTTTCCCAGGTTCGTTTGACCCAATTACAAACGGACATTACGATATAATAAAACGTGGTATTTCTTTATTTGATGAAGTAATTGTTGCCATTGGTATTAATGCTGATAAAAAGTATATGTTTTCTTTAGAAGACAGAAAACGTTTTATAGAAGACGCTTTTAAAGACGAACCAAAAGTAAAAGTGATTACTTATACGGGCTTAACAATTGATTTATGCAAACAAGAAAAAGCAGAATTCATATTACGTGGTTTACGTAATCCAGCTGATTTTGAATTCGAAAAAGCAATTGCTCATACCAACAGACGATTGTCAAAAATCGAAACCGTATTTTTATTAACCGCTGCAAAAACATCATATATATCTTCAAGTATTGTGCGTGACGTGATAAGAAATGGTGGCGATGCTTCGGCTTTTGTTCCAGATTCAGTTATTGATAAAATATAAATCATAAAAAAAACCTTCAAGTTTCTTTTCTTGAAGGTTTTTATTTTTTATTGATTTTCTAATGCATTTTTAACAACGTCTCGAGCAACTTCAATTTTATATTTCTTCCCTTTCATTTTTTCATCCTTTATATTTTTCAGTAATGGAGCTACTTTAGCATATTTTACTGCTGCAAAGGATACAAAATCTTTGACTTCAATTAAACCTAAGTCACCTTTTTCTAACTTTCCTTTTTGAGAAAAGAAACCTAAAATATCTACTTTGTTTAATTTATTTTTCTTTCCACCACTAATGTAAATGGTTTTAAACTCTGGCGGTTTTGGAATGACACTATAATTGGACACATCAATTTTTTTCATATCATAATCAATGTAATCTGCTTTTTTTTCACTTTCGTGAATAATAATGTATGCAGTTCCTGAAGCCATCATACGTGCAGTTCGACCATTTCTATGGGTAAATTCATCGACTTTTGAAGGTAAATGATAATGAATTACGTTTTTCATTTCTGGAATATCCAAACCACGTGCACCCAAATCGGTTGTGATTAAATACGAAATACTGCCATTTCTAAACTGAATTAAAGCACGTTCGCGTTCTTCTTGTTCTAATCCACCGTGATAAAATACAGAGAAAATACCTTTGTCATTTAAATAATCACTAATTCGTTCTACCGCTTCTCTATGATTACAAAAAATAATTGCATTCTGAGATTTCAAAGAACAGATTAAATGAAATAAAGAATTAACCTTATCTTTTTCTTTAGAAATCACTAATTTAAAATCTAAATTAGTTTCTGTTTTTTTCTTATCAATATAATTTAAAACATTCGGATTTTCAATTTTGGTATATTTTGGAACTTCTACTCCATCAGTTGCCGAAACTAAAATTCGCTTTTCTAAATGTGTTAATTTTCCGATGATGAATCGCATTTCTTCGTGAAATCCTAATTGTAATGATTTGTCAAATTCATCTAAAACTAATGTTTTTATGTACTTTGGATCAAAGGTTTCTCTTTCTAAATGGTCTGCTAATCTTCCGGGAGTTCCAATTAAAACAGCTGGTGGATTGCTTAGATTTTTTATTTCTGTTTCAATAGAATGGCCGCCATAACAAATATTGACTTTAAAAGTAGTTGCCATTTTCTTCCAAACTTGTTCAATTTGCAAACCCAATTCACGTGAAGGCACAATTATCATACATTGTACTTTATTGTTATCTTCTTCTAAAAGTTGAAAAATAGGCAATAAAAAAGCCAATGTTTTACCTGAACCTGTTGGCGAAAGTAGCACTACATCAGAATCAATTAAAATAGACGTTTCTGCAGCTACCTGCATTTTATTCAAACTTTCGATACCTAAATTCAAAAGTATATTGTTGGAATGTAATTTTTTATTCATTCAGCAAAGGTAGTTTTTAATTTGCCAATATTCAATTATACGTTTTGCGGAGTTTTGAAATTGATTTTTGAAATTGACATTGAAATTGCCATTTATAATTCTTACTTTTGAATTTCAAATATTCAATTATGCGCTATACCTTACTGTTTTTATTTGCTTCCTTATTAGTAAATGCTCAAATAAATTTGTCAACACCCTTCGAAAAAGGTAACAAAAATCAATCAACCACATACGAAGAATGCATTTCGTTTTTCCAATTATTAGACGCCAATTCAGATAAAATTGAAATGCGAACTATGGGACTAACAGATAGCGGAAAACCTTTGCATAGTATAGTTTTTTCTGAAAATAAAAATTTTAATTTTAATCAGAATAAAGCGGTATTGCTAATCAATAACGGAATTCATCCAGGCGAACCAGACGGAATTGATGCAACTATGATGTTGATGCGAGATATTTCAAATGCAAAAATAAAAGTTCCAAAAAATACGATAGTCGTTGCCATACCAGTATATAATATTGATGGTATGTTGAACCGAAATTCGTTTTCAAGAGCCAATCAAAACGGACCTGAAGCCTACGGATTTAGAGGAAATGGTAGAAATTACGATTTAAATAGAGATTTTATAAAATCGGACACTCGAAATTCAAGAAGTTTTCAGGAACTTTTTCATTCGGTAAATCCGGATGTTTTTTTAGACAATCACGTTTCAAATGGTGCCGATTATCAATATACTTTTACTTGCATTGCCACACAACATGAACGTTTAGGCGAAAAATTAGGTAATTTTTTCAAAAATGAAATGTATCCTGAAATGGTAAACGATATGCGAAATAAGAAAATTGACGTGATTCCGTATGTCAACATTCACGGTGCAAAACCTGATTTAGGATACGAACAATTTACCGATACGCCACGTTATGCTACTGGTTACACTACGTTATTTAACACCTTAGGATTTGTGCCTGAAACACATATGTTAAAACCATATAAAGATAGAGTGAAAACGACTTATGAATTTATGGTTACAGCAATTAATTATACCGATGCGAACTGGGAAAAAATAAAACAAGTAAGAAAAGCCAATTTGGAAGATTATAAAGCTGGTAATCAATATCCGTTACATTGGGAAATTGATTCCACAAAGGTGTCTTATATGGATTTTAAAGGCTATGAAGGCGGCTACAAACCAAGTGAAATCTCTGGAAAAGACAGATTGTTTTATGATAGAAATAAACCTTTTACAAAGAAAATACCTTTTTATGGAAATTACAAACCAACTAAATTCGTAACTATTCCGAAGTATTATGTGGTACCACAAAGTCAGTGGCAAATTATAGAATTACTGAAATTGAACAACATAGAAATGACACAAATTTCTCAAAATGAAATTTTTGAAGTAGAAATCTATACAATTGCCACTTATCAAACTGGAAAAAATGCGTACGAAGGGCATTACGGACATTATAATACTTCCGTAACAAAAAATATAGAGAAAATGGAATTTAGAGCTGGCGACTATAAAATTTCAACCAATCAATTAGGCGTGAAATATCTATTAGAAACCCTTGAACCAGAAGCCGTTGATTCCTATTTTAATTGGAATTTTTTCGATACGATTTTGCAACAAAAAGAAGGATATTCCAGTTATGTTTTTGAAGATGTCGCTAAACAAATTTTAGATGAAAACCCAACTTTAAAACAAGAATTCGAAACAAAAAAACAAACCGACATAGCTTTCACAGAAAATGGTAACGACCAGTTATACTGGGTATACAAACATTCAAAATACTTTGAAAAAGAGTTTATGCGTTATCCTGTTTATAGAGTGAATTGATAATTAGACAATTTTCAATTATCAATATGCCAATTTTATAGATTTACATTTTAATTGGCACATTGACATATTTTCCAATTGGCACATTAGCATTTTCAGATTCAAACAACAACTTAATATTTTCATAAGAATTCCCTAAAGTCGCCTCAATTTCCGAAGGTTTAATCCAAACGGCTTTTGAAATGCCTTCTTTTTCTTGCGGACAAGTTGCTCCTGTATAGTTGGTTTGCATTTTAAACCAATATGTGATTTTCAATTTAAATACGCCGTTACGTTTAAATACATGATAGGTTTTTTGGAGTTTTTCAGTAATTTTTAAACCTGAAACACCGGTTTCCTCCTCTACTTCACGCATAGCGGCATTCTCCATTGTTTCTTCTTTTTCAACGCCTCCTTTTGGTAAATCCCATTTACCGTTTCTAAAAATAAACAACACATCGCCATCAGCGTTAAAAACTAAACCACCACCCGCTTTAGCCACAGGGATTTTAGATTTCAAAGTCTTCATAATTAACTTTTCATCTGAGTGATATAAGTAGGCACTTTGTATTTTATTCAAAAATAATTCTGAGATTACTTTTGGAATATTTACTGTTTCTAACAGATAAATTTTGAAATTTGTTTCCTTTTCAATTTTATTTGTTAAAAAAAGTGGTTTCTCGTTTACAAAAACTTTATACATTTGCAATATGATATTTAATAACAACACAGCACAACAAACAGCCGAATTGCTTTTACAAATAAACGCAATTAAATTAGAAACAAAAAATCATTTTACTTGGGCTTCTGGCTGGAAAAGTCCAATTTATTGTGATAACCGCGTAATTCTTTCATTTCCAGCGGTTAGAAATTATATTAAAGATGAATTTGTAAAGCAAATTGAAGCCAAATTTGGTCGTCCAGATGTCATTGCAGGTGTAGCAACTGGAGCAATAGGTATCGGAATCTTAGTTGCAGAAGCTATGGGATTGCCTTTTGTTTATGTTCGTCCAGAAGCAAAAAAGCACGGAAGACAAAATCAGGTAGAAGGTTTTTTACAAAAAGGTCAGACCGTAATTGTAGTTGAAGATTTAATTTCAACGGGTGGAAGTAGTTTAATGGCAGTTGAAGCATTACGTAATGAAGGCGCTAATGTAAAAGGTATGGCCGCTATTTTTACCTATGGATTTCCTATTTCTGAAGAAAAAATTGCAGCTGCAAAATTAGACGTATATACATTAAGTAATTACGAAAACTTAATTGAAAAAGCGGTTGAGAAAAAATATGTTTCGGAAGAAGAATTAGAAACACTAAAATCTTGGAATAGTAATCCGAGTGAATGGGGGAAATAGATTTTTAGAATTTTAGATTTTTAGACAAATTAGACAATTAGATATAAAAAAACGTCCTGATAATTCAGGACGTTTTTTTAATCAATTAATATTTTCGAATCAAATATTTCATTTCTATTCTTTAATATTGTTTTAAAATTTAAATCTTTTTTTGAACCTACATCAAAATACTTTTCATTTGTATAATAAATTTCTAAAATTTTATTTTTTATTTCTATATCTGGTCGAGAAATATATTTTTCACAAAGACATAAAGCTAATTGACGTCTTGCAGATTCTAACTCACATTGATTAGTTATAGAATGACCTTCGTAAAGTATTTTTTCACCACTTCCGTAAAATGGATATTCAACCTCACAATCTTTAAATGTTAAGATTTTAGTTTCGTTTTTTTACAAGATTGAATCAGAAATAAAAAAACAAAAAATAAAATTCTATACATTAAAATTTAATTTACCAACTGAATGCCTTCGTTATTAATATCAATTAATTTTTGTTTGTATAAACTTCCGATGGCTTTTTTGAATGTTTTTTTACTCATTTTTAAAACCGATTTAATTTCTTCTGGATGACTGTTGTCATTCAATCGTAAAACGCCATCATTTTGTTTTAACGCTTCTAACACTTGCTGTGCTGAATCGTCAATGGCTTCAAACCCTTGCTTTTGGAAGGAAACGTCTATTTTTCCATCAGGACGAATGGACTTTATATATCCTTTTGTTTTGTATCCTGGCGAAACGGTTTCAAAAACTTCATTTTGATACGCCAATCCTCTAAATTTTCCATTGATAATTACATTGATTCCAATTTCTGTAATATGGGAAACCATTAGATCGACTTCTTGTCCCACTTCAATATCTAAAGGTTCTTTATCTAAAAACTGATTGATTTTACTTGATGCCGCTAATCTACCCGTTTGTTTGTCTAAATACATGGTTACGATGTAACGTTTGTCTTTTTCCATTGGTCGGGCTTGTTCTTTAAAAGGAGCAAACAAATCTTTTTCCATTCCCCAATTTAAAAAGGCACCAAATTTATTGATGTAACTTACTTTTAAAACAGCAAACGAATTTAAGGAAATAAATGGTTTTAAAGTTGTAGCTACGGGACGTTCTTCGTGATCTAAATATACAAAAACCGTTAAATCATCACCAATTGTAAAATCATTTGGAACATATTTATTTGGTAATAAAACATCGTCTTTCCCATTGGTAAGAAACAAACCTACTTTTGTTTCTCTATCTATTTTTAATGTGTGATACACACCTATTTGTAACATATTATGGTTTTATTATTAAAAGTGATGGCGTATTGTTTAACCAAACACTTCTGGTATCAATTAGTTTTTTCCAACTATCAATACTCATAATTAATAAATCTTGTTCTTTTAAGAAATCTTTCTCTAATTTAGATGAATGAATTACTTTTACATTTTCGTGAGTAATTTTGTTGTTTTCATTTACGATATCATAGGTATCAAAAATGGAAATCTTAGCTTGAGAATTCTTCTTCAATAATTTTACATAATCTAATAAAAATTGATCTTCATTATTAAACAAAATCACAGAAATATTTTCTGTCTTTGTTAAATCCTTATCTACAAAAATTCCTAACGGCACTTCTGTTTTATTGATAATAGCTTGTGTTTTATCATCAAAATAATTGATTTCAAATAACTTTTCTTTTCCAGTAAACGTGTTTAATAAATTTTCTGGATTAATAATTTTAGATGTAATTCCTAATACTTTTCCTAAAAGTGTACCTTCAAAAATTGAGGCGCCAATATTAATAAGTAAAAAATTAAATTCCCCTTTATTACTAACTTCTACAATATCCGAATCTATATCTCTGGAAGCTTTGAAAAGTGTTTCTACTTTGCGATTTAGTTTAGTAGCTTCCTTCAGGATTGGTTTAAAACTTTCACGTTCATATTCTTCAATCTTATACGGATTTACCTCATTTGTGGAAGAAATATACATTGCCGTAATGGATTGCTTTTCTTTTTCTAAACTAATAAAATTATTTGCTACTTTTAATAATGGTTTTCCATCTTCAGGATTTTCAAAAGAAACCAATACTTTGTATTCTAAATTATCTGAAGTGTTAGGAACACTATTTTTTCTTGGTTTAAAAATTAAGTCAATTAAATTTAAAGCGGGTCCTGTCATAAAAGTAGTTGCCAATGCCATAATTACCATCATAGCAAAAACTTCTTTGGTTAATACGCCTAAATCATAACCGATATTCAGAACAACTAATTCCATTAAACCACGCGTATTCATTAAGGCTCCAATCGTTAAACTGTCGCGCCAATTTTGTCCTACAAATTTTGCGGCTAAAGCACTTCCAATAAACTTACCTACTACTGCAACAACAATAATAAGTCCACAAACTTTCCATAATTCTGGACTGTTTAGCAATCCAATTTCTGTTCTTAAACCAGTAAACACGAAGAATAATGGTAATAAAACCACTAATGAAACATCTTCTATTTTCTCGATAAACATTTTTCTAAACTTCATATTATCAGGCATAATAACACCCGCCACAAAAGCACCAAATAATGCGTGAATACCAATAATTTCTGTTAGATAAGAAGATATTAATAAGGTCAAAAAGAAAATGGCTACAACTGGTTTCGTTATTTTTTCAGCGGTATCGTACAAGTTTCCAATTCGTCGTAAAAATGGACGAACCAATTTTATCATGGCTACTACATAAATAAAAGATAGCACTATAATATATAATGAACTCGTTATAGAACCTGCTTTTACAATTGCAATAACTCCTGCTAATAAACACCAAGCGGTAATATCATCTGCAGCAGCGCAAGTAATTACCATAGCGCCAATTCTTGTTTTTTGCAACCCACGTTCTTGTACAATTCGGGCTAAAACTGGAAAGGCAGTTATACTCATTGCAATACCTAAAAACAATCCGAAAGATATAAATTCAATCCCTTTTGGTGCAAAATCGGTATAAATAGTATACGCTAAAACCAATCCTAACGTAAACGGTATAATAATACTTGCGTGACTTATAATTACGGCTTCTTTGGCTTTATTTCTTAAAACTCTTAAATCCAATTCCATACCAACAACGAACATAAAAAAGATCAAACCAATTTGACTTAAAAATTTTAAATTATCTAAGGAAGAACTTGGAAATAATAATACAGAAAATTCAGGTAAATAGCTACCAAAAAATGAGGGTCCTAAAACGATACCTGCTATAATTTCACCAATTACAGAGGGTTGCCCAATTTTTTTACAAATCAACCCAAAAAATCTGGCTACTAATATTATCGTTACAATTTGAGCCAATAAAATAGCTAACGGATGGGTAAGATTATGATGCAAAGAATCTAAAAACTCTTGATAATATGAGTTTTCGGTTGAAGCCACTTTTAATACATCAGATTTTTCTAATAATTTTCCATTTTTTATTGTCCAATATATTAAAGCGGAAAATATGCCTACAACAAGTAGGTAAAAAAAACTATTTTTATAATTCTTCATTAAGCACCTTTGCTAAATTTGATTTTCAATAGGACCTTCCCATTGCGAAATTCCGCCTGCAAGATTGAAAACATTTTCAAAACCTAATTGTTTCATAATACCACAAGCTTGTGCGCTTCTTCCGCCAGCTAAGCAATATATGAAATATGTTTTATCTTTATCTAATTCTTCCACTTGATAAATAAAACCTTGTCCTTTATATATATCAATATTAATGGATTCAGGAATGTATCCGTTTGCCACTTCTTCTTCTGTTCTTACATCTAAAATAACTGCATTTTCAGTGGTTAAAAAACCCTCCCACCACTCTTTTTGCTCTAAATTCATATACGTATAATTTTCCTCAAATTTACAACAAGAATTTAGATATAAAAATTTATTTTCTATCACGAACGTCTAATTAATACATTTTGTAATTTATTTTAAATTTTAACATTAATTTAATAACGTTTGTATATACAAATAAAAATATTTGTTATACATTTGTACCTACAAATAAAGTAGCAATGAAAATTGAAGAAGAAATAAAAAGTACCGTAGAATTATCTTTAGCAAAAAAGGTAATTTTAAATTTATCTTTTTCAAGAAGTATTGTTGCGGATCGTTTTTTAGAAATATTAAAACCATTTGATTTATCTAGCGAACAATATAATGTGTTACGTATTTTGAGAGGTCAGAAAGGAAAACCGGCTAACATGTCGGTAATTCAAGAAAGAATGATTTCTAAAAATAGCAATACTACGAGATTGGTAGACAAATTAATCATAAAGGAATTGGTTATTAGAAAAATTTGTCCGTCAAACAAAAGAAAAATGGAAATAACAATTACAGAAAAAGGACTTCATGTATTAGAAAAATTAGACCCTATTGTAATTGAGCATGAAAATAATTTAGCAAGCAATTTAACAACAGAAGAGTTAACCCAATTAAATAATTTATTAGAAAAATACAGAAATTAATTATGAGCACATTTATTGAAAATCAGAATTGGCGTTACGCTACCAAAAAATTTAATAGCGAAAAAAAAATCTCTAATTCCGATTTAGAAATTTTAAAACAAGCTATTCAATTATCTTCTTCTTCGTATGGTTTACAACCGTATAAAGTTTTAATTATCGAGAACGAAGAAATTAGAAAACAATTACAACCGGCTTCTTGGGGACAAAGTCAAATTACAGATGCCTCGCACCTATTAGTTTTTGCTAGCGAAACCAATGTAGATGCAGATTACATCACGCGTTATGCAGAAAACATGGCTAAAACAAGAAATATTCCATTTGATAGCGTAAAAGGATATGCTGATTTTATGATAGCAAATATTACCAGTTTAACTCCAGAAAAACAATTGATTTGGGCACAAAAACAAGCCTATTTAGCATTAGGTAATTTATTAAATGCTGCTGCTGAATTAAAAATTGATGTAACACCAATGGAAGGATTTCTTCCAGAGCAATATAACGAAATTTTAGGTCTAACGGAAAAAGGATTACACGCCACATTAGTAGCAACAATTGGTTACAGACATGATGAAGATGAAACGCAACATTATGCAAAAGTAAGAAAACCTATATCAGAATTATTTGAAACAATTTAATAACTAAATATTTAACAAACATGAGAAATTTAAAAACAATTGCAATTGCATTAGTAACATTGGTATCATTTACAGTTAATGCACAACAAACAAAAAAAATCGATGCAGCAAAAAGCGGAATCGTTTGGACAGGTAAAAAAGTAACAGGTTCGCACACAGGAACTATCGCTTTACAAAGTGGTGCTTTAGTATTTGATGGAAAAGTACTAAAAGGTGGAACGTTTACTGTTGACATGACAACTATTAACACTACCGATCTAAAACCAGGTCAAGGAAAAGAAAGTTTAGACGGACATTTAAAAGCAGAAGACTTTTTTGGAGTTGAAAAACATAAAACTGCGAACTTGGTTTTCAAAACTATTAGTGGAAAAGGAAAAGGTTTATATACTGTAACTGCTGATTTAACTATCAAAGGAATTACAAAACCAATTACTTTTGATATTACAGTTAAAGGAAACACTGCTACAACTACATTAAAAGTAGACAGAACTAAATATGATATCAAATACGGTTCAGGTTCATTTTTTACTGATTTAGGAGACAAAACTATTAGTGACGAATTTGAATTAAAAGTAAACTTAGCTTGGTAAGAATCAAACTATAAATGCAGAAAAAAGCCAGAATGTAATTATTCTGGCTTTTTTATTTTAACTATGTTTTATTATTTAGAAAGCGGTCCTGCCGATTTTTTTTCTAATATACTTTTTTCTTCTTTTACTAAAACAGTTCCTTTAATTCGTAAAGCAACCATTCCGTTTTCTTTGTTAACAGCATTAGTATCTACTGTAATTGTTTTACTAATTGGACCTGGATTCATGTTGTATTGCACCTCAATAACACCCGTTTTTCCTGGTGCAATTGGTTCTGTTGGTTTCGTTGGAACAGTACATCCACAACTACTTTTCGCGTCTTTAATAATTAAAGGCATGTCACCTGTATTGGTAAATTCAAAAGTTCTTTTACCAGAATCTACACCTTTATACACATCACCATAATTAATGGTTTCTTCTTTAAATTCAATTTTTGCACCACTTTGTGCTTTAGCAGAAATGCCTGCTAACATGAAAACTAAAATTAGTACTACTTTTTTCATATTATATTAATTTGAGAATTGTAAAAATATGTTATTTAAACTAACTAACAAAAAGTAAATACATTTTTTTTATTCTGTTTTATATAAGTACTTTTGCAGATACAATTCAAAAATTATACCAAAAGACGCAATTATTTACAATTAACAAGATATAAATGATACCAGCCCAATTTGACGCCAAATCCGTAGAACAAAAATGGTACGACTATTGGATGAAAAACAACTATTTTCATTCTACTCCAGACCATCGTACTCCTTATACTATAGTAATTCCTCCACCTAATGTGACTGGAGTATTACACATGGGACATATGTTGAATAACACCATTCAAGATGTATTAATTCGTCGTGCACGTTTAAAAGGTTTCAATGCGTGTTGGGTTCCGGGTACCGACCACGCCTCTATTGCAACTGAAGCAAAAGTAGTTGCAAAATTAAAATCGGAAGGCATTAATAAAGCAGATTTAACTCGTGAAGAATTCCTAAAACACGCGTATGATTGGACTGACAAATACGGTGGAACAATCTTAGAACAACTAAAACAATTAGGATGTTCTTGTGATTGGGACCGAACTAAATTTACTATGGATCCAGACATGTCTGCTTCTGTAATCCGTTCATTTGTAGACTTATACAATAAAGGACTTATTTACAGAGGATATCGAATGGTAAATTGGGATCCAGAAGCAAAAACAACGTTGTCGGATGAAGAAGTAATTTTTGAAGAGCGTCAAGGAAAATTATATTACATAAAATATCAAATTCTTGATGAAGAAAATACCCAAAACCAAACACCCAATACCCAATACCTAGTAGTTGCTACTACTCGACCTGAAACTATTTTCGGAGATACTGCCATTTGTATTAATCCTAATGATGAAAGACATTTCAATTTAAAAGGAAAAAAAGCTATTGTGCCAATTTCTGGAAAAGTAATTCCAATTATTGAAGATGAATATGTGGATTTAGAATTCGGAACAGGTTGTTTAAAAGTAACACCGGCTCACGATGTAAACGATAAAACTTTAGGTGACAAACACCACTTAGAAATCATTGATATTTTTAATGAAGATGCCACTTTAAACTCGTTCGGTTTACATTATGAAGGAAAAGATAGGTTTGTAGTTCGTACAGAAATTGAAGCAGAATTAACTTCAATAAATGCTTTAAATAAAGTAGAACAATACACTAATAACGTAGGAACTTCTGAAAGAACAAAATGCGTTATCGAACCTCGTTTATCTGATCAATGGTTCCTTAAAATGGAAGATTTAGTAAAACCTGCCATTCACGCGGTTTTAGAATCTGACGAAATTAAATTATATCCAAATCGTTTTAATAATACCTACGCACATTGGTTAAATAATATCCGCGATTGGAATATTTCTCGTCAATTGTGGTGGGGACAACAAATTCCTGCCTATTTCTTCGGCGATGGAAAAGAAGATTTTGTTGTCGCGGAAAACATTGAAGATGCAGTAAAATTAGCTCAAGGAAGAACTTCTAATTCAAATCTTAAAGCTTCTGATTTACGTCAAGATGCTGATGCACTTGATACTTGGTTCTCCTCTTGGTTATGGCCAATGGCTGTTTTCGGTGGAATTATGGATCCAGAAAATGAAGATTTCAAATACTATTACCCAACTAACGATTTAGTTACAGGTCCAGATATTTTATTCTTTTGGGTAGCGCGTATGATTATTGCAGGTTACGAATACGCCGATGCAAAACCGTTTAAAAATGTATATTTAACAGGTTTAGTTCGTGATAGTCAAGGACGAAAAATGTCTAAATCATTAGGAAATTCTCCTGAACCACTTGGTTTAATTGAAAAATTTGGAGCCGATGGCGTTCGTGTAGGTTTATTATTAAGTGCGTCTGCAGGAAATGATATTTTATTTGATGAAGAATTATGCAATCAAGGAAAAGCGTTTACCAATAAAATTTGGAATGCATTTAAATTGATTAAAGGTTGGGAAGTTTCTGAAACGATTCCACAACCAGAATCATCAAAAGTAGCTATTGAATGGTACGAAGCAAAATTGCAACAAACCTTATTAGAAATTGAAGATAATTTCGAAAAATACAGATTGTCTGAAGCTTTAATGGCAACCTATAAGTTAGTTTGGGACGATTTCTGTTCTTGGTTCTTAGAAATGATTAAGCCTGCTTATCAACAACCGATTGATAAAGCGACTTTCGACAAAGCCATTGAAATGTTGGAAAATAATTTAAAATTATTACATCCATTTATGCCTTTCTTAACAGAGGAAATTTGGCAACACATTGCAGAAAGAACACCTGAACAAGCGCTAATTGTAGCTGAATATCCGAAAATGACATCTGTAAATACAGCTTTAATTGCTGATTTTGATTTTGCTACCGATGTTATTTCTGGAATTAGAACTATTAGAAAAGATAAAAACATTCCGTTTAAAGATGTAATTGAATTGCGAGTAGTAAATAATGAAAAAGCGTCGAATTATTTCGATGCAATCATTATGAAATTAGGTAACATTACTGATTTAAAATATGTAACAGATAAAGTAGACGGTGCCCTATCGTACCGAGTAAAATCTAATGAATATTTCATTCCAATTACTGGAAACATTGATGTAGAAGCTGAAATTGCAAAATTAACCGAAGAGTTAAATTATACGAAAGGATTCTTAAGATCCGTTCAAGGTAAATTGTCTAACGAGAAGTTTGTAGCGGGCGCTCCAGAACAAGTTATTGCCAACGAACGTAAAAAAGAAGCCGATGCTTTAGCAAAAATTGCAACGATTGAGCAAAGTATTGCTGGATTGAAGTAAAGTAATTAATAAAAGTAAAAAGCCGATTTTAAGATGAAAATCGGCTTTTTATTTTTTATTTAATACTCTTCTGCTCTTATGACACGAAGAATAGAATAGATTATATGATTTTATTGAAGTAAGAGAATTGCATTTCCTTTTTGAATTATTTTGCCATTCCCATATCTTTTTCCAGTTGCATTCAAATTTCCATTTATAAACACATCTCCGTTGCCATAAGACGCAACATTTACATTTTCCGCAAGTAATCTATCTGCATCTGTTTTTCCGTTCCCTTCATTTTTAATGCTCAAATCTTTAACAATTCCTTTTAAAGTGGCACTTCCATTTCCTTCATTATAAATAAAGAACTTATTTTGATTTCCTAAAATTACATCAACAGAACTATTGCCCTGTTTATATAAGGTTTCAAGTTTAGGGCAAGTTATTTTTATTCTGATTCTTGGATCAGAAATGTATTTATTGTTTTCTTTTGTATAATTGAATTTAATTTCAAGTTCGTTATTATTTTCACTTACAAGAAGAATAGGCAAATATTTTTCTCTAATTTTTATTTCAATTTTAAATGAATCACCAACTTCTATTTCTGTTGAGCCATCAATATCTAACAAAGAAATTTTATCAAAGTTTATATAGTTATAGCTTTTCGATATTATTTTTTCTGATTCAGTGAAAGGATTTGTTTGACCAACGCTTTTAGTAGTAATACTAATTACCAAAAACAGCATCAATTTGATTTTATTTATCATGTAAGTTTACTATTAATCATTCATAGAAATTAAAAACTCTTCGTTGTTTTTAGTACGTTTGATACGAGATTCAATAAATTCCATTGCTTCCACTGGATTCATATCCGATAAGTATTTTCGTAAAATCCACATATGTTGTAACGTTGATTTGTCTAATAATAAGTCGTCACGACGCGTACTTGAAGAAACCAAATCGATAGCTGGAAAAATACGTTTGTTAGATATTTTTCTATCCAATTGTAATTCCATATTACCTGTTCCTTTAAATTCTTCAAAGATAACTTCGTCCATTTTAGAACCGGTTTCTGTTAATGCAGTTGCGATAATACTTAACGAACCACCGTTTTCAATATTACGAGCCGCTCCAAAGAAACGCTTTGGTTTTTGTAACGCATTCGCATCAACTCCTCCACTCAATACCTTTCCAGATGCAGGTTGACATGTATTGTATGCTCTTGCTAAACGTGTAATCGAATCTAATAAAATCACTACATCGTGTCCACATTCGACCAAACGTTTTGCTTTTTCTAAAACAATGTTAGCCACTTTTACGTGACGGTCTGCTGGTTCATCAAAAGTAGAAGCAATTACTTCAGCACGCACACTACGTTGCATATCGGTAACTTCTTCAGGGCGTTCATCAATTAATAAAACAATTAAATATACTTCAGGATGATTGGCAGCAATAGAATTAGCAATATCCTTTAATAACATGGTCTTACCCGTTTTTGGTTGCGCCACAATCATGGCACGTTGTCCTTTTCCAATTGGCGAGAACATATCGATAATTCGTGTAGATATAGACGTATTTTTTCCTGATAAATTAAATCTTTCTTCAGGGAAAAGTGGTGTTAAATGCTCGAAAGAAACTCGGTCACGAATGACTTGTGGGTCGTGTCCATTTATTTTCAAAACACGAACTAAAGGGAAAAATTTTTCTCCTTCTTTCGGAGGTCGAACCACACCTTTTACAGTGTCTCCCGTTTTTAATCCAAATAAACGAACTTGAGATTGTGATAAATAAATATCATCCGGAGAGGCTAAATAATTATAATCCGAAGAACGTAAGAAACCATACCCATCAGGCATCATTTCTAAAACCCCTTCACTTTCAATAATACCATCAAATTCAAAATCCGATTCTCTAAAGTTTTTATTTCCGTTGTTTTTTGCAAACTTCGGATTGTTGTTCTTTTTGAAATTGGGATTGGTATTGTTTTTTTCTTGCTCTGTAGTTTCAGATTTTATTTCTTCAGTTGTATTTTCTGAATTGTTTTCAACGGTTTCTTTAGGTTGTTGGCTGTAAGATTCAGATTTTTTTTCTGCATCTAAATCAAAAGAAGCAGCTTCTTTCTCTCTATTTGTAGGCTTTACAACCACTTTTTTTATTCGTGCGCGTTGCGTTTTTGCTTCATTTTCTGAAATAGTACTATCGCTTGCTGTTTCTGCTACTGTTTCTGCTTTAACTTTAGATACAGGAGTTGATTTTTTAACTGGTTTAGAAACTGGAGGCTGTGCATCAGAGGTATTTTGTAAATCTAATATTTGAGTAATTAATTCGTCTTTTTTTAAAGTTTTGAATTTTTGAATATTAGCTACTTTGGCAATTTCTTGCAAATCAGAGAGTTTCATCCCTTTTAGTGTAGAGGTGTCAAACATAAATGTTGATTGATTTTTTTAATCTTAATTTTAATAAAAAAACTGTGATGAGATTTTTTTGCTTTTTTAAAGTATCGTATATGAAGTACTTACGATTATTTGATGCAATAATACGAATATTTTATTATAAAACAATAGTTTTTTAAAAAAGAAAACTTATTTTTGTTCTTATAAAAATTAAAAATGTTACAAAGAATTCAAACGATATATATGTTATTGTGTATACTGATTTCAGGTGTGCTTCCTTTTTTTATTAAAATTTGGACAACTGAAAGTAAATTAGAGGTATATGCGAATTCCAATACAATATATATAGGATTGTTTTTGATTTCAGCTATTTTAGCAGTTCTAAGTATTTTTAGTTTCAAAAAAAGACAAAACCAGTTTGTATTAAACAGACTGAATATGATATTAAACTTTATTATAATAGGATTATTAGTATATCATTCACTAAGTTTATCTGGAGAAGCGAAAGTTTCTGAGAAGGGTATTGGGATGCTTCTACCAATTTTTTCTATCGTTTTTCTTGCTTTGGCTAACAAAGCAATTAAAAGGGACGAAGATCTCGTAAAATCTGTGGACAGAATACGATAAACCTATCATCTTAGCTTATTAGTGCGTAGAAAATCCGTTTTGAGAAATCAAAGCGGATTTTCGTTTTATATAACAACTAAACTTTTTACTTTTCCCTATTACCCTTAACTTTTCACCTCATTTATCCCCTATCTCAATAACCTCTAAACTCTGAATTTTATCGCCATCAATTTCAAATCGTAGCATCGTTCTTTTTTGATGAAATCCTGAAATACCTGCTGCACCTGGATTCATATGCAAACAATTGAGTTTTTTATCGAACATTACTTTTAAAATATGTGAATGGCCGCTAATAAATAACTTTGGTGGATTTTTGGTAATTTCCTCTCTAATTGCAGGACTATATTTTCCTGGATAGCCACCAATATGAGTCATCAAAACGTCTACTCCTTCACATAAAAATCGATTATTTAAAGGGAATTCCAAACGGGCTTCATGATTGTCAATATTTCCAAAAACTGCCCGTAATGGTTTTAGCTTTTTAATAGTATCAGTAACTTTTAAATCGCCAATATCTCCCGCATGCCATACTTCATCAGCTAATTTTACATATTTTAATATTGTATCATCAATATGACTGTGCGTATCTGAAAGGAGTACTATTTTTTTCATATCACAAAAGTAAGATTAAAAATAGCCAGTTAAAACACAGATTGGAGAAATTTTTATAATTTTAATAATTTCTCCAATCTGTGTTTAAAAAATTGAATTTGATATTGCCATTGAAAAACATTATTTTTGTCAATCAAAATCAAACACATTGAGATACTTCATTGAATTTGCCTATAATGGAAAAGAATATTTTGGGTTTCAAATACAACCGAATGCCATTTCAATACAAGAAACTTTAGATACGTCTTTATCTTTAGTACTTCGAGATAAAATTGAAATTGTTGGTGCAGGACGAACGGATTCTGGGGTGCATGCCAAGCAAATGTTCGCTCATTTTGATACGGAAATTGATTTTGATATACCAAGTACCATTCAAAAGCTAAATTCTTTTTTACCAAAAGATATTGCTATTTTTAATATTATTGAAGTGCGACCTGATGCTCATGCCAGATTTGATGCTACGAGTAGAACGTACGAATATCACATTACTACTTTTAAAGACGTTTTTAACGCTGATGGTAGTTGGAAAGTACATCATAATTTAGACTTAAATTTGATGAATGAAGCCTGCAAAATACTATTTGAATATATTGATTTTGAATGCTTTTCTAAAATTCATACCGATGTTAAAACCTTTAATTGTAAAATTTCAGAAGCACATTGGCAACAAAACGGAAATCAAATTATTTTTACCATTACTGCCGATCGATTTTTACGAAATATGGTACGTGCCATTGTAGGGACGCTAATAAATGTAGGGATTCATAAAACGTCTTTATCCGATTTTAGAACTATTATTGAAAGCAAAAACCGAAATAATGCTGGTTTTTCTGTTCCTGCACACGGATTGTATTTAACAAAAGTAAAATATCCGTATATTTAGCCTTTAAAAAACTATAAGCCAAATGAGCGTTTTAAAATCATCCTCTTTTAAAAAATTAATGCAATATGCTATTCCTTTTAAAAGCAAACTTTTTTCAGTTGCTTTTTGGGCAATATTTTTGGCCATAGTTGCGGGTTTACGACCTTTATTTTTAAATATTACAATTGATAAATATTTTGTAAATGCCAGTAAAGAAACCAATGTTATTCAGGATTACTTTTTAAACCTAATTAATAATATATTAATTGAAGGAAATGCTTCATACAATATAAAAGTATTAGTTGCCATTATGTTTATCATTCTTTTATTAGAAGTTGTAGCGCAATACTTTTTTGTTTTCATTTCAAGTTGGTTAGGCCAAGATATTGTAAAAGTAATACGTGAAAAATTATTTGCTCATTTAGCGAGTTTTAAAATTAAATATTACGATAATGAACCAGTTGGGAAGTTAATTACCCGATGTGTGTCGGATATTGAAAACATTGCTAGTATATTTAGTCAAGGATTATTTATGATTATTAGCGATGTTTTAAAAATGATTATTGTTCTGTTATTCATGTTAGTAATCAATTGGAAAATTACTTGTATAGTCTTGCTTATTATGCCGGTTATATTAATAGCTACAAATATTTTTAATAAAAAAATGAAAGTAGCTTTTAATGAAGTACGAAATGAAGTGGCCAACTTAAATACATTTATTCAAGAACGATTAACTGGAATGAAAATCGTACAATTATTCAATAGAGAAAAAATTGAATTAGAAAAATTTAAGGAAATTAATCATAAGCACAATAAAGCTTGGTTAAAAAACATTTTATATAATAGTATTTTCTTTCCAATTGCCGATATTGTTTCGAGTATTACATTAGGATTAGTTGTTTATTTTGGTGCCCTATTTATTATAAATGGCGACACCAATACCAGCGTAGGACAACTTATTTCTTTTAATATGTATATCGCTATGTTATACACACCGTTACGTCAAATCGCTGATAAATTTAATGTGATGCAAATGGGAATTGTAGCCGCAGACCGAGTTTTTGAAATTTTAGAGTCGAATTCAGAAGTGCAAGACAATGGAACGATTCCTGCAGAAAAATTGAAAGGAAATATAAAATTTGAAAACGTAAGATTTAGTTATTTAAAAGATGAAGAAATTTTAAAAGGCATACATTTAGAAGTAAAAGCTGGTGAAACAATTGCTATTGTTGGAGCCACTGGTGCTGGAAAAACAACAATTATTAATTTACTAAATCGTTTTTACGAAATAGATTCTGGAAAAATTTTAATTGACGACATCAACATTAACGAATATACGCTTGATAGCTTAAGAAATGAAATTGCCATGGTATTACAAGATGTATTTTTGTTTGCCGATTCCATTTATAATAACATCACCTTATTCAACACTTCCATTCAACGTGAAAAAGTTTATGAAGCGGCCAAAAAAATTGGCATTCACGATTTTTTAATGTCGTTACCAAACGGATACGATTATGATGTAAAAGAACGTGGCGTAATGTTATCGTCTGGACAGCGTCAATTAATTGCTTTTTTACGAGCTTATATTAGTAACCCAAGTATACTAATTTTAGATGAAGCCACTTCATCAATAGATTCTCATTCCGAAGAATTAATACAAAAAGCAACCCAAACCTTAACACACGGAAGAACGTCTATTATTATTGCACATCGTTTGGCAACTATTGTAAATGCGGATACCATTTTAGTTATGGATAAAGGAATAATTGTAGAAAAAGGAAAACATAAAGAATTATTGCAAATTGAAAACGGATTTTATAAAAAGTTATACGAAGCCCAATTTGAAAAATCAGAAAATAGTGTGTAGAGTATAGAGAATAGACTTTTGCCTTTAATCTTACGCCTTTTACCTTATACCTTTTACCTAATGCCTAATGCCTTTTCCCTATTTAACAAAAAATACTTATAAAATAAATAAAAATTTACTAATTTCGCATTTAGAAAAATAAGATAAAACAAAAAAAATGAAATACGATATTATAGTTTTAGGAAGTGGTCCTGGTGGATATGTTACAGCAATTAGAGCCTCACAATTAGGTTTTAAAGTAGCCGTTATTGAAAAAGAAAATTTAGGTGGTGTATGTTTAAATTGGGGTTGTATCCCAACAAAAGCTTTACTAAAATCAGCACAAGTTTTCGATTATTTAAAACACGCTGCCGACTACGGATTAAAAGTAGATAACGTAGATAAAGATTTTAATGCAGTGGTTGCCCGTTCACGTAATGTGGCTGGTGGAATGAGCAAAGGTGTTCAATTCTTAATGAAAAAAAATAAAATTGATGTTATTGATGGTTTTGGAAAAGTAAAACCAGGTAAGAAAATTGATGTTACTTCCGCTGATGGAAAGGTTACAGAATATTCAGCTGATAACATTATTATTGCAACTGGTGCACGTTCACGTGAATTACCAAACTTGCCACAAGACGGTGTAAAAGTAATTGGATACAGACAAGCAATGACATTACCAACGCAACCAAAATCTATGATTATTGTAGGTTCTGGAGCAATTGGAGTGGAATTTGCTCATTTTTATAATGCCATGGGTACGCAAGTGACTATTGTAGAATTTATGCCAAACATTGTTCCTGTTGAAGACGAAGACATTTCTAAACAAATGGAACGCTCTATGAAAAAAGCAGGAGTTTCTATTATGACAAATTCATCTGTAGAAAAAATTGATACAACTGGAAATGGTGTAAAAGCTACAGTAAAAACAGCAAAAGGCGAAGAAATTTTAGAAGCGGATATTTTACTTTCTGCAGTTGGTATCAAAACAAACATTGAAAACATTGGTTTAGAAGATGTAGGAATTGCTACTGACAGAGATAAAATTTTAGTAAACGATTTCTATCAAACTAATGTTCCTGGATATTATGCTATTGGAGATATTACTCCTGGTCAGGCTTTAGCACACGTGGCGTCTGCAGAAGGAATTTTATGTGTAGAAAAAATTGCAGGTTTACACGTTGAACCATTAGATTACGGAAACATTCCAGGTTGTACGTATGCTACACCAGAAATTGCTTCAGTTGGTTTAACTGAAAAAGCAGCAAAAGAAAAAGGATATGATATTAAAGTAGGAAAATTCCCGTTCTCAGCATCTGGAAAAGCTACTGCTGCAGGAACTACTGACGGATTTGTAAAAGTAATTTTCGATGCAAAATACGGAGAATGGTTAGGATGCCATATGATTGGTGCTGGCGTTACTGATATGATTGCAGAAGCAGTTGTAGCAAGAAAACTTGAAACTACAGGACACGAGATTTTAAAAACCGTTCACCCACACCCTACTATGAGTGAGGCCGTTATGGAAGCAGTTGCTGCTGCTTATGATGAAGTGATTCATATCTAAGATTTACGATTTTAGATTTACGATAAAAAAACCGTCACGTTTAAAACTTGACGGTTTTTTTATGTGTTATTTTATTATTAAACCTGACAGGTTTTAAAAACCTGTCAGGTTTAATTTCTTTTACTAAATCCCAGCAATAACTTTAAGTTCCTTTACAAAACGTTCTGCTAAAACATCAGCTTCATTTTGCGTTGGTGCTTCTGTATAAATTCTGATGATAGGTTCAGTATTCGATTTTCTTAAATGTACCCATTCGGTAGCAAAATCAATTTTTACCCCATCCAATGTGGATAGAGAGCTTGTCGAACTATCATTTTTATAAGTTGCAGTTAACGATTCTAAAATAGCATCAACATCTATTTGTGGCGTCAATTCAATTTTGTTTTTACTCATATAATATTGCGGATAGCTGGCACGTAATTCGGCAACCGTTTTATCTTGACCCGCTAAATACGTTAAAAACAAAGCAACACCAACTAAACTATCTCTACCGTAATGTAATTCTGGATAAATAATACCACCATTTCCTTCACCACCAATTATAGCGTTGGTTTTTTTCATTAATTCTACTACATTCACCTCACCAACGGCACTGGCTTGGTAACTTCCATTATGCTTTTCTGTAATGTCACGCAATGCACGAGACGAGCTCATATTAGAAACTGTATTTCCAGGTGTTTTACTCAAAACATAATCGGCAACAGCCACTAACGTATATTCTTCACCAAACATTTCACCGTCATTAGAAATAAATGCCAAACGATCTACATCAGGGTCAACTACTATTCCAAAATCGGCTTTTTCATCTAAAACAAGCTTACATATATCAGTTAAATGCTCTTTTAAAGGTTCTGGATTGTGGGGAAAATGTCCGTTTGGTTCGCAATATAATTTCACCACTTCCACGCCCATTTGTTCTAATAAATTTGGAATGACAATACCTCCAGAAGAATTTACACCATCTACTACAACTTTATATTTCTTAGTTTTCACCAAATCTGCATCTACTAAAGGTAATTCCAATACTTCATCAATATGAATATCCATGTAAGCATCGTTAGTCGTAACTTCTCCTAACGCATCTACATCTACAAAATCAAACGCTTCTGCATCAGCAATTTCCAAAATCTTAGCACCTTCTGCCCCACTCAAAAATTCACCTTTGGCATTTAATAGCTTTAACGCATTCCATTGTTTCGGATTGTGAGAAGCTGTTAAAATAATACCACCATCAGCTTGTTCCATAGGCACGGCAACTTCTACTGTTGGTGTAGTTGAAAGTCCTAAATCGATAACATCAATTCCTAATCCTAAAAGGGTGTTTTGTACTAAATTATGAATCATAGGTCCAGAAATACGAGCATCACGACCAATTACAACTTTAAGTCTTCTATCTGTAACGGTAGATGTGTTTTTTAAAAACGTACCATATGCCGAAGCAAATTTTACCGCATCTACAGGCGTTAAGTTATCGCCTACTTTCCCACCAATGGTACCTCTAATTCCTGAAATTGATTTTATTAATGTCATTATTTAATGTTTATAAAGTTTAAAAGGGTTATTAGTTGAAAAGTTAACCCCGCATAAAATACAAAGATAAATCTTCAACATAAGATAACAATAAAACATTCAAAGAATTTTATATATTTACGAAAGAAATAACTTTTAATTTTTTTCGCAACACAGATTTTAAAAATTATATAAATTTCTAAAATTTCTAAAATCTGTGTTTCTAAATTATTATTCCATTTAACCAAATAAACAAATAACCAAACAAACAACTCAACCACAAACTTGAACTATCTCGCACACATATACCTTTCCGATGAAGATAATTTCATTAAAATTGGCAATTTTATGGCCGATGCAATTAAAGGAAATTCATATGAGTCGTATCCTGTAGGTATTCAAATTGGGGTGAAACTCCACCGTTTTATTGATAGTTATACAGATTCACACGAAATATATCGTAAAAGTAAACATCGATTACATCAGAAATTCGGACATTATTCGGGTGTGATAATGGATATTGTTTATGATCATTTTTTAGCAAAAAACTGGCAGCAATTTTCTAACATACCTCTTGAACAGTATGCCGATGATTTTTATAACCTACTAGAAAAGGAATATTCTATTTTAACACCAAAAACGCAAAATGCATTACCCTATATGATAAAAACCAATTGGTTGGTGTGTTATCAATCATTAGAAGGGTTGGAATTAATTTTGTTTCAAATGGATTATCGTACTAAAAACCGAGTAAATATGCCTGCTGCGATGGAAGACATTCAAGCGTTTTATGCAGAAATTGAACACGAATTTTTAGCGTTTTTTACAGCATTACAACATCAAACTAAATTAGAATTAGATACATTAAGAAATGAGTTTTGTTACTACAATTAAGCAACAGTTTGAAGCCAATGAAAATGTGGCCTACGGAAAAAAACAAAGTGATTATTTAAAGAATAATTTTCCTTTTTACGGCATTCAAACCCAAGCCAGACGTGATATTTTAAAAAATTGTACTTCTGTTTATAAAGATGAAATTAAAACAAATTTTAGAGCCATTTGTTGGCAATTGTATCAATTTCCACACCGAGAAATGCATCACGCTGCCATTGATATTTTCATCAAAGAAATCAAGAACAACTATCAAATTGAAGATATACTTTTAATTGAAAAACTCATTACAACAAACTCCTGGTGGGACAGCGTAGACACTTTAGCAAAATACGCTGTGGGTGGCTATTTAGAAAAGTTTCCAGAAAAAACATATGAAATTATTGAAGCATTTTCCAATGCTGATAATATGTGGCTCAACCGCACGGCTATTATTTTTCAATTGGGCTATAAGAAAAATACAAATTTTGAGTTATTATGTTCCGAATGTGAAAAACACAAACAGTCTACTGAGTTTTTCATTCAAAAAGCTATTGGTTGGGCTTTACGCGAATACGGTTCGGTAAATCCAACTGCGGTTTTAAATTATGTAAACAGCACCAATTTAAAATCCTTAAGCAAAAAAGAAGCGATAAGAAAAATCATTTAATTGCTGTTTTTTGCTGCAAATTTTCTATTTCAATTCGTTGTTGAATGATATAAAAACAAGAACATTTGTTAAGTATTTTTTTTATTGGGTTTTTGAATTTTTAGTTTGTTTAAAAATCACGCAAAGACGCAAAGAATTTTTGCCTGAAACTTTGCGACTCTGCGGCTCTGCGTGAAATAAATTAATTAGTAATTTTTTAATCAGACATTAGTGATTTCAATTTATAATAGTTCGGTATTTCGTAGGAAAATAAAATCCATAAAATCTGTCAAATCTGTGCGCCCAAAACATTTTATCTTTTAAAAAATTAGCGTATTTTAGCCATTCTAAATAAAAACACTTGTGTTAAAGCGAATACAAAAAATAGCGCATTTTTTTGAAAACTATTTTTCTAAACTGAAGTCGGTTTTAGAGCCGCGTCAGTTTTTATACATTTCAAGTGTTTTAGTAGGATTATCAGCGGCTTTGGCGGTAATTGTATTAAAAACGTTTGCTCATAACGTATTTATATTTTCACAATATCTAAACACAAAACTGCATTTACCTTACAGTAAAAGTACCTTACCTATTATTGGAATTTTACTAACGGTATTTGTAATTAAAAATTTCTTAAACGGAAACATCCAAAAAGGAACCTCCCAGATTATGTATGCGGTTGCCAAAAAGCGCAGCGTATTGCCAGACAAGCAAATGTATGCCCAAATTATTACCAGTTCGTTAACTGTTGGTATGGGCGGAAGTGCTGGATTGGAGTCGCCAATTACGATTACTGGTGCGGCTTTTGGGAGTAATTACGCCTTAAAATACCGTTTAAGTTATAAAGACAGAACCTTACTTTTAGCCTGTGGCGTAGCTGCCGGAATAGCTGCTGCCTTTAACGCACCTATTGCAGGAGTATTGTTTGCTATCGAAGTAGTTTTAGCAGAAATAAGTATTACGGCTTTTACGCCTTTAATAATTAGCGCTGCAACAGGTTCAATCGTTTCGATGTTATTATTAAATGAAGATGCGTTATTTAGTTTCAAATCGATACAAGATTTTGATTCTAAAAACATTCCTTTTTATATTATTTTAGGAATTTTGTCTGGATTTGTTTCCATTCATTACGCCAGAAACTTCAGAAAAGTAGAACATTTTTTCGCTACACGAAGTAAAAACACCTACCGAAAAGCCTTGTTTGGTGCCTTAATTTTAGGAGTCTTAATTTTTATATTTCCCAGTTTATTTGGTGAAGGATACGAAGGCATAAAACTCTTAGCGGCCAACCAGCCTGAAAAACTATTAGAAAACACCCTTTTAGAAAAATTTGATTCCAACAAATGGATTATTTTTGGTTTCATTACCTTAACCTTATTATTTAAAGTTTTTGCTACCGGAATTACTTTAGGTGCGGGTGGTAATGGTGGTAACTTTGCACCTTCCCTATTTGTGGGTTCGTATTTAGGCTTTTCAACCGCGTATTTTTTCAATATGTTGAAAATTACAAATTTGCCTATTAGTAATTTCACATTGGTTGGAATGTCGGGTGTGTTGAGTGGTTTGTTTCATTCACCTTTAACTGCGATATTTTTGATTGCTGAAATTACCGGTGGCTATAGTTTAATGGTGCCTTTAATGTTGGTTTCTTCAATAAGTTTTGCCATATCAAAACACTTTGAACCGTACTCGTTTGATATTAAAAACCTTGCCGATAAAGGCGACGTTTTTACAGATGATAAAGACAAAAATATATTACAATCTATTGATATTAAACGATTGATTAACAATAATTTTACACCCGTAACCGAATCTAAAACTTTAGAAGCTTTAATTGAAAAAATAGCCACTTCAGACGATGTTATTTTTCCTGTTTTAAATGACGACAACAAACTAATAGGTTTGATTTATTTGGATGATATTCGTCCGATTATATTTTCTGCGTTTAAAGTAAAATTTACGTCTATTACCGAAGTACTACAACCGGTAAAAGATAAAGACTTTGTAGATTTTGAAGATCCTATTGAAAGCATAATGAATAAATTTGAAAGCACACACCAAGCCATTTTACCCGTAGTGCAAGATAAAATATTTATTGGCTTCCTATCCAAATCTGATATTTTAGAAAAATACCGCGAACAATTGAAAGAATTGGTTATTGAGTAATGCTTTTTAAAAAAAAACTTTAAAATAATTTATTATTTTTGGTTATATTTTATCGATATTAACAAGTTGATTGGAATTTTAACACTCCGCGGTTGTAACAAACATTTTTTTTTGAAGACCAATTTAAGAAAAAGAAAATATGGAAACAAGCAGAAGACTTTGGCTAAAAAAAATTGGAATTGGAGTTGCAGGTATTGGAGTTACAAATTTCAATACATTTGCTTCACCATTAGTATCAGAAAATTTAATTACAAATATTGAAAATGATACTAACTTAATTTTTTTACGCTCAAATGAAAATCCTTACGGTCCGTCTCCATTAGCCAGAAAAGCATTTGTTAACAATGTAAATATTAGTAACCGATATAATTGGGATGTTGCAACACAACTAATTTCTGACCTTGCAAAAAGAAATAGCGTTAAAGACGAAAATATATTGTTAGGAGCAGGTTCAACCGAAATTTTAGATTTGGTTGCAAAATTTGTATCACTAGACAAAGGAAATTATGTAATTGCAGACCCAAGCTATGATTATTGGACAGTTACATTAGATAATTTAGGTTTAACAAAAAATAAAGTACCACTTACCACCGACAAAAAAATTAATTTAAAAGCTATGTCGGAAGCTGTAAACCATGATACAAAACTTGTTTATATATGTAATCCAAATAACCCAACAGGTACAATTTCTGATAGAGACACGTTGATTGAATTTGTAAACAAGATATCACAAAATACAATTGTGTTAATAGATGAGGCATATTTGGAATTTACTAAACAACAATCCATTAGCAATATCGTAAATGAACACAAAAATATTATTATCGCCAAAACATTTTCTAAAATGTATGGATTAGCTGGTGCACGAATTGGGTATGCAATTGCGAACAAAACAATAATTGATAATTTGGCAAATTTGCAATCTAATACAAATAATAGTGTTAGTATATTATCAAAACTTGCTGCTATAGCTTCGTTGAAAGATGATAAGTTTGTTTCAGATTGTTACTTACTGAATGAAAATGCAAAACAATATACTATCAACGAGCTAAAAAAATTAAATTGTGCATGCATTTCATCCAATACGAATTTTATATATTTTTCGCTTGAAAAATACAACAAGGACTATTTCAAGCAATTAGAAATTAATAATATTGAAGGAGGAAAAATATATGAAGAACAAGGTAAATGGACAAGAATTACAATCGGTAAAATGGACGAAATGAAAAAATTTATTAAAGCAATACAATAAAAAAAACTACCACTAATAGCGGTTTAAGTAATAGTGAGGCGAGGGATTTATTTGTAATGGAAAAGTTAGCTAATATCTTAGACTCACAATACTTTTAAAAAATAAAATAATAAATTACTTATAGTTTTCTTCTGTATTCCTTCGGTAGTTGTTTGTTAATTCGGCTATAAACCCCCATTTTATCGTAGCGTTACCGAATAAACTCTGAACAGAACCCTATTTTAAAAGTCAGTTTCAGCGCTACGTGTTGTTCCTTTGAGTAATTTAAATGATGAGATAGTTACTAAAACTAATAAGTATAAAAAAAAGCGACATCCTGTCGCTTTTTTTTTAATTTATAAAATTATAACCTAGGTTAAAAGAAAAAACACTATTTTCCATAATTTTATTAGAGTCTTCAAAACCACCCAATGCAAAATAATATTTAAAGCCAACATTAACTTTTTTTGTAATATTATAATCTACACCAAAATTCAAAAGTGCTGCTATGTTATTCACTTTACTAGTATTGTTTTCATAATAATTACTACCGGTTTCTCCAGTAGCATATACATAATACGTTTCTGTTTCGGTTCTCTTTCCAGAAAATCTATATCCTAGAGATGGACCTATTTCTATACCCACTTTATTTTTAATTAAATATCTAAAGTTTAATGGAAACAACAAAATATTTGATGAAAATCCATCTACTCTGGTGATTTGAACATTTGAATACCCCTTTTCTATAGTAGTTTCACTAGAATTAACTTTTAAATATAAAACTTCAGGTTGGAATGAAAAGTTTGACTTTCCAAAAGGTAAGTTTACCAAACCACCTAATTGATATCCAACTCCTAAGACAGTTGAATGATTCTCATAATTTGAACCTTTCAAAAAATTCAATCCACCTCTAACTCCAAAATAAACACTATTTTTTGTTTCGTCTTGTTCTTGTGCAAATGAAGTAAAATTCAAAAATAACACACAAATAATTAAACTAAATTTTCTCATACTTATACTCTTACAATATTCGCGCCAAGTGCTCGTAATCGTTCATCTATTCTTTCGTAACCTCTATCAATTTGTTCGATATTTTGGATGGTACTTGTTCCTTTTGCAGAAAGTGCTGCAATTAATAACGAAATACCCGCTCTAATATCTGGAGAACTCATTACAGTAGCTTTCAATTGCGATTCGAAATTATGTCCCATAACCACAGCTCTGTGTGGGTCGCATAACATAATTTTCGCACCCATATCAATTAATTTATCTACAAAGAACAAACGGCTTTCAAACATTTTTTGATGAATTAACACGTCTCCTTTTGCTTGTGTAGCGACTACTAAAATAATACTTAGTAAATCAGGTGTAAACCCTGGCCAAGGCGCATCCGAAACCGTTAATATCGAACCGTCAATATCGGTTTTAATTTCGTACCCGTCTTTATGAGCTGGAATATAAATGTCGTCTCCTTTTTGCTCTAACGTAATTCCAAGTTTTCTAAATACGTTTGGAATTTGTCCTAAGTTATCCCAACTTACATCTTTAATTGTAATTTCACTTTTTGTCATAGCTGCTAAGCCAATCCAGGAGCCAATTTCAATCATATCCGGTAAAATTCTGTGCTCACAACCACCTAAAGATTCCACACCTTCAATGGTTAATAAGTTAGAACCAATACCTGTAATTTTAGCTCCCATTGAATTTAACATTTTACATAACTGTTGTAAATACGGTTCGCAAGCCGCGTTGTAAATTGTAGTAATTCCTTCGGCTAAAACTGCTGCCATTACAATATTAGCGGTTCCTGTAACAGACGCTTCGTCTAATAACATATACGCGCCTTTTAATCGGCCTTCGTTTTCTACACCATAAAAATGGTCTTCTTTATTGTATCTAAATTTAGCACCTAAATTAATAAATCCTTCAAAATGGGTATCTAAACGACGTCTTCCAATTTTGTCTCCTCCTGGTTTTGGAATAAATCCTTTTCCAAATCGAGCCAATAAAGGTCCTACAATCATAATTGAGCCACGTAAACTTCCACCTTCTTTTTTAAAGGCTTCTGTTTCTAAATAACCCACATTTACATCGTCTGCTTGAAACGTATAATCGCCAGGTCCGTTTTTCTGAATTTTAACACCTAAGTTACCTAATAAAGTAATTAGTTTGTTTACATCAATAATATCAGGAATGTTAGTTACTCTAACTTTTTCTGAGGTTAACAAAACAGGACATAAAACCTGTAACGCTTCGTTTTTTGCACCTTGTGGTTGCACATTTCCTTTTAAGGGCGTTCCGCCTTCAATTTTGAATGTTCCCATTTATATTGTATTATTTGGATTATTTTTTGGTTTAAAATTTTTACCGCCTTTGTAATTTGGGTTATTTAAATTGGCTTTTGTATTATCTGGTGTATGTGGTTTTGCATTCGAATTTCTGTTCAATTGCGGTTTGTTTTGATTAGACGGTGGTCTGTTCGCGTTTCTGTTCGTATTTGTATGCGAATCATTTTTAGTAAAAAACTGCGTTTTATTCGACTGTTTTTTATTTACTTTTAATAAGTTTTGCGAAGTAGAAAGCTCTTCTTTCATTGATGTTAAGTTTAATTCTCCATTAGATAATTCTAATAAGTGATTAAAAATAACTTCGTCTGTTACAGTATCTTTATTCCAGCTTAAAAAACATTTTTTCATATGATTGGCAATCACAATGATTAAAGCATTTTTCAATTCGCCTTCCTCCCATTTACGTGCTACATCAATCATATATTTGATGTTGTTTCCGTAAAAACGGTATTTTGGAAAGTTTTGTGGATACGTTAAACGTTCTGGTTTCAATTGCACTACTTCTCTTGTAGGAATTGGATATGGCGAATCAATATCTAATTTAAAATCAGACATAATAAACAATTGATCCCACAATTTGTGCTGAAAATCTGGCACATCACGCAAATGCGGATTCAAATTTCCCAATACCGAAATTACATAACGCGCACCTTTGTTTCGCTTTTCTCTATCTTCGATAGCGGTAATTTGGTTGATTAATTTTTGTACATATCTTCCGTATTCAGGAATAATTAAATGTTCCCGTTGCGAATTATATTCTAAATAATTAATTGATTCTTCGTTGTTATATGACATATTATAATGAAATAATTCCTTCAATTGTTGCTAATTCTTGGTATTTTTCAATTACTGTATCTGCGTTTTGCATCGTAACATTAATTGAAATACTTGTATATTTTCCTGTTTTGGAAGCTTGTGTTTTTATTACTGCGCCCATATTATTAAAGGCATTTTCAACTGTATTCACATTTGTAGCATTAGTAGGAACAATAAATTTGTACAAATACACCGCTGGCCAGGAGGTTGATTCTTCTAATTCAGATTTAAGTCTAATGTAAAAATCTTCGGTTTCTTTATTCATTTTAATTTAATAATAAAGAACAAATATACGTTTATAATGTTTGATTTGAAAATTTAAATAATTAAGATTTTCAAAATAAAAAAAATGATAGTACATTTGATTTTTAAAGCCGTAAAATGAATAAGAAAATTATACTACTAATTGGTGGTCCTAGTTCTGGAAAAACAACCTTAATCAATCACTTAGAAGCTGAAGGACACATTTGTTATCCTGAAATTTCTAGAGAAGTTATTTTAAAGGCCAGAGAAGAAGGTGTTGATTATTTGTTTTTAGAAAATCCGATGTTGTTTAGCGAACGCCTTTTAGAAGGAAGAATTAAGCAATTCGAAAAGGCAACTACAGAAGAAAAAACTGTTTTTATTGATAGAGGTATTCCTGATGTTGTGGCGTATATGGATTTTATTGGCGACACTTATCCTGAAGCATTTATAGCTGCTTGCGAAACCTATAAATACGACAAAGTTTTTTTATTACCGCCTTGGGAAGAAATTTACACCAGCGATGCCGAACGTTATGAAAGCTACGAGGAAGCTACCAAAATTCATGCGTATTTGGTAGATACGTATACAAAATATGGATATGATTTACACGAAGTGCCAAAAACGTCTGTAGCAGAACGATTTCAATTTATCATCAATCACATAAAAGACTAATTCATTTTTAATGAATCAACCGTTAGATGTTTTAAAAGCGTACTGGAAACACAGTGCTTTTAGACCCACACAAGAAGAAATTATCCAAACTATTTTACGTGGTGAAGATACTTTTGCTTTGTTACCAACTGGCGGTGGAAAATCAATTTGTTTTCAAATCCCTGCCTTGCTAAAACCTGGAATTTGTTTGGTCATTTCGCCGCTTGTAGCTTTAATGAAAGATCAGGTTGAAAATTTAAAAAACAAAAACATTAAAGCCATTGCCTTAACGGGTGGTATTTCTTTTGAAGAGACCAATAATCTTTTAGACAATTGTGTTTTTGGCGATTATAAATTTCTATATCTATCGCCAGAACGTTTACAACAAGATTGGGTTTTAGAACGAATTAAAAATTTAAATATAAATTTAGTCGCCATTGACGAAGCTCATTGTATTAGCCAATGGGGATACGATTTTAGACCTGCTTATTTAAAAATTTCAGTGTTAAAAGACTACTTTTCGGTGCCGTTTATCGCGTTAACTGCTACAGCTACACCAAGAGTTCAAGAAGACATTTGTACCCTTTTACAATTAAAAAATCCAGTTGTTTTTAAGAATTCTTTTTCACGAGATAATTTGGGATATCACATTATAAAAACTGAAAACCAACTTGGAAAACTGAAACAAATTTTCTTAAAAAATCCTGAGCCTTCAATTGTATATGTAAAAAACAGAAAATCTTGTATAGAAATCAGCAAAGTACTTATAGATTTTGGTTTTAATGCAACCTATTATCACGGCGGATTATCAGCAAAAGAAAAGGATAAAAATATGCAACTTTGGTTAGACGAAAAAGCCAAAATTATAGTCGCCACAAATGCCTTTGGAATGGGAATTGACAAGCCGAATGTGAAAACAGTAGTGCATTTGCAACTTCCAGATAATATTGAAAATTACTATCAAGAAGCTGGTAGAGCTGGAAGAAATGGCGAAAAATCTTATGCCTTATTGCTTACTCCAGAAGTGCAATTGGAAAATCTAATCCAGCAGTTTGCTGGTAATTTACCCATTAAAGAATTTCTACATTTGGTATATAAAAACCTAAACAATCAGTTTCAAATTGCTTATGGCGAAGGGTTTCAAGAGGTTTTTTATTTAAATTTAAATTTGTTTTGTGCAAAATTTAATATAGCGGTAACCAAAACATTTGCGTGTTTGCAATTTCTCGATAGACAAGGAATTATCACGCTTCAAAATTTTATTAGCAATAAAGCCAGTTTACAGTTTAATATTGAAAGTCGAGAAGTTATTAGATATTGTAGTTTAAACAGTAAAGAGGCCGAAATTATAGAAACCATTTTACGAAATTATACTGGTGTTTTTGAACAAGTTACTCAAATTAACACAGCATTGATTGCATCCAAATCGGGAAAAACCGAAGAACAAGTAATTTCCGTTTTAAACAAACTACACGCACAAGAAATAATAGAATTGAAACTGCAAAGCAATGACATTTCTATTCTATATAACGAACCAAGAGAAGACAGTTATACCATTAATCGTGTGGTTAAACTTTTAGAAAATCAAAATCAGATTAAAACAGAACAATACAAACAGATGCTTCATTTTGTTTTAGATACCACTACTTGTAAATCGGTTTTAATTTCGACTTATTTTGGAGAAGAAAACCCAAAAAAATGTGGCATTTGTTCTTATTGTACTTCAAAAAACAAAGTAGCACCTAAATCGGTTTTAGAGCAAATTCAGACTCTATTACATAAAGAGGCACTTTCTTCAAATGAAATAGAAAACGTACTTCATTTTTCATCAGAAGAAATTATCTTTGCCTTACAAAACTTACTTGAAAATGATATTGTTTTTATAAATACAAATAATCAATACCAAATTAAGTAAGTCATACATTTTCTTAACGAATACTATAATGGATAAATTAAAAATCATATTTATGGGAACGCCCGACTTTGCGGTGGGCATTCTTGATACACTATATAAAAGTGAGTTTGAAATAGCTGCTGTCATAACTGCGCCAGACAAACCCGCAGGACGAGGTCAAAAAGTGTCTGTAAGTGCCGTCAAGACCTATGCCCTAGAAAAAAACATTCCTATTTTGCAACCTACAAATTTAAAAAGTGAAGATTTTTTAAAAGAATTAGCCAGCTATACTGCCAATTTACAAATCGTTGTGGCGTTTAGAATGTTACCTGAAGTGGTTTGGAAGATGCCAAAATATGGAACTTTTAATCTACACGCTTCTTTGCTACCTAATTATAGAGGTGCGGCTCCTATAAATTGGGCAATTATTAATGGCGAAACAGAAACAGGTGTAACCACTTTTTTTATTGATGATAAAATTGATACTGGTGCTATGATTTTAAATCATAAGGTAGCAATTGATGAAAATGAAAACGTGGGTCAGCTTCACGACAAATTAATGCATTTAGGATGTGATACTTTAATAGAGACGTTACATTTAATACAAAACGGAAAAGTGGAAACTACCATTCAATCCGAAAATTCAGATTTAAAAACAGCCTATAAACTAAATAAAGAGAATTGTAAAATTGATTGGTCGAAACCAGGAAAACAGATTTACAATCAAATTAGAGGATTATGTCCTTATCCTGCCGCCTGGACTTATATTAAAGATGGAGATAACGAATGGAATGTTAAAATTTACGACACTACTTTTATTGAAGAAGTACATTCTTATAAAGTAGGACAAATTAGTATTGGAAAAAAAGAAATGAAAATTGCTGTATCTAATGGTTTCATTCAAATTTATAGTTTACAATTTCCAGGCAAAAAGAAAATGCAAATTCATGAACTATTAAATGGTACTTCGATGAGTGCGAATGCCTATGTTATTTAAGTTTTTTCAGTAAAAACAGGCTGAAATTAGCCACTTTATTAACATTTACTATAATTTATTAACATTTTTAACGAAAATAGCTATAAATGCTTGCATAGTTTAATGATACATTTAAATTTGTAAAACAATATTATATATAATCAATTTTAAAACTATCAATTATGAACAAATCAGAATTAATCGATGCAATGGCAGCAGCAGCTGGAATTACAAAAGCAGCAGCTAAATTAGCTTTAGAATCATTTTTAGGAAGTGTAGAAGGTACATTACAAAAAGGTGGAAGAGTTTCTTTAGTAGGTTTCGGATCATGGTCAATCTCTAAAAGAGCGGCTAGAGATGGAAGAAATCCTCAAACTGGAAAAACTATCAAAATTGCTGCTAAAAATGTAGTAAAATTCAAAGCAGGTGCTGACTTAGATGGTTCAGTAAACAAATAATAAATATTTTTTATTTATTTAAAAACCTCTTAGCTTCTAAGAGGTTTTTTTATTTATAAAATTTTATGACTAGTATTAAAAATATAATAAACTAAATAATTTGTTCAATTAACTTTTTTTTCCTAATTTCATTTAAAATTAGTTGGCTTATGATTTCATTGTTACCAAAAAAAGGTTGTTTACTCGTTGCAGAACCAACCACAGTAAACGATATGTCTTTCAATAGATCTGTCATTTTGCTAACAGAGCACACACAAGATGGTAGTGTGGGCTTTATACTAAATAAACCACTCTCCTATTCTATAAGTGATTTGATCCCTGAGATAGATGCCAATTTTATGATATACAATGGAGGACCTGTAGAACAAGATAACTTATATTTTTTACATAATGTACCTGAACTCATTCCTGATAGTATTGAAATAGCTTATGGTTTATATTGGGGAGGAAATTTTGAAACCACAAAAAAACTAATTAATGCTGGAAAATTATCAAAAGAAAACATCCGTTTTTTCTTAGGATATAGCGGCTGGGAAACCAATCAATTAGAAGAAGAATTAAATGATACTTCTTGGATTATTGTGGAAAATGAATTACAAAACAAAATTATAAGTAAAAACAGCCAAAATTTTTGGAAAGAAAAATTAAACGAAATTGGTGGCGAATATATATACTTTTCTAATTCGCCAGAAAATCCTACGCTTAATTAATTAAAGCATTTAATAAACCTGTAATTTCTTTGGCTACTTCTGTAGTAAATTCTTTTTTTCGGTATTTTGTAATAGGCTGAATTCCTGTAATAACATTTGAAATAAATAATTCGTCTGCTTTTTGCAAATCAAAAGGTGAAATACTTTTTTCTATCATTTCCAATCCATCCATTTTGGTAACAATAGCCATGACTTGCTTGCGCATAATACCATTTAAACAACCATCTGAAATGGGAGGTGTAATTATTTGATTACCCATTTTCATAAAAACATTGCCATTTGTAGCTTCTACTACATTTTTATCTTCATTAATTAACAAGCAATTTTGAAAATTATTTTCTTTTGCAAAAATACTCGCCACAACGTTAATCATCTTATTATTGGTTTTTAAAGTAGCCAATAAATGTTTAGAAACATGAAAATCTTTAAATAATTCCACTTCATAACTAGTTGAAGAAAAAACATATGCATCAGAAGCCAATTCGGAACACGTAATAATAAATTGCACATCGTTTGAAGCAGGATGATAAAACCCTTCAGCGTTTCTAAAAACTGAAAAACGAATTCTATGACTTATCGTATTGGGTTGTAATTGAATTAGTTTCAGAATTTCTTCTTCCATAAATTCCATTGTAAAATTCATTGGAATTTCCATTCTGCAAATTCGCATCGAAGCCATTAAACGTAAATAATGCTCTTCTAAAAATAATATTTTAGTTCCGTTTACTTTAATGGTTTCAAAAATAGCATCCCCAAAAAGGAATCCTCTATTATTTTCGATTTCGAAATTACTGGTGTTCTGTATGTTTCCGTTACAATTAATCATAAAAAAAAGTCCCGCCTTTTATAGCGGGAGCAAATATACTTATTTATTAAAATTAAACCGAACCAATTACGTGTTTTAAATCGGAAACCAAACTTTCCCACAATAATTTATTTTCAGGTAATTCGTCTTCTTCAGAAAAATCGACAACAATTAAAGAAACATCATTTGTGATTTCATCGACTTGAATTTTAAGCTCGAAATAATATTCAGTGTCTTTACCATTTTCATCAAGCCATTTGAATTTTACTTTTTCACCTGTTTTTTTAGAAACCAATTTGGCATTTTCTTCTGAGTCATCCCAAATAAAAGTGTAGTATTCCCCACGCGAATTTACATTATCAGAAAACCATTCAGACAAACCAGATGGCGTAATAATATATTGATATAGTAATTGCGGTGACGAGTGTATTGGGAACTCTAATTCGTACTTAACTTTTGGCTTCATAATTGAATATATAAATTTTTAGCAAAATATAAAAAAATATGATACCACAACTATTATTTACATTATTTTTTATAACAAATTTTTAATTGTAAAATTTCGATTTATTTTTTGGAAAGAAAGTAATTATTTATATATTTGCACCCGCATTGAGAAATGCAAAAATATTTAATGGCGAGATAGCTCAGTTGGTTAGAGCGCAGGATTCATAACCCTGAGGTCACGGGTTCAACTCCCGTTTTCGCTACAAAAGAAAGTTCAATAAAACAACGGTTTAGTGTACACTAAACCGTTTTTTTTATGTCAAATATTTTATTACTTTTACAAAGAGTACACCAAAACGTACACCAAAACAGACACTCTTTGGATAAAAAAAAATTTTCAGTACCAAAAATTTACACCGGTGGTGTGGATATCACTTTATGGAATGAACTTTCTAAAGAAGAGCAAAAACAAGCACTTTCTAAAGATTGGTATATCTATTATAAATTTATAGATACCACTACTGGGAAACTAAAACGAATGCCTAATATAAAAGGTGGCTCTAATAGGTATAAAACTAAAAAAGAGCGGTTGTTGATATTAACTCAATTAAGAGATGCTCTTGAATATCTATTGGAAAAAGGTTTAAACCCTTATTCAGATTCCGATACCAGTTTACTTGAATTAGAAAAAGCAACTCCAAAGAAAAACAAAATGGGTGTTGTTGCTCCTGTTTCAAATGATACTAATGTTGCGGAAAATCCTCACCCCTTAAAACCAGCAATTATAGAACCTGTTTTATCAATTAAAGAAGCTTTTGCATACGCCTTAAAGATTAAGAAAAAATCGCTAAACGATACATCTTATATGAACTTTGAAGGAAGAATTAATCGATTCAAAAAAGCATTGGATGAAAATGCTCCAATTACCTCACTGAATCGCAAACAAACTAACGAATATCTAAATAGTATTTTAGAGACCACTAGTGCTCGCAATAGAAATAATACCCGAATAGACTTAAGCTCTTTGTTTGAAGTATTAGCAAATGATGAAATCATACCCGAGAATTTCATAAAAAGAATAAACACTTTAAAAACTAAACCTCAGCGAAATAAAACTTATACTCCAGATATGCAGGAAACTATATACACCTATCTTGAGAAAAACGATGCTTTACTCCTACTTTTTATTAAATTTATTTCCTATAATTTTTTACGTCCGGTAGAGGTTTGTCGATTAAAAGTAGGAGATTTAGATATTAAGGACAAAAAACTATATGTAAGAGCGAAAAACAAACTTGTTAAAATCAAAATAATTCCTGAAATCTTAATTAAAGATTTACCAGATTTAACCCAAATGAATAAAGAGGATTTTTTATTCACTCCAACTAATATAGGTGGTCAATGGATTGCTACAGAAAATAATCGTAGGGACCATTTTTCAAAACGATTTAAGACAATCGTAAAAGATCATTTTGGATTAGGTGCAGATTATGGAATGTATAGTTTTAGACATACTTTCATAACCAAACTTTATAGAGAATTGCGTAAATCCTATTCTCCATTTGAAGCTAAAAGTATTTTAATGAATATTACTGGCCACTCAACAATGTCTGCTCTAGAATTGTATTTAAGAGATATTGATGCAGAACTACCAGAAGATTATTCTCATTTACTAGAATAAACTTTTATGGAATTGTTGGTCATAAACTATAACAAAACTATTATCTAAATTATCAATAAAAAACATCGTAAAAAATAAATAACCAAAGGTTTACACAAACTAAACCTCAGGTATTTCTTTTCTTTTTGTTCAAGGTTTACTTAGGAAAAACTTTAGGAAAACATTAGATATACCAGAGATATACCTGAGGTAAACCAAGTATTTGTTTCTATAATTTATTAATAGTTAAATTATTAACTATTATAAATTATTTAGGTAAACTCATTTGAATAAGTAATAAAACTAAGAAACAAAAAAATAGGAGTTTGAAATAACTTTTAAAAGAATTTTTTACCAAAAAAGAACCAAATTATGGTACAGTTTATTTAACTAATTATTTTTTAAATGAAGTTATTAATATTCAGTAAAAAACTAATTTTCATAACCTATTTTCTTCAACCATTTTAAATAAAAATTCCATTGGGACTCTATCCATTGAGAAGTTAAATAGTAATTTACGCAAAAAAATTCTTTAGAATAATATCTAGTTCTACCACTTACATCTGTAATTGTTCTTGTTTTAAATCTTAAAACTTCAAAATTAGCATTAAAATTTGTTTTTGAATACTGTGGGTTTTGCAAATTTTGAATTTCATCAATTGAGATTAAACCTTGCTTAAATGCTTCTCTAAAAGTATGTTGGACATACTGCCCTATTTTCATTCCCTCAATTTTCTTATTATTGTGTTCAATAATATTTTTTGGGATAAAAACTTTAATTTTTTCATTTGTGATTTTTTTTCTAGAATCTAAATCTAATAACTTAACACTTCTCAAAAATAGTTCTGAGGTATCATTTTCAGATTTTGATGCTTTAATGGTAGAATCAATAATATCTTCAAAAAACTGGTCATTTGTAATTATCCCAATAGTGATACTATCATCATCAATTAATTCATTAGCCTTTTGAAGCAATTCATCAATTAGCTTCAAAGTAGCAGGGTTTGTTTTTGGGGTAATAAATAAGGAATGAAAGTGATTGTATTGCTCAAAATAGGTTTGCATTACGAAAAGAGTTCTAAAAATTTTCTTTAATATTCGCTCTGCTGTTTCTTCTTTAGAGCCATAATTTAAACCTGCACCATGAAAAGCAACATCCACACCATAAACTGTTAACTCTGTGGTATTGATTCCCAAAACATCTATTTCGGCTTGCTTTAAAAGTTGTTCAAAAGAAATTCCTTTAAATATTTCATCAAAATAACCGGATTTAATAATTTTTTGGTAAAATAATTTTGCCCTACTTTTTTCGTAATCAGTAACAACCCAGTTTCCACTCAATTTCCAATTGGTTTGAATAACTCTACAACCTATTACATGATTCAGATAACTTGAGGCTAAAGATTCTCCTATTTCTATTTTCATGATTTATTTTCGATATTGTTTATAATTAAAAAGGTTTTTAAATCTTTAATTTGTTCATCATCAGCTCCTAATTCAATTGCTTTTTCATAATATTTTAATCCATTAATTAAGACATTGTTTTTATAAAATATTTTTGCAGCAGTAATGTAATGTACTGGAATTTCTGAATCGCTATTGATATCAATTTGTAAACATTTTAATATTTCTTTCTCTGCTTCAGGTAATTTATCATTCAATAACAATAAATATGCAAGTGTATCACAGACTGACGACCTAGATTCATCAACAAAATAGCTTAAAAATTTCTTTATAATTTCAGCATGTTGTAATCCTTCTAAAAAATTAATTTCAGAAAAAGATTCATATATTTCATCATTATAATCATTCTCAAAATAAAAAACTATATCTATTAGCTTGTCTATATTATCATTAAAGACATTATCATTTTCCAAATATGTTATTATTTCTAAAAGTTTAATTTTTACATTTTCAGATAGAGTAGACGCAAAAATAAAACTCTTTGTTTCTGATAAAAATTTTAAAAAATCATCACTTTCAATATTTGAATTTAAAATTCTTTTTTTAATTTCCGATTTAATTGATATTTGATTCAACTCAACAAATGATGAAAATGCCTCTTCTAACATTGCAATTTCATCATTATAACCATCAATAATTTTTATTTTTGATTTTTTTTTGATTTTATCTTTATTTTCCCAAATTATCTCAAAATTATAACCGAATTGAGAATTAATTAAATCCATTTTGAAATAGGCAATTTCAGAATAAATTGTGTCACCATAATTTAAACCAGTAGTAGAATAATCTTCAATATTATATTCATCTACAATATTGTCAAACTTAATTTTAATATTCGTTGGTGTGCTATCTTCGAAATTAACATTAATAATTTCTAGACCTTCTCCTGGTGCACCGTATTCAAAATTTCCAATAGATGCTAAATCATCTAAAAAATCAAAATCTAATTTGTCATTAGAAATTTCTAATAAATCATTATAAAAATCATTATGACTAGTGTAATAAAAATCATAATCAAGCCATTTACAAATTTCATGCAACACTCCTTCAAATTTATAATTCTCAAATGTCCCATTAATTAGAACTTCTGTATAAATAGAAAATTTAGGTATTCCAATGATTATATTACTAGTATCAAAATCATCAAACAAAAAATTACTAATGTAATAGTTATATAAAATTTTAAACTCTTCAAATGTGTTTACTTTATTTACAACTATATCACCATTTTTAAAATATATTTTTTGACTTCCCTTATGAATTTTGTCTTTTTTATAAACGCCTTCAAGTTTTATTTCACCTGTTGGAAAATACTCTATAAATGGACCTGTTAAAAATCCTTTTTTAAATTCTACTGTTCTAATTAAATTACCATTTTCATCAAAAGAATTAATAATTTGGTCAAGTTGTTTTCCTTTTTTATAATTCGTTTCAGCCCTTAATTGTCCATTTTCATGATAAAACTTACAAAATCCATCTAACTTATTATCTAATGTTTCGAATTCTTCTTTAATTTGACCGTTTTCGTGATATGTGAATTTTGTTTGTTTCATTTGAAATAATTTTATTTTTTAAAAACTAAATTGGTTAAGTTCATTAATATTTTATACTTACTTCAACTTTTGTTATTCTAGATTCTTGCCAGTTACCTTGTCTAAATTCCCATCTTGACCTCAAATTCCGCATCACGTCAGATGATTCTCCCATCTGATTTGCGTACCAAATTTTACTCTCTTTTTCTTTATGGACGTAATAAGTTGTTATTATTGCCTTTCTAGTCCTTAATAAATCTCTCAAAAATTCGTTTGTGTTTTCTGGAAATAAGGTTATTGGCAGTACATTATTAATTATATAATTGTCTGATATAACTGGTGTGTTTTTAGCCATTGACTCTTTGATAATTTCTTGATTAAAACTATCAATAGCTTTTTCGGTTTTTATTGAATTAATAATTAGTTCATCGGTTTGTTTTACTTCTGAATTGTCTACATCTAAAACTTCAACATAAACAAAATTTAAATCGGTTTCACTTTTTTTAAACTTAATTATACTTCCAGCTTCTTTATTATAAAGCGCGATTGCTAATGGCAATTTATAATGTAGATTTTTACTATCCGCTTTATTTGTGTGTTCAGAAATAATTAAGGAAAGTGTAATATCTTCCTTTATGTAATATAGTTTTACTTTACTTCCTACTGAGGTACAACGTTCATTAATCACTTCCTCGTATTTTTCGTCAGAAATTTCTTCAAAATTACCATTTTTGTCTATCTCAGATTCAATATTTAAAATCTGTTTAGAGCTATTTAGGTCTGATTTTGCTTTTCTGCTTGAAATGACACTATACATTAAAACAATAAATGTTATAATGAAAAATAAAAAATGATTAGACTCGTAAAATTCTTGGATATTATTCATATAGTTATCTATTTCTAAAAAAAATAAGATATTTCAATTATTTAAAAACTCTTTTTTTTTTGATGTTAATATTAAATTAAGTAATAATTTTTATAAATATAAAAAATTATTTTTTGTAAACTAAATTACATTTGTTCTCACTATGTTCTATTATTTCAATCAGGACTCCTTTTTCATTAAAAAAATAGCAAAACTTATGTGTCTTTCCATGTAATACTGGAATAATACTTTTAATTTTTTTATTTGAATGGTAAGTTATTATTACATCATTAATTCGTGCTAACTTTTCTTGCCAATAGGCATTTCCTTCATCGGAAAAATTAAAATCAAAGGCTCTTAATAACATAAAAAAAGCTGACTTATCTTTATTTTGTTTATAAAAAAATTTAAATCTTTTTACATTTCTAATGAATTTACCTTTTTCTTCCTGATTTAAATTCCTTATAAGATAATTTTTTAAAGTTATCATAATCATTATTTAGTAGGGTTAACGGGTGTTTATCTTAAAATAATTTATTATGTTGGTTATATTATCAATTCGCTCTCGTATCCAGTTTGTATGTGAAATAAAAAAAACTTATTTCTTCTTATTTCTTGATGCAATACTATTTTGAATGTACCCTTTTTCATTATCAGATTCTTGAAAATTTTCATCGTCTAACAACTCCTTTAATTGATTTTCAAAATCAATTATTAGTTTACTCTGTCCTGTGAAATAGGTTTTTCTATTTACTAATACATCTTTTTCATAAGTTTCTATGATACGATAACAACCTGCTGAACTTGACCATTCCTTAGCAAGACCCTCTAACTTTCCATTCTTATAGTTTGCACTTTCACAAACTATCCCATTAAGATAATAGGACTCATAAACACCATCTCTTTTACCCTCTTTTGTATGATATCTTTCAGATAATGAACCGTCTTTTCGATAAATTAGATTTAATCCGTTATCTGAAAGAACATCTATACATTGCTCTCTTTTTTTTAAAAAATCAAATAGCCCCATTTATTTAATTAAAAAATCTGAACCATAACCACATAGTCCGAATACAGTTTTATTTTTTCAACCTGTGATAACGAACTAACTTTGTTTTTTCCTTTCGGCTTGTAAGTACTAACAGGAACAATGTCAATTAAGTTTTTAAGAAATGAAGATTTCACGGCATAATTTACATTTTCACTAGTATATTTGTCTTTATTTAGTTGAGCTACCACTACTCCAACAACATTTCCGAAATTATCAAACAAAGGACCACCACTATTACCACTCTGTATAGGTAATGTTACTTGATATCTAGTTACATCATCATCAATAGCAATTAAAGAACTTACTTTACCATCTGTAAACTTCACTGTTTCCCCAATTACATCTGCTAAAGGAAAACCTAAAGTAAAAATCTCATTTCCAACAGCAACCGATTCAGAAGCAATTTGGTAAGGTAAATCTGGTAATGGAACAAAACTACTATCGATAATTTTAAGAATGGACAAATCATTTGCTTTATCTGATAATACCACTTCGGCTTTATATTTTTTACTTTCACCTTTTTTAGTACACTTTATCCAAACTTCATTGGCTGCATCAATTACATGATAATTAGTTGCAACAAATCCAGACTTATCAATAAAAAAACCAGAACCACTTCCTGTCCAATTAAACTTGCCAATTTCTAAACCGTTTTGTACATCATCATATGGCTCGGTATCCTTAAAAACAAAATCTTTAATAATGATTGAAGAATTGACAGCTTTTTCATCTTGAAACAATACAATTTTAAATTCACTACCCTCAAATTCAAATAAAAATTGAGTATCAACTATCTCCCCATTAATTATATAATAGATTTTTTCATCCTTTCTAACAATCTTCAAAACATTTTCAGCACCTATACCCGAATTAATTTTATCGGTTTTACTAAACTTATTTCCAAAGTACACATTATCGACTAAGTTATCTACAGTAAAAGTTCCTTGATTTGTTACTAAAAATTGATTGTAAGTATTTTCTACCATATTTTCATTCCATAATAATCCATATTTTAAAGTGGAATTATCTGTGTTTTTAAAAGTAACTTCAAATGAAAAATCATCAAAATTTTTCCATGGAAGGTCTAAGTTTATTGAAAAATCTTCACTTTTTTCTTTAGAAAATGAAACCAACATACCTGCTTTATCTTTTGCATAATGAGTTGAATCACTAGAAAACCAACCACTTTGCAATTCGTCTTCAATAAAAGAATTATTGACCACAACTTTACATTTTTGGTATTCATTACATTCGTGACAGATAGCCTTTTTATTTCCGTTATCATACGAAATAATACCACGTAATGAGCCATCATAGTATCTTGATATCCAATCTTTGTGTTTGTATCCATCTAAAAATATTCCTTTTTGATAAATTTTGTTATTATCAAAATAACTAACATACGAGCCATTTAATATCCCTTTATCATAAGTTTCCTCATAGTCTTTAATACCACTATCAAGATAATATTTCCAAAGGCCTATTTTAAGTCCGTTTTCATAATTACCTTCAGTTACAATTTTACCATTTTTGGCAAATTCATTGAAAGCTCCATAAAATTTAGATTTTGATAGTTGTTCTAAATTAAGCTCAGAAGAACTAAATTTTGACCTCACCTCTCCTGACTTATAAAAAGTCTGATAATTTTCAGCTTTTTTGGATGAATCAAATGAAAGCGAATAGTCGTAAAGAGTATCTTTTGTTACCTCCCACTTTGAATTAAAATAAATAGTTTGCGTTTGAGCAAATAAATTTGCGGTACTGGACATAATAACCAGTACAATAAGTAGCTTTTTCATAAAAAATAATTTAGTTAGTAAGTTGTATGCGTATGCTTTAAAAATATTTTAAAAATTAAAACAACACTTTCATAATATCTGAATATGATTTTAATTCTCCATCATATACATGCATAGTGATTTTTTGTTTGGTGTTGGTTTTAGGTAATTGGGCAAAATCAGCTTCTTTGAAATAAACAAGTTTGTTTTCCTTAGTTAAACCCCATAACACATTTTTACTGTTTGGATTATAGGTTACATTTTTAGTGTATCGAAATAACGCATTACTCCCCTTATCAACTAAAACTACACTTGGCAAAGTAACTCTTTCACCATTGTCGTCAATATATGACGGAATAACAGTACCTCCTGTTGGATAGCTTGTAGGATAATCACAATTAACAAACCCAAATTCATTAATCTCAAGAGTTCTGATTATTTTTTCAGCACCATCTAATTTTTTAATGTCATTTTTTCTATATTCAGTAACAAGAGTATAATAATCTGTCCAGGGCTTTTTTAATAAATCACGTTGCTTTAATAATTTATCATATTTAATTCTATACAATTTTAATGCTGCATTATAGTCTTTACCTTCTTCAAAAGCCAAATAACATTCACATTTACTTTCTTTTCTAAAATTGCCCAATTTTAAAATCGAAACCACTTCATAAATTCCATTTTTCAATGGTCTAACAATCATTTCTTGAGCATCTGATATTTTACAAGTGGCAACATTAACAGGTTCAAATAAAACATTTTTATAATCTTCAATTTCAGGAAATAATTTGGTGTCATCCTTAATTTTAAAAGAAGCTACTGTTGCTACTTTTGGAGCTGGTGGAAATTCAGAAAGCGATTCAAGTTCAGAAGCTTCAGAAACAACTTCAATCTTATCTTTTCCTTTGTCAACCCATTTACCTGTTTTAGTATCTAAATCATATAAATGAAAGTCTTTAGATTTGGTCCAACTAAGTACATCTACTTTTATTTTATTTTCTTTATTAACAAATACTTGTGTGTTGTTAGTTGAAGCATTAATTTCAACCATTCCACCTGATTCAAATGCTTTATCAATTCCATTTTCAGTATAGTTCATAGGAATACCAGCAAGATAAAAATCCAACGGATTATAAAATTCCCTAAAAGAAACTGTGACTTTACTCTGTACTACTTTTCCATCTTCATCTAAAAAAGCATTTGCAGGAATATTAATTTTTGCCCCGCCTTTCGAAACTAAAACATTCGACTGACTTGGATTAATTTCAAATTTCTGAATAGGCACATCAATCCCTTGTAAAGGCGGTTGAATCGAAACTGAGGTTTTAACTTTTTCCGTTGCTTTTGATGCAACTGCATCTTTTTTAGCACAACTTCTGATACTTAAAAAAAGTATTAATAGCACGCTTACTAATAGAATAATCTTAGTTTGGTTTTTCATAATTAAAAAATTAGGTTAATAATAGTTTGGTTTTGCATTTCCGTATGACTGAAACAAAATAAAAAAGGTATCTCAGTAAAGTATTATAAAGTAATTTTTTAATTCATAGAAGGACTTTTCTTAATTAGATAATATAAAAACGATTATAATGTTAAAATATTATTTTTAAAATATACTATTTGTTAATTATTTTATTTTTTATTAAATAATATGCTTTATAGTAGTTATACTCCGAAAAAAGAAAAAAGTTACAAAAGTTCTAAAAAAAATAAATAATAAATTAATTATAAACGTAATTATGCAAAACACAATTGTATTATCATACTACTCTCGTATTCACTTTGTATATGATTAGATTTAATAGTTAATCAAACTTGCTTTGAGTATCATTTCCACTCGTAAATAATTTTTGATAGTAGCACTCAAATCATTTGTGTCATTTAATACCAAACCGGAGTTGTAAATTTTTGAAATATTAAATTGGTGAAATAGAAAAGTAATTAATTGGTTTTAAAAAGGAATTCGAATCACTTATATTTTTTGTATGTTAAGATTTTAATTTTCTATGTGTACTCTTAAGGGACAAATTTTTTTTAATAGTATTAAGCACACAATTTAAACTAGTGTTTTGGTTCGAGAAAAACAAATTTTTGAAATGGAAAATTTTATAAAGTTCAAAAAATATTAAAACCCAAACCTTTTACCAATTATTGTTCCTCTTGAATCAAAATATAATGATGCAAGTTTATTGTAATCGGTTTCAATATTTGTATATTCTTCGAGATATGGAAAGAGTTCTATATTTCTTCTGATAATAAATTCATGTATATCTGTATTTTCGGTATTTGGAATTACCTTACCGATATTAAGCTCGATATTTTTAGTTAGTATTGTCTTATCTAGTTTAATGTGGAATTTCATACTAATGTAACCTAAAGTATTTGAAAACAATTCCAATTCATAATGCACTTCATTATTAATTTCTGATAACAAATTAACATTAATATTTAATTTTGAATCGTTAATGTTTGAAGTTAATTTTGAGTAACTTTCGTGTAATGTCATAATTATTGTAATAATTTGATTTAATTCATATTTGACAAGTGGGATTTTTTTGTATATTATTGCATAAAAAACATGCAAAACTACTATTTCGGAAAACTTGATAATTCATTTATTCTTTACTTAGACCCCTGCTCTATTGATTTATTTGATTTTAGAGAAAATTTTTCCACTGTTTATTGTAACGAAATTATTTTTGATGATTTTGATGATTCTTCGTTAAACAATAAAAAATTTTCAATGATTTCTTTTACTGAAAAAATAAAAGACAAAACCATTACTGAATTTAATGTAGTTTTTGACAATAACATTCATATTCAAAATATTTGGTGGGATGACATATTGATAATTTCTAATTTAGATAAAATTGATGTTATTTTAAATGATATCAGAAATACCTTTTCAAGTAACAACATCAAATATTTTGAAATAGCCCTCAATTCACCAAACAATTACATTACTCTTGATAATAATAGAATCAGTAAAGAGAATATTAACCCGAATGATTTCTTGAATTTCATCAAAAATTCTGACCGTTATCAAGATAAAGAACTTAAGTTTTTTAGTACCCTGGGAATTTGACTTGTTTGTTTTTATTAATGAAATTTGCATCAATGATACTTCTATTAATATTATTACACTTAAAAATATTTTCAAGTTCATCTCCTTCATAACAAACTTGAATATTTTTACTAATATTATCTATTTTTTTTGTTTTACTAATTGTTTTACCTTTTAAAGAATAAAAAGTTAATGCTTCAAAATCCTCAAGTTTACAATTAATGAAATCTTGAGAATCTTTATAAAGTGCGTAGCTAAACCAAAGATTGTTTTTGTGAATTGATTTATTAGAGTAGTCAAATATTCCCATTAATGAATCTTTAATAATATGGCCATTATCTTCATTAAATTTCGTTATAGGCATCTCTGTTTTTTTCTGGTAATTCACAATACAGTCTGTACCATAGGTTTTTGTTAAAAAATCTGAATTATTATAGTAAATAATATTTTCTTGTTGGATATTAATATTTAAATAATGCTCGTGAATATCTTTATCATCATTTTTTATTGGATAATTATTATTCTTACAATCTTTAAAAAATTTTAGCATATATTCCTCAGACATTCTAGTATATTTTCTAGCATCTCCTTTGTCAAATTTGTAATGTTTACTAATTCTATTAAATAAATTAGAGTCTAGACCTACATAGTATGGGATAAATTTCATTGTATTAACATTAAATTTAGTGTCTTTAATTTCTAAAATTTTAGATATTTTCGTATCTACAACATAACCCCAAATATAAATGCCAGGATTTTTAATGTTTTTATCTAATTTTTTTATTACATCTTTTAATTCGGAAATATGATGTAAATTTTTAAATGTTATTTTTTCCATGGTTCTGATATTTTTTTACAATAATATAAAAAAAATCCCAACTTGTCAAATATGAAAAAATGAGGATTATTATTAAAATGAATTAATTACCTAACTCATCAAACTTCGCTTTCATAGTGGGATTATTATGAGTTAACTTCTTAATTGTTAAATCTTCCGTTTTTTCGTTTGCTAATCGTAGATTGTTTTCAGACGACAATAATGCGGCTTTAGTTTTTTCTAATTCTTTAATTGTTTTATCAATGCCGTCAATAGCCTCATTAAACTTTCGACTTGCTAAATCATAGTTTCTTGCAAAACCTTCTTTAAACTTATTCATTTTATCTTCAAAATGGGTAATGTCTATGTTTTGACTTCGCACTAGTGCCAATTCAGATTTGTATTGCATTGAACTCATAGCTGCATTGCGTAACAACGTAATGATTGGAATAAAAAACTGAGGACGCACCACATACATTTTAGGATATTTATACGACACATCAACAATACCCGTATTATATAATTCGCTTTCCGATTCTAACATAGATACTAAAACAGCATATTCACATTTTTTTTCGGTACGGTCTTTGTCTAATTCTTTTATGAAATCATCGTTGCGTTTTTTTGAAGCTGTTGTATCTGCTTCATTTTTCATTTCAAACATTATAGAGATGATTTCATTGCCTTGTTCATCAAATTCTTTATAAATATAATCTCCTTTACTCCCAAACCTAGCGTCGTTATCTTTTTCAAAATAGGCTTTTGGAAAAGCTGTTGGTCGCAATTTGTTAAACTCATTTTCGCAATGTAATTCTAAAGTTTCACCAATCATTTTGGTAGAAAGTTTCGCTTTCATGTCTTTTACACGCGCAATTTCTTCTTCTTTGTATTTGATGATGGCTTCTTTATTTTGTAATTCGGTAGTGAATTGCTGTTTTAATGTACTCTCTAAATTTTGTTTCTCGAGTTCTTTGGTTTTAACTTCATTCGCTAATGCATCGCGTTCTTTCTCTATTTTTTGAATGGCTTCAGTTACAGATAGTTTTTTTTGAATTTCTGCATTATCCAATTGTGCTTTAATTTGAGTAATTTCATTTTCTTTCTTTTGAAGCGTATCTTGAAGTGAATTTTTTATAGTCGCTTCAGCTAGTTTTACAGCACTTTCTTTTTCTCTTTCGGCTATAGAAAGGCGTTTCTGAATTTCTTCTTCAAACAAATGGTCTTTAATTTGTTTAGCAATATCAGCATAACCGCTTTCGTCGATTGTAAAGGGCGTTTTACAGTTTGGACAGATTATTTCTTTCATAACTTATTTCTATTATTAATTATAATTTACTTATTAAATCTTCTTTTTCAAAAACAGAAATGATATCTCTATTTTCAATTTCTAAATTAAAATTAAAAATATGAAATCCATCCATTTCATCTTTTATTTCAAGTATAAAATCACCATTCAATATGACTTTATTTTCATTGATATTAAATCCTTTAAAATGAATTCCTAAATATAATAAGTCAGAACCGTTTATGACAGTATTTTTTAAATCACTTGAAACAAAATCTTTATATTTTCCATCTGGAGTTTCGAAAATCATTTCAATGACGCATTTTTCATTCTCATTTGGCAGTTTTAAAACACAATCTATACTTCTTGTTTGTGCATCGTAAACTTTTTTAAAATCTTGTTCATTATACCCTGTTTCTTTATAAGTATAATTGAATCTACCATTGAAAGTATTATTTATTTCCATTTTTTAGTGGTTTTTTAGAAGTTAAGTTGGAAGTACTGATTATATCATATATTAATCCCACGACAATATACAAAAATGCAAGGAATAAATAAATCTTATAAAAAAATTGAACCATCACAGTTTTACCATCTACTAAATGGTAAGTTATAATAATATAGAAGAAAGAACCTATAAATAAACAAGTGAACAATATAAATGTTCGGGCTTTAACAACCTCTCTGTTATTGTGATTCCAAAATAATTTTACGATTCCCCTTGTGGCAAAGTAAAAGATAAAAATTACGATTAGTGAGTTCAAATAAGAACGAATATTTTTTTCCATAGTCAGTAAATTATTTAAGTTAAAATCCGATTTTATTTGATGTTGTGGTTTTAATTTCTTCTTTACACAATTTCATAAATAATGATTCCAAATCCTCATCATCGATTATACATTGCATAATGTATTTTTTTCTGATGTTATAGATTTGACCACCCGTAAAGGAATAGTTTTCCAAAATGGTATTTATAGTCACACTCGATATATTTTGAAAAGTATTGGATAACAAGCTGTATTGTGTTTCTTTCGTTGGTTTCTCAAATTCTACTTTATACAAGAATCGTCTTTCGAAAGCTTTGTCCAATTTTTCAGCATGATTACTTGTTACTATTGAAATACCTGTAAAAAGTTCCATTTGTTCCAATAAAATATTTTGCATGCTATTATGCGTTCGATCGCTAGAGTGACCTACTTCAACACGTTTAGAGAAAATACTGTCTTCGTTAAAGAAAAGGATAGGTGTTAAATCACATTCTTTTGAAAATTCATAGTATTCGTCGAAGATTTTTTTAGTATTCTTTTCTGTATCACCTATCCACTTGTTGGAAATTTTTTCTACATCCACACAAAAAAGAGGACGATTTGTTATTTTAGCCAATCTCTTAGCAGTTGCTGTTTTTCCAGTTCCAGAAAAACCATTAAATAGAATTGAAATCCCTTTAGCCAATCCATTTTCTTCTAATTGGTTGACAACCAATTGGTGTTTTTCTTTACTCAATATCTTTTCTATTGTGTTGATTTGAGACCATTCCGATTCATTGTAAAATAACTCTTCCAAAAAAATATCTTCAGGATTAATAACGGTTGCTGTTGAAAAGGCACTTTTCTTTGTCGTAGTTTTATCTTTTTCAAATAAAGCATCTTTAGCTTTATCGGTAAGACCAACAAATTCGTCAAACATGAAGGCATCTTCATCGCGAACCAGCAAATCATGTTGAATCAGCATCGAAGATTTATTTGCAATACTGTCTCTTAGCGACTTCTGTTTTGAAAAGTTATCCTCAACTAATTTTATGATGTATTCTAAATCTATTGTCTGATTGTCTTTTTGATGCTGAAGTGCAGCACAAAAAAACAATGTTATTTCAGTAATAGACAAACCATCGAAATCATTTATCCAATCTAACTCTTTACATTTTTTGGCATTGACAATATCTCTCTCAACAAGTTTAAGCATCGTCTCCGCATCAAAACAACCATCATTTCTTCGGTCAATAATATTTTGAATGTTTTTCAGTAAAGAATTGAAATTTCTTGCAGGTTGGAATTCTAAACGCTCGGGTTTATCAAATAATAAAGCATCATAAACCTTCTCATCGGCTTGAAAAGTTTGTTTTACAAGTGATTTAGTATGACGGTTTTTTGTATTAGAAACCACATAGCCTTTAGTAATTAAAGAATGAAGTGCACTGTTAATACTTGTCAACCCCGACAAGCCCCCTCCAAAATGCTCTAGAAAAGCATCAATGGCTTGTTCCTCCTGACGAATACCACCATCAATAAGTAACGATAATACGACCAGTTCATCGATTCCTATCTTAAAAAAACTAAGCAAACCTTGAATTTCAGGTACTGCTAATAAAGTATCATTATTTGATTCCTTACCGAATGATTCTGTGATGACATACTCAATCCACTGTAACTTGTCGAAGTTTTGATTTTTCATAGTATTGCTGTTTAAATTAGTGCATTAGGAAGGGTTTGAACCTCCACAGACTCTATCAGTCCACACAACTTTTGGTTGTGCGCGTCTACTCTCTGGGTTCTGTGCACCGAAACCAAATTCCGCCACTAATGCTTTTTGTTGGTACAAAATTAATGCGTAACTTTGCCAAAAAATGACATACTACTATTATGAGTGATTATAAAAAAGGTTTTAATAGATTAAATATGATTTTAAGTATTATAAAGAACAATACTGCTAATCATAAACAACTTACGGAATTGGTAAATGAAGAATTGATTCACGATAATGATGAAGCGGTATCTGAAAGAACGATTACACGTGATATTAAAGTATTAAAATCAAAAGGCTATGAAATTATATCTAAAAAAGGTCATGAAAATAAAAATTATTATTTCATTGAATCAGAAGTTGATAATTTAGATTTATTGTCCGAAAAAGAAATAAAAACACTCCCAATTCTAATGGGGTTACTTAAAACAGAAGAAAACTTAAGTAGTGTAAATTGGTTAAAAAAAACATTAAAATCAGAATTTAATTTTACTTTAAAAGAACTAGACCCAAGCCCCTATTTTGTAAAAACAAATCCTTCAATTAATTTCAAAGAAGATTTAATGTTATTGACAGCTGAAATCATCGAATATATAAAGAAAGGACAGGCAATTTACTTTGAATACTTTAAACAAAATAATTCTAAGTATGTAGCTCCATTACAAGTAAGGTATTACGATGGCAGGTATTACTTATTAGGCACTGAAATAGATGAAAATAATGATTATCATCCAAAATCACTATTAACCACATATAGTATAGATAATATAGTAAATTTATCTGTAGTTCCAGCTATAAAAGAAGAATCTCATAATCATGGTGAACACATTTTTTTTGATTATATAAAATTATATAAAGAAAGTCATTTAGAATTACTTTTAAAACACAGTTTTGGTATAATGTATCAATCTCATATAAATAACAATAAAATTAAAAAATATCGATTTAAATTTACAAATTGGGCTATTAGTTATGTGGAAAATAAAATTTTTCATCCTTCACAAAAAATCATAGAAAAAACCAAAGAGTATATAATTATTGAACTTACTCTATGGGAAATTTTAGATTATAATAAATTAGAAAAAGAAGGTATAGAATTTTGGGACAACAAAGAAGTTGATTTTTTTGTTGGTAGATTTGGGGATAAATGTGAGCGGTTGGGTTAGTTGAAAAACAAAATACTTCTTAACCAATTTTTTAATTCCTCAAAATGCCTTTCACCACCAGTATTAACTGCATATCCACTAGGGCTTACAGAATTAGAAATAAAATTAATATTATTTATATCATGTATTTGGTTTATCAATGATTCAAAACCATTTTGGCCTAATCTCTTTTCGCGAGGATTAGTTCTAAATTGATTACTAATTCTATTGTTTCCTAGAGTGTGAGCGATTTTAATAATACCACTATTACGAACTAAATTTGGAATTTCTAAATTATAATTTCTAGAAATTATAATTTTACCACCATTAAAATTAGTTTTACTTGTAAATAGAGTTTGATCGGTAAATTCTTTGAAAATCTTTTTATCTGTAAATTCATTTAAGAGGTTTTGAGAAGAATCTGTCGTAATCTCAATCGAATTAATTAAATCTAAAAAACAAAATCGATTTATTCTCATATATTCGTATTTTAGCTCTAGGTTATCTAAAAAAATATCTGGATGTAAATTATTTAATTGTGCAATAGCTCTCCAAAAATAGTTTGTACGTCGACCATAATAATAATCGGTATTACCATATGGATTATTAGGATTAAATGAACCTAAAATAAGTGTTTCAGCATTATCGAAATAATGATTCCAATTATTATCTATTGATGCATGCGTTATAATCATAACATTAAACTTTTTATAAATTTAATTAAATATTTTCATTTTCACAAATCTCCTTCAAATGCTCATAAATCATGACCATAGCTAAAGTATCTAATTCACAGTATTTTAAAAGGCCTGTTGTGATTTCTGTTCTTTCTACTTCTGTCATATCTTGGTATTGTAATTTAGCATATGCAGTAAGCGCTGCACCACCATCGGAAATTGCATCTACTTCTGAAATAGTATCTGCTAATTCTTGTTCATTCCATCCATCAAAAAGCGGCGGTAACATTTTATAGGGATTGATTACCTCGTTGTTTTCTAATCTTAGCCAGATATGATTTTCGTCAAAATTTTTACTACTTACATTAATATCATGTAATGGCGTACCATATTTAGCTTGTAAAAATGGACTGGAATTTAAAGCTGCTGGTAAAACCGCTTTTATAGAATTGGAACCTTTTGTGTATGGATTATAATAATAGTCTTTGATTACTTTATTTAAATCAATCATTGTTCGTTCACCTTCCCATTTTTCGACATTCTTACTTGTAGAATTTGTGATGGCTTTTAAAAAATTGATTAGTTCAAGTCTATCGTCTTCCGTTGAATTGTATAATTGAATAATAATAGCATTAAGAATACTATTTTCATGAGCTGCAAAACGAAAAACAGTGCCCTCATCATTCTTTAGTGCTTGATATAAGTTTCTTGCAAAAATAAAATTTGGGTATTCTCCAGGAGTATTGCTAATAAATTGTGTTTGATGACTAACCGTTCCATCTTCATGATATATGTGGTGTGAGAATTGAAAAGCCACTTGCTCGTATGGACTTCTTCCTGCTGTAAATGGAAGCGCAACAGTACTTGTTTCAAAGTCTATGAAATGTAGTGGGAATTTCCATTTTTCCATTTCATCATTCAATCCCTCTTTTTCAACATAAAGTGATGAATCATTTGTTCTAGATTTTTCAACTTGTATCCATTGACGTTCCGATGAAGATATTTTACCAGCCACAGGAGACAGATTAAAATCTTCTTCTGTTAGGTCTTGTAACAATAATCTTTGCTCTTCCATTAAATTCTTGCCTCTGTAATTCCAAATTTCCATTGCATTAGGGGCATCAAATTGTTCGTTATTCCAACCAAATTGTCTCTGAAAACAATGCTTGAATCCAGATTGTAAGCCATTTATTTCATCTTCAGCCGATGTTTTAAATTCACACTTTTTACAAGCACTAAAATTAGTTGGCCAATTTAAATAAGTCTTATTGATATAAGAATCTTTAAAAAGTTCCATTGACTCTTCAAAACCCAAGTTATTATGATATAGATATTTATTATTTATTATGTCATTTATGATTTCATCGACATTAATTTCTGACAAAACTGAACTACCAACTTCATTTAAACTTTGTACTCTTCTAATAATATCTGTTCTTGGATTCCCGTTGCTAGGGATTCTAAAAAGTTGATTCAAACCATCTATACTTGCGGTTTTTGATTTATCTGCCATCATGAAAAAAGCAGTAAATTGAAATTCAGGAAAAGCTGTTTGTGCTACTTTTTTCTGAAAGGCCAAATCAAATAAATAGGGTTTCATTTTTCCATCAATTCCTCCTCTTTTACCTAAAAAAGTATTTTCGTTAGTAGAATCAAATGATTTTGCTTTTACTTCAATTAATCTAATTGAATTTCCTTTTTTTTCTAAAATGTCCGTCCTAATGAAAAAGCCATCAACAAGAAATGCAGCTTCATATATCACTACATTTTCTTGAAGTAAAGCATCCCTTGTAAGTTGAGCCGCACGCTCATATTCATAGGTTTCTGTTTCAATAAAATTGCCATTTGGATAATGTAACCTGGCTAGTTCTTCAACTTGAAAACCACCTTCAGCCAAAGCTGCTAAAAAACTATCACTATTTTTTTTATTAGCATAATTTGAATTGCTGGTAAAAAATAATTTATTAGGACATTCTAATCCTATTTTGAATCGAGATTTTGATAATACTGCCATAAACATAATTTTATTTTTTCAAAGATATGATATAAGATTGCCGTTTTTTGTCCATGTTGTTTTTTAAATTTAAAAAATAATTTAGTTAATTTTATATTATATAATTTTCAAAGCTTAAATGAAAAAAATTAAAATTCAATTAATTGGTTCCTTTATTTATTATAAAGTGGTTGTTCTCGATGCTATAGAATTGGAGTATTTTTCAGCTATAGCAAAAAGAATGAACTGCACATTAGAAATGGCATTAATTGACCCTTTTTTTTATTATAATTTAAAATTATCAAAATATCAAAGTTATAATGATTTAAATGGGAAGGTGTTTTTCGGATTAGATGTAAATGCATTTCATCAAATTGAAGTTTTTGTAGATGGACACAAAAAGCAAAAGTTTAGTTATTTTGATTTGAATCCTAATAATTTGCTTTTCCCATTATATCCTTCAAAGTTAGATTTTCCAATGCTCTCTATAAATGAAATAATAATTAGGTCAAAAGAGAAAGGTAGTGTTAATTATGTGTTTACTATTACTGAGGAACAATTACTTGAAGACATGGTTTTATTTGGTTTTTCAAAAATTGAAAATAACTTATTGTTTTCTAATGTAAAATTTGAGTCAAATGAAGTGCCAATTAAAAGAACTGATACTGTTGTAATTGAACAACTTGTAATAATTAACAAATAAAAGTAATTTAAAACTAAAAAATCCATTTTTATGTTCATTAACAATTATTCAGAATATGTAATTATAAAATTTTTAAGAATAATTAGACTATAAAGTAATTATTGATAAAAGAATCTTTTTCATGTAAAGAAATTTTAAAACATTATGGAGTTTTTTCTATTGTAATTATTTTATAATTATTCCTAAATCTACTTAATGTAAACGCCAATTCTTTTGAAATATTTTCTATCTCAAATGGAGGTGTTGGTTCATTATCTAACAATAATTGTATAGTTACTTCAACACTTTTATCTGCATTATTAATTAATAAAGTTTGAGTTTTATGAATGGGTTTGTAAGTTACATATTGGGCTGCCCATTCTGTAAAACTAATTTTTATAGTATAAATATTGTTTGAATTTGGTCGCCAAACTCCAAATGAGTAATCAAAATAGCCTTCGTTAAAATTATCTTTAATAAACTTTATCTTGGAAGAATTTAATATTGTATTTGCTTTTTCAATTTTAGTTTTTATTTGGTCTATTCTACAAGTAATAATTTTTTCTTTTTTGATATCGTATGCAATTAAATAATATAATTCTTCATGTATTCGTAATTGAAGTGGTAGCACTTTATAATTAATTGTATCATTGATGTTGCGAGCTATATTATTTACTTTTATATAATTAAATGTAATAATAGTATTTAGTTCAATCTGTTTTAGTATTTCTGTACTTTTCATTACTAGATTACTAATAATATCTTTATGTAAAATATAATTTGTAGTAACAACTGCGGATTTATATTTTTTTGATTCAAAATCAATCGGATAAAATTCTTTAATTTTTTCAACTATTTTTTTTATGCCAGCCAATTCTCTATATGGTGCCAAAATGCCTTCGATAAAAGGTAATGTTAAATCTTCTTCTAGTGTGTTTTTATTGAATTTTGGAATGAGATAGTTTTCGTCAAAATAATAAATATTTTTACGTTTATCATATTCTAATTTAAAAAGTTCTTCTTTTTTCTTTTTACTTACATTATTTGAAAATTCAAAATCACCCGTTCTAATTTTATTTATATCGGCTTCAATAGTTCGCTTACTATATTTTTTTTTCTTGTTAATTATACTTTGTTTTTCTAATCTACTATTAACAAAATCTATAATTGTTTCTAAATTGGATGGAACACTTAGTGCTTCACAAATCCATTCTATTCTTTGTTGCTGCATGGTTTCAAATATATGATTTTCTAACTTGTCCGCAATGTTTTGCGGTATGTTTTTTGAAATTATTTTTTTTTCCTGTAATCCGAATGTAGTTTTGTCCTCTAAATCTTTAATTATGAAAAATTTAAAAAAAGTATTAGTTCCTATTTCAAACCATTGTCTAACCTTTAATTTAATTAAAAAAAGATTTCCAACCACCCCTAGTCCTAAAAATAAAAGTGGCTATAATTATTCTATGCAACTTGATTCTAAAGCGACTAAATTACTTTTAAAATCTATAATAAAAGAGCTGCCTAATAGAGAAGGCACCTTAATTATTCTAGCCTCTCAGAATTCTATTGATTATAAAACTATTAAAATTATTTCATCTCCTACTAATTTAAAAAGTAACTTTTGTAAAGAACAAAATTTCCTAGAAACGTATAATTTTTATTATGATTTACTTATAAATAATAAGTATACTTCTTTAAAATTTCAACTTGCTAAAACAAGTTGAAATTTTAAAAATATAATGCCTTTTTTAACTAATCTAAATTTTTTAAACATGAAAAAACACCATTTATTTTTTGTTGCATTTTTATTTTTCGTTAAAATTACCTTTGCTCAAAAGCATAATTATAAAATTTCATTAGAATCAAATTTTTTTATTATTGAACCTATCGATACTATAAATCCAAATGATATTAGTTTTTACTTAGAAAGTGATGATAATAATGAGTTTGAATTAAAAGCAGCACCTGTTGTTCTTGGAAAATGCCTTTATGAAGATTTTTTAACTAATCAAGAAAAATTTATTGCTTATTTTCAAAACAAAGTTTATGAGGCGGGTTTCCTAGATAGTAGTGTGATTTATGAAGTAGATCAATTTAATGGCTTGCAATCTAAAGTTATTTTTTATTATTATCAAACAAATGTATGGGGATCTATACCAATAAGATGTAGTTATGAATCAGGCATATTTAATTTAGTAATTTATTCTAATCATATAGCGGTTTTAAGTTTACCTATTCAAATTAAAGACAATAAAATAATCTTAATAAATAATTAATTTATGAACAATCAATTAGATAATATAATTTTAACTAGTGTTGGAGAAATTTATGAACATAAACACAAATCTCTTTTTTGCTCGGATATTTTTTTAGAAAAATTACAAAAGGACTTATTGCTTGTTGCTAATTTTTTTAATGTTGATATTAAATCTGCTGCTGTTTTTTCTATTATTATTTGCGACCAATTAAGTGGTGAAACGGATTCAATTACTACAATTATGAAATCATTAGGGTTCAAGCCAATGGATTTTATAACTACATTAGAAGTATTAAAACAATGGAAAATTAAAGGACTCGTCCGACTACGAGTTGTAAGAAGTAACCGTTCAACAAATGATTATTTGTTTACAGACGAAGTAATTGATGGTGTAATAAACAATGATGCTTCTCGTTTTATTTTTTCAATTCCAAAAAATCAAAATGAGGCATTTTTAAATATTAAACATTTTATTAGTAAATCATTATATGCTGTTGAAAAAGATATATTAACTGATACTATTTTAAATTATGTTTCAAAATTTTCTGAATTTCAATTAATACGAGAGGTGTTAGACTCCACAGTATTAAATTTTGAGGAAAAAGCCGTTTTGTTTTATATTATTTCGCACCATCAGTACGGAATTCAAGAGTTTGATTTAGATCAAATATTAGACTATTTTGATGATGATTCTTCTTTAAGTTTTAGATTTAAACAACGAATTGTTTCAGAAAAAAGCATTTTGTTTTCTGAGGAATATCTAGAATTTGAAACGCCAGAATTTGTTGATTTTACATTAGTATTACCTGGTGAAAAAATTAAGAAACATATAGTTTCTCATGAGGTTTGTCCTGATAATAAAAATTTCACAACCAAATATGCTGTTCAAATTAAACCCGAAGAAATTGAAAATGTTGATTTGTTTTTTAATGAGCAAACAAATCAATCCATTACTCAAATATTTGAGTTAACATCAGATAAGTACAGAGACATTAGTAAAAAATTTGAATTAAATGGTCTAAAATCTGGCTTAACAATGCTTTTTTATGGATTTCCAGGTACTGGTAAAACAGAATTAGTGAAGCAGATTGCTAAAAAGAATAATAGGGTATTATTATTGGTAGATGTTGCTGCTATTAAATCAAAATGGGTTGGTGAAAGTGAGCGTAACATAAAAAGAGTTTTTCATGAATATAATTTAGCACTTAAATTTTATGAAAAAGAACCAATCTTATTTTTTAATGAGTGCGACGCCTTAATTAGTAAACGTAATACCGTTACATCATCTGTCGACCAAATGAACAATGCCATGCAGAATATTGTATTGCAAGAGTTAGAAGATTTTAAAGGCATTTTTATTGCTACAACCAATTTAATTCAAAATATAGACACAGCATTTGATAGAAGAATTTTATATAAGTTGCCATTTGATAAGCCCGAACAGCCCACAAGATTGAAAATATTAAAAAGCCAGTTTCCGCAATTTAGTAATGAATCATTAACTAATGTGAGTTTTAAATATGACCTTTCTGGTGGCCAAATTCAAAACATTAAAAAAAAATATTTAGTAGAAGAAATAGTATTTAACAATAGCAATTTAGCTTCAGATAATTTAACTGAATATATAGAATCTGAAGTGAACTTTCGAATAACTTCAAAAAAAACTATAGGTTTTTAACTTTAATTTTATTAAAATGAATATACTAAATATAATAGATTTTAAGACGCCTGTATTACTTTTTTTAAAAGTAATATCAATAATGTTAGTGGTTAATTTAATATATGAAATAGCATTATTTTTTTTTGAACCGGAAATAGTTCAATACCTATTTGTTTGGAATCCAATTTTATGCGGTTTTATACATTCTAGTCCATCACATTTTTTTTACAATATTTTATTATTATTTATATTATTACTACCTAAAATTAATTATGCACTAGGACTAAAAAAAGTTATTGGTTATATCATCTTAATTTCATTGATTTGTTTCCCGTTTATAGCTCTTAGAATATCTTTACCATTTGTTGGTGTTTCAGGATTTTACTTTTTTTTACTTACAAATTACATCTTATCAATTGAAAAATATAAATTAGGAATTAGAATTCTTTTTGGAATATTTATGTTTAGTGAAATAGGGTTAATGGGAAATAATGATACAGTTTCACATTTGTGTCATGTTGTTGGGTTTTTAATTGCAAGCACCATATATTTAAAAAAAACATTAATTTTGAATTTGTATCAAATAAATACTTAATTAAAAACAAATAAAATAAACATTAAAATAAAATCATATGTACGAATTAATTTTACAAAATGGGACTAGTATTCAAATAGCTAAAAATGATTTTTCTGATTTATGTGATTGGTCATCAGCTAAATTGAAATGTGAAGAAATTGGAGAGGGGTGGCGACTACCAACAATTTCAGAGCTTGAAGAAATTTTTAAAAAAAAGGAATCCTTTAACTTTGCAAACTATGGGTATTGGTCTTACTGGTCAGGCGATGAATTTAATTCTGAAAAAGCCAATGCCTTTTCTGGTGTTGAAGGTAATATAATTCAAGAATTTAAAAATGAAGATTTTTATGTTCGTGCGGTAAAAACAATTCATTATAAAAATTTAAATATAATTCCTACAAATCCAGAATTAGTATTAATTGCATTAAACCCTACTAAAGAAGCAATAAAAAATAAATCTGTTTTTTCTAGAGATGAAACATTTTGGAATTTGTTAATTAATGCAGGAATTATTCAAAATGAAGTTAAAGAAATTGATTTAAAGAATAGAGCACAACAAGTTTTTGAAAATCAAAAATTTACAAATGTTAGAATAGGTTTTGCTGATTTACTTCCATTAATTGACGAAACAAATTCAAATAAAGTAAAAATACCTGTTGCTACCGCTTCTAATTTTTTAATAAACACTACTAATATTAGAAATTCCTCAAAAATAGCTCTTTTGGGACAAAAAGTTGTTAATGCATTTGCTAGAGACTTTAAATTAAAAAAATGGGAAGAATTAGAAAAGATAAATGGTGTTAAACAATTTGGTAAAATTGGAGACATTATCATTGATAATCATAAAATTCAAATTTTTGCTATGCCATTTCCTGTAAATAATAATATTAGAGCAAAACATGAATATTTTAATTTATTAATAAATTCATAATAAAAAAATAAATATTTTCTCATAATTCAAAACAAGTTTTGGGTTATTACATAAAAAGTTTTGATTATCATTTATTTTTATAATTTATTTCATTGTTGGAAATTTGCTTTTCTAATGTTATCAAAAAGCTCTAATCCTTCATAAAGCCAGTGAGATTTTCACTTGTTATTTGTGTCATCTTGTACCAAAAACCTCTAAATTTCTTTAGAGGTTTTTTTGCCTTCATAATACATCAAAAACTTCTCATAATCTTTATGTAAATTGTTCGAGATGCTGTCTGAAAGGGCTACTATGTCGTGCCAAATACCGCAAAAGAAATTAAAGAACTTACTTTTGAAGAAAAGCAAATCATAATGTATTTGAACTTGGCCCGAATGTATCCAAATGATTATAAACGAATTGAGTTTATTATAAAAAAAGAGGGCTACTGCCCTCTTTTTAATTACTATAAATTTTATGTTTTTAAAACGACCTTACGGCGCGAACATTTGAAACCGAATTTTTACTACCTATCAAATTAGAATTTCCACTTGTGAAATTTGAATAATACGCGTTAGTAATATCAAATTCACTAGAACTCCAGTAATTAGCACTTGAAAATCCTCCAATAGCAATCTTATTTAAAATCATTTTACTCATTTCGTTTCTACTAGGTAAATACCAATCACTATAGCCATTTAAAACCAAATCAAAACAAAGTTTTGCAGCATAACTTCCTGTTCCTAGTACATTAACGATTGTATTTGTGTTTGTAAGTCCAGTACCAATAGCTGTCCCTGAAGCACCAACTTGTAAATTACTTCCATTGCCCCATGTGATATTAATTATTTGGTCCGATGCAGGACAAATTATTCCATGAAATTCACCTGCTACAAATCCAGGGTCACCAGGTTGCAAAATATAAGCAATAACTCCACCTTGATAATTTTGACCTATTGTAGGCATTGTAGTAAAGTTAATTTCATTTCCATAACTAGTGCCAACGCTATTAGTAGCATACGATCTTACAAAATATTGTGTATTAGCAGTTAGTCCTGATATATTACTTGTGAAAATTCCATTTCCACTACCATCTGTGGTTTTTGTGGTTAGTGCAATTGTTGGATTTAGTGACGTACTCCAAACCACACCTCTAGCAGTTACTGTAGCTCCACCATCGGATGTAATATTACCACCTGAAATACTTGTTGTTGATGTTATTGCTGAAACTGTAGCTGTAGTAAGAACAGGAGCTGTAATTGGAATAGGAATAGAAATACTAATTTCATTTGTATAGGCTGAATTTCCAACCGAATTATAGGACATCACTCTATAAACATAAGTTTGACCTGCAGAAATACTAGCATCATCATAACTTACAATATTTGTAGCAACATTACCTAAATTACTAAATGTACCATTAGATAACTTTCTTTCTATTTTAAAACCTGTTTCGTTATTTGAATTATCCGTCCACATTAATTTTACTTGCCCATTTATTATGCTTCCAGATAGGTTAACTGGAGCTAAAGGTAAAACCTCACTCACAGCTGCTGGCGAGTCATCATTTGATGAACAACTATAATTATATAAAGTTATTAGTACTATAGCCGTTATTTTTATTAATTTTTTCATGTTTTTTATTGTTTGATTATTTTTACTGTCTTGTTTAAGTTAATTCCTTTAAAATTTAGAATGTATAAGCCATTTTGTAGATTACTTAAGTCTAGCTCTTTATCTTCTAACGAGTTATTGAAGGTACCTTCGCCAACTTTTTGACCTAAGGCATTATAAATTTCATATGTACCCACATTTTCTTTTGTAGTAATATATATTTTTGAAGAAGTTGGGTTGGGATTAACAACGAAACTATTTAAATTATCAAAAGTGTCAATATTTAAAAACTGATTAATATATTGCACACCAGTTAATGCATTTATTTTACCTCTACCCCACGTATTATTTGGAAGAGAACCTAAGCCAGCAGTAATTGATGTGTTTTGTAAAATAGTTTTAATTTGAGCAACTGTCAAATTAGGTTTTGCCTGTAACCATAATGCAATAATACCAGCTACAATTGGTGATGACATTGAAGTGCCTTGCATCATACCAAATAACCAATTATTTGTTCCATTAGTTAAATAAGAAACAGTTTTTGGACTTGTTAAAACATAATTCGAATCAAATCTGCTAACAGAAGAGGCAATAACATTACCTGGTGCAGTAATATCTGGTTTAAATCTTCCATCAGCTGTTGGTCCTTTACTTGAAAATGTAGCAACACTTCCAAGTGCACCAGGAAAATCAATAGAAGGCAAAGGTCCATTATTAATAGTAGTACCATTAAAAGCAGTATAAGTATTTTTAGAAGTATAAGCACCAACACTTATAATTGAATTTCCTGTTCCGCCAATTTCCCCAACTGTCATGTTGGTATCACCATTTTGTATAGGACTTGGATAAGTTAAATTATTAAACGTACACGTATTGCACCATGAATTGACAGTACCATCGGAAGAAATAAAATCTAATAAAATAATCCTGTAATTATCGTCTTGCGCAGAATTATTAATATAAAATTGTACATGTGGTTTATTATTTTGGGAGTTAAATTGCTCATAAGATGCTTCTACAGTACATAAATCTGGAATAAATGTGTCGTTATCAAATAGATTGTAATTTGAAGTTGTAGTAGTATTTGTGCCAGATAAAGTATTTATATAAGGTGTATATGCTTCATAGGTATTGGTATTTATATTGTAAATATTCACAGCAACTTTAAAATTTTTTCCAACTTCTCCCCATATATCTATTGTACTAGTTCCAGCTGAGCTTGCGCCAAACTTCACAAAACTTTCCAAAGTATTAGAGCTTGCAGAAAATGTTTTCCCAAGATGAAGTAAATCACTTCCTTCATTACCTGCTGCCCCTACTAAAATTTTACCATTACCAACAATATTCTCACAAGAATAATCAAATGCTGATGTGCCATCATGAGGGCCAACATGCTTGCCGAGTGACATATTTATAACTGCTGGTTTATTTTGTGAGGTTGCTTGCTGAAATATATAATTGATACCTTGAAAAATACCTAAATCTGTCATATTTGTAGAGACTAAAACAATTTCAGAATCATATGCTACACCTTTATATATGCTATTTGCTATACCGCCACTACCCGCAGCAATACCGGCTACATGTGTTCCATGTGATTTATTAATTTTATCTCTCATCCGATTTAAAATTGCGGGAGAACCAACATATTCTGTACCATAAGGCATTGGAGCGGTTGTAACTCCGCTTTGTTCCCAAACTCTTGAAATTCTTGTCTCTTGATTATTTAGGTTTATAAATGTTGGATGAGTATAATCAAAACCTTCATCTATCACTCCAACTATAACACCATTACCCGTATAAGCTTGAGGTAGTCCTGTCCCAGTATGAACCTGATTAACATTTGTTAATGCTCTTGCGCTATCCATTGTTGAATGGACTTTTTCTGCAATTTCTACAGAAACAATTCCTTCTACTTCAAACAAACTTTCAAGATTATTAATCGGAATTAGAGCTGTAAAGAAATTTCCTGCTTCTGTATTTAATTTAACTCCTAAACTTTCTACATTATTTTTTTGAAAAGTTTCCTTATCAATTTTCAAAAATGCTCCTACATATATATTGTTATCTATTTCATTCAATGAATATCTATTTTTTAAATATTCAATATCCTTATTTTGTTTTAAATCCATCATTAGAAATGAAGTATTTAAGGCACAATTTTGTGGTCGGTCGTAAACAAAAGTTGCCTCTGAAGGTTTTCCTGTTTTCTTTAATTCTTCTAAATTTTGTGAAAACAAACTTACACTTAATAAAAGCATAAGTAAACTCAGTAATTTTGTAATTTTGCTTTTCATAATTTTTAAATTATTTAACCCTACTCATAAAGCTTTTCGGTTCCGCTTGGTTTTATTACTTAAAAACCTTTAAACTTCACAAATCTAATAAATAATTACGATACTTTATACAAATAATTATCATTTAATTTACATATATGTATACTATATGTAATTTTACGTATACACAAATGGGCATAAATTTGTATTATGCAACATAGAGGAGAAATTATCAAAGAAGCGGTATATAAAAGTGGGTATCCTATTACGGAGTTGGCCAAACGTATGGGTAAAAGCCGAAGATGGGTATATCTATTATTTGAAAATAATACGGTGTCAATTGATATTATGTTACAAATTGGAAAAATAATTCATTATGATTTTTCGGAGGAATTAAACAGACCTAGTGCTAATTTGTTTACCACAAATGAACCTCCAAGTCTATACATTTCAGACGAAGAGTATTGGAAAAATAAATACTTAAATTTACTTGAAGAGTACAACGAATTACTCAAGAAAAAGTAGTTTTAACTACTCTATTAAATAGTGATAATCGTATAATTTTGGTATTACCAGCAGACCTAATAGTTGTTTATACAATTAACTAAAAATTACCATCCAAACTAACAACACAAAACTTCCAGCATAAAACAATAGGCTAACTACACATCCTCTAGTAGTGCGAGAATACACCCTATTATACAACGCCTTTTTTGGATTGGTAACCCAGCCCAAACCTCTTGGGACTTTCAATCCTAAATTATGACGCACCACACGTTTTATAGAAGTACGAGCAGCTATTCGTTTTGTTATTGAGGGAATTCTAAATCCAAGTTTCATTTATGTTGAAATTTAAACAAGTTTATAGTTTAAGTAATCTAGTTTTTCTCGATCAATTATTATTCTTATAGTTTTATTTAAGCCAAGCGCATCTTTGCAAATTTTATCCGCTTCATCATGCCCAAAAGCATAGGCAAGTGCATAAATATTTTTTTCTTGTTTTGGATATTTCTTTATGTAATCTTCCATTACTATTTAAATAATCTGTTTCATATTAAATATTTAAAATTCTTATCATTCTGCATATCTATTACTTTCTAATCAAATATACAAAAAACAAACAAATCCTAATTCGTAAATATCTAAACTTAATTTCATAAATTTACTTCATAATATATTTACATTTTTACAGTTCACCGATTAACAAAAAAAATGGACACACAAGAAAACCTAATTAGTTCAATCACGTTGCTTTCAAATCACAAAAGCTTTAAAATTTTTGTTGGTAGTACCCGGTCTAATCTATGGTTATTGAGGCACTTTAAACATTTAACGATTTCAAATTACAAACTTCGATATAAAATAAATAACGGAATAAGACAGCGAAAAAGCACAGAATATCCTTATAGATGGATGAAAAAGCAATTCAAAAACACGGCAGAATTACTAGAATATCTTTCAGGTAAATATTATTATATTCAATACATAGCAGTTGAATTCACAAACGGATGGAAAATAAAAGAACAGCCCCAAATAGAATTTTATTTCTATACCAATAGTTTGGAGGAACGTGACGAACTTATTGATAAGCTATTACATATTGCAGGATTAGAAGTAAAAGACAAAACCAATCTTACACCAAATATCGAATATCATTTCAAAACAACTGGAGAAATATATCCATTATACGATGAAGCTTTTCCAGATGAATTTTGGACAGAAGAACAAATAAATCAATGGAAAAAAGACTATGAAAACAAACAAAACAATGACAATATAGAGCAGTACCCAGAAGGGATTCCATTTTAATCTGAATTTCCCAAGAACTTCAATTCATAAACATCAAATACCAAATCCTGAACTAGTCGAAGAATCAAATCGTAAATCCCAAATCGTAAATCGTAAATCGTAAATCAAAACTCCCCATCCTGAGCTTGTCGAAGGATAACCCCTACACCCTTCACCTTTCACCCTATACCTCTCCTCAAAAAGGCAACTCATCATCAATAGAAATATATCGTTTCACTTGATATGGTGGACTATCACATCTAAACTGACTACACTCATACATATCAAAAACCCGATTATCTCTTATATCAAAAATAAAGTCCATAAAGTCGTTAGTAACATTTCCAACAAATGAATAGCCCTTACACTTAAAGTTACACGTCTCCGAATTACACATACCCTCATACGTATTCAAATAGGTATTTCCAGATAGTAATAAATCATCAAATGCTAAATCAAGTTTATTTAGAAATTCTTTTTTCTCAAAATTCTGATAGGTATTTGCATCGTCCAACAACAACTTAAGCATATCTATATCCAAACGCTGAAAAAAATACAATACAGCTTCTGCCTGAGTATCCAAGGGTACCTTTCCCTTTTCATTTAATCCAATACGACTGCCGTCTTGTTTTATATGGACAACATCGCCCATTTGAGCAAGTTGCTTTATTATATCTTTTTGTTCTTGAGTCATAATTAAATTAGAAATAAATTTTATTACTTTTTAGTATCTGATTTAAATATGGAAACAATTAACCCAATTCCAACAACTACATCAATACCATTCCATAATGCTCTGCCAAGAGCTATTTTGAAAAAAGGTTGAAATAAAATAGCCAAAGCCAAATAAATAAAGACTTCATTTTTTGCTCCTTGCTCATTAGAATTGAATGCCAAATATCCAAAGCCAACTAAAGCAGCAAAGCGAACGAATTGATAATAGCCATAGGGCAAATCAGCTAAACATGCAATTAATAAAATAGCTAAAAATATTTTTATAAAATTTGTATTTTTCATAATTTTTTAATGATAAAAAGGGGTTTCAACTATTGGTAAAAACCATTTTAAAAAATCTTCAAATATTCTTAATAAAGAAAACGTCAAAAAAACTGTTAAAGACAATTTAAATAAAAAGTATGAGTAATTATTATTCTCAATTTCTATTACATTATCCTTTTTTGTGATAAAAAATGATACTATTCTTTCTATTGAAAAATAAATTAGAAATGAAAACAAAAAAACCAATCCACTAAAAATAAATATTTTTTCCATTACAGCAACAAAAGTATTACTAACAGTGGTAGAATATATTAACACTTCAATAGAATTTTCAATCAGTTCTAAAGCTATCTTTAGTAAAAGAAAAAAGGGAATTAGAAAATTCAAATACCATAATATTAAACTAATATTATTATTTTCCAGCGATTTAATTTTCTGTTTGTTGGCATAAATAGAAATAATATTCAGTTCAATTAATAATGCTACAATTGCTACAATAAAAGTAAAAAAAAGACTTTGTTGATCCATGTTATTTAGATTTTAAGGATATTCTCCAATTATTAATATTTGAAATTTCATTTGAAATAATACCTGGTTTTGCACCTAAAGAAGTGGTCTCCCAAAGTATATATTTTTGATATTTAGTTGTATAAACTAAACCATTATAAGGTAAATTTATTCCTAAGATTGAATGGCCGTAAAACTCACTACTCATAATTGCTACATCATATTTGTAGTGTGACAAAATAGTATATAATAGTATTGTTCTTGTATCACAGTCACCTTTTAGGTTTGTTAAAAATTCAACTGGACTATTTAAACCAAATTTTTGATAACCATCGCATTTACCTTTATTGTTGATAAGAAAATTCTTTGTAAATCTATCATTATATAGACTAGGGTCACAACCATCCGATAATACAATTGCATATGGTATATCTTGAACAAAACTAACAATCAGCTCTGCAAATTTCATTGAACTTAATTTTTGTTTATTTTGAATACTATCAAAAAGATGATACAATCCATTTAATTTAGATTTGTCATTTTCTTTAATATTATAAATAATTTTATCGTAGGTATTTAATGTATTTCCATTCAAATTTAAATTATTTTTAAACATTTTTGAATTTTTATAATCACTTAATTTTATACTATAGGTTCCTGCATAATATTTACCAGAATAATCCTTCCATTTTCTATAACGTGTAATTAGACTATCTATCTGTTTATCAGAACTTTTTAACGAATCTTTAGAAATTAAAGTATCTCTGTCTACTATTGGATTAATTTCTGGAATAATTTCATTTGGTGAATCAATAGCTGAAGGTACTGGAAAATAATCATGTGAAGAAACATTAATAAACATCCTAATAATTGAAGTAAAAAACAACACTAATAAAACAGGCCAAAAAATCTTAAAAAGCCATCTAAATATTGGTGCTAAATAAGAAAATAAAGCTATAACAACATAGTAACCAATAAAAAACAATAATATAGGAAATAACTTTATTAGTAAAAACAAACCTAACCCAATGAATAAAAAGGTAAGCAGTGTTGATAAACATCCTTCAAAGATAGAGCCAGAGTCAGGTTTATTAATCCAATCCCCCCATTTTTTATGATTATGCACGTGGCATATATATTCAAATCGAATATAGTTTGGTTTTGTATCAGTTTTACCCGTCTTAATCCAAATACACTTTTTTGGTTCATCAGGTTCTGGTTTTGGTCCTGGTCCTGGTCCTGGTCCAATTACCTCTTCAATCTCTTCAACTGTATGTTTTGTATAATCAAAAATATAGCCAGTTACATAGGCATTAAAAGAACCAAATACTTCATCGCCCTCTGTTTGATGTAATTTTCTAATAGTAGTAAACTCATAGAGCATTGGTTCAAGTAAATTAACCCCAAAGCGCTTATCATCAGATAACATTATTACGGGTAAATTTTCTGGTAATTTTTCTTTCGGAAAAATTGAACCCGTTACTTGTTCAGAATCTACGTCTTTAAAATCAATTGGAAAAATAAACGGTGCATTGGTTCTTACATCGTTTTTAGATTTACATGTAACCTCAGCTTCATAAATCTCAAAATCAAAAAATTCTTCATGGTCAGATTCATTATTTATTTTTGAACCTCTATATTTTCCAGTAATAGTTCCTTTCAAATAGGTTCGTCTTGGCGTAAGAATTTCTTTGGTTATCTTCAAATAATTCTTCCCATCGTCACCAACAAAAGGTTCAGTATTAATAATATTTTCAATCGTATTTTCCATTAATGGCTATTCTTCTTCTATACTGTAAATAAAATCTAAAAACTCTCTTTCATTATTTTTAACAAAATTTACATTTGGTCTTATGGTTCTAAAAGGAGAATCTAACCAATATTCAAATTTTTCTACAGGTGCTAAAGAATATTCTTCATATATATCTGTTGCAAGTATTCTATACTTCTGTGGATTAATATTTTTTAATTTTTCTAATAACGGCAATATTCTCTTTAATGATTCGCTATTATATTCATTTATTCGCTCCGAAAGAATACTCGAAAATTTTTGCTTCATTAATTTATATTCCTCTAAAATAATTTTATGTTCTATTAACATTCTATGAAAATAGTAATCAGACGTTTTATAATTTTCAACTTTGTTTTTTAATATTGTTTTTGATAACCAATCAAAATTTGTTGTTTTTAATAATTGTTCCCTAAGCTTTGTAAATTCTTTATCATTATTTTCAGAATTAAATAATGTTGCACATAAATTTCTTACTTTATATTTAGAATAAATTGGTATTAAAAAGACAGCGCATATAAACAAAGTTAGTATCCATGATAATGGATTATAAATTAATAATAACTGAATGGTTTTTACATAAAAATTACTCTTGTTAAGAATGTCATTTAAATTTTGAAAATTATTATTTTTTTCAACAAGAAGCTCATTTAATGTAGCGGTAAATTCATTAAATCGTTGATAGTTATAATTTGAATTACTTACTTTCAAATTAGCATTAATAAGCGCATTATCAGTAGCTAGTTCATAATTTAATTTCAATTCTATATCATTAATTAATGATTCTTTTTCATGCTGCTCATTGCTGTTTAAAAATAATTGTTCATCTAGTTGATGAAGTCTTTTAATTTTTAATAATGATTCTTTTAAAAATAAACTATCGCTTATAATTTTTGATTCAATGATAGCTATTTTACTTTTAAATTCATTTTCTTCAATTGTATCAGTAAAAAACAACTCTTTACTTTTAAATTCCTTTAAATATTGAAGTTCACTTTTAATTAAACCATTATTAGTTAAAGAAAACATTTTAACACGCTCAATTACTTTATGCTTTTCTATATCATCATGAACACTTTCAGAAAATAAAAAAACATTTAATGGTTGCGCAACTATTATGGCTAATAACATCATAAAACCAATTCGCAAAAACATTGAAAGGTTAAAAAATTGAAAAGAAATTTTCTTTAATTTTTTATTTTTTGAACTCAAAGGTATAATGGGTGGAGAAATAGTATGTAGTAATAACAAATAAAGATTTACCACTACAAAACCCCAAATTATACCAACGGGTAAACTAATCAAAAAAGCGCCATCAAACATGGAATACACAAAAAAGGAAGCACTAGCAAAACAACCAATAAAAATTAGCAATACAAAAAAGCCAAGCAACGCAAACCTATTACGGATACGATGATTACACTTTTCTAGAATTAACATATCTTCACCAGAACAAGTTAATAGAAAACGAAAAAACTTTTTATGAATCCTTTTCTCCATTATTTATGGTTGAAATATAATTGTCTAAATTTTCATCGATTTTTTTCATTTCACGCTCTTTATATTTTTGAACAGCATAATCGGTTAATTCTTTTTGTATTTCAGTAACTTTAATTTTTTCATAAATTATTTTTTCAGCTTGATGATTAATGACTAAGTGTCTTTCAACACCTTCTTTGTCTTTATATTTATCATATTGCACTTCAATACCATAATCCGCTTTAATTAACTCATCTCTATTTTCTGATAAATAATCATAGGTAGTTTTAGTTAACATTAACTTAAAAAATATTGGAGTTAACTCAATAGCCATGAATAATAAAGTAATGAATAATGAAATCCATGTACCTGCAATCTCATGTGCTTTTTGAATTCTTATTAAAAGTCCGTCTAAAGAAGCTCCTTTCTTTTCTGCAATTGCAATGTCATTTTGTTTTTGAAGTTCGTATCTTCTCCTGTCTTGCAAGGAGTTCTTATACTCTTCAGTATTTTCTAAAGATTTTATTTGACTTTCTAATAAAACCGCTTGCCTTTCTAATTCTTTAGCTCTTGGTCCATATGCCGCTCCATTGTTATTCTTTCCAGTAATTTCTTTAGATATTTCAATTCTTAAATCCGCTACTTGTCTATTTTTTTCATCAATTGTTGTTTGCAATTGTCCTAACTTCCCTTTAATTTCCTTCACTTTCGCCTCATAATTTGTATTGGCTTGTGCGATTAACGAATTTTTTTCTTTTTCTTGTTCTTTTTGAACGGCTAAATTAATTTCCGTTTGAAACATTCTTATCTCAATTGGTTTAGAAATAGTTATTGCGATAATCATACCCATCAAGATTCTTGGAATAGCTGTTTTAAACTCTAACCAAGTAATTTCCTCCGTCCCATCACCTTTACCGGTACTAGTAACTATAAATCTATCAATATTAAAAATTATCAATCCCCAAATAATACCAAAAATAATTGATAATATTACAGTTGTTGTATCTACTGAAACATTATCAATTGTGTTTACAATTGTTTTAGTTTTATTTATAACATCAGAGGTCTTAGGCGAAAAAATAGTATAAAAAGCATAGCCTCCCGCTAGTCCTGCCATTGCGCCAGTAGCAAAAACAATTCCACCCAAACACATATATTTTATTTGGTCTGAGTAGGTTGCTCGTTCTAATAAATATTTATCTCCTCCTGCACATTTCCATAGAAATTGCATTATTTTTCCAGCTTTAGGTAATTGATAATAATCGCGTGTCATAAAAAGTCGTTTTGAGTGAATGAATTAGTTTTTATGTATAGTTTATTTTGTGAAACCTGTATGGTATGTTTTACGAGTGATACATTTTTCGTTTTTAAATGTATATGTTGTTTTATTATTCTTGGGTTAACCGGGAATAATTTAAGATTTAAATTGAAAAGTTGTGTTTTAAAACTTTGGGCATTTAATGTCTTATCAGGATTAATGGTAATACTGTAATGTAATTTAGAAAACAAACCATAAACAGTAAAATCAACTACTAATGGATTAGACTGATTAATATTTAAAATACGCAATTTACCATCTGTAGTTATGTTATTATTCAATTTATAATAAAGGGCATTATCAAATGAATAATATAGCGTATAAAAACTATTATCAAAAACATTCTCGGTTCTATAATCCAAATATTTTTCAACGACTTTTTTATTACGCTTAAATACTATAAAAAAGGCCCTATAAATTATTATAGACCAAAACTGTAAATAGAGTAAAACCCGAGATAATGAATCAGTGAACATAAACCAATATATTTAAAATTGATATTGAAGTATCAAATTGCTAAATAATTCTTGAAAACTAATTTGTCGTTTTAAACAAATAGGGATTAAAATAGTCATAGTACATAGATTTTGGTTTCCAAATATTATAAAAAAAAATTGAATTATCCAAACTTATTTATAAAATAAAGCAACAATTTAGCAAGTAATAACATCAAATACCTATTATTATATTGTAATTAACTCATTTCCCTCAAACCACCCCAAAACCTAATCACATATCGTATCATTTAAAACCTCATCTTTTAAAACAGATTTTTAACCTAAAGAACAAGCGTGGTTTTTAATACAATAAAATTAAGCAGGTATACTTTTAGAAAATAACATTTGCAAAAAAAGTTATGGGTATATTATTAATAATTAAATATTTGTATTTTTGGTGAATAAAATTAATAATATGAGAATTAAAAAAATTACAAATAAATTATTAAATAAAACATTTTTTACTGTATTAATACTTCTTACAAATTTATTAGTAATTAATGCTCAAGAAATAGCTTCAAATACAGATTATTTTCATCCATCTGTTGAAATAAAAGAAGTTTCAAATAACAATCAAATTGTTTATGTATGTTCGGGTCAGTATGCATATGCTTATCATAGTATAAAAGATTGTCACGGATTAAATAATTGTAAAGGTGACATTTTAACAACAGATGAAGTATCGGCATTGAATAGCAGATGGAACAAACCTTGTTGTAGATGCTGGTCAAATGTAAAAAATAATTGTAAAGATGATAATCCAACATATGGAAGTGCATATGGTGGTGGTGGAAATGATGATGCTGCTTCAGCAGTAGCTATTGCAATAATCGCAGGAAGTGCTATAATATTGTCAAACGATTTATACGTTTATAGAATTAGTTCTTTTTATGATAATAATATCAACACTGGTTCTGAAACTTCTCAAATAGGAAATAGTACAGGTTGGGCATTTGGATTTAGAAAGACTCTAAAAAAATCTGCTTTTGAATATGGTATGAGTATATTTCAAACTGAAATTAAATATAATGATTACTTTTCTAACATATCTGAAAAATATAAATTCAATTTAAATTACATTCATAATTTATTTGATTCAAAATTACCTAAAAATTGGAAAGTATATTTAGGGCCTACAATAAATTCTTCAGACCTTAAAGACGATATTGGATATGGAGGTATAATTGGAACTAACTATAAAATTTTTGATAGATTAAAAATTGATTTGAGATATGAAGTTACCCATCAAACGAATCAAGTTCAATTAGGATTAATATTTAATTATCAGAAGAAATATTTTTGGCAAAAATAATTTTTTAAGGTAGTAATATATTTTAATAATATTTATTTTTTACTCAAACCACCCAAAAACCACATCACCTATCTTATCATTTAAAACCTCATCTTTAAAAACAGAGATTTTACCTAAAGAACAAGCGTGTTGCTCATTTTTAAACGATGTAAAATCAATATTGTAAACAAAATCTCTTGAGCCTATCATTTCATTTAATTATTATACTTCTTAAAATTCTCTGCCTGTTCAAAAATCTCTTTATACACTTCATCTCTATCAACTGGTGGATAATCGTTTTCAGCTAGAAGTATAATTAAATCTACTTTTAGCTCCGCTTTAATATCGTCTCGTTTACTCCAATCAGTGTATTTCGCTTTATCATCCACTACTGTTTTGACTTTCTGAGCCAGTTGTATTAATTTATCATTTGGATAGTTGAAATCGTATTTAACTGCTAAAGCTTTCAAAATATCGTAAAATGCTTTTTCTTCAAAGTCAATTCCTAAATCTTTGAAAGAATCTTTTTCTTTTTTAAGCGCATAATACAAATCAATAATTTCATCGGTAAAGTCTTCTAACACTTCACTTCGCAACACATCACTTTCTTTTCGCTCGTTGTATTTTTCAACAATCAGTTGTAAACGCTTAGAGAAATCGATTCCTGTGATTTTATTTATTTTCTTGACATCATCTATTGCCTTAGCTAAAAGCTTTTGCAATAATTTGATTTTGGTATTTGGCAACTTAATTTTATCAATTTTTGCCATATAATCATCAGAGAAAATATCTATCTCTGTTTGCGTGTCGTCGCCTAATTTAAATATCTCTTCTACCCCATCACTCTCAATGGCATCTTGTAGCATTTGCTTCACACGATTATTCATTTGAGCCGTATCTGGCGCAATGCCTTTCGTTAATTTAAAAATAATGGAACGAACAGCTAAGTAAAAATGAATTTCATCGCGTTGCGTTTCTGAAAATGCACCACTACCTGAACAAATATCATAAGCCGATTTTAATCGTTTCACAATGTACATGAATCGTTTTTCCAATTCTTGTGTCAATTGTACAAACTCGGCTGCTTTATTCAATGTTTTTAATTGTTCTAAAGGAATACCTGACAAATAACCTGATGTGTCAAACTTGTGAAATAGCTTACCTAACAAATCCAATTGGTCTTTAACCACAACAATCGATTGCTCAATATCTTCAATATTTTGATCATCTGAATTATTGTATTGCGCCATTGCCATATTCATCTGCTTTTTAATGCCGATGTAATCTACAATTAACCCTTTTTCTTTACCTTCAAATTTTCGATTAACACGAGAAATAGTTTGAATTAAATTATGGCGTTGAATAGGTTTATCAATATACATAGTGTCTAAGAAAGGTACATCAAAACCTGTTAACCACATATCTACTACGATAGCAATTTTAAAATTAGATTTGTCATTTTTAAATTGTCTATCTAATTCTTTGCGGTCGTCTTTTGTTCCCAATGAATTATAAAAATCTTCCTCATCGTCTTTTCCTCTGGTCATCACCATTTTGATGTGTTCCATTGGTTTAATTTCTTTTTTATCTTTATCGGATAATTCAACCCCATCAGCGGCTACTTTGACTTCACCCCATTCTGGTCGTAAGGCTAAAACGTTTTTATACAATTCGTAAGCAATTGGTCGGCTACTGCACACAAACATGGCTTTACCTCGAACAGTTGACCCTTCGGCGATTCTATTTTCGTAATGCATAACAAAGTCTTCGGCAACCGTTTTTAAACGAGTTGGGTCGCCAATAATGGCGTTCATTTGCGCCATTGCTTTTTTACTTTCTTCTATTTGGTTTTCATTACTACCTTCTTCCGCACATCTATTGTAATAGGCTTCGATTTCTTCCAATTTCTGATTATTCAATAAGACCTTTGCAGCTCTTCCTTCATACACAATACGAACGGTAATTTCATCTTTAACCGATTCGTTCATGGTGTAAGCATCAACAATTTCTCCAAACACATCAATAGTGGCATCAATTGGTGTACCTGTAAAACCAACATAAGTAGCATTGGGTAATGAATCGTGTAAATACTTAGCAAAGCCAAATGTTTTTTTAACGCCTTGCTCGGTAACAACAACTTTCTGGTCTAAATTGGTTTGACTTCTGTGTGCTTCATCCGAAATACAAATAACATTCGTTCTATCGGTTAGTAATCTTGTGTCTTCGGTAAACTTATGAATGGTCGTTAAGAAAACACCGCCGCTATTTCTGCCTTGTAGTAATTCTCGTAAATTCGTTCTGCTTTCCACACTAATTATCGATTCGTCACCCACAAATCCTTTTGCATTGGTAAATTGACCTGATAACTGGTCGTCTAAATCAGTACGGTCAGTAATAATGACAATTGTTGGACTTGCAAAATGGGTGCTTCGCATTAACAAACGACTTAAATACAACATGGTGTAACTTTTCCCACAACCTGTTGTACCAAAGTAGGTTCCTCCTTTACCATCACCTAAAGGTTTTTGATGGTTTTTTATATTTTCAAAAAGTTTGATTGCCGCATAATATTGCGGATAACGACAAACGATTTTTTCATTTTTTTTAGAGCTATCTGGTAAATAAATAAAGTTTTGAATAATATCTCGTAATCGCTTACGATTAAACATACCTTGAATGAGTGTAAACATAGCATCTATACCATCCACTTCATTGGGCATACCTTCTATTTTTCGCCAAGCATAAAAGAATTCATAAGGAGCGAAAAAGGAACCTGATTTGGTATTCACACCATCACTAATGACGCAAAACGCGTTGTATTTGAATATCTCAGGAATATCTCTCTTGTATCGTGTGGTTAATTGCACATACGCATCATGAATGGTGGTATTTTCCTGAATCGCCGTTTTGAATTCAAACACTACCAAAGGCAATCCGTTGATGTATAAAATTAAATCTGGAATACGCATTTCGTAGCCTTTTATGGCTAATTGATTCACGATTTTATACGAATTGTTATCCTTTTCGGAATAATCAATTAATTGGATAAATATATCTTTCTGATTGCGGTCTTCCCGCTTTAGCAAGAAACCATTACTGACCATTTTCATGAAAACTTTATTGCTTTCATATAAATCAGAAGAAGGCAAACGTTCCAAATCACGAATAATGGAATCTACCTCAGCATCCGTAATTTTATCCTTAGCATAATTCGATTTCAAATAATTTCGTAAATCGGTTTCAATCAATACTTTTTCAGTAGCAATATGACCATAAGTGGTTGGCGGTTCTTCCACACCTTGAAACTCGTTTTTACGCACTTCTCCTCCAACAAGATGCATCATTTGCTCATCTAGTAATAAGTGGATAAAGGCTTGTTCTAATTGTGCTTCAGTGAATTTCATTATATTATTTTCTTAGACTTGGTCGTTAGCTAGGTCGTTCTTAAAATTTTCCATTATCAAAATCATTCTTTCCAATAATTCTGGAAAAGGTTTTGATGTCCCAATAATCATATTTTCTTGCATTACTTTATAATCTTGCTCCCATTCTTTGCTTATTGCATCTGGTGGAATTATTTGTAAACTATTCCTATTATGATTATCATAAGATATATTTCGCAATGGTGTAATTGTTTTTCTATGCTCTACAATATGCTCAAACAGTTCTTTGTCTTTATAAGCACTTTCAGCATATTCAGTATCCATTAATCGGTCTAAATCGTATAAATGACGTGATAATCGTTCGCTTCTTATTGCTTCAATAGGTTTTGAAAATTCTTCATGTAGTAACAACACTTTCTCAATAAAAGTTCTAGTTGGCACAATAACATTTACTATTGTTGGTTTTTGTGCAAATGGTAAATGAGCATATTCATTATCAATAAATGAAACTACTTCTCTTTCTTCAGCAGGTTCTGTTAAAGAACGTGCACCCATTTCTATTAAAACACGAGGTTGGATATATGGATTATCATTTGGAATTACAGGATTATAATACACTTCCAATGTATTTGGATCACTTGTGTCATCCACTTTATCATTGTATTTAATAGTGTATATATCTGGAGAAATACCAAGATTTGAAAGTTGATTTATCAACTCTATTCTAAAATTATTTATTATAAACGAACCAGATGCTTCTCTTAATCTTTTGACAGCCATTTTAGAAGGCAATTCCTCAAAACCTAAAAACTTTCTATCAATTATTAAATCAACATCTTCCGAAAATCGATTAATAATGTTGTATGCTTTACTTAATGAAGTACCGCCTTTAAAAATAATATTTGCAGCAAATTGAGATTGAAAAATAGCTTGTAATAAAATGCAAACCCAACCATCTTTTTCTACAGCATAAGCAGGCAATCCTGTTTTAACAGCAGTTTGAGTTATTATATTTTGCTTTTGCTCCGTTGAAAGATTTACCCACATAATTTAGTTTCTTAATTCTTTAATTCTTTTTTGCACCCAAACTGGAGCGAACTTCATTTGTGTTTTTAGTATCTCAGCATCTAATTGTAGCACATATGTTTTCAGTTTTTGTAAGTGCAAATCCGTTACTTTGTATTGACCTATTTCTTTTAATGCCTGAGTAATAAGCATTAATAAATGATCTTTAATGGCTAAATTACGTGGAGTAGTTTTTTTAAACTGTATCGTGCGATTTTCAATAGTAATCACTCGTTGTGCGCCATCAGTTAAATAAACCGCTTTCAAAGGTATTTGTGTAGTTATTCCTAATTGGAATAAAGCTAATGAACCCGTTGGTGCTATACGAGCTTTATCTCGCTTGGCTATTTCTAAAGCAATTTCTTCTATAGTTGGATATAATGTACCTAATAACTCATCCTTCTTAGGTACTAAATAAATACCTTGAGCCAAACGCTCTAATAAACCTTCTTTTTCTAAACGTGACAATACCTTTCTGATATTCTCTGACGAGCCGAATTTAACAAAATCATCTGCGAAAAAAATTTTACCCTTAGATGATTTCTTAATCTTTAATTCTATCTGATTATGTGTTGATTGCACTGTTTTTATTTTTTATATATGTCACAAATTTAGTAAATATTTGTGACATAAAAATATTTTATTTGTTTTTAATACCTGAACACTGTGTTCATAATATTGAGTATGTTATGTCCTATTTAAATATATAATAAGTTCATTAAATTACTTTTTGTTTTTAGAATGTTATTCTAATTTAGAAATTATCTTTTTATTTTAACTAAATAATCTAATAATATCGCCAGATTTAATCCAACTTAATAAGGTTTCTACGGGTTGTTGATGTACACTGTATTTTGCCATTTTCTTTTTTTAAAAATTTTGTATGCCTTATATAAAACCTAAAAAATTACTTAATTACATTCTATTTTAAAAGAAAAAATTAATTTATTAAACTCTCAAATTTCACTTCTTTACTAATCATAATGTTTGTAATTCTTTCATTATGTTTTTTTAGAAATTTTTCAACTCTTCTTTTCTTAAAAAAACCTCTTGGAATATAGGTTTCAAGTTCTTCCACAAACATAATATGAGACCTTTGATATTCTTTTAACTTAATATCAATTTTTTTTAATACCTCACGCTCTTGTAATTTGTTCATCTTATTAGTTCTTCCAATAATAACCTTTCCTCTTTCAAGTCTGTTAAAAAAAAGATCCGCACTTTCTGCAATAACTTCAAGAATTAGATTCGCTATTAAATCTTCATAAGTTTTAAAAATTTTTTCAAATTTATCCAATTTTCTATCTTCTAAAGCCTCAATAGCTAAAACTTGCAAAATAGGTCGAATATCACTCATAAATGTATGGTATGACAAAATGTAATTTGCATATGCAACACTAATTTGTTTGAAATTTGGCTTTTTTATTGATGTTAAAACTATTTCTGCTGAGCTATTCTCTTTGTACCTTTCAAAATAAGCATGTTCAGCTTCTTCAAAAGTCTTAAAAGATTTCAAATTTGGAACTTGAGACTTTGATGCTTCAATTAGAAAGAAAGAATTATTTTTATCTTCACTAGACCACTTTCTTTTAACTTCGGTATTATTTTTTCTGAAAGTATCACTAAGCAGTGAAATAAAATCATGCTCTTCCAAAACATCATAAATTAAATCAGCTTCTTCTTTAGTTAGCTCTTTGTCACTTGACATAAGTGCGTGGAATCGTCCAAATTTTTCATTTGATTTAAATCCAAGTTCCTTTAATCTAAGATTACAAAGCAAATCTGTAATTTCAACCAGTGTAGCCCAGTTATGATGTTCTATAGTCCGTAGTTGGATTTCAATTCTTTTTTGTGAAATAGGGTCCTTCACATATACATGAACGCTTTTGTATCCAATATCGCGTTTTATCGCATTTATGTAATCTCTTGTTTTTCCTCCAGTTTCAAAAGCCTTTTCAATAAGTTCCTTAGCTTTATATACTTCTGCTTCATTATAAAAAATACATCTTATTCCTCCAATATCTCCCATTCTGCTCAAATCCATTCCATCTTCACGACTTAATTTATTAATTATCGTATCAATTCTTTTTAATCTGAAAGCAATAATACTGGATTGATGGACAGTATCCGCTAATCCTCTCATAATATTGAAGACATTTACTAATGGTTTAGAAAAAGACGTTCTAAATTCTTGTAATTCTTCCAACTCTTCGGGTGTTATTTCTCCACCACGAGCAGCTATATTTTCTCCAATTTTATTTATTCTTGTATTTGAAACCATTATTATTCTATATTTCTAATTCTCAACCCTCGTCATCCTCGCCAACAACGAATCCTTCAATTCCTCTAGTTTTTGGTTTTGTCTTGTAAAATTTTCAAGGTTTTCAATTATTGCTTTTAAAGGGAAATCTCTAAAAATATTTTCATTTGGCAAAACAATTGACAACTCCTCAATAATATTTTTACTCAAATTAGGTTGTGCTCCACCAATTGCCATATTTGCAATTTCTTTCTGATTCGATAATAAATAAAAATATAATAGAGAAGCCTTTTCAATTGTGTCACATATCATAGCACAACAGGCTTGGTTTGTAGTGGTTTCAAACTTTAAAAAAGCAACTTGCCCTGCTGTAGCACCATACATTGCCATTAAAACTGTGTTTATTGGTAATAACTTTGTTGAGCTATTTTTATATCCTAATTCTGAAATAAACTCTTCAGCATCAAGCAAAATATTGTTACTTACTTCACCTGTTTTTATCCAAGGAATATCTTTTGAATTCCAATACTCTAAATTATCTCTGCTTGGAGTAGCTCCATTTTTCATTTCTAGACAAAAATCTTTAATTGAAACAACCTCCCAACCCTCAGGTATTTCTTTCTCCAATTCCTCGCACCAAACCATTTTACCACCATTACTTTTGTAAGGTTTACCATTTTCATCAGGAAACTTAAAATCTAAGAACCACTGCTTATAAATCGCTTGTGCCGTTTCTTCCAGTTTGTTAATCAATTGGTTGTTTAAGGCAAAACGGTTTTGAATGGTGTTGTATTCTCTAATTATTTCTTGTTGTTTTTCTAGGGATGGGATGGGTAATTGCATTCCGCAAAAATCTTCCCATTCTAAACTTCCTCTTACACCACCAACGGCATGAAAACAAGCTTCTCTATCAAATTCTGAACGAGTAAACCACATCATTAAGTATTCAGGTAATAATTGTGAAGTGTCGTTTATTTCGAAAACAGGGTACGCTTGAGAAATTATTGCAGGTTCACTATCATTGTATAAAGCAAGTGGCATTTTTTTATCTCTTCGCACTTGCATGGTACTGCACGCGAATTGATTTTTTCGGATAATCTTATAATTCTCCATGTCCGTTCCAATTATATTCGCAACGGATTTAATAAATTGTTTAGAAATACTGAGTCCAACAAGATTGGTGACTTTTAACCCCTTGTTCCGTTCATCAACTAGATTTATGAAATCGCCTATGTTTCTATAATTTGATTTCATATCCCAATTCTTTGAAAACGTTCAATAATTTAGTTTTTGATTGTTGTTCTGATTTCAATAACTCAGAAAATTCAGATTTAAGATTTTGCATTTTATCATCAAAATCAATGTTTTCATCACGGTTCACAAACGATATGTACTTACTAGGAACTAATGAATAGTCTTTCGCTTCAAGTTCATCAATAGATGCAGCATAACAAAACTCAGGAACATCTTGGTATTTAGTTATATCTGTTTGCCAATTGTGATAAGCTTCGGTAATTTCAATAATATTATCTTCCGAAAATTGAATAAACTTTTTTTCAAAAGGAATTCCAACTTCTCTTAAATCCATGAATAAAATTTCGTGCTGTCTGTCACGGTAATTTCTGGTAGCATCAGGTAATTGAACCGTTCTGGCTTTTTTATTTTTATTCAAAATCCAAAGCGTAACACTAATGTTAGTGGTATAAAACATATTTTGCGGTAAAATCACAATAGCTTCTACCAAGTCGTTTTCAATTAGTTTTCTACGAATTTTATATTCTTCGCCACCGCCTGAAAGCGCTCCATTTGCCAAGATAAAACCTGCCACACCATTTTCAGAAAGTTTCGCCACCATGTTTAAAATCCATGCGTAATTGGCGTTACTTGTTGGAGGTACATCGTAACCTCTCCAACGTGGGTCGTCGGTTAGTTCATCGCTAGCACGCCAATCTTTTTGGTTAAAAGGTGGATTTGCCATGATGAAGTCGGCTTTCAAATCGGGATGTTGGTCTTTGCCAAAAGTATCGGCAGGCACATCACCTAAGTTAGCCGCAATACCTCTAATGGCTAAATTCATTTTGGCTAGTTTGTACGTAGTAGCCGTATATTCTTGTCCGTAAATGGAAATCTCTTTTTTGCTTCCGTGGTGGTTTTCAATAAACTTAATACTTTGCACAAACATACCACCAGAGCCACAAGCTGGATCATAAATAACACCTTTGTAGGGTTCAATCATTTCTGCAATTAAGTTAACAATGCTTTTTGGGGTGTAGAATTCGCCTTTCCCTTTTCCTTCGGCTAAAGCAAACTTGCTTAAAAAATATTCGTACACACGCCCCACAATATCGGTTTGTTTGTCTTTTAGGGTATCAATGTTATTGATGGTATCAAGTAAAGCCGCCAGCTTGCTAACGTCCATATTCAAACGCGAAAAGTAATTATCAGGCAAAGCGCCTTTCAAAGCGGGGTTGTTTTTTTCTATGGTGTGTAAAGCGGTATCAATTTTCAACGCAATATCCGCTTGTTTGGAATTTTCAATAATAAACGACCAACGTGATTCTTCTGGCAAATAAAAGATATTGGACATATTGTAGAACTCCTTCATCTCCAAGAATTTCTCTTTATTGTCGGCAATGAGTTCTTTTCTACGTTCTTCAAATTTATCACTAGCAAATTTTAAGAAAATCAAACCTAATACTACGTGCTTATACTCAGATGATTCTACGGTACCACGCAATTTATTTGCGGAATCCCATAGTGTTTCTTCAATGCTTTTTTCTTTTTTTGCTTTAACTGCTTTTGCCATTTTTTTGATATAATATGTTGTTTGGGATATAAAAAATACTTGTAAATTTTTAGTCATAGATTTACTTAACTCCAAACCTACTAAAAAAAATCCCAATATCCAACACAAAAAACATCTAAAAACCCTATTGTAGTTATAATTCTACAAAAAACTCCCTGCCATACGGCAGGGAGTAAAAACCACAATTTTTGAACAACTAAGGCCATTTTAAGAATAAACCTTTAAAAACCACAAACAGCTTCAGGTAGTTTTTCTGGAGGCAGTTAATACACGTCTAACGCATGAAAACACATTTAAAAACTAATAGTTGAAATTTTATTTAGTTAAAATCATTTAAAATGTAAAATTTAAATCATAAATTTCAACATTAAAAATATAACTTTTTTAACTTTTTTAATAAAACTCAAATGACAAATTTTAAAGGAATATCCAAATTAAAAAAAGAAAAGGAAAGCGAAATGAAGTTAGAAACTGACATAGTGAACCAGTATAAAGAAGCTATATTAGGTCTATTCAGGACAGTATGTTTTGAAATGGATAGTGAGAAAAATAAAAACAGCTTTTATTATTTAGAAACAATTTCAAATTTTTCAAATTTGAAAACCAGAGAATATCAATCAAATACAACTTTGAACACTATAAAAGAAATCGAACTTTTTCATAAAATTACTATCAATTTATTAAAAGATATTGTTCAGTTTTTTATTGCTATCAACAATTATGATAGTCATAAAAATAAAACAAAAGATTATATTATTTTATCTAAAATCAATATCGAAGACGGATTTAAAAATCTTGGACAATTTGACTTGAAAATTAAAGGTGATTTTTCGACAAAAGACTCTTCAATTGCATTGAAAAAGTATTGTTTGAAACTTATAAAAGAATCCGTTTATTTGCTTAACAACAATATTTACATTGATATTGAAAAATGTCCATTACAATCACATTACGAAAATCTATTATTTAAATTGGAAAATTCTATTAGCAGTGAAGAAATTGAATCTGCAGAGCTATTATTTTCTAATTCCAAAAAGAGAAATATAAAATTTAAAGATGAAAAAGACATTTTGGATTTTATAGATAATGTAAAAGATAAAACAGCCTTTGCTCTAGAATTGAAAGATACTTTTAATATTGAAAAAGGTATCGATTTTAAAATAATGATTGAACTTTTAATAGATAATAAGATTTTTAGAATTAGTGACCGAAAGTTTAAATTATTTCACGAATTAGCTTTAGTGTATTTTGATAGAAATATAGGAAGTTATTCTGGAGTAAAAGATAAATATCATCACACTGAAATTGACAAAAAAGCACATCCTAAAAAGATTAGAAATATTAATGAAAAACTTCAACCATTAATAGATAAATATAAAATAAAATAGGTCGTACAAGTAGTTTTAGTAGTATACTTCTTATACTACAGTTAATCAGTTTATTAATCGTATTTAACAATTAATTTTGCATTAGTAATAATTATTATTCTGATGCAATGTTCAAAATTTTTAAATCAATCGAAACCAGATTATGGAATCTTAAGGGTCTATTTATACACTTTAGGCCTGAAGAAACCGCATGTAAATTTCTTTTAACAAAAGCACTATTCCATAAACCATTATTTTCAACACTATGAGAAAGAGAAAAACTCCTAGTCTTGATGTTAATGGTTTAAAACAAGACAAATCCTCAAAAACTGTCTCTAAATCGAATCTTGATAAGGAACAAGCCAACCAACACTTTGATTCTGAGATAGCATTACAAGAAAAAAGTTTAGCATTTCTTTTAGATGCTGTTGAAGTTGTTGACTTTTCTCTTGAGAAAGAACCAAAATTAGTACAATGGAAAAATGAAATCAACAAGTTAAAAAAGAAAGTACTAGATAAAGAAGGAAACCCAATTGATGAAGAAAGTAAAGACTATATTAAGTACGAAAAACTGCTTAATGGAACATCCTTTCCGAAGTTAAAAAAGCAGGAATATTCCGTGCTTGTCATTAACATTTTTAAGAAATTAGTCCTAGATAAAAAATTGGACTTAAAAGTTTACAACAAAGTAATTTTTATTTACAACGGTAAATACTGGCAACAGATAACTCACGAAAGGTTCACCAGCTTTTTAAGTAATGTTGCCGAAAAAATGGGTTTAACCGGACTTTTGTACAAACACCACACCTTCGGAACCGATTTAATAAAACAATTTACTCATAACAATTTTGTCCAAAGTACAGCTGACAATAACCTAACTAGTATTAATTTACAGAATGGTACTTTCGAATTCCGTAAAGGAGTTGGAAAACTCAACCCACACAATAAAAATGATAATTTGCATTATGTATTGCCTTTTAAATATTTGCCAAATGCAACTTGTCCTATTTTTGATTCGTATTTAAAATATTGCCTACCAGATCAAGATAAGAGAATGGTTTTACAAGAGTTTTTGGGATATATTTTTACACCAAATGACATTTGCAACCTCGAAAAATGCCTTCTATTGTATGGAGAAGGCAGTAATGGAAAATCAGTTTTATACCGTGTTATTAACTCGATATTGGGAAAAGAAAATATTGCTTCTTATTCCATACCGCAACTAACAGATAAGTCTAAGGGAGAATATTATTTAGTTAACCTACAAGACAAACTTCTAAATTACTGTAGCGATACTAAAGGAGCTTTTGACAATACAGGAGTATTCAAACAATTAGTATCTGGAGAACGAGTTACTGGTCGTCACCCTGCAGGTAGACCTATTGAATTTGTTAATAATACAAAATTTATTTTCAATGTGAATGTGCTTCCTACCACTCCAGAAAATGTTCATGGATTTTATAGGAGATTCGAGATAATTGAATTTGATGTAACAATTGAGGAAGATAAAAAAGATAGACAGCTACCACTTAAAATAATTGAAAATGAATTACCCGGGGTTTTTAATTGGATTTTGATCGGACTGGAAAGGTTACTTAAAAACAAACACTTAACTGAGTGTAAAGCAAATAACGAAGCACTAGAACGATTTAAAACTATAAGCAACCATGTCCTAGAGTTTTTAACTAATGAAAGTTTTGAAGCGGTCAATAACATTGAAAAAGGAATAATTTTTAACGAATTATACCAAAAATACCAAAAATGGATTTCAGAAAATGGAGATAGACCGTTGAACAAATCAACTTTTAAAGAAAGAATCGATGGAATAAAGCTTGGTAATAAGCAAATCTTTAGGAATGAAAAATGTAATGGAAATAAACATAGAATTAATATAATAAAAAAGTAAAAAAAATGAAAAAAAATGAACAAAACAGAAACTTTACAATTAGCTCTAAAGTTTCTTCAAGCCAAAAAGCAATGTACATGCAAGAAGCAGAAAGACTTAATCTTTCTCTTTCGGAATGGATGTGTGGTACATTAGACATGTCTATTAACGCATACAAAGAAGTCGATAAGTCGGAAATGCTGATACAACTTCAAGAGGATAATAATGAAATGAATAACATAATTAACCATCTAAAATTGCAGCTTAATAAGGTGAATGCTCGTCTTCAACAAAAAAGAAAAATTATTGCAGAACTACATATTGCCAATTCAGAAAACGATAGAGAGGTATATTATTATTTAAGAACACAAAAATAACCAAGTACAAATAGATGGATGCTAATACTGTATATGACGTATTTCTTGCTCTTCCAGAAGTGGAAAAGCAACGTCATATACAATTAGTAACTGAATACAATTTAAGAAATGATAACCAACTCAAAATAGCATTTAATAAAAAGAAAAACGAGGTTCAATTCACCAAACAAGATGCAATTGATTATCTTCTAAAAAACGTTTTTGCTTCAAAAAAAAATAAGTCACTGGCGTCATAATTATAGTTTCTGTTAGCCTACTCTTTAGAATTTTTTAAAATTACCCAATTATTAACATGGTTTGTTGTTACACTTTTTTTAACTACAAGAATAAATAATTTTTTGAAGGTGCGTTAGGACATAATTTTTGATATTCTGCAAAAAAAATATAATTTAATTAAAAAAAAGTTTAAATTGCACTGAATTTAATTCAAAAATAGTACACAAATCAGTACACCAAACCGTACACCATTTTTATAGAAATCGTCTTTTTTTGGCATATAAATTGGGGAAAATCGAGTAAAAACTCAATTCATAACCCTGAGGTCACGGGTTCAACTCCCGTTTTCGCTACAATAAAAACCCTAACTTCTTAAGTATTAGATGTTAGGGTTTTTTTTATTAAAAAACACCTGCCATTAACCCACTTTGGAGTAAGGAAAAGAGTAAGGAATATTCTGTTTTTAATTAAAAAATTAATATAGAAAATACATTTTAATATTTTATTAAATATTAACTTTGTATCCGATTTGAAAAAGATACTTGTCATATTACTCACTTTACTCGTTTTTATTCAACCTTTAAGCAAGGTATGGATTTTTATATCTTTCAAAATAAACCAAGATTATATTGCAAAAAACCTTTGTGAAAACCGTGCTAAACCAATACTTAAATGTAATGGTAAGTGTCAGTTGATGAAAAAACTGAAACAAGCAGACAAAGACGAAGAAAAGCAAGCGCCGCAGACAATTAAAGAAAAATTAGAGGAATTGTATTGTCACAATCAGGCAAATTTTAATGTTTCCCGAAAATTTGATTTTGAAGTCAAAAAACAATCGTTTTTTGGTTATAAATTTAAAAATTATTCATCGTATCAATCTACTATTTTTCGTCCTCCAATATTCAATTTGATTTAAAGCAATTCTTTGGTGAGCCAAAGTAATTTTTCCACTTGCATAAAGCAATGTGGCTTATTTGGTATGGCATACACTTATCCAAATAGGCATTATTAATATTAAATCAAATAAATACTAAAATGAATATTAGAGGAATGATTTCGGCAATAGGAATATTGCTAACGAGTACTGTTGTCTATTCACAAACAAACATAGACACCACAAAAACAAAACAAATAGAGGAAGTTATAGTAACGGCAAATAAAAGAGAGGAAAGTATTATTAAAGTAAACACTTCTGTTACATCTCTCTCTTCAAAAAAATTAGAAGACACTAGAACTTGGGGTTTAAGCGGACTTACTGCTTTAGTACCAAATTACAACTACCAAGAGTTAGGGGTTTCATTTCAGCAAATCCAATCCATTCGTGGGATTCAAGTGTTTAGTGAGAATCCTGCGGTTTCCACTTATATTGATGATGTAAACAATATTGACATTTTAGCAAATGGTTTTGCATTTACTGATATTGAAAGAATTGAAATATTGAGAGGACCACAAGGAACATTATATGGTAGAAATGCAATGGGTGGAGTAGTGAATATCATCACTAAAAAACCTACCAACCAAACTAATGGCTTTGCTGAAACAAGTTTTGGGAATCTTGGCTTACAACGCTACAGCACAGGTATTAAAACTCCTATTATCAAAGATAAATTATATTTTGGTTTAAATGGTTTGTACCAAACTCAAGATGGATTCTTAAAAAACAACATCTCAGGTACTTCTGCAACAGATACCAATCTTAACGGAAAATCCGTTGGAGGAGAAAAAAATCTGTATGGAAATATGTTTTTAAAATGGTTAGTAAACAATCGTTTTGATCTTACTTTAAACTTAAAAGGTCAACAGGACAAGAGTAATAATTCAGGATTTATGGTTTCTCAATTTAGTGATACCTATGCATTTGCAAATCCTGATGTAATTAATTTATCAAGGATTCAAAGTCACGAACGAAATATTTTAAATACTTCGTTAGTAGCTAAATATAACGCTGATAAATTCACATTTACCTCAATTTCTGCTTTACAAACCATTTCATTTGGATTTAAAGATTTAGATTTCCCAGGAATTTATCATTCTTATTATGACGGAAAAATTGGTGAATTACTTCCTCCTCAAAAAGTATGGAGTCAAGAGTTGAGAATTAATTCTCATTCAGACAGTAAGTTTCAATACACGGCGGGTGTTTATGCATTTACTCAGAAAGGTTATGAGCCTACAACAAATACCGCTTATGAATTATCGGATGCAGAAGCAGCAGCTTTTAGTTTACCAAGTGGTACTTATTTAATCAACAGAAATAGAAGTAACAACTCTGGAATTGCTGGTTTTGGAGAAATGAGCTACCAGTTAACAAACAAATTTAAAGCCACCGTAGGTTTGCGTTATGATTATGAAAAGCGTGAAGCAACCTTCAATGGATTTGGTGATGCAATGCTTTTTAATGGTGTCGTAACAGAAATCAATCCTAACATCACTGCAGATGGAAATTATTCTGCAATTTCACCTAAATTTTCGGTGAATTATTCAGTGAATGAACTTTCTAACATCTACGCAACCTATACACGAGGATTTAGAGCAGGCGGTATTAATGCAAGTTCATTACCTGTTGGAGTTAGACAAACATTTGACCCAGAATATTCTAATAATTATGAAATTGGTTACAAGTCATACTTATTAAACAAAAAATTAAGTATTGGGGCTTCTGCCTTCTTAATTCAGTGGAAAGATTTACAATTTTATAATTTGGTAGCTCCATTTACTTATGCAAGAGAAAATGTAGGAAATGCTCAATCGGCAGGTATAGAAATTGAAGTTTCTGCGCTTCCGGTAAAAGGACTACAATTAGATGGTAGTTTTGGATTTAACCCAACGGAATACAAAGGATTTGATTTGAAACGCGTTAACTTTGGTACCGGAGTAGAATCTACAACAGCCATTGGTGGCAATAAACTTTCTAATGCACCAACTCATACCCTATTCTTGGGCGCACAATATGAATATTCTATTAACCAAAAGTTAAAAGCAATTGTTCGTGGTGAAATTCGTAATTTAGGAAAACAATATACTGATATTCAAAACAAAATTGAACAACCTTCTTATACACTTCTTAACTCAAGAATTGGTTTAACTTACGGCAAATACAGTTTGTTTATTTGGGGACAAAATCTTACTAATGAAAGGTATTTAGCTTACGGAAACCCTGACAGTAGTTTTGGTCGTCAATCTCGAATGGCACAACCAAGAACATTTGGTTTAACATTGAGTGCAAAATTTTAATTAATCATTAAGCCAAAGGTTATATCCCTTTGGCTAAATTAAATTTGAGACATATGAAATCGACAATAAAAATTTCAACTTTAGTACTTTTACTTATTATTTCTGGAATAAGTTTTGGACAAAAAACAAATCCCGATAGTTTAGTTATCGGAACTGCTGACAAGCACGAAAAAATGATGGACATTCTTTATACTCCAACAAAAGTTCCTATCAAAAAAATCGGTATTTTATTATATGATGGCTACAATACTTTGGATGCAATGGGACCTTATCATACATTGGCTGAAATTATGGGTGCTAAGACCTATTTTGTTGCAAAAAATAGAGGAATGGTAAAAAACCAAAGAGGTTTAGAAATAAAAGTAGATAGCTCGTTTGCAGATGTGAAGTCCTTAGATATTTTGGTGATACCTGGCGGTGCAACTGAAACAATAATGCTAACTCAAGACACTGAAACAATCAATTGGATTAAGCAAATTGACAAGACAACCAAATACACAACGAGTGTATGTACGGGTGCTTGGGTATTGGGTGCAACTGGATTGTTACAAGGAAAAAATGTTACTTCAAATTGGTATAGAGGTGAAGAAATGATGAAAATGTATGGTGCAAATTTTAAAGAGGAGCGTTATGTAAATGACGGGAAATATTGGACTTCAGCAGGAGTTTCTGCTGGTATAGATATGTCGTTGGCAATTATAGATGACTTATTAGGTAGAAAATATACTGAAGCAGTTATGTTAGATTTAGAATACGACCCTAAGCCACCTTACAACGCAGGAACACCAAAAAAATCAGACCCATTAGTTGCGGATATGATGAAAGAAATGTATGATATGTTAATGTTGCCTTTAATTGAAAAAGTAAAAGCAAAGAAATAAGCAAACTTTAATTTTATATCCATTCTGGAGTAAGGAAATGGAGTAAGGAATTATAAAAAAAGACACAATAAACACTTGATATTACTGTTAAAATTAAAGGGGGACACAGGATGAAAAATTTTCATAACCCTGAGGTCACGGGTTCAACTCCCGTTTTCGCTACAACAAAAACCCTAACTTCTTAAGTATTAGATGTTAGGGTTTTTTTAGTACTTCTAAACAGAAAACGAATTGACATTTTAAATCTAATTTCCAAAAACGAATTTATTTTAGTTGCTATTTTTTAGCAAATTTTTGTTATTGAATCCTATTTTTTTCGCACTTTTGCAAAGCAAAAATTATAGCTATGCCAAAAATTTCAAACAAAGGGATTCAAATGCCTGAATCGCCAATTAGAAAATTAGTTCCTTATGCAGAAGGCGCTAAAAAACGTGGAACAAAAGTATACCATTTAAATATTGGTCAGCCCGACATTAAAACACCAGAAGTAGCGTTACAAGCTGTAAAAAACTTCGACATAAAAGTATTAGAATACAGTCATAGTGCTGGATTTGAAAGCTATAGAACCAAACTTTCTGCCTATTATAAAAATCAAGGTTTACCTGTAGATACAAAAGATATTATCATTACCACAGGTGGCTCTGAAGCACTTATGTTTGCTTTAGGTTCAACTTTAGATAATGGTGATGAAGTAATTATTCCAGAACCATTTTATGCCAATTATAATGGTTTTGCTACGGCAAGTGGTGTAAAAGTAGTACCTGTAATTTCAGGAATTGAAACTGGTTTTGCATTGCCTCCAATGGAAGCGTTTGAAAAATTAATTACGCCAAAAACAAAAGCCATAATGATTTGTAATCCTGGTAACCCTACAGGATACTTATATTCTGAAGCAGAAATAAACAAATTGGCTGAAATTGTAAAAAAACACGATTTGTTTTTAATTGCAGATGAAGTGTATAGAGAATTCACCTATGATGGATTAAAACATTATTCGGTATTAAACGTTCCAGGTTTAGAGCAACATGCCATTATGATAGATTCGGTTTCGAAAAGATTTAGTATGTGTGGTGCAAGAATTGGTTGTGTAGTTTCTAAAAATGCTGAATTTATGGCAACTGCAATGAAATTCGCACAAGCACGATTGAGTCCACCAACGTATGCTCAAGTAGCCAGTGAAGCCGCATTAGATACCCCACAAAGTTATTTTGATGAAGTAATTACTGAATATGTTGACCGAAGAAATACGTTAGTTCAAGAAATGGAAAAAATTGAAGGCGTTACTATTGCTAACCCAAAAGGGGCATTTTACTGTATTGCTAAATTACCTGTTAAAAATGCGGATAACTTTGCACAATGGCTTTTAGAAGAATATGATTTTAATGGCGAAACGGTTATGGTAGCTCCAGCAGCCGGCTTCTACTCTACTCCAGATGTTGGATTAGATGAAATAAGAATGGCTTACGTGTTGAAAAAAGAAGATTTAATTAAATCAGCGCAAATATTAAAAGAAGCATTACAAGTATATAAAGATTAAGTTTCTGTTTATATAAAATAAAAAATCCCGCTAATTGCGGGATTTTTTATGCTTCTTTTCTAATAATATAGGTGTAAAACCAAGTAATCGTAAACGTTGGAATAATATCCGTAAATGGAATTAATTCTTCAATAGTTCCAAATAAACCAGCAATTTTTCCAACTGTTCCTTTATACATTACAACCAAAAGTAATCCTGAAATAGGTGCCCAAATAATATCCAAAGATTCTGCAAAAACAGGCACGATATAGGACAACATTCCAATACCATCAAAAATAAGACTTAGTATCAGCTTTGTTTTTTTATCGCTTTTAATTACAATCGTTGTTTGTGGTTCTTGATTCATATTTTTATTATATTTTATTGAATACTAAGATACAAATTAATTCTAAAGAATAAATAAAACCTTTCACCCTATTACTTCAGCTTACTCTTATAATACTTTCGTAATTTATCTAATTTCGGTGCGATAACATACTGACAATAACCTTGCTCTTTGTTTTGATTGTAATAATTTTGATGATAATCTTCTGCCAAATAAAAAACACCTGCTTCTTCAATTTGTGTAACAATTGGATTTGCATATAATTTTTCTTTTTCAATCAATTGAATGTAAGCTGTTGCTTTTGTTTTCTGCTCTTGAGAATGATAAAAAATCGCACTTCTGTATTGTGTTCCCACATCAGCACCTTGTTTATTTAAAGTAGTGGGATCGTGAGTAGCAAAAAATATTTCTAATAAATCTTCATACGCCACTTCTTTGGGATTAAATGTAATTTGAATGCCTTCAGCGTGTCCTGTAGTTTCGTTACACACTTCGCGATAAGCAGGATTTTTTACAAAACCTCCCGTAAAACCAGAAACAATTTTTTCTACTCCTTTTACTTCTAAAAAAACGGCTTCTGTACACCAAAAACACCCACCGGCAAACGTTGCCACTTGTACACTATCATTCATAATTTCTTTTTTAATCTCTATTTTTTTATCTGTTAGTTGTGTTTTATTTCCACACGAAAAAAAACTCAAAACAGTACTTACTAATACAATATTATTCATCTTTTTTTATCAAATTTAGGGATTAATATCATATGTAGTTTTTATTTAACGTTACTTTTAGATTTGTAAAACAAACATTTTAATATTCACAAATTCTTTGTTTCTTTGTACAAATTGATATGATGATTAAAGCGAACAATATTAATAAACATTATGGAGATTTACACGTTTTAAAAAATGTAAGTCTGCAAATCCAAAAAGGAGAAATTGTTTCTATCGTAGGACCTTCGGGTGCTGGAAAAACAACCTTGTTACAAATTTTAGGAACTTTAGATGTATTAGATAAGAAAGACAATGCGTCCAGTTCGTTATTAATTAACGAAACTTCAATTATCGATTTAAAAGATGCTGAATTATCTAAATTTAGAAATTTAAATTTGGGTTTTATTTTTCAATTTCATCAATTATTACCTGAATTTACAGCGTTAGAAAACGTTTGTATTCCTGCTTTTATTGCTAATAAATCGAAAAATGAAGTAGAAACTGAAGCGAAAAAACTGTTGCATTATTTGGGTTTATCGCATCGTATGCATCATAAACCTAATGAACTTTCTGGTGGAGAACAACAGCGTGTGGCAGTAGCAAGAGCTTTAATTAATAAGCCGGCTGTAATTTTTGCAGATGAACCTTCAGGAAATTTAGATCATATTTCGGCAGAAAATTTACATCAACTGTTTTTCAAATTGCGAGACGAGTTTGGTCAAACATTCGTAATTGTTACCCATAATGAAGATTTGGCAAATATGGCCGATAGAAAATTAGTAATGGTTGACGGCGTGTTACAAAGCTAAGATGACTACTGAAGAATTAAAAAGTTTTTTAGACGAAAAAGTACTGTTGTACAACAATAAAAATTTTATTGAATCGGATCCCGTTCAAATTCCTCATTTGTACACACAAAAGGAAGATATTGAAATTGCTGGGTTTTTAGCCGCAACAATTGCTTGGGGAAATAGAAAAATGATTATTTCGAATTCGCATAAACTTATGCAAATTATGGGAAATTCGCCTTATGATTTTGTAATGAATCATAAAGAAATCCATTTAGAGAAGTTATCAAATTTCGTACATCGTACCTTTAATGCTACTGATGCTGTTACATTTATAAAAGCGTTACAACATATTTACAAGAACAATCCCGATTTAGAAAGTTTGTTTTCTCAACATATTGAAAATAATTCGACTCAAAAAAGCATATCCGAATTTAAGAAAACCTTTTTTGAAATTCCACATTTACCTCGGACACAAAAACACATTTCAGATCCCTTAAATGGTTCTGCTGCTAAAAGAATTAATATGTTTACTCGGGTAATTAGTGTTGTTAATTAAAATTGATAATATCCCCCTCGTTTATTGTTATTTTAGATTGTTGTGAGCTTGTTGATTCGCTTCCAACATAATTTAAACTCCAAGGATTTTTTCTATCTATCTCTTCATCAGTAAAGCCATCACGTTTCAATTTATTAATGTAATCATCATTCATGATAACACCATTTTTTTCAAAAAGTGCAATTTCTAATTCTCTGTCTTCTTCAAGTTGCTCAACAGTATATGCCTCACTTCTGTACCTTGAAATCCAATACCAATTAACAGCAAACCAATTTGTTAAAAATGTAGATATTTCATCAAATCCACGGTATTTAATATTTACGAAAAAGTTACCCATTTTACCTTCTTCTTTACTTTGTTCTAACTTAACCCATTCGATTATCGAATGAATTAGTTTTTTCACTTCAGCAAATTCTAGGGTGCTAACATAATCTGATAAAACCTTTTTAACATTTTCCTTAGGGCTATAATTTTTGGAAAAAGCAACCTTATCCTCTAAATCACTTAACAGGTTTTTTTGTGATTCAACTAATTTTTTTGTGGTAATGTACTCTTTTTTAATGTTATCATCATATAATTCTGGGTCATTCAATAATTCCAACTGGTGCTTCAGCTTTTTGTCTAGGTATATGTATTTCGTTTTTTGTTCTTCAAGTTCTATTAAAGATTTTGTATAATCATTCTCTTTTACGGGAAGCTCTAAAAGATGTTTTTCTAGCTCTTTTGATTCAAAGAGATGTTTAATTATAAAGGTTTCTAACTTAAAAATATTTATTGCTCTAGAGTCTTTACATAAATTATTAGGATAAATTTTACCCTTGCATTTGTAAGAGTTGTCGCCAGATGCAATTCTTTTTTTTCCTACCATTTGTCTGCCACAGTGAGAACAAAAAATAATACCATTTAACAAGTAATTGTAGTGAACTTTTTTTCCAACATTTTTTTTATTTTCTTTTAGATTAGCAATTGCCCTGTCCCAATATTCTTCGTTAACGATATAAGGAACATCATAAAATTCTTCTCCAAGTTTCTTTTTTCCTTTATTAATTGGGTTAATTAAAATATCATGTACCACATTGCCTCTCCACTTTACATTATTCTTTTTAAAGTGATATACTTCTTTTGTGTATGGGTCTATTCTTTTTATTTCTCCCTCGAATTTATTAAATTTTGTTGGCACCTTCATTTCATTTAGCTTATTTGCAATGGTATAAGAACCAATGCCACTCAATGACCATTCATACATCATTCTTACATATTCAGCTTCTTTTTCATTTTTTTAATGTGATTTTTTTCATCATACATGAAACCATAAGGTAATTGCCCTCTAAATCGTCCTTCTGAAGCTCTTTTTTTTATTGATAGTTTTACTCTTTGTGATGTTAAACTTGCGTATAAGGCATTACTTGCACTTTGGATTGTCGCAATAAATCTATTATTTGGGTTGTCTAGGTCAAATAAAACACCATTAGGATAATACTTGCAATCGTTTGTTAGCATAACACCAACAAAGATTTGCCAGATTAATGAATTTCTTTCAATTCTATCTTGGTTCAAAGTGTATACACCGTGATATTTTTTGGAATTAAGTTCTTTTAACATACTTGCAAAAGCTGGTCTATCAGTGATTTCTTCTTTTGTACCACTTATACCTTCATCAACAAAAAAAACAGGTTTTAAACTAAGACTTAATGCGAGTTTAGCACCTTCTTCTTTTTGTGTTGCTATTGAAGTATCCTTATCGTCTCCCTTTTTACCGCTAATTCTACAATATACTGCTAACATATATTTTTTTTCGCAAATATACTTATTTGATAACTTATACGGTTAATTAGAGTGGGCAAAATTACTTTACATTAATTTTTTGGTTACATACCAATTTTTTTTTAGATATAACATAATCAATTATTTAGCATGCCCTTTCTATTCTTATGGAACTAAAAGGAAATCATACGCTATATATGGTATATTACCTTCTATTACAAGTTATTTACTTAGTCTTTGGGGTTTTCATAGTAATCACCCATCTCGGTTTCATAATCAGTTTTATAAGTCTTTTTATATTTTATGAGTGATAACTGTGCCCATTTGCTTCTTGGATTGATATCCAAATTATGATTTTCGTAAATCTCTTTTTTAAGCAAATCTTTGTAATCTTTTAGTGCTTTTGGGTGCTTCTCTGGATTCTTTGCAAGTGCAAGATATTCTTTGTAAATACCTACAAGATAAGCATCGACATGTTTTTTTAGCTCACTTTTTGAATTAATCCCCATTTCTCCTAACCACTTTTCTGTTAGAAGAGTGTTGAACTCTTGGTAGTCGGTTAAGTCTATTATTGAAATCAAATAGTCATTAAAATCTTGACTTATTCCTTCTGGTATTGTTAATTGCTGTTCTGCATCAACCTGTTCTTTAGGAGAATCAGAGTTCGTTTCATTGACCTCCTCTTGACTTACCTTCAGATTACCAAACTCAGAAACCGTGTAATGATTTTTAGATTTAACTATTTTTGAATCCTCCCTTTTTATGTAACCACAATCTTCTAGATTTTTAATAGCATTTAAAAAAGTAGTTTTGGTTATTCCTAACCTGTTGCAATAAACCGTTGGTGATAATTTGAAATTTTCGTCAGAATCAGATAGTATATTGACTAGTAATCTAAATCCATTTGATGATAATCGTTTGTCTTTTAATATTGAATGGTGGATTGTTGTGAACTTTCCTTTCTCAATTTCCTTTCGGATAACAGTTTTGTTTTTCATTGAAGTGTTTTTTATTTCCTTATTATTTTCCTTTTATCGGTAAGGAAAGCTGGGGTAATTATCTCCCCAGCAACCGAAAGCAATATCTATATTGACTAATAGAATCACTTAAAAATAAATATATCATATTACCCAAAAATGTAAAGTCTAAGTTGAATTATTTTTATAAAAATCTATTTATGGTATAATTACTATGCCAATATAGGTATATTATTTATACCTTATACTATAAAAGTATAATAAAACACTCCGTGAGGTGAGTGTGTTTTAATATTGATAGAGTAAACTAAAAGTTTTTTCGTGAGTATCTTCGCTTAGGCTTCGATACATCACAAACACTTTAGACCTAAATTATTTAAAGAAGAACCATAATTAAAGTTTTAGTCATACTTGAAACAATAGCGAAGCGAATACATACTTCAACGAAGAAAAAGGCGTAGCCTTATTACTAATTAACCTTATTAGTATAGCGAAGCGAATACCCACTTCAACTCCCGAAGGGGAAATATTGTAGGTTTTCATCAACCTAAAGGAAGTTACCCAGCCCGTGCCGATTTTAATATTGTATTTTGATTTTACATTTGGAATTAATTCTAAATACAAAACCAATGGATACAAAATCGAATCAACAATTTGAATTGGCATTATATCATAATGATAGAATTATCTGTCAGCGATACTTTGAAGATTACAATTTTAAAAAGACTAACATTTCTTTTGATGTTGCTATTAACATTATCAAATCAACAACAGAAATGATAACAAATCATTTAAAATCTGAGACCATGAAGCATCTATATTCAAGATACAATTGTGTCGAATCAAAAGTTGTAGGTGGAGAAATCATATGGGACAATCAAATCAAAGTGGTGGTGCGTCACAATAAGAAATCATTTGCTTCGAGTTGTATCTGTATTAATGTGTATCCAGCTAAAATTAGACATTCAATAGATATTAGACCAATTATTCCAGCGGTGATATCAAAGATTCGTAAGCATTTAAAAAAAGCTTAATCAAAGCTGTAATGACATACCCTTCCTTCCTTATGGGAGGGGTGCCCCCGTTACCACCCGTAGTCTCCTTCCCCCGTGTTGATATAATGTATGGTGTGATGGGGTTCTCGAAATTTTCCTGGCGGGGAAAATTTGAAATCAAAATTTGAAAATCGAATATTACGGGAATTTTTTTTGGTATTTTTTTGGGGTACAATATCCAATATTTCAATATATTATGAGCAAATACGGGTTCCGATATTTTCAATGACGGCCACGTAAAATAAGGTAGGTATAGGGGGTTATACGTGTGAAAAGATTGAAAAGAACCCTTTCTATTAAAGGTTCTCGTTAAAGAATTAGAATTTTTGGTGGATAATTATATTATTTATGATTTACTATTGTATTTTTGACCGTTTAGCTTTGCGTTAACTAAACAAAATAAAGCGATAACTAAATACAAATCAAGTATGATTATTAGTGTCATACCTTTATATCATGATTAAAACGATAATTGTTGACGATGAAAATAATGCAAGTGAATTTTTGGAGAAAATGCTTCACCGCTACTTCCCCAATAAATTCTATGTGTGTGGTTTATTTGAAACTGTTGATGACGCTATCATTGGGATTGAAACCTATCAACCCGATTTAGTTTTTTTAGACATCCAAATGCCAAATAAAAATGGTTTTGAATTATTCAAAGAAATAAAAGAAATTAATTTTGAGGTAATATTTACAACTGCTCATTCCGAATATGCTATAGAAGCCATCAAACGAAGTGCATTGGATTATCTACTAAAACCAATCAACTATATTGATTTGCTGGGTGCTGTAACTAGATATGAGAACAAATCTAAAAAGGAAAGCCAACAAAAGCAGTTTAACGTACTTCTGGAAAATATAGACACTGGTGATGTTGCACATAAAAAAATGGCTATTTCAACAGATACAGGGATTGAATTTGTTAAGTATAATTCCATTATTTTTCTAGAAGCACAAAACAATTATACTAAAATAAATCTCATTGATGGGACATCCATTATAGCTTCAAAAACCTTGAAGTATTTTGAAGAATTGCTTCCATCCGAATTGTTCTTTCGAATTCACAAAACCTATTTGATTAACATGAACTTTGTAAAGAGATTCTTCAAAATTGATGATTTTCAGATTGAGTTAACTACTGGCGATAAACTACCTGTTTCGCTTAGAAAAAAAGAAAGTTTTTTAAATGCAATTGTCCAAAAAGATTAGGCTGTTAGTGTTCTTTGTTGTCTGTTGCATCAATGCATACGGACAAGAATATCTATCAACTAACATTACTACCAATGATGGATTACCCAATAATTCGGTCTATTCTGTTTTAAAAGATAGCAGAGGCATACTTTGGATAGGAACTGACAACGGAGTATCAAAATCAGTAAATGGAACGTTAACCAATTATTACATAAGTAATGGTTTAGCTCATAATAGTTGTTGGGCAATAGCTGAAGACCAAAACAATAATCTTTGGTTTGGTAGTCATGGTGGTGGAATAACTTTTTACAATGGGAACAAGTTTGAGATAATTAATACCAAGAAAGGATTAGTGCACAATAAAATACGAAGAATCTTTATTCGGAAGAACTTTGTTTATGTTGGTACAGAGAATGGTATTTCCGTAATTGATATCCGAACTAGAAAAGTAATTTTCAGCAAAAAAATTGTTGGAAAAATCAATAAGTTTCAAGTAATGGATTTTTTTGAATACCGTTCAAAAATCTATTTCAGCACCTTTTGTGATGGAGTTTGGAACATTGATACTTCAAATCGAAAACTAACCCGTCAATGGGCTCAATTTGATGGTGCTTTTTCTGTTTTTCAAAAGGATAATAATAACCTGTTAGTTTGCCATGGTGATACCCGTAACAAGTCAATTAGTGAGTATACAACAACGAATTATTTGTCTGGTAAAAATTTTAGTTTTGCTTATGGGAATACCGTTTTTTGGAACTACACTAAAGACAAAAGAGGACAGATATTTAGTGCTGGCTATGGTGTTAATTTTTCCACTGGCGGGTTATTCGTATTAAAGAACACTGAAGCGATAAATGTAAGTAATTTTTATGGGGTCAATAGCACTGAGGTTTGGTCTTTGTATTATGATAAATCAAATGATATCCTTTATGTAGGAACGATTGACAAAGGTTTATTTGTTGTTGATTTAAGTTCCAAGTTTGAATTTTATTCACCTTCTTACTTTCAACAAAATCAGATTGAAATCGTAGGTTTCGAACAAGTAAAAAGTAGTGATGTAATTCTCCACAAAAAAGGTGTGTTTTTCATCCAGAACAAAAAAATTACAAAAACGCACTCTGATGAATTGTTTTATAAACACATGCAAAACTATAAACAAACCATAGGGTATGACAAAGATTTTCCTTACTATCTGCTTTTTAAGAATGCAAAACTTGCTGATGTAGATTTTAGGAAAATAATCAAAGCTCAAGAAAAGCTATGGGTTAGCTCAAGTATTGGACTTTTTGCTTTAGACTTAAATGGTAATATTGTTGAATATTACGCAGTTGATGCTGAATCATTTTATATTGGAAATCAGATTTATTATCAAACATCTTATGGTGGTACATATGTGATTAATAAGAAGGACAATAATTTGAGACATAAACCAATATTAAAACTTCAAAACGACACTTATAGAAATGTTAATTGCGGAGTTTCATCCATTTTCAAATGGAAACAACTGATTTACTTTGTTTCCGAATCTCGTGGTTTATTTGCGTGGGACGGGAAAGCCTTTAACTTTTTTCAAAACAGCAGATTTAACAACGAAATAGCTTGTTCAAAATGGTTAAATAACAACAAATTGATTTTAGCTAATCGAATTGGAGAAGTCTCAATTATTGATTTGGACAAGAAAAATATATCAATAAAACATTTAAATCAATCTACAATTATTGGTAATACAATACTATTCATTGAAACATACAAGGATGAAATTATTATTGGCACAAATAAGGGAGTCAATCTCATATCCAAAAATTCAAGCAAGTTTATAAGCAATAACAATGGACTTCAAGAGAATGTAGTTTTAACAGGAAAGGTGATAAAAAATCGTTTGTATTTAGGAACACTTAAAGGATTCTTTAAAATCAATTTGGATGATTTAATTGGAAGTAAAACGATACAACCTAACATTCAAATAAGTAGAATTGAAGTTAATTATAAAGCCATAAGTGACACCAATTATCGTTGGGGATATTATCATTCTAAAGGTGTCTCTTTGCCCTATGAGATGAACAATTTATCCATTTCTTTTGAAGCACTTGGAGCTAAATCCAATGATGAATTGGTCTATCGATACAAGCTGAAAAATACTGGTTTCGAAAAATGGAGCAATTGGTCAGCTTCAAAAACCATTAATTTTTCTTTTATTCCAGCTGGTGAATATCACTTAGATGTTGAAGTGAAGAATCATCTTACAGGTAGTGTCTATTCGGTTAAATTGATAGATATAATTATAGCTCCACCATTTTGGAAAACATGGATTTTCTATCTAGGAGCATTGGTATTACTGACAGTATTAATCCTTCTTTTTTTTAAGTCTCGAATCAATAAAATTAAAAGACAAGAACAAGTAAAATCAGATATTTCAAAACGAATCGCTGAAACAAAAATGGAAGCTTTGCAGAGTCAAATGAATCCTCATTTTATTTTTAATGCAATGAACTCTATTCAGAATTTTGTCATTGATAATAAAACAGATGACGCATTAAAATACATTGGAGAGTTTTCAAAACTAATTCGACAAACACTTGAGTTTTCTTCCAAACAAAGTGTTATGTTAAGCGATGAAATTGCATACTTAGAAAGATATGTTGACCTAGAAAATTTGAGAAGAAATAAGCAAGTAGAATGTGTCATATCAAAACAAATTAGCGTCACCACAAACACCATCGAAATACCACCGTTACTTATCCAACCCATCGTTGAAAATGTATTTATTCATGCTTTTGATTCCCAATCTAAAAACCCAAAAATTGAAATCGAGTTTATTTGTAAAAACGATGAAGTAATTTGTAGAATCATTGATAATGGTAAAGGGTTCTTAAAGGAATCAAATTCCAAGCAATCCAAAGGAATCCAATTAGTAGATGAACGTATCCGATTACTTACAGGTGCAGATAAAAAAATGATTCAAATTCTTCCGAATCCAACTGGTGGTACAATTATCATTTTGACTATAACACAGCGTTAACTTGTTAAAGGATAGCGTTGCCTAAATGGAGTGTAAACGACTATTTTGGTTAGATATATTTGTTGTGATTAACGAATATAGACAGGTCAAAAAATGGAAAACAAAACCATAACTTTTTCAACAGGTAGATTAATTATCAATGAAAAGAATATTTCATTTCATAGTAATTTAGTTCGTGTTAACAATGTAAATACAATAGGCAGAGAAAATATTGGTCACCAAGACAAGCAAAAAATGCGATTGTTACCAAAACAAGAGTTTGTTTATATATTTCGATGTTTTATAATTGGAACAATATTAAGTATTGTTGGATTCATTTTCGGATTATATTCCGAATACTTTATTGTACTATACATTGGCTTGTTATTTATCTTTTTCGCATGTTTTCTTTACTTTTCATGGTTTTGGTTGGATACTATGCTTGGACTAAAAATTGGTAAACCAATTTTCCTTTCATTATTCGGAGTCGATGCTGTTCGAGTTGTTGTTCAAAATATATATGGCGGAAATAATCTACAGTTCTTAGTTAGACAGGATGAGCAGTCTAAAATTCCAAAATTTGAAACTTTTAAATTAGAAAAAAATTATTCTGTTGAGAACATTACAAAATCTGAAACAAATGAAAAAGGAAATTTAGATGACCTTGAACGATTAGCAGAATTATTAAAAAAAGGAATTGTAACTCAAGATGAATTTGATTTAAAGAAAAAGCAAATACTTGGATTGTGAAATTAAAAGTCGCAAATATTAATATGATTTTATTTCATGTAATTAGTCCATTAACTTTAGGAGGATTGTTATACGTAGTTTTTAGGGCAAAGTCCTTAAGAATGTTTAGATGGTTTGAATCGATTGGTATTAACACCCAAATCTCATATTTACGTGAGTACTTTTCTCCATTAAAATCTTGGCTACCATCTTGGGTTTATTTTTCATTACCCGATGGATTATGGGTATACTCGTTTACATCAATTATTTTGATTCTATGGGCTGGTAAAATTAACTTCTGGCTAATTATTCCTTTCACATCTGGAATCTTAATTGAGATATTACAAGGATTTTCATTTACAGGAACTTTTGACTATTTGGACTTAGCTTTTTCTGTAATAGGCATTTCAACTAGTATAGTAATTATTAATCGAAAATTTAAACAAAATGAAAAACAAAAACAATTTATTTAAAATTATTGGCTCAACTCTAACTGTTGGAGCATTTTTATTCTTAGCATTTGGTTCTGACGATTCTAATAGCGATGGTGACAGCACAAATTCAAGTTCAAGTAATGTTGAAATGCACACTTGCTCAACTTGTGGCAAAGAATATGAAGGAGATGGATATACAGCTGCATCTGATGGTGTTGGAGGAGATTTAAGTTTAGACCAAGGAAGTATTTTTACTGAATGTAGAGATTGTGCTCAAAAAGATATGGATAGAATGAATGAAGCAAGAAGTCACAAGGGTTCACTTGCTTACTAATAAATTAATTTACTAGTTTATACATATAAGTTCAACTTTGGTTTCTAATACCATTCAAGACAAAATATTTAATTTTTATAACCTTTTTTTTATAAAATTCATGTTCAAGTATATCAAGACTATTATTACCACAATTACAGTTTTTATTTTTTTAGCCTTAGCATTTGGGAGTGGAGATTCAGATGAGAAAGTAGTCATAAATATTTCTGACAAACAAGCTCTTGAAAAATATATTCAAGGTAAGTGGTCATGGGAAAAACACACAGGAGATGTTAATATGACGTGGAGATATCGATTTGAAATAATCGGAAACACTCTAAGAATTTGGAAATGTGTAAGTAATACCGAAGACCCATTTGATATGAGTGAAGGGTATGAGGAGCTTCATTTTAGTTTAGGAGAACCAACAAGAGATGTTGATGGATATAATGCACGATATCTTGAATTTGCAGTATTTGATAAAACTAATTTTTTTGGATTAACCTATGAGAATTTGGCTCCCTTTTGGTTGGTGTCTGATGATAATTGGGATACTCCTGTATTAAGATGTGCTAGTGGTATACCGTCATGGTCAAGAGAAGAATTTTCTTCTGTGGGAAATAGGATAAATCACAAAGATTGGGATGAAGATAGTAATTCTGAATCTTCTAATTATGATAACTATGAAGAGAATAATTCAAATAATGCCGAATATTCTGATTCAAATATCGATGAGGAATCTTTCAATGATAATCAAATTACAGCAACTAATTTACCTTCGATAGATATTGGAAATCAACAATGGACAACTCAAAATTTAGATGTTGATAGATTTATAAATGGAGATATCATTTCACAGTCAAAAAATGAAACGGAGTGGATTGATAACTTCAACAAAAAAATACCTTGTTGGTGTTTTTTTTTATTTGATTCTAAAAATAAAAAATACGGAAAAATATATAATTGGTATGCTGTCTTTGACCCTCGAGGATTAGCTCCTAGCGGATGGCAAATTCCAAATCAAAATGACTGGAATAATTTAGTAACATATTTAGGAGGAGAAGATATAGCTGGGAAAAAGATTAAGAATAAAAAAACATTCAATGCATTAATAATAGGTTCATTGGAATACCAAAGTCATTGGGCAAAAATCATTCATGCTGGTTATAGAACTATTTGGTGGAGCTCTGATGTTACTTCTAGGTATTACATCAAAGGAAATCCAACTCTTCATGAATCTACTGAAGGCAGACTGTTAGTTGAAGGTGCTGATTACCTAACAACTAATGGTCTAGGACAGGGCGATGGTGGTTACATAAGATTAGTTCAAAAATAAACAATATCCTTTCTAATTGATTTCACAAACAATATCTTCTTTTATTATTTAATATTAAATATTTGAATCTTAAATAGAGTAATTAACAGCACACCTTTCCCAATCAAATTCTTGAATACCTTCTTCGATAAGTGAGTTAACTGAAAACGAAAACAAATCATCAATTGTCCAAACAATAACTACTTCAGAACCGTCAAATTTGTTTTGAGGGTCGTTGACGCTTTTATCTGATGATAACCATAGAAATACTGTGTAAGGTAGAAATGATTTTAAATTTAAGTCGAAGCTATCCAGATACTTAACGGTTTTACGATTGCCCAATGTTTATGGTACTTTCATTTTTTCATTAATGTAATTATTGCATCAAAATTAGGACTCACTTTTCATATTTGACAAGTGAGATTTTTTTTTATAATATTGTATAAAAAATGGAAAAAATTACATTTAAAAATTTACATCATATTTCTGAGCTTGATGAAATTAGTAAAAAAATAAAAGCAAGTGGTAACGCTAAAAACCCTGGTATTTACATTTGGGGTTTTGTTACGAATAAACAAATATCTGAAATTTTAAAAATAGAAGATACGAAATTTGATGGAAGTAATATGAAATTTATTCCATACTATGTAGGTTTAGATTCAAACTTATTTGATAGAATTAAAAAGCATAAAAACTTTGTTAAATCCGATGCTACAAAATATACAAGGTTAACAACAGATTATTTGAAAAAGTTTTTTATGGATGATTACTTTCAAATCAATGACAAAAAAATTGATGTTAAGGATGTAATAATAAACAAAGGAATTGAATACTACAATCATCCAAATTTTTTAAAAAATAAAATAATTGAGAAAAATGATATTGAAAAAATTACAAACGACAATAATAACCCAATTACAAGATTTAAAAGCGTCAAAGACACATTAATAGAACTTTACAATGAAGGAAACAAAATTAATCATTTGAATAATCTTTGGTTCTGTTATGCCCTTCTTAATGGTAATAAAGATTTTTTAAATTGTAAGCTTGAGGATTTTGAAGCATTAACATTTTATTCATTAAAAGGTAAAACAATAAGTAAAACAAAAAAAATAAAAGATATTAGTTCAAATATTCAAATTTGTTTTGAAGGGAATGAACTTGAAAATATTTTTAAACGTAATAACATTAATAAAAGTATTATAGAAAGTGATTTCACTTTTAACAATCAAATTGAATTTCTAGGCTACTAAAAAAACTTTCGTTCTTTATCTTGATATCGGTCAGAATTTTTAATGAAATTCGTGAATGAATTTGGTGAAACTTTTTGTTTGGTAATCTTATTACTCAAATGATAATAGTAATTCGGTGACTGAATGCAAGTATCCAATTTAGATATTTCATCATTTGGTATTGACTTTTTAATTTCATTTAAAACTTTTTCTAAGTTGCTTAATTCAGATTTAATTAGTAAGTCATTCCACCAGACATTTTGAATATGGATATTGTTATCAAAAATCAAATCAAATTCTGTGATGGTTTTCATTTTTATTTTCTCAACAAAAGAATTTACAGAGAATCGAGTGTTATTTTGACAATTGTCTTCAAATCTGTCAAAAATAATTTCATTACAATGTACAAAAGTAAAGCTTCTACTAAAATTAATAATATCTAAATTAATAGGGTCTATATAAAGAATAAAGGAATTATCAATTTTTCCGAAATAGTTATTAAGCATTTTTTTATGCAATAATATAAAAAAAAATACCACTTGTCAAATATGTGCAAAAAACGATAAATTATGGCTCAAAACGAATTGAGAGAAATTGCGAAAAAAATAATTCAGTCTCTTTATGGACATCCTCAAGAGGAGATATACTATAATATTGGTTATACATCAATAGATGAATTGATTTCCAACTTAAACTTGAGTGAAGAAATTAACTTGTTTCCGAGTAATCATAAAGAAACATGTTGTTTAGAAGCAATTTTTATAAGTATAAAACACCAACCGAGATTAAAAACCTTGTCAAGAAACGAGATGATTTCTTTAAAAACAGTCATTGAAAAAATGGTACAACATATTTTTGGGGAATGTAAAGAATTCACAAATCAAATCATTTTAATAACAGATACAATTGATACGGATATTTTAAAACCATGGATTTCAAGTATTAAAAAATCTACTTGTTGGATTGAAATCATTTATGTTAGAGAAAATGGAGAGTTTGAAACGATTAATAATGTGATAGGGCTTTAATACATCTTAGGTGTTATTTTAACAAAAAAACAACAGCAAACTATTCTTAATTTTTACTCCTAAAGACAACAAAAAAGTAAAAAAGTAAAAAATTAAAAATTGCGAAATTCACACAAATACAATACATTTATTCAATATAAGGAGAATTTACCCTTAGTAATCTTGCTAAATTTGTGTATTAAAGGCATGTAATTGCCAATCAAGTTCTTTTATAACTTCATAGATAAGTGAGTTTGTTAAAAATGAGAACAAGTCGTCAATTGTCCAAACAATAACCACTTCTGAACCATCATATTTATTTTGAAGGTCATTGACGCTATTGTCTGATGATAACCACAGAAATACTGTGTAAGGTAGAAATGATTTTAAATTTGAGTCGAAGCTATCCATATACTTAATGGTTTTTCGCTTTCCCCAGTGCTCTGGCACTTTCAAATTTTCGATTACATATATATTGTCCTCAAAAGTTGGTTCACCAGCCAAGAACTCCCCATATGTTCTTCTAATGTCTATTGCGATAACTTCAACTTCGTGACCACAGTCCAATTTTATTGTTTGTTTTTTCATGGTTTGTTTTATTGATAAATATCGTAATAAAATATTTTATTAATCTGAAATCCAGGATAATAGACGATTTCCTTGCGTATTAATAATTTGCCTGGCATCTTTACAACAGATTAGACTATGGTATTTTTCTAAAGCAGAATTAAAAACATAAAACTCAATAAATACGGTAGAAATGTTTCAAAATAATTGAGTATCTAAATCTAAAGCGATTATTAACCAAAAAGGAAAGATTCATGAATTATTACTTTTATTCCAGAACGTCAACAGTTCTTCAAAATTCAGCTAGACAAATTGAAACATTTAAAAATCATGAAGGATATGACCCTTCAAGATTGTATGTAGAACGCATCCAAGGTAATGTTCCGTTTATGGAACGACCAGAAGCCGTTAAAATGTTTGATGAAATTACTAACCAAACAGTTCCAGTTCCATGCACTGTAACCGTGGATAGTCTGGACCGCCTAGGGAGGAGCCTTTTAGATATTTTAAACACGATTGAACTCTTTACCAAAAACAAAATGAACTTGAAATCCATCAAAGAAGGTTTCAATACACTTTTGGACAATGGTGATGTCAATCCAATGGCACAGCTGGTTATTTCTTGTATGGGTAGTATAGCCGAGATGAATCGGAATCAAATTAAGCAAAGAGCAATGGAAGGTATTAAGGTTGCACAGGCTTTAGGCAAATTTAAAGGCAGAAAAATTGGTGCGGTTCAATCTGATGAAAAATTGTTACAACGTCACCAGACAATTGTAAAGAAGCTACAAAAAGGTATGCCTATGAGAGATATTACTCAAATTACAGGTTCATCCAGTGCGACAATTTGTAAGGTGAAAAATGTAATGATTAACCGAAATATGATTTAGTATGCATTTCATCCAACTGAATAAAATCTACATGGAGCTCGCAAGAAGGTATAAGTGCCACCGTTTTGAAGTTTTCAGCAACATGAATAGAACAGGAACATCACCAGTTGAAAGCATGATTGAATTTCGATTGCCGAAAGACACGCAAGTTGACAAAAAGAAACTTGCTTTAATATTGGAGAAACATATCAGCAACGTAAAATTTTTCTATTTCGTAGTTGAATTCGACTCAATCTTCTTGATTTTGAATTTCCATAAAAAAAAGAACATGTTAGGAATTGAGTATGAATATAGTTTGAACTGATTAAAATGAAGAAGGCACGAATTACAATAACTCATCAACTTGAAAAAACGAAACATGTTTTTTTGGTGCAAGACCCAAATCGATTGACCCAAATCGAAAAGGAACGAATAATGTCTAAAATGAATGTTGAAATGCTTTTCGTGAATGGTCGATTGTATAAATAAAATGGACGGGGAAATCCCGCCCATTTGTTTTTACATCAATACTTTTGAGCGTAACTTTTGTTCGCTCGAGTAACAATGAAACTGTTAAGACCCCTCCCTTGAATTGCCAGTTGTTTCATTTTTTCGATTTTGGTAACGCCAGCACTAGAATAAGTGTAAACGTATGTTCCTCCACCATTGAAACTTACAGTAATATGAGAAGAATCAATCTTATAGGCGTACACGTTTGAGTTACCACCTAAATTTCGATACTTTATCATTTTAACAGGTATTTGGTTAATAAATGTGAATACACCATTTGGTAAATTCAAATTAACTACTACCTTTGAAATCTCACAATCAAAAATTCGAGTTATTCGAATAAACGGGGCTGGTATTCATCAGCCTTTTTTTTGTCGTATAAATTTACTAATTTATAAGATAGAAAAAATTAGAAGTTATTCACAAAAAATGGAAGTTATTGACGTTATAAACTGTCAGATTTTCAATGTTTTAAATGGAGAAACAGCAAGTATAAATTTAAGCTAGAATCCTTCAAAAATCCCTAAACCAAACAAAGCAAAGTCATACTTTACTGGGTCAATTGGGTCAAGTTGTCTCAAAGATTTGTCTAGCTCTTCAAGTGCCTTTAAATCGTTATTTTTTCGATTCAGCAATCCTAATTTTCTAGCGACATTTCCAGAATGTACATCTAAAGGACATGAAAGTTTAGCTGGACTAATATCCCAAATGCCAAAATCAACGCCTTTGTTGTCTTTTCGACATAACCATCTAAGATTCATGTTAATTCTCTTCGCAACACTTCCTTTCATTGGGTCTGCGACATGTTTTCTTGTTCTTTGTGGGTGTTCAATTTCAAAGAAAATTCTATTTAACTCGTGAATTGCTGGTTGTAATGAATTTTCGGTTTGGTACTTAGTGAATATAGATTCTAAGCCACCATGAATTGAGTATACATGTTTTAGAGCTTTAATAAAATATTTAAAGTCTTCACCGTTGAAGGTACGATGCACAAAGTTGTCTAGTATTTCAAGTTGATATTCATGATGAGACATAACAAAATCGTATGGAGAATCTCCCAACAAATCCATCATGCGGTGACCGTTCTTGGTTATCATTTTACGATTACCCCAAGCAATAGATGACGCAAGGAAACTTGCTATCTCAATATCTTCTTTGCGTGAATATCTGTGAGGGACACTAATAGGGTCTGGTTCAATGAAGTTGACAGTATTAAATTCATTTACCTTTGCATCTAAAAATTCTTTAAGCTCTTTTATGGTTAATCCCATTAGTATCTACAATTGTTCTTTGCAAAGATATTATTCTATATACAAAATTCCTACCACTCTAATTACCCGTATCTACATGTTTTTACGTTGGATGGTAAGAGATGACGCGAATGGTGTTGATTTAGGGATTTGGAAAACCATTCCTACAGCTGCTTTATCTTGTCCGTTAGACGTACATTCAGGTAATGTTGCAAGGAAATTATTGCTGCTAACCCGAAAACAAAATGATGCAAAAGCCTTATTTGAATTAGATACTAATCTAAGAAAATTAGACGCAAATGACCCTGTAAAATACGATTTTGCTTTGTTTGGGTTAGGTGTTTTTGAAGGGTTTTAAAAACTTATTTTAACATTAATTTACTTGAAAGCATTTTTTAAATTAGTTTTTTATTCTATATTTGAATTGCTGTAGAAAATGAAAAGAACAGACAAAAATTTAGATTAACTTGTAATTATGATATCATACTTTTCCGAAAGTTTTGTGTAAAACGAATTAGCAACTATATTAAAAAAACGACTTCTAAATGAAAATAAAAAAAATTTTATGCTTTAGTATCCTAATATTGCTTGTCTCTTGTTCCATTCATAAAAATGTAAATGGAAAATATCGCTCAAACATAGCAAGTTTAGGTTTTTTCATAACAGAAATTGTATTAAAATCAGATAATACTTTTAACTTTAAATTTTCTGGAGATCTACAACATCAAGAACTCGATGGAGTATACAAAATAAAAAAAAACAAACTCTATTTGCGTTTTAATAAACTTAAAGGAGAAACAGAAGATGATGCAATCAAAATTGTTGGAAAAGATACTATTGTAGATTTTGTAAAACTAATGAATTCACATTCATATGAATTAATAAAAGAAAACGAAATAGAATATCATCTTAAATATAAAATATTAAAAGAAAAGTTGCAGGTTTATAATATTCAAACCAATAAGCTTGTTAGAAAATCTAAAGTATATTCTGAAAAAGGAAATTGGAAACTTAAAGAATATTTTTTAAAGAAAACAGAAAATAATTAAAATAATTAATGAAACAAATTATCATTATTTTTATATCTTGTATTTTGGTTTCTTGTCAACACAATAAGCCAATTCAAAAGACTTTCGAAACTTTTGAATTCGAATCTTGGAATCTTGCTGAAAACTATATTATAAAGTATAATGGTAGAGATACTATTTATTTGATGCGTATTTTTCCAGAAAAAGAAAATTTATTTAGCGTTATCAAAGAAAATGAAAAAGAAGATTTATTAAAGAGTATAAAAGAATCCAAATTTAATTATTCAAAAGAATATTGGAATAGTTTAGTGGAAGATGGACAATCATATAAATTCAAAATAGAACATCTCAACAGAAAAAAAGATTCGATTTTAATACACGAGGGAAAAGGACCAAGAAAATTATATGATTTAGCAGAAAGTCTTAAAGCCTTAATAGGCAGAAAGAAATTTTTTGAAAAAAATTAATATTATTGCGGTATGTTGCAATAAATTCACAAGACCTCTCAAAAACAAATAAAAAGACTTCCAAAACATTTTTTTGTGGAGAATACCGGATTCGAACCGGTCGCCTCTACGCTGCCAGCGTAGCGCTCTAGCCAAATGAGCTAATCCCCCTTTACTTTTCAAATATAAAAAAAATCCCGACCTAAGTCGGGATAAATATATAAAATAAAAATAATTTTATTAAGATAAAGCTGCTTTTACTTGGTCAGCCGCTTCTTGAAACTGAACAGCTGATAAAATTGGCATACCTGAATTGTCAATTAATTCTTTTGCAATTTCTGCATTTGTACCTTGTAAACGAACAATAATTGGCACTTTAATAGCATCACCCATATTTTTATAAGCATCAACTACACCTTGTGCTACTCTATCGCAACGTACAATTCCACCAAAAATATTAATTAAAATAGCTTTTACATTCGCATCTTTTAAAATAATACGGAAAGCGGTTTCAACACGTTTTGCATCTGCAGTTCCTCCTACATCTAAGAAGTTTGCAGGTTCAAAACCAGCATATTTAATTAAATCCATAGTAGCCATTGCTAAACCAGCTCCGTTTACCATACATCCAACCGTTCCATCTAAATCTACATAATTTAAACCAACTTCTTTCGCTTCAACTTCAATAGGATTTTCTTCACGAACATCACGCATTTCAGCTAAATCTTTATGACGGAATAAAGCATTATCATCTAAATCAACTTTAGCATCTACTGCAATAATTTTATTGTCTGATGTTTTTAAAACTGGATTAATTTCAAACATAGTAGCGTCTGAACCAATGTAGGCTTTGTATAAAGCATCAACAAATTTCACCATTTCTTTAAATGCCTCACCTGATAAACCTAAATTAAAAGCAATTTGTCTTGCTTGAAATCCTTGTAAACCAACTGCAGGATCAATTTCTTCTGTAAAAATTAAATGCGGTGTATGTTCAGCCACTTCTTCAATATCCATTCCACCTTCTGTAGAATACATAATCATATTACGACCTTTACCTCTATTTAATAAAACAGACATATAAAATTCTTTCGTTTCAGATTCACCTGGATAATAAACATCTTCAGCAATTAAAACTTTATGAACTCTTTTTCCTGTTGGAGGTGTTTGAGGCGTAATTAAATCCATACCAATAATTTGACCCGCTATCTCTTTAACTTGGTCTAAATTTTTAGCTAATTTAACTCCACCACCTTTTCCACGACCACCTGCGT
>CAZQGY010000002.1:0-137655 GCA_964593435.1 uncultured Flavobacterium sp. | reverse complement strand
AAATATAAGCTTGTAATAAAGCTACTAAAATTTCTAATATTGATAATACGAAAGCCAAAACAAATGATAACGGACTTCCGATTGGACTACTAAACGTATACATTAACGCAATGATACTCATTAAAACCACGTGACCTGCCAACATATTTGCATATAAACGAATCATTAATGAAAATGGCTTAATAATTGTTCCTAAAAATTCAATTGGTGCTAAAATGATTTTCATTGGAACTGGCACGCCTGGCATCCAGAAAATGTGACCCCAATAATTTCCATTAGCAGTAAACGTTGTAATTAAATAAGTTATGATTGCTAACGAAGCGGTAATTGCAATATTTCCTGTTACGTTAACTCCTAGTGGTGTTAAACCAAACATATTTAAAAACCAAATAAAGAAGAAAACAGTCAATAAATGACTCATATATTTTTTATAATGTTTCTCTCCAATATTAGGAATTGCGATTTCATCTCTGATATAAAGTACTAAAGGCTCGAAAAATCTTCCCACCCCAGTAGCAATACCACCATTTTTACTGTATGATTTTCCTAGATTTCTAAAAATCATAAACATTAATAAAGCCACGATTAAAATCATTACAATACTTTTTGTGATAGAAAAATCGATAGGTTTTGTATTTGTAGTATGGTGTTTTTCATCAACATTGAAAGTTCCTTTTGCATCTGTATTATAAATCATTCCATCATGGTGATTTATCGCAAAATATTTTCCGTTTGATTCGGCAACAGCTTCACCGTGGTGAAATTCAGACGACATGAAAAAATGCAATCCGTCTTCCCATAAAATTACTGGTAAAGGAAAACCAATGTGTGTTTCATGACCTGATGCTTTTCCGTAAGAAAATAAATGAAAATCATGAGAATCTAATAAGTGATGTTGAATGAATTCCGCTCTTTCTTCTTGCGCTTTCATCTCTTCCGAAACAACTTCCTTAGTCGCAGCACCTTCATGATTTACAACTTCAGAATGCGTTGGTTTTGCAACGTGACTTGTATCTGCATTAGCGAAAGTAACTACAGGCAAAACCGCAAAAATTGTGGCTATAAATAATTGAATTGTTTTTCTTGAAATCAACATAAAATATATATTCTAAAAAATAATGTCCTTAAAATTTTTGCAAAGGTATATTTTTTCTTTAAATTACAATACTAGAAAATTACTTTTTTTACCAAATTATTCAAAATTAAATTGGTTTATTGTTTTTTATTCAAAATACCTATTGTTATTATCGTTTCAATTACTAAAAAACACATAAAAACAATCAGGCAATTTGTTCTTTCAATTTGATTATTTGGTAGACTTAATATTGGTTTGATGATAAAATAAACCATCCCAGTTTTCACAAAAGTTGCCATCATAAATACCATTCCTGTATTGTCAAAGCTTTTTTCTGAAACCTTTTTTACAAGGAATAAAATTAGGTTTGAAAACACAAAAAACAATAAAAACAAAAAGGCTATTGTAAAATGAAATTTTTCTTCAGCTTGTTTCAAAGTAGGAAACAAAAAAATCAAGCGATTGAGAGCAAATAACGAAAGTGTAAAAAAGAAAATTCGTTTAAAAAACAAGAAGTTATTTTTCATTCTTACTCATTTGGTTCACTTGGCGAATTACATTATACAAGGCTAAGAAAACGCCTACAACTGTAAAAATTTTTACATAGTTTTCGGATTGGTATTTTTGGTCTAAATATTGACCTAAATAGGCAAACAAAAAAATAACTACTCCCATTTGTGCCGGAACACTTATTAATTGAATCCATTTATTTAGCGGTTTATTTGCCATAATTTATTGTTTGCAAAAAGTAATAATATCTTGAATCACTTTTTTATCCACCTCACCTTTAACACTATATTCTTCAGGACTTGGCTTACCTTCTCCAGCAATAAATAAATGATTTAATTTTGGATAGCTAATAAATTGAGTTTTTGTATTTTTTAAAGTTTTCTTCCACAAGTTAAACTCTTTCATTGTCACTTGATAATCGCGTTCGCCATTTAGAATTAATAACGGAATAGTAACTTTTTTAACTTCGACCAAAGGTTTATAATCTAGTAATGATTGCCAATATTTAGCAGATAAACCTAAAGGCAATTCATCAGATGAAGCTGTAGTGTTAATTTTATTTGAAGTCAATAAACTCACTTCTTTTTTTACTTTAATAATTTCATCCTCACCTTCTTTTGTTGGATTTAAATTATTTAGATATACATATTGATCTATAATCACGTCTTGTAAATCTCTTGCATTTCCAGCCATCATTACGGCTTTATCAATAGCAATTGAATTCGCAATTTTAGGCATCATAAAAGCACCTAAACTATGACCAATTAAAACTATTTTATGGTTTTTAAATTTTTCAGAACTTCTAAAATGGTTTACAATTGCAATAGCATCATACACAACTTCATCTTCAACTGTACTTTCATCTGAAAAAGTTTCAGGATTTGATTTTGTTCTTTTATCAAAACGATAGGAAGCAATTCCTTCTTTCAGAAAAGCTTCCGCCATATCTTTAAAAAGTTTATTCGGACCGATGGTCTCATCTCTATCATTTGGACCAGAACCGTGAATAAAAACAATTAAAATAGTAGAATTTTTTGCTTCTAATAAAGTTCCTTTTAAATCAATTGTTCCGCTTTTAATTTTATAATCATTTACATTAACTTCTTGATGTTGTTTTAAAAAGAAACCAACAATTTTATCTTCTTTAAAACTTATATCAAAATCTAAAGCCGTATTTTTAAATTGTGTATAATACGAAAAAATATTACCTTTATCAGTAACAGAAATTGTGTTTTGATATGCGCCTAATTGGGCATCTAATTGTTCTGAAGTTTTAGACAATAAATCAATTGTAATTTGATCTTTTATAGATACATCTAAAAAAGTTAGCGCTTTTTCAAAGTTTTTTTCTGATAATAAAGTTTCTACAAAGTTTTGACCTATTTTTTGATTTTGGGAAAAAGTAAATATAGAAAATAGATAAAATAAAATAGGTAATATGTTTTTCATAGTTTGGTTTTATTTTGATTTCATTACACAACTGGCTTCAAAAATGGCGCCAGGTTCTATGGCTAATTTTCCCACGGTAACTTCGCCAGAAATTTTAGCTGATTTTTTGATTCCTAATAAATCTTCCACCACTAATTTACCATTGAACTTGCCTTCAATATCTATATTTTTACAAGTAATATTTCCTTCTACTTTACTTTTTGGACCCAACACAATTTTTCCATTGCAAGTAATATCGCCAACTAATTTACCGTCTAATCGTAAATCGGCTGAGGAAACTATATTGCCAGTAATAATGGTTTGTTCTACAATTCGATTTGTTTTACCTAATAAATCATAGTCTGATTTTGGCATACTTATTTGATTTTAGCTAAATAGTCTTCAATATTTTTTCTTACCTGAACTACTTTATAATCTTCATTTGAAATTATAATTGGTGTGTCTTTTAGTTTATAATCTTTATGCTCTTTCAGATAATTAGCAACGGATTCTGCAGTTACTTTATTTAATATTCCATGTAAAACAATCATATTTTTATCTACATAATAAATATCATTTGACACGCTGACTTTCCTATCGCCAGATTCTTTAGCATATTTATTTAATTTCTCAATTAAATTTTTATGTGAAATCTCATTAGGATAATTGGTTATAAAAACCAAATTATAAGTTTTAGATGTAGCTCCAAATTGTAGAGCTTCAAGAGCTGGAATATCTGAACTTAATATTGACTCTATTTTTTTTGTTTCAACAGCTTTTGGATAGTTTTTTACAATTTTTTGTAGCGCCACTTTATAGGCAGAAAGTCCAAATAACCTAGCAGAAATTTTTGCTTTTAAAATATCAAATTTAGCGTTTAATTCATCTCCGTCATATTTTTTTAGTAAAGCATCAATTTCTAAATTCGCTTCTCTAAACCATCCTTTTTCTACTTTCGTATATAGCAAATTAAATTCAGAATCTGCTGTAATATCTGCATTTATTGTAGTATTATTAACAGCGGAAGCATATCTGCTTTCTGGATATTCTGTTAAAATTTTTTGTTTATAAACCAGCGTTTTTTCCTTATTTTCATCATCACCATACAATTGGTATAAATTATAATACGTAGGTAAAATCAATTTACTTTCTGGTGAATTTACCAAAATATCTTCAAAAGTAGTTATAGCTAACTTTTTTTCTTTAAGTTTCTCTTTAAAAATAGTACCAAGTTGAAAACGTGCATAATTTGCCTCAATATTTAAACTATCAAGTACTTTAGTATCTTTTGGTAATTGATCGATGTAAAAAGAGGTTTTATATTTTGGTTCAAGGCCAACTTCTTCCGTTACATCAGATGTTTCTTCTTCTGTTTCCTCTTCAGATACGTTTTCTGCTTGGTTTTGATTGGATTCTGCTACAGATTTCCAATTGTCGCCATATTTAATATCGCCCCATTTTTTCTTAAAATTCAATTTCCCTTGTGCAACCGTTACAGCATTATAAAAATAAAAATTACTCTGTGGACTATTTGAATTTACTGGTGATTTTACTAAATTTGGCTCTAAAACTGGGCTTTTTACTGTTGCAATTACATCTGAGGAATTTTTATCTTTGTTGTCAGAGTTATCATTAAAACTATCGTCTGGAAACACATCTGATTTTTGGTTTTGTTGTGATAAAGCTAAATTATCTGCTGTTTTTATAGCCGCAATAGAATCTGATATTTTTAACTTAGTAATGTGATTTTGATAAAATTTTACTTTTTCAGAATTTGACATTTTGGAAATATTGAAAATACTATCCGAATAACTAATAATATCTTGATATTTTACAACATCCGTTATAATTTCCAATCTTTTTTTAGTTGATTTTACTTCGCTATTTTTTTCTGGTAAACGCAACAATGTTGAATCTAAATATTTTTTTACGAAATGGAAATTTTGTTTTCTGTAATAGATTTCCGAAATATTTCTATAGTTTAAAGCCGCTAAATATTTATCTGACAAACTATTTTTTAAAGATTTATTATAGTTTAAAATGGCTAATTTGTCTTTTCCTTTTTTATCATAAAAAACAGCCCTTTGATGATAAATCACATCTCTAAAGCTTTTGTTTTCAATATTTTCTTGTAATTTATCTAAATTTTTATGAAACACAACCGTATCGCCTTTTTGAAAATCAAATTGTTTGGATTGTCTCAAATGAGAATAAATTGTATAACTACGAGGCGATTTTCGTTTCATATCAATCACTTCTTGATACGCCACATAAGCACTATCTGAATAGTTTAATTTTTCATATAATTGGGCTAAAATAAAAGTATAACGCGCTTTTTCTTCTTTTAATTTGGTTTCTTTTTTTGATATTTTTACAGAAACTATCGCACTATCTAAAACATTTTTTTTAATATATGCTTGTGCTAAAACGGAATGAATATCGGCCAAATCCTGACCCGTAACTTTTTGTCCTTTTAGCGTTCTATTTAAGTTTTTTATGGCTAATTGTTCGTTTTCTAATTTTAAATTGACTTTTTCGCGCCACACTTGTGCTTGGTACACGTTATTACTTGTTGGATATTTATATAAAATATAATTAAACGCTTCCATGGCAGGTAAATAGCGGTTTTCATAATACCTAGACTTACCAAGCATCAAGTATGATTCGTCAATTTGATTGTTTTTTTCATATCCGCCAATATTCATAGAATGAATTTGAATGGCTTTTGTGGCCTTAGTTTCAGCACGTTCAAAATTTGCGTTCTTAGTTACTTCGCCTTCCTTTTGTTCTGTTGGTATAACTTGCATGCGTTCTAACGGAAGTACGTCCCAAAAATCATCCGAATACGTTGCTTTTACATCTGCAATTCCTTTTTGCATCGCCAAATTTCCATTATACAAAACATTATATTTTGTATTTGTGGAATGCCACTTTCTATTAATATAATTATCTCTCTTAGTAGAACATGCCAAAAGAATGGCTATACTACCAAATGTAAGTAAATGTTTTAATTGTATGTTTTTCAATGTAATATGGTTTTTATAAATAACATTATTTTTTGTTATTTAGTATGCAAACGTGTAAAAATAAGTTTTTTTTTTGAAAAATGAACATTACTTTTTTAAGATTATATCATTTCAATTAATTCTAATGCTTTATGAATGCTTTTTACGTTCTCAAAAGTGATTAAAAGTCGTAATCCGTTTTTGGTTTCTTTTTCTTTTACTTTACATAAATTCCCATTTTGTTGTGCAAATTTCATCACATTTATAAAACGATTACTTTGGTAAAAATTAGATTGCTGATCGCCAATAAAATACCCTACCATTTTATTTTGTTTCAGAATTAATCTTTCTAAACCAATTTGTTTGGCTTTCCATTTGATTCGAACACTGTTTAATAGCGAACTCGCTTCTTTTGGCAAAGGTCCAAAACGGTCGATTAAACGTTTTTCATACGCTTCTAATTCAGCATTGTTTTTCAAAGTACCTAATTCGTTATACAAACTCAATCGTTCCGAAATATTATTGATGTATTCGTCTGGAAACAGTAATTCAAAATCGGTATCAATTTGAAATTCTTTTACAAATTCTTTGGTTTCAATATCATTTTCTTCTTCATATAAATTAGCAAACTCATTTTCTTTTAATTCGTCAATGGCTTCATTCATGATTTTTTGATAGGTGTCAAAACCAATTTCATTAATAAAACCGCTTTGTTCGCCACCTAACAAATCACCCGCACCACGAATTTCTAAATCTTTCATGGCAATATTAAACCCGCTACCTAATTCTGAAAACTGAACTAAAGCATTAATTCGTTTACGAGCATCATCCGTCATTACAGATTCGGGTGGTGTAATAAAATAACAAAATGCTTTTTTATTGCTACGCCCCACTCTGCCTCGCATTTGATGTAAATCTGAAAGTCCAAAATTATTGGCATTATTAATAAAAATTGTATTCGCGTTTGGTACGTCTAAGCCACTTTCAATAATTGTTGTGGCTACCAAAACATCAAATTCGCCCTCGATAAAGGCAAGCATTAATTCTTCTAGTTTTTTTCCATCCATTTGTCCGTGTCCGATTCCTACTTTTGCATTAGGAACCAATCGCTGAATCATTCCGGCAACTTCTTTAATGTTTTCGATACGATTATTGATAAAAAACACTTGTCCACCACGTTCCACTTCATACGAAATAGCATCACGAATGGTTTCTTCATTAAAACGAATAACATTGGTTTCAATCGGATATCGATTGGGCGGCGGCGTAGTAATAACTGATAAATCGCGAGCTGCCATTAATGAAAATTGTAACGTTCTTGGTATGGGAGTAGCAGTTAAAGTAAGCGTATCAATATTTGCAGCAATGGTTTTTAATTTGTCTTTTACATTCACCCCAAATTTTTGTTCCTCATCAACAATAAGCAACCCTAAATCTCGGAATTTCACATTTTTATTTACCAATTGATGCGTTCCGATTACGATATCTATTTTTCCATCTTCCAAACCTTTTAGCGTTTCTGCTTTTTGTTTTGCGGTTCTAAATCGGTTCAAATAGCTTACCGATACTGGCATATCTTTTAATCTATCAACAAAAGTTCGGTAATGTTGGTAGGCCAAAATAGTTGTTGGCACTAAAATAGCGACTTGCTTACCATTATCAACTGCTTTAAATGCCGCACGAATAGCGACTTCTGTTTTTCCAAATCCCACATCGCCACAAACCAATCTATCCATTGGACGGTCGTTTTCCATATCCATTTTTACGTCGTGTGTGGCTGTAATTTGGTCGGGCGTATCTTCGTAAATAAAAGAACTTTCTAATTCTTTTTGCATGTATGAGTCGGGTCCGAAAGCATATCCTTTATCCAAACGCCGTTTGGCATACAACTGAATTAAATTAAACGCAATGTGCTTAACTCGTGCTTTTGTTTTTTGTTTTAATGCTTTCCAAACACCACTTCCTAATTTATATATTTTTGGAGCAGTACCTTCTTTTCCCGTGTATTTTGAAATTTTATGGAGTGAATGAATGCTCACATACACAATATCATTATCGGCATACACCAATTTAATAGCTTCTTGAGTTTTACCTTCTACTTGAATTTTTTGTAAGCCTCCAAATTTTCCAATTCCGTGATCGATATGGGTAACGTAATCGCCAATAGACAAAGCGGTTAGTTCTTTTAGAGTCACCGTTTGTTTTTTAGACGCATTATTTTTGATAGAAAACTTATGATATCTTTCGAAAATTTGATGGTCTGTGTAACAGGCAATTTGTAATTCTGTATCTATGAAACCAGAAAATAATGGAAAAACAATGTTTTCATATTTATCTTTCACATCAATGGCCGCATCTTCATCTATATCTTTAAAAATTTCTTTGAATCTTTTGGCTTGATTTTCGTTAGATGAAAATAAATAATTTTTAATTCCGTTATGGAAATTATCGTTTAAATTATTAATTAACAAATCGAATTGTTTGTTAAATGATGGCTGCGGTTGCGTATAAAATTCGACAATTTTTTCCGATTTAAAAACTGGATTTTTATCTAATTCGATTATCGAAAAATCTAAAGCGCGTTTTAAAAATGTTTCCTGATTTACAAATAATTCTTCCGGTTTGGCGTGATGAATCGTTAACGTTAGTTTCGAATAGGCTTCTTTTGCTTTTTCATATAATCGGTCTAATTTTCCACCTAATAAATCGGTATTTTGAAGGACTATAACTGTTTTTTCGGAAATATAATCTAAGAAATTTTCACGATTTTCTTGTGAAATCTTATTTTCAACATTTGGTATAATGGCAATTTTAGTAACTTTTTCTTTAGATAATTGCGTTTCAATATCAAAGGTTCGGATGCTGTCAATTTCATCACCAAAAAACTCGATTCGGTACGGCACATCATTAGAAAAAGAAAACACATCTATAATTCCACCTCGAACAGAAAATTCACCAGGTTCCGAAACAAAATCGACACGTTTAAAATGATATTCAAAAAGTGTTTCATTAATAAAATCGATAGATAATTTATCAGTAACACTAAGCTTTAACGTGTTTTTGTCTAATTCTTTTCGAGTAACTACTTTTTCAAAAACGGCATCTGTATATGAAACAATTATGGCAGGTTTTTTTCGAGAATTGATTCTATTTAATACCTCAGCACGTAATAAAACGTTCGCGTTATCAGTTTCTTCAATTTGATAAGGACGCCGATAAGAACCTGGATAAAACAACACGTCTTGGTTGTTAATTAAGGCTTCTAAATCATTCAAATAATAAGCCGCTTCTTCCTTGTCATTAAACAATAATAAAAAAGGAAGTTCCGATTTTTTAAATAAAGCCTCAATCACAAATGAAAGTGAAGAACCGACCAAACCGGTGGCATTTATTTTTTTTCTGGACGCAAAAAATTCAGCAATTTGTCCGATTTTTGGATGTTGCTGATATTTTTGAATGATTGCTGATTTGCTCAATTTATAGTATGTTTATTATCAAATAATAGTAGTTCTTTTGCCCTTTGCCGTTAACCTTACGCCTAAAATTACTTCTTTTTTAGAATTTCTTTTTGTTCTAAATCGTCAAAATTTATCGCTTTTGCATTTCGGGTGGTATCGCTGATACTAATAATTTTTGGCTCGCCTATTTCAGTTGGAATTCGATTTTTTATAACAATTTCTTCGCACTGCATATAAAACGCATGCAATTCTTTATTAATGGCTGCTATTAAATTTTGTACTTTTTCGTGAGGTACCACATCTAAAGAAAAATAAGTGTCTAATGCTAAAATTTTAGTTTGTAACGCTACAATTCTACTTCGCACTTGAGGCACATTAAAATTCGGAGGTACATTTGTGTGTAAAGTAGTAGATTTTGTAACTAAATTTAAAACCTTTTGCTTAAAAGCACTAATTGATGATTTTGGTTTTTGCTGAAGCTCTTCTTCAAAATTTTTCCAATCTTGCCATTGATTTAAAACAGTTCGCACTTCAGGACTAGTAACTGGAATATTCAACTGCCAAGCTTTATTGATTTGTTCAAAAGATTCTCGATTTTTTTTCTCCATTTTTTCCACAAGTAATACTTGCTCGTCATTTTGTTTACAAGAAAAAAACAAAAGACTGCTAAAAACAGATAGTATAAGTAATTTAAAAAAATTCATTTTTTTACAATTATGAGTCGCAAATTTACAAATGTTTATATGATTTTTTTTAAAATTAAGTTAAATAAATAATTAATAATCTGAATAGCTGATTTTTACGAAATTCGAAAAAAACCAATAAAATTATGGGTTATTATTGCTAATATTTTATATTTGTAAGACAAAACAACTAACTATGCAAACCAAAATACTAATCATTGGCGCTTGTGGTCAAATTGGCACCGAACTTACTTCAAAATTACGTGCTACATATGGTGTAGAAAACGTAATTGCTTCCGATATTAGAAAATTAGAAAATGACGTAGTAAATAACGGAATTTTTGAAGTTATAAATGCCTTAGATTACAATCAGATTGAGCAATTAGTTGAGAAATATCATATTACTGATGTGTATTTAATGGCTGCCTTATTATCCGCAACTGCCGAAAAAAATCCAGCTTTTGCTTGGGATTTGAATATGAATTCGTTATTTCACGTTTTAAATTTAGCCAAGGCAGGAAAAATAAAAAAAATATTTTGGCCGTCTAGTATTGCCGTTTTCGGACCTACAACTCCAAAAGAAAACACACCCCAATACACCATTATGGAACCTACTACAGTTTATGGAATTTCAAAACAAACAGGCGAACGTTGGGCAGAATATTATCATAAACAATATGGTGTAGATATTAGAAGCATCCGATATCCTGGTTTAATTAGCTGGAGTACAGAAGCTGGTGGCGGAACAACCGATTATGCTGTTGATATTTATCACAAAGCAATTACCGATGGAAAATTCACAAGTTTTTTATCTGAAAATTCTGCTTTGCCGATGATGTATATGGATGATGCGATAAAAGCCACAATCAGCATTATGCAAGCTGATGCAGAAGATATTAAAATTCGTTCTTCTTACAATTTATCAGGAATGAGTTTTACTCCGAAAGAGTTAGCAGCAGAAATTACGAAACATTATTCAAATTTTACTATTACTTACGAGCCCGATTTCCGTCAGAAAATTGCCGACAGCTGGCCTGCGAGTATTGACGATAGTGCAGCAAGAAAAGATTGGCGTTGGAAAAACGATTTTAACATAGAAAACATGACCGTTGATATGTTTAAGAATTTGAAAGCAACGATTTATAAATAAAACACTTTTTTGTCAATCTGAACTCGTTTCAGATTCTAAAAAAATTAAGTAGAATCTGAAACGAGTTCAGATTGACAAGTCATTATTTAGTTTGGTTTTTTAGTCTTTCTATTTCCTTGTCTTCAATAAGTGATTTAATTTTAACCACTTCATCTGTATTGTCATTTGGAATGGTCATTGATAACACATACTGTTTTATTTTCCAATTTCCATTTTTGTCAACTACCAAAACGCCACTTCCTCTGCAAATTTTCATTTGAGTGTTTAGCAATTCATCAAACCAAGCTGTTTTTTTATTCGAAGAAAAATAAATATTTCTTTCTAAAGCGGAAAAATTCCAAGCTTTTCCTTTATCGAAAAAGGGTTTGGCGAATTTTATAAAATCTGTTTTGTTCCAATTCTCAGTTGCGTCTGTTCCTATAAAAATCGCATCTTCTGTCATCGCATCAAAATACGAATTAAAATTAGCTTCCGCCGCCGCTTTATGCCAATTGTTCAAAATTAAATTAATTTCTGATTCCTGATTTAGTTTTAAACTAGATTGCGAAGATTTACAACCTAAAAAAACTACTGCTGTTACTATAAATATAATTTTTCTCATTCTAATAATTTTTTGGTGACGGTACTACTGGCAATTTTAGAAGCAATAAACCCTAAAACTGTAATGGTAACTAATACAAGTATAACATTTTTTATTTCGAAAAGTACAGGATATGCTAATGAAGGTGTAATCATAATTAATTCAAATTGCTGTTGAATTAAGATGACTACTATACCTAAAATCAACCCAATAATTCCTCCGAAAATAGAAATGATATTTCCTTGAAATAAGAATATATTTTTTAAATATTTTATTTCTGTTCCTAAATTGTATAACGTTTTGAGATTGTTTTTTTTCTCAATAATCATCATAATAATCGCCCCAATTAAATTGAATAATGCGATGATAATTACTAAAGTAAAAATTAAATAGACCACAATGTTTTCGGTATTAAGCATTTTATATAAGGCGTCATTTAATTGGGCTCTGTTTTTTATTTTTATCTGATTTGGAAAAATTTTATTTAGAGCAGCAATAGCATCTGATTCGGATACATTTGGCGCGAGTTTAAAATCGATATATGTCAGTTGATTAGGTTGGAAATTCAGTAAGGCTTGTGTTAATTCAATGGTAGAGTACACATATTTTTCATCAACATCTTCGCTAACTTGAAATATCCCAGAAGTAAGTAAAGGCGATTTATTAAACGCTTCCTCAGGATTTTCAATTAATCCCGAACCTGGTTTTGGAATGTATACTTCTAAAACGTTATTAAAATCAAAAAGACCTAAAGCTAATTTTCTTGAAATACCAGAACCCACCACTACCTGATTGGTATTGGGTTGCAACCAATCTCCAGCATATAAAAAAGTATTTAATTCGTTTACCTTACAATAATTAGCATCTACTCCTTTTAAATACGCAACGTGTTCTTTATCATTATAATAAAATAAGGCGCGTTCTTCAACAATTTGGGTATAGGTATTAAATTCTTTTGAAGACTGTAACTGAGATTCTTGTTTTTCAGAAATGAAGAAAGATTTGCCCACAAGAGTTTCAATACGTAAATCGGGATCGGTTGCATTGGAAAAACTTAAACTGAAATCGCGTAACCCGCTAAAAACAGAAAGCACTACAAAAAGCGCCATAGCGCCTACAATAATTCCAAAAGAAGCAATAAACGTAATCACATTTATGGCGGTAGTTTTAGATAAACTAAACGCGTATCTTTTGGCTATGTAGAATGGAAAATTCAAATTATGATTTTTTTCGTTTTTCTAATAAATCTGGATTTTCAATTGGGTTTTCTTTTCTTGAAAGTGCATTGTCAATTTTCTCTATATAATCTAAACTGTCGTCTATGAAGAAAATTAAGTTGGGCACTCGCCTTAATTGCAATTTTACACGTTGCGATAAATCGTGTTTAATTAAAGGCGCGTTACTTTTAATTGCTGCTAATAATTCTGGTCCTTTTTCGGAAGGAAAAACACTTAAATACACCTTTGCGATAGATAAATCTGAAGTTACATTTACTTTAGAAACAGAAATTATTAAATTAGAAATTGAATTTTTTCTAATCTCTCCTTGTAAAATATCTACTAAGTCAGTTTGCAATAATGCACCAATTTTTTTTTGTCTATTTGTTTCCATGGGGCAAAAATACAATTTTTACATACAAAATAAGCAGAAATACGTTTATGAATGTTTATTTTTGCATATTAATTCGTGTAAAAATGAGAAAAATAGAACATATTGGCATAGCCGTTCATAATTTAGAAAATTCAAATGAATTGTTTTCAAAACTTTTCGGACAAGCCGCCTACAAAACAGAAGAAGTAGCAAGTGAAGGTGTAAAAACATCTTTTTTTATGTGCGGTCCAAATAAAATTGAATTGTTAGAAGCTACAAATGAAGACAGCCCAATTGCTAAATTTTTAGAGAAAAAAGGAGAAGGCATTCATCATATCGCTTTTGATGTGGAAGATATTTATGCAGAAATAGAACGCTTAAAGCTGGAAGGTTTTACTGTATTAAATGAAACACCAAAAAAAGGTGCAGATAATAAATTAGTTGCTTTTTTACATCCGAAAACAACAAACGGTGTATTAATTGAACTTTGTCAAGAAATAAAATAGATTGATTTCAAGAATGTTACCCCACATTTTTAGAATCGATTAAAAAAAGATTTGCTTGCAAATAAAAATAGTAGTAATATTGCACCTCCAATAGAGGTCCTATAGCTCAGTTGGTTAGAGCACCTGACTCATAATCAGGTGGTCCCTGGTTCGAGCCCAGGTGGGACCACTAGTAAAATCAAAGCCTTACAGAAATGTAGGGCTTTTTTATTTTTATGGGTCGAATTAGGGTCGAAAATCAATTATTACTACTTTTACCAGCATGACCAATTTAAACACATACATCTACAAAGAGCTTGACATTAATGGATGCTATCAAACATCTCAAATTAGAAATTTGAGTAATTATGACATTGAAAACAGTGATTTATCCTTCATTATACCTTTCTTTAATAATTTTTCATTTATTGAAAGTTTTAAAAAAAGTCATGGTTCAATAGCTATTTCAAATTTAATTACTGTATTAATTGATGATTTATTAAAACGTTATCATTTAGAGGATAAAAGACTTGATTTTTATGTTTTAGTGTGTGCTATTCAAAAAGAATATATAAAACATTACGAAACCCCTTTTGACAATAAAGACAGAATGAATATTGATTTTCAAAATTTACACAAGGATGTTTCTATGCTATTAAAAATTATACGCACTTACCTTTTAGATCCAAACAATATTCAAGCTATTTCAATAAAAACAGATGGAAATACTACTTTTAAGAATATGTTTTTTATCCGTGATATAATGGACTCATTGATTTCAAAATATGGACTTACTTTAGATAATTTTGAGTATAAAAAACAACTTATCTTAGATAATTATCACCCACGAAAATTTTCTTTATTAGATGAATATTTTAAGTATGAGACAATATTGGGATTGTATAAATTTACAATCAGAGAAAAGGCATCTAATCCAAAAATTAGCAATAAAGATTTGAGATTCGTTGGGTCAGTTCTTCATTTATCACAAATTAGCATAAATGCTGGTTCTTGTGAAATTATCTTTGCGGATCTAAAAAATTTAGTCTCTACCTCAGACATCAACAATCTCAATAATTACCTTAAAAGACCAAATAGGTATACGTATTAAAAAAACGAAACAGAATTTCTCAAAAACGTTAAAATTCTGTTTCAAATTTCCATTTCCATTTTCAGAAATATTTGCATTCAATTTTTAAACAATAAAAAAATGAATGTAATTAAAACAAAATTTTTAAGCTTCAAGGAAGCAACTATTTATTTAGGTATTTCCAAATCTACTTTGTACAAGCTTACAGCTTTAAGACAAATAAGGTTCTATAAGCCAAAAGGTAAAATTTACTTCAAAGAGGAGGACCTTTTATGTTATATGACTCATAAGGGCGCAATTGGTAATGAAATTAGTTCTAATCTTTAAAACTTAGGAAATGGAAACTGATTTTTTACCTGAAATAGTATATCAAAAACTACCTGAAATTTTATTTGAATTGACAGAACCTTTTACTGGAAGAGAAAAAGACGTTGTACTTCTTTCCTCTTTAGGAGTTCTAAGTGCAGCCCTTCCGAAAGTTCATGGAATTTATGATGGTAATTTGTATTCACCTAATTTATACTTGCTGGTTGTTGCACCTGCGGCTTCTGGAAAAGGAGTAATGAATAAATCCAAAGTGTTAATCGAAAAAATTCACCAATATATTTTAGAAATTAGTCTTGAAAATATTGCTGAATGTGAATCAGAAAAAAAGACAAAAAAAGATTTAAGTATAAAATGCCCTGAATTGGAAGTGAAATTAATTCCAGGAAATGTAAGTAGTTCAAAAATATACAAACATTTGAAAAACGCCCCTTATGGTATATTAATTTTTGAAACAGAAGCAGATACAATTTCAGTGATGTTAAAGCAAGATTGGGGTAATTTTTCAGACATAATGAGGAAAGCGTTTCATCATGAAACAATCTCAATTAGCAGAGAATCAGATGATAAATTTATTGAAGTGAGGTATCCCCAACTTTCTTTGGTCATCTCCGGAACTCCTAATCAAGTAAAACCATTAATAAATTCTAAAGAAAATGGATTATTTAGCAGGTTCATTTTTTATGTTTTTAATGATGTTATTGGTTGGAAAGATGTATCCCCAAAAGGGATAAAAATAGACTATAACGCTATATTCTCAACGGTCTCAATTGAAATTTCAAATCTTTATCAAAAACTTGAAAACAACATTTCAAATGTAGAAATCACGTTAAGTGATTCTCAATGGGACCAATTTAATCGGGACATGAGTTATGTTACAGAACTTTTTATCAAGCAAAATAGAAGTGATGTTCTCTCAATCATTAAACGTCAGGGGCTTATCCTATTTCGTATTTGTATGATTCTAACGATAATTCGCAACAAAGATTTAGAAACTTTTCAAGATAATATTGTTTGTGATGATGCAGATTATCTAATTGCATTTGAAATAATGAAGATAATCGTAGATCATTCTATGCACGCATCTAATTTGATACAAGATGGAAAGATTGAGTTAACTGTCAGAGAAACTCAATTTCTTGCTAACATGAGTAAAAATTTTACTAGAGCTAATGCTGTAGTTTATGCAGAACAAATTAATATACCTACCAGAACACTTGACTATATGCTAAAAAAACTGACTGAAAACAGTTTTTTATCAAAAACATCAAATGGAATTTATGAGCAAATTAGAAAATGACCTATTAATTGCAACAATTGCAAAAGTTGCAACAATTACAAAATCACTAATAAACAAAATTAAAATATGGCAACAAGTGTAAAATTATTATTAAAAAACAAACCTAGGTCTGACTTTACCTTTCCAATAGTGCTTCAGGTAATTAAAGATGGGAAAGCAAAAGTTATTTCCACAGGTATAAATTGTAATAAAACCGATTGGACTGGTTTAGAACTCAAAAGGACTCATCCAAATTTTCAAAAGCGAAATTTGATATTGATGAATATTAAACAGAGAGCTTTAAAAATTATTGATGATTTCATCGAAGAAGGGATTGATTTTACTTTAAATGATTTTGAAAAAATATTTAAAGGGGACAAGCAAAATTCGAGAATAACAGTATTTGAACATTTTCAAGACGTTATCCAAAGAATGAAATTGTCAAATCGTTTGGGCAATGCAAAAAGCTATCATGATACTTGTAATTCGTTTTTTAAGTTTCATATTGACAGAGATTTAACTTTTAAAGGATTAAATGTCACTTTGCTTGAAAGATATGAAGCATACCTAAGAAATAGGAATAATCAAGATTCTGGAATTGCATTTAAAATGAGAGCATTAAGAGCGCTGTATAATTCTGCTATACGAAACGACATAGTCAGTAAAGATTATTATCCTTTTGACAAGTATAAAATTTCAAAATTAAAAGGAAAAGGGATAAAAAGAGCTTTAACGCGGAATGAAGTTAAAAGAATTGTTGATGCAGATTTATCAGATCGCCCTGATTTAATTAATACCCAAAACTATTTTGTGTTTAGTTATTTTGTAAGAGGAATTAATTGGATTGATATGTTAAAATTAAAAAAAGAAAACATTCAAGATGATTATATAGTTTACATACGCTCAAAGACAAAAACAGTATTTAAAGTTAAAATACTGCCTCCAGTAAAAAAGGTATTAGATTATTATTTAACTCAAAAAAATACAACAGAGTATGTTTTTCCGATTTTACTAAGAGATGAATTAACTCCTATGCAAATTGAAAACAGGAAACAAAAAACTCTTAAAAAGTTTAATAAGGAATTGAAAGAACTTGCAAAAGTTGCAAAAGTTGCAAAAAATGTCACATCTTATGTAATTCGTCATTCCTATGCAACTAACTTAAAGCAACTAGGTGTAAGTATTGAAAAGATATCACAAAGTATGGGGCATTCTTCTGTAGAAATAACAAATAGCTATTTGAAAGATTTTGAGACAGATGAAATTGATATTGAAAATGAAAAGTTATTAAACTTTCATCTTTAACAAAGTTCACTTTCATCTAAAAGTGTAATAACAACTAACAAACAATTAAAATGAAAATAAAACAAGCATCTCGTTCAGAGGTAAAATTAAGAATTGGAATTTCAGCAGCATCAGGATTTGGTAAAACTTATTCAGCATTGCAAATGGGATTTGGAATGACAAATGACTGGTCAAAAATATGTGTCATAGATTCTGAATCTTCAGCTTCTTTGTACAGTAATCTAGGACCATTCAATGTAATTGAGATTAAAGCGCCATTCACACCTGAAAAATATATTGAAGCTATAAAACTAGCTGAAAATTCAGGCATGAAGTTAATAATCTTAGATTCAATCTCTCATGAATGGACTGGCAGTGGTGGATGTTTAGAAATTCACGAGCAATTAGGAGGTAGATGGCAAGACTGGGCAAAAGTTACTCCAAGGCATCAAGCATTTATTGATAGTATCATTTTATCAAAATGTCACATTATTACCTGTGTTAGAAGAAAAATTGAATACAGTTTAGATACAGACTTAAATGGAAGAATGAAAGTAACCAAATTAGGTACTAAGGAAGTGACTAAGGAAGGCTTTGAATTTGAACTGACATTAAATTTTGAAATTATTAATGAGCACCATCTCGCCAAGGCTAGTAAGGATCGTACTGGTTTGTACATGAACAAACCTGAATTTGTAATTAGTTCAGCAACAGGCAGGAGATTAGTTAACTGGGCATCAATGACCAGTGAAATGGATTTAAATAAACTTTTAAAAAAGATTTCGGAATGTAAAAACAAAGCCGAATTAAGAGAATTATTTTACAAATATCCTGAACTGTCAAAGTCAGTTGCTGCGGAGTTTACTGAACATGAAAAGTTTCTAAATAGTTTAACTACTAACATTATTCCAAATGGACAATATACAAACCCTCACTCCAATTAAAACTGTCCACCATGCAAAGATACTCTTACCTGAAGAAACTATAGCTTTTACTTGTAGGAGTGCATCTGAAATTATTGTAAAATCACCATTTATTGAAGCAAATACCGAAAGCGTTAGCCTCACTCATTTAAAGTCCAAAAATGTAATTCCTGTTTTTACAAAGGACAATGAAATAACCTTATCTCATCAGGAGTTTATAGAAACTGCAATAAGTGCTATTGCAACTATCTTTCCTAATGAGCCAATAAACACTCCTGAAATAAGAGTTAGCCACCAAATTAAGGGCAGAACTCCAGATGCTTTACATATTGCTGCAAAAGACCTAGGAGAGCATCAGAGAACCTCTTATTTTGAGAGAATGGCTTTTATTATAAGAATACCTGGAATAACAGAAACTATTAATGGGAATAAACTAGCTCTTACAATTGGAGGAGTGCGTGCTTATAACACTGAAAATCTGTACAATAAGAAAACTTATGAAAAATTTAAATTTTTTATAGGATTTCAAAATATGGTTTGTTGCAACCTGTGTATTTCTACAGATGGATATCAAAATGAGATCAGGGCTATGAGTCATCTTGACCTTGAGGCTAAAATGTTACAAACATTAGCAGAATATAAAGCACAAGAACATTTGAATTCAATGAAAAACCTACTCAATAATTCTCTATCAGAAAGAGAATTTGCTCAAATTATTGGCAAGAGTAGGCTTTATAATTACTTGCCTAAAAAAGAAAAGTCATTAATCCCAGAACTGCTTTTAAATGATGGTCACATTAACACTGTGGCAAAAGATTATTACCAAGATGAAAGCTTTTGTAGAAATGCCAATGGAGACATTAGTATGTGGGAGTTTTACAACTTATTAACTGGCTCTAATAAAACCAGTTATATTGATACTTTCCTTGAGAGAGGAGTGAATGCCTTTGATTTTAGCAAAGGCATCTCAAATGCACTAAGTGGTAGTTCTACCAACTATGCTTGGTTTTTGGGTTAAACCTTGCCCTTAGCTAAAAATATAGTTAAGGGCTTTTTTAGTATTTTCTACTATCATCTTTTTTCTCTTTATTGTTGTAATGATATATTGTTATGAAAATTAAAAATGGGGTTAAAAAGTATAAAATTACATTAATAAACTTTTCAAAACCATTGAATAATAGGCACTCAAAATAAGAACCAAACCCATTATAATTTCTACTATATGATACATAACCATCAATTAGAGCAGACTGGAAAAATAAATAGCCCCTTTTTTTAACTTCAAAAAAATTATCTTCTTCTTCATCCTCCTCAACATTGTTTGCTAGAGATTTCATTTTTGTAGTTATTTCATTTAAATTATCTTTTTCAATTATATAATAACTCTTCTCTTCATAATCAGTTGTTTCATTGCCATTTCTGTCCATTCCTTCTATTTCATATTCTTTATAAATCCCATAATAATTATTTAACAGAGGATTGCCTTTACTATAGCTCAAAAAAATAAAGGTTATTACTAAAAAAAGATTGGGATATTTTTCTATTTCCCATTCAAATTTAAAATTATCATTAAGTAAAGTGATGAAATCTTTAAAAAATATTTTGATAGAATTTATAAATCCAATTTCATTAATTTTTTCTAATATTTCAATAGAGGAATAAATATTAGTTAACCTTAAAAATAAAAATGATAGGTTTAAAAAGATAATTCCAATAACAAAAACAATTAAAGTTAAAAAGCCAGATAAAGTTTCTAAATACCAATGATATTTAAGAGAAATATCAAAAAATTGTTCAAATTGACTTGAAATATTTAACCCCCAACTGAAAAAAAATTTTATTATAAAAATCAACAATACTCTTGAAAATAAATATTTTAACATACATTAAGCTTTAATTTATTGGACTTTCTATTTTAATTCTTCTCTACAATTGCTATTTCCTCACTCAACCCATACAACTCATACACCATAGCATCTATTGCTTTATCTGTAGCATCAATTGTGGCTTTTAGCTCTAATGCTTTTTTAAACTCCTGCTTAAAGTAATCTTCACATTCAGCATCTTGAGAATTGAACTAGGGGCATAATTATGTATTAAAAAAAATTAAAAGTAGTAAAAAATTTTATAAAATTTTATAAAATTTTCAAGTACAACCTACCCTGCTCAAAACCCCCACCAATTCTGAGTAATTATAATGCCCCCTGGCGTTGTGTTTAAACAATAAATTCTGGCTGGAAATAAATACTTAAGGTGAAAGCTAAGCATTGCTCCAGAGAAAATATTGTTTAGTTACTAAAATGTTAAACTCAAAAACAAGTCAAAAAATGGTAAGAATTGTAAACTATCAAAAAAGAACAACAGAGGAAGGGAAAGAATTCTTTACTCTAGAATTACAAGGTGGGGTTGAAATAGTAAAATCCCAAGAAACAGGAAAGAATTACATGACTGCAAGAAAAGCATCAATGTCATGCACATTTGATGAATTAACTTGTCAATCATTAATTGGAACAGAACTCCCAGGATCTGTGAAGAAAGTGGCTTGTGAAGATTACTCCTACACCATTAAGGAAACAGGAGAAATTATTACACTTTCACACAGATTTGAATATGTAGAGCAGGAAGCTCCTAAATATTCTCCTGAGAAGAGTAACACTACCATTGAAGAGTTTATGGCTAAAGTCCCTGTTGGCAATTCATTCTCAACTAATGGTCAGTTAGTTCATTAGTCAAATTTTGTCCAAAATTTATAAGCTATCTATATAGTACAATATAAATTTTGGACATTTTTTATTTTTAACCTAAGCAATATGACAACAGAGATTCATTCAATACCCAAAGAAGTAGCAGAAATAAAAGTATCCTACAGTACTACCAATACTCCTAAAATAAAAATTACTAGTGTAAACAAGGCATTTGAGGTGCTGTTGTCCTTATGGGATTTAAATACAATTGAATTGCAAGAAGAGTTTAAAGTATTGCTGCTAAATAGAGCAAATGAAGTGCTGGGGATATATCCATTATCCAAAGGCGGTATAACAGGAACTGTTGTAGATTCTAGATTAATCTTTGCCGTAGCATTAAAGTGTAATGCATTAGGAATAATTTTGTGTCATAATCACCCAAGTGGCAATTTAAAGCCAAGTGATGCTGATATTACTTTAACTAGGAGTATCAAAAAATGTGCAGATTTATTAGATATTAATTTAATAGACCATTTAATCATTACAAAGCATGGATTTTTTAGTTTTTCAAGTGAAGGAAAGTTAAGTTGAGAATGTAAGCTAGTCCATTTACCTCTCATAATGAGGTAAAAATGAATTTCAACATTAAACCAATATATAATTAAATAGCCATATTTTAATTTACTTTTCTAAATTTATTTCTTAAATCATTTTTTTTGCAATCTTGATTACCTTAACTATTAAAATATTTGATTTGCTACTAATAAAGTCTGTAAATACAAAAATTTAATAAACTAAATGATCTTCTTTAAATAGCTTTTTTTATATTCGTTGTTTTAAAATACAACTTAAATGCAAAATCAAAGTAACTTAATAATAGAAAATAATGTTCTCAACTGGGAATATAAATTTGGCATTAAATTTAGCATGCCAAGTAATTGTATTATATACTTTGAAAAGGAAAATAACATTGCTTTAAACAAATACATAAGGAATAATTATGATGAACTTAAAGATAAATTTTCTAAACATAATTTCAACCTGATTTATGCTCCTTTATTAACTAATACAATAAATGATTTAGATAAAGTTGTAGAATACTTTTTACCACAATTAAATTATTATGAGATTCCACAAAAAGTAAAAAGTGATTATGCAATGTTAATGTTTGCTAAAGGACTTAATAAAGGCATAGATGACTTCGGTGCTGTATTTCCAGAAGAAGAATTTACACCTTCATCTTATGATTACAGTGATATTCTTAAATTAATAAATTATAAGGGCAATTTCAATTCAGGCTTTACACTTTATAATAATGTTGTAGGTGTTTCTGATGCTTATTATGAAAAAAATAGTGAAATTGATTTTAGTTCATTTTTTATAGAATTTGAAGATTACCTTGCAGAAATAAGTAATGAAGAGGGTGATGCAATGATAGCTAACGCACCTCCTATTGTAGATTTAACAGAAAAGCTTGATGAAGAAGCAGCCCAAATTGTTAATGATTTAAAAGAAAAATTAGCTGCTTTAACTGATTCAGGTCAATTATTATTTATTGTGCCCATTTTAAAAGACTTACTTGATAAACAAACTGAAAAAATTGATTTCAAAAGTATAAGCAAAATCACAATTGATAAGCAAAATAAAATATTACTTCCTTACTTCAAAAAAGAAGTAGAATTAAGCCATTTAACTAAATCTGTTTACTTTTTATTTTTAAAGCACCCAGAAGGAATTAATTTAAAAGAACTTGAAAACTTTAAAAAAGAACTCCTAACTATTTACATTTCTGTTTCAAATCAATTAGATCATGATAAAATGGTTAAGAGTATTGATGATGTAGTTAATTTAGAAACAAAAGCCATTTATACGCACTTATCAAGAATTAAATCTGCATTCTATAAAATAATGGATGCTTCTCATGCCAACCACTATATTGTTTCAGGTAATGGTGAGGAAAACAGAAAAGTTTTATTTAACACCAATGCAATTGATTGGTATGTTTATGACCCAATAGATGACTATGAGTTATAATTAATTTGCCCTTGCAAATTTGCAACACTACTTAGCAATTATCTTTTAATTCTATTTTTGCATGATTATAATTTGTTTAAGCATTAAACTAATCATTTCAAACAATGGAAAATATTATTTTAACTCAATTTGCTATTGGAGAAGAATTTTCTTTACATGAGTTTGAATTAGAGTACAAAGAAACAAAAACAGACAAAAATGGAGTTGATTATGATTATTACAGGTACATAGGAAGCCTGGATTCAATTGAAATTAAGAAATTGATACTTGCTTACAATTGTGATATTTTAAGAGGCGTATTTTGCTTCAGATGAAGGAGAAAAGTTCAGCTAATGTAATTTCTAGTGCATTTGCTACTTTTTCTAAAGTAGAAAGTGTAGGATTTACTCTTCCTGCTTCTAATCTGCTCATGTTAGATTTTTCAAAGTTGCATTTAGCAGCTAAATCTTGTTGCGACAACCCTTTCAACTCTCTGAGTTTTTGGATTTGTTTCCCAACTTTAATTTGTATTGAATGATTAAACATGATTTTTTTGAGTTGTAGTATTTGATAACTCAAAATTTGTTATATTTTTGTTGAATATGGTTATCATAAATGATAACTAATTAAAAATTGTTCTTCTATAGTTATAAATATGTCATTGAAACATAGATTTAGAATGTAAGAATCAAAATAAACCTAAATTAAATTTATAAAAAACAAAATCATGAAAAAAATATTTGTAATTATTGTATTGTGCTTATCATGCAAAAGTTTTGCCCAAACAACTTTTTCTTCAGGATTTGAGGCGGGATATAAGGCAGGGTATTGTTATGGAAGACCTGGCTGTATAACTCCAATAGTTCCTATTTCACCTATTGGGGGATTCACCTATAAAGATGGCTATAATAATGGCTTTCAAATGGGATTAGATAACCAAAGAGGTTTTAAAATTGAATACTCACATGGTTATAAAGGTGCAGAAATGACTTTCTTAGATAATGCTATGTATAAAGCTCCTTATGAGTTAATGATGAAAATAATAGATAAGAAAGACAAGGAATTTGAAGATAAATATGGATCTTTTGAAAATAGAGATAGAATTTTTAAAGAATTATTGTTAAAAGGACTTGACGCATTTAATAAAAAAGATTATTATGGAGCAATTAATTTTTGTAACCAGGCAGAAGAAACTCTTTTGACTAACCCAATGATAGATATCATTTTAGGCGGAAGCTATTATTCAATTGGAGATTATGATAATTCAATAAGACATTTAAAAACCGCTAAGAATAATGGATATACTGAGGCTGATGAGTACATACAGCTAGTTAAGAAAAAAGAAAAAGAATTGACGTATGAAAGACCAGTAAAATTTGGAGCAAAATTTGGTTTTAACAGTAACAGTTTAAAATCATCTCCATTTATAGGTTTATTTTTTCAAGGTAGAGTTGGTAAATGGGGAATTAAGAATTTTAGTATCTTGACTGAATTGCAATTTTATCAATCCCAATATAATCAAGAAATAAATCAATTTTGGTCACCAAATAGAATAAAAATATACGAAAATAAAGATAATATTCTACAAACAAATCTATTGTTTAAAAACTCATTAAATAAAAGAATAGCATTAGTTTATGGGATTGGTATGTCTGCAGGCTTAGAAAGCCAAAGTATTATGTTTGATGTAAATGCAGGTTTTCAATACCATTTTTCGCAATACTTTTTCACGGAATTTAGATATAATAGAAATTTAACTAGAAGTTATTTTCAAGGAGATGGTATTATAGTTTATAATCCAAACAACATTCAATTTTCAGTTGGTTACAAATTTTAAGAATAAATAATATGAAAAATATAATAGTTTTTGCTCTACTACTGTTTGGGTTTATGTCTAATTCTCAAACAAGTAATAAATTAGATGAAAAAAATGGCTTCAGAGAATTTAAATTTGGAGACACTTACAGTAAATGGGAAGCTCAACTAGAACTTATTGAAACCACAAATGAGAAAAGCAGTTACAATTATAAAGGAAATTGCTGTGAAAGTTTTATGGGAGTTAAAATTGATGGTATAGCCTTAGAATTTTCCAATAATAAATTAAATTCAATTACAATTGTTTTTGATAATAATAACTCGTCAGATGTTTCTATTAAGTTAAATGAATACTCAAAAATTAAAGATAAAATTATTGAGGATTTGGGAGAACCTATTAAAGTTAAAAAAGATGCCAATACTGGTAAAATTGATTCTTATTGGTTAGGACAGAATGTTGCTATGGATTTATCTTCTCAATATCGTGGATACAAAGAAGGAATTTTAAATCTGCTAATTATATGCACATATAAAAATAAAAAATCAGATGGTTTTTAAATTATATTTTAAAAATTTATATTAAACTATTTTATGTGTCCATAATGTTGGTTTCGGTATTAACTAATATCTAAACCAACATTATGGACACATAAAATACATTATTCACATTTTTTCCTCTTCTTTTACTTGCTACAATAAGTATCTCAGAAAGATTTAAATTATTTAAGAGTAAATTACAGAACTTCAATAAACAACAAACTTATAGTGAGGAACAAGTTGATAGAAATTTTAGAAATGACTTTACACCTTTTTGACAAGTTGATGATTTAACTTTTAAACAATGGTTTGAACAATTTAAAAAGAAATAGTATTTAAAAGCATGTGCTTATTACCAAAAGACAAATCAAGTAGTGTTGTTTTTTAATGATTACAGAAAAATATCATTCTTGCTATGAATAGAGTAAAAATAATAAATATTAAAAGCTGTGAAATCAATAAAAAAATAGAAAAATTTGAAAAACATCTAAGTTCTTTTGGTAATCAGCCAAGTTATTATTTGGTTTTAGCTAATCTTAAACTCCAAATTAAAGACGTTGAAGGTGCACTACATTATTTGAATGAAGCATGTAAACTTTTTCCAAAAGAAGAGTTTATTTATGTAATGAGAGCGAAAATATTATTTAAAATGAAAGATTATAATGGAGCATTAATGAACCTTAATCAAGTTATAGATATTAACCCTGAAAATGAATTGTACTATTCTAGAAGAGGGGAAACTTTATTCTGTCTTAAAATTTATTCTAAAGCAAATGAAGATTATTCTAAGGCAATAAAAATTAATGGCTCAAAAGACGTTTATTTCTTTAACAGAGCACTTGCAAGAGGTTGTTTACATGATTTTAATAACGCAATTAAAGATCTTGAAAAAACATTAAAAATAAATCCAAATAAAACTAGGGCAAAAGAAATCATAATAGAACTCAGAAAACTATCAAATAAACAATCTCAAACATAAGATTTTTGATACTGTTTCTTTGAGCTACAGATAAAAAAATACATTTTTAAATAACTATCTAAATAACCTAAACTATGTTTGATTTTAATAAAAAGAAAATCTCATTATCAATTTTTTTGATTACACTAGCTCTTATATCTTTCATTTCAAAAGTGAAAACAAAAGTAGAGATTCCTACAGCTTTTGATGTTTATCTAGGCCCCACTGAGTGGGAAGAAATTATAGCTATTAATTTATTTGGAGGTATTTATTCTTATAATGACACCTTATTTGTGCTTATGCTAATAATAATGATGTCTATTTTGTTATTTATTTTTTCAGATGACACACAAATAAGTGAAAAAACAAAAAGTTTTAAACAAAAAGTTTTAAAATGGGATATCAAATTGATTGCAATATCTATTCTTGTTTTCATTCTTGTTTTGATAATTGGAAAAAGTTGTAGCAATAACTCAAAATCAGTCAACTCCAAAGCCATGCAGGATTCACTTACTGTGACTGAAGAATTTGCTATGGATTGCGTTGCAGTGGCACCTGTAGAGGTTGCGTATCCTTTGGAAACTTCAGATGATGAATTAATCAGAGATCAAATTAGCAATACTAAAAATAAGAATAGTAAAGGGATGTCTAGATTTGGTCAAGCAGTTAAAGAAGTAGAAGGAATGGATGAAGGAGTAGCTTCTGGCTTCTCTTCAGGGCAAGGTTTAAGTTTTGAAGAGTTAAGATCTCAAGATGCTTCTCAAAATAATATATCTGTTGAATTACTTTCCAAATATAAAAGTCAAGGGGAAAAAGATAAATAGGTAAATGATTAAAACAGAACCAAACATTAGATATTTTATTGCTCAACAATTAAATTGGGTTAATAATGGATAAAAAGAAAATTACAGAGACAATAACACAACACATTTGGGTTATGTATGTCGTAAAGGAACAAAATAATTTAAAAAAATTTCAATGCTTGAGCTAGAAAAAGTGTTATTAGAAGCAGTAGTACGGCTTGATATAGAAATGTTCAACGAATTTTATATTCATACCGAAGATTATAAAAATTCTGATAGGTTGTTTTTAATAAAAGATATGACTATTGCAATTAATAAGTTTAAAGAATCTGGAGATTCTTATTTAGAACCAAACTCAGGTGTGTGTTTTGGATGTAATAAAGGTTGTAGTGGACATATATTAGTGGGAAATAAAAGTAAACAACATTTTTCCTTAATATTCAAAATCCATGAAAACAAAATTATTGGAGTAAATGAATGTGTCAATTTAAAACCGCTAAAAAATATAAAAGATTTAAACAAAAGAATATATCTTCATTATTATAATAATCCAAGTTCTCCTAACTATGTGCCTTTTTAAAATAAATAATTTTAAATCTAACAATTGAATTGCTAAAATAATGTTTTTAAACAGTGAAAATTTTGGGTCGAATTAGGGTCAAATAACATGTTGAAAACAAAAGATAAAAAATGAAATTATAAGATATGAAATGACAATAATATTTCTATCTAAGAATTTGATATTTAATACTATATGTTATAAAATGTAATCAAAAGAAAAATATATGTCGCCTTCTCATAATCAGGTGGTCCCTGGTTCGAGCCCAGGTGGGACCACTAGTAAAATCAAGCCTTACAGAAATGTAGGGCTTTTTTTGTTTTTTTTTGAATAAGAGATTACTCACGTAATTCATACATTCTAGCAATGTATTTTCCCACCACATCAAATTCTAAATTTACTTTAGTACCAATTTCAAAAGTATGAAAAATAGTATGTTCGTAGGTATATGGAATAATAGCCACACTAAAGCGGTTGCGCTCTGAATTTACAACTGTTAAGCTGGTGCCATTTACAGTAATAGAACCTTTTTCTATAGTAATATTGTTTAAAGTCGAATCGTATTCAAAAGTAAACTCCCAACTACCATTTTTTTCTTGAATAGATGTACAAACTGCGGTTTGGTCTACATGACCTTGTACCATATGTCCGTCCAATCTATCGCCTAATTTCATGGCTCTTTCAATGTTTACTTTGTCGCCAATTTTCCAGAAACCTAAAGTGGTTTTATTAATTGTTTCTTGAATAGCCGTAACCACATGTTTGTTATCAAAAATTTCCACAACGGTTAAACAAACACCATTATGTGCCACACTTTGGTCAATTTTTAACTCATTCGTAATATTTGTTTGAATTGTTAGGTGTACATTTCCCTGATCTTTTTTGATTTCTGAAATTATTCCGATAGTTTCTATGATTCCTGTAAACATATGACGGTTTATTTTTATAAATTTGCATCAAAATTAAGAAATAAAAATGGTAAAACATTCGGAAAATATAATTGTTGGTGTTTCAATTGGAGACATGAACGGCATTGGACCAGAAGTAATTTTAAAAACATTTGAAGATACCCGAATGTTAGACATCTGCACGCCAGTGATTTTTGCCAATGCTAAAATTGTTTCTTTTTTAAAAAGAAACTATAATTTAACTGCATTCATACAAGGAATTGATAAATTAGACCAAATTGTTTTAGGTAAAATTAATGTTTTAAATGTTTGGCGCGAAGGTGTTAATCTAGAAAACGGTAAATTGGATGAAGAAATTGGCAAATACGCCATAAAATCATTTCAAGCGGCTACAACAGCTTTAAAAAACAACCAAATTGATGTTTTAGTCACAGCACCAATAAATAAATACAACATTCAAGCTGATGATTATAAATTTGCAGGACATACGGATTATTTAAACGAACAATTAGAAGGTGAAGCGTTAATGTTTATGATTCATGAAGATGTAAAAGTAGGCTTAATTACAGACCATGTGCCCATTGCAGACTTGTCAAAACATATTAATTCAAAATTAATTGAGAAAAAAATCAACACCATACATCAAAGTTTAATTGCCGATTTCAAAATAAACAAACCAAAAATCGCGGTGTTAGGATTGAATCCACATAGTGGTGATAATGGTGTAATTGGCAAAGAAGATGATGAAATTGTAAAACCAAGTTTAGAGAAAATTTTTAAAAGTGGTATTCAAGTCTTTGGACCGTTTTCGGCAGATAGTTTTTTTGGTTCCAACCAATATAAGAATTACGATGCGGTAGTTGCGATGTATCACGACCAAGGATTAATTCCTTTCAAAACCCTTTCTTTTGGTGAAGGTGTAAATTTTACAGCAGGATTAAATAAAGTTAGAACTTCGCCAGATCACGGAACAGGTTTTGATATTGCAGGAAAAAATATAGCCAACGAAAGTTCTTTTAGAGAAGCCGTTTACAGCGCTATTGACATCTATAAAAACCGAATGGAATATATTGAATTAACCAACAACCCTTTGAAAAAAGGAACAGGAAAAGTTTAATTTAAAAAAAAGCAAAGAAAATTATTGTAATTCCAATATTTTTGTATCTTTGCACACCCTTATAAAAAGGGAAAAACTGATGTTATGGATATATTAAAAGAATTTTTAATCCCATTTTCAGGATTAAAACTGGGTAAACACCAGTTTGAATTTCAAGTAAACAATACGTTCTTTACTCATTTTGGCTATGACGAATTTAACGATTCCAACATCAAAATGAATGTAGTATTAGAGAAAAAAAGCAACATGCTTGAACTCAATTTTTCGCACAAAGGAATAATAAATGTTCCTTGCGATTTAACAAATGAAGACTTTGATTTACCTATTAAAGGAAAAATGAAACTCATAGTTAGATTTGGCGAAGAATTTAATGATGATAATGATGAGTTTATCATTTTGCCTCATGATGAATTTCAAGTAAACGTAGCACAATATTGTTATGAAATGATGGTTTTATCGGTTCCAACCAAAAGAATACATACCGGAATAAAAGATGGAACTTTACAATCAGAAGCATTACAAAATTTAGAAAAATTTTCTCCAAAAGAAACAAAAGCACAAGAGATTAAAGAAATAGACCCAAGATGGGAAGGTTTAAAAAAACTATTAACGGATAAAAAATAGAATAAAATGGCACATCCTAAACGTAGACAGTCCTCGACTAGAAGAGACAAAAGAAGAACACACTACAAAGCATCTGCACAACAAATTGCAACTTGCGTAGTAACTGGTGAAGCTCACTTATATCACAGAGCATACTGGCATGAAGGTAAAATGTATTACAGAGGTCAAGTTGTTATCGACAAGACTGAAGCAATGTTATAATTTCACTAAAATTATTGAGAAACTCTCACTTGCGTGAGGGTTTTTTTTATTTTACTGAAAATTATCTAATTGTATTTTTAGAAAATTCCGAAATAATTCGTAATTTTCGCCTCTTTACGCACATAAAGTTGCTAAGAAAATTATTTATTTATGAAATCGCCATAAACACTGTGTGCTTCGAAAGAAAATCACAATGAAAAAGCGACACATATGTTACCAAAAAAAATAACATTAAAACATATGAATAAAATTACTGCCGCAATTACTGCAATTGGCTCGTATGTACCAGAATATGTATTATCAAATCAGGTTCTAGAAACTTTGGTTGATACCAATGATGAATGGATTACATCAAGAACCGGAATAAAAGAGAGAAGGCTTTTAAAAGAAGCTGGCGAAGGAACTTCATACCTTGCTATTAAAGCCGCTCAAAACCTAATAGAAAAATCAAAACTTGACCCAAAAGAAATTGACTTGGTTATCATGGCGACTACCACGCCAGACATGCCTGTAGCAGCAACTGGAGTATATGTTGCCTCACAGATTGGCGCAACTAATGCCTTTGCTTATGACTTGCAAGCCGCTTGTTCAAGTTTTCTATTTGGCATGTCAACTGCTTCTGCATATATTCAATCTGGAAAATATAAAAAAGTATTACTTATAGGTGCCGATAAAATGTCATCAATAATTGATTATACGGATCGTGCGACCTGTATTATTTTTGGTGATGGTGCCGGGGCTGCTTTATTTGAACCTAATTTTGAAGGATTGGGACTACAAGACGAAATCCTTAAATCGGATGGGATTGGGAGAGAATTTTTAAAAATTGAGGCCGGTGGTTCTATATTGCCACCAACTGAAGATACTATCAAAAATAAACAACATTTTGTATTCCAAGACGGAAAAACCGTTTTTAAACATGCTGTTTCAGGAATGGCCGATGTGAGTGAAAAAATTATGCAACGCAATAACTTATCACACGATGATGTAAACTGGTTAATTGCGCATCAAGCAAATAAAAGAATTATTGACGCCACTGCAAGCAGAATGAATGTCGATGAATCTAAAGTTCTAGTCAATATTCACCGATACGGAAATACTACTTCTGCAACATTGCCTTTGCTTTTAGCAGATTTTGAAGATAAATTTAAAAAAGGAGATAATTTAATTTTTGCAGCATTTGGAGGTGGATTCACATGGGGATCTATCTATTTAAAATGGGCATATTAATAAAAACAAACTATAACTAAAACAACTTAATTATGGATTTAAAAGAAATTCAAAACCTAATCAAATTTGTATCTAATTCTGGAGTAGCAGAAGTAAAATTAGAAACGGGCGATGTAAAAATTACTATTAGAACTACTTTAGAAGGAAATTCTCAAGATATTACTTATGTGCAACAAGCACCAATGCAACAAGCAATTCAGCAAGCAGCACCTGTTGTTCCTGCAGCAATCGCTCCTGCAGCTGCGGCACCAGTTGAGACTGCTGTAGAAGACAATTCTAAATACATTACAATAAAATCGCCAATGATTGGTACATTGTACAGAAAACCAGCTCCAGATAAACCAATGTTTGTTGAAGTAGGAAGTACAATTAATAAAGGTGACGTAGTTTGTGTAGTGGAAGCCATGAAACTATTCAACGAAATTGAATCTGAAATTTCAGGTAAAATTGTAAAAGTTTTAGTTGATGATTCTTCACCTGTTGAATTTGACCAACCTTTATTTTTAGTTGATCCATCATAGTTATTTTAAATTTTAAATTTTGAATTAATGAATTTTATTCATTATTCAATTAATCATTTAAAATTTACAATTTATAATTTAAAATAAGCAAAAAGATGTTTAAAAAAATATTAATTGCCAATAGAGGTGAAATTGCTTTACGTGTCATTCGTACATGTAAAGAAATGGGAATTAAAACAGTAGCCGTTTATTCTACTGCTGATGCCGAAAGTTTGCATGTTAAATTTGCAGATGAAGCGGTTTGTATAGGACCTGCGCCAAGTAATTTGTCTTACTTAAAAATGTCAAACATTATAGCAGCTGCAGAAATTACAAATGCAGATGCCATTCATCCTGGTTATGGTTTTCTTTCTGAAAATGCTAAGTTTTCAAAAATTTGCCAAGAACATAACATCAAGTTTATTGGTGCTTCACCAGAAATGATTGACAGAATGGGCGATAAAGCTTCGGCTAAAGCCACAATGATTGAAGCTGGTGTACCATGTGTACCTGGTTCAGTAGGCATCTTAGAATCTTACGAACAAGCCGAAAAATTAGCAGCCGAATTTGGCTACCCAGTGATGTTAAAAGCAACAGCAGGTGGTGGTGGAAAAGGAATGCGTGCTGTTTGGAAACAAGAAGATTTATTAAAAGCTTGGGAAGGTGCAAGACAAGAATCTGCCGCAGCTTTTGGAAATGATGGCATGTACCTTGAAAAATTAATTGAAGAACCAAGACATATTGAAATTCAGGTTGTAGGTGACTCATACGGTAAAGCATGTCACTTATCTGAAAGAGATTGTTCGGTGCAACGTCGTCATCAAAAACTAACTGAAGAAACTCCTTCTCCGTTTATGACAGATGAACTTCGTGAAGCTATGGGAACTGCAGCTGTAAAAGCAGCTGAATATATAAAATACGAAGGCGCTGGAACGGTAGAATTCTTAGTGGATAAACACAGAAATTTCTACTTTATGGAAATGAATACACGTATTCAAGTAGAACACCCAATCACAGAACAAGTTGTAGATTACGATTTAATTCGTGAACAAATTATGGTAGCTGCCGGAATTCCAATTTCTGGTAAAAACTACTTTCCACAATTACACGCTATCGAATGTAGAATTAATGCAGAAGATCCATATAACGACTTCCGTCCTTCACCGGGAAAAATTACAGTATTACATTCGCCAGGCGGACACGGTGTTCGTTTAGATACACATGTTTATGCAGGTTATACTATTCCACCAAATTATGATTCGATGATTGCAAAGTTAATTACCACTGCGCAAACCAGACAAGAAGCAATAAACAAAATGAAACGTGCTTTAGATGAATTTCATATTGAAGGAATAAAAACCACTATTCCATTTCACAGACAATTAATGGATCATCCAGATTATGTAGCTGGAAATTACACCACAGCCTTTATGGACACTTGGGTAATGGATGCTAAAAAAGAAGAATAAAAAATAGGCTAGTCAATTGACTAGCCTATTTTTTTTAAATCTATTATTATACGTAATACTAAATTAATTTGATTTTCATTTAATTCATGAAGAATGTTGCTTCCCATGTTAGGGATTTAAAAATATAATAATATACCGCTAGACCAGTTACATTTTCATTGGCAATTGTTTTTATGTAATTCAAATTTATTTACAAAAAACAAAATGTTATAATTACAACTAATTGTCAAAATAATAGAAGGCCTCTTTCAAATGTTCCAAATCAAAATCTACACCTTTTGCATGTATTGCAATAATATCAAATCGGACTTCTACATCTAAATCATTGGAAATGACGTATTCATTAATGGCCTTAACTAATAGTTTTATTTTGTTTGGTTTTACAAAATCTTGTGGTGAGCCAAAATCAATACTACTCCTGGTCTTTACCTCTACCACTGCCAAAATTCGGTCTTTTAAAGCAATAATATCAATCTCTGCTTTTTGAAATACCCAATTGGTTTCTAAAATTTCATAGCCGTTTTTTTTTAAGAAAGTTACTGCTACTTCTTCTCCAATTTTTCCTAAGTCGTTGTGTTCTGCCATAATTAAAATTCCAAAAATAAAACTCCGAATTCCAAAAGTGAAATATTGATTGGGATTTGAGATTTTTATATTGTTGTTTAATCAAATTTTAATTTGATTTCTTTTTCATTTACTTCAAATGCTACTTGTTGACCAAGAATTAATGTTCGATTGTCTTTTTGATGTCCGGCAGGAAATTGAAAAGCAATTGGAATGGAAAAATCTTTAGCTATTTCAGTAATAATTTGCACTTCATTTTGCCCAAACGGTATTTCATTATCGTGCATATCGGCCATACTTCCAACTATAATTCCTTTAACTTGTTCAAAATAACCATTACGTTTTAAATTATACATCATTCGGTCGATATGATATAAATATTCATCTAAATCTTCAATAAACAGAATTTTATCTTTTGTATCAATTGCTGATTTTGAACCTAATAAGCTGTACAAAATAGAGATATTTCCGCCAACCAATTCGCCCGAAGCGGTTCCTTTTACATCATAACTTTTAGAAGGAATTGAATAGGAAAGTGTTTCTCCAAAAAGTGCTTTTCGTAACGTTTCTTTCACTTCATCTGGTGCAGTAGGAACAGTAAACGGCATAATTGAATGTAAAGACGCCACACGTTCCACATTCAATTGACTATGTAAAACAGTCACATCTGAAAACCCCATAATCCATTTAGGGTGCTTTTTAAATTTCGTAAAATCTAATGAATCTATAATTCTAACTGTTCCATATCCACCACGAGCACACCAAATGGCTTGTACATTTTCATCATCAATTTGTGCTTGAAAATCAGCAGTTCGTTCGGTATCTGTGCCCCCTAATTGAAAATTGTCTAAGCCAATTGTAGCGCCTAATTTAACGTTTAGTCCCCAAGATTCTAATAAATCAATAGCTGGTTTGGTGTCTTCAGGGAAAAATTTACGCGCTGTACAAACAAGTGCAACAGTATCTCCTGCCTTTAAAAATGGTGGTATAATCATATTAAATTCAATAAGAAATCAAAAATAAGGAATTTGAACAGAAAAATTCGTCTATTCCTCTTAAATGAATTATTTTTGTATCAAATTTAATGACAATATGTTAAAAAATCCGAAAAGATATACCATTACAGCGGCACTTCCTTACACCAATGGACCCATTCATATTGGGCATTTAGCAGGAGTTTATGTGCCTTCTGATATATATGCAAGATATTTACGATTACAAGGAAAAGATGTAGCTTTCATTTGCGGAAGTGATGAACATGGTGTGGCAATTTCTATGAAAGCCAAGAAAGAAGGCATTACGCCACAACAAGTAATTGATAAATATGACGGAATTATTCGTCAATCTTTTTTAGATTTTGGGATTTCTTTTGATAATTATTCCAGAACATCTTCAGAAATACATCATAAAACAGCATCCGAATTTTTCAAAAAATTATATGATAACGGTGATTTCATTGAAGAAACTACCGAACAATTATATGATGCGAAAGCAGACCAATTTTTAGCAGACCGTTTTGTAATTGGAACATGTCCAAAGTGTGACAACCCTGAAGCCTATGGCGACCAATGTGAAAAATGTGGTTCGACTTTAAACGCAACCGATTTAATTAATCCAAAGTCGACTATTACGGGCGAAACTCCGATTTTAAAATCTACAAAACACTGGTTTTTACCATTAAATCGTTACGAATCGTTCTTAAGAGAATGGATTTTGGAAGGTCATAAAAACGACTGGAAACCGAATGTATACGGACAAGTAAAATCGTGGGTTGATGGTGGTTTAGAACCAAGAGCGGTAACCCGTGATTTAGATTGGGGAATTGATGTGCCTGTTGCAGGTGCCGAAGGAAAAAAGTTATACGTTTGGTTTGATGCGCCTATTGGATACATTTCGGCAACTAAGGAATGGGCAGCTCGTGAAGGAAAAGATTGGGAGCCGTATTGGAAAGACACCGATACAAAATTGGTTCATTTCATTGGGAAAGACAATATCGTATTCCATTGTATTATTTTTCCAGCGATGTTAAAAGCAGAAGGAAGTTATATTTTACCAGATAATGTTCCTGCAAACGAATTTTTGAATTTAGAAGGTAATAAATTGTCTACTTCAAAAAATTGGGCAGTTTGGTTACACGAATATTTACAAGACTTTCCTGAAAAACAAGATGCCTTGCGTTATACATTAACCGCAAATGCTCCGGAAACAAAAGACAACGACTTTACTTGGAAAGATTTTCAAGCCAGAAATAATAATGAATTAGCTGCGATTTTTGGAAATTTCATCAATCGAGTGGTAGTATTAACCAATAAATATTACGACGGAATTGTTCCTGCACCAAACGAATTTTCTGAAGTTGACGAACAGACTTTAGCCGAGTTAAAAGCGTATCCAGCCGTAATTTCGAGTTCAATAGAACGTTACAGATTTAGAGAAGCGTTAGGTGAATTAATGAACGTAGCCCGTTTAGGAAATAAATATTTAGCTGACGAAGAGCCTTGGAAAATGATTAAAGAAAATCCAGCAAGAGTACAAACTCAAATGTATGTTGCGCTGCAAATTGCATCAGCTTTAGCCATACTTTCAGAACCATTTTTACCATTTACTTCTTCTAAATTGTGTAACATATTAGATATTAAAATCAATAATTGGAATTTGGAATTTGAAAATTGGAATTTGACAAAACCCGGACATCAAATTGGTCAAGCCGAAATTTTGTTTGCTCAAATTGAAGATGCCGAAATCCAAAAACAATTAGATAAATTAGAAGCAACTAAAACCGCCAATAAAGTGGAAAACGCAAAAGCTGAACCGCAAAAAGAAATTATCACATTTGAAGATTTTACCAAAGTAGATTTACGAATTGGAACTATCATAGAAGCAGAAAAAATGCCAAAAGCTAACAAATTGTTAGTTTTAAAAGTTGATACTGGAATTGACGTAAGAACCATAGTTTCTGGAATTGCAGAACATTTTACTCCTGAAGAAGTTATAGGAAAGCGTGTAACGGTTTTAGTAAACCTAGCACCAAGAGCTTTACGTGGTGTGGAAAGCGAAGGTATGTTATTATTAACCAATAACGCGGAAGGTAAATTGGTTTTCGTAAATCCGGATTCTGAAGGGGTGATTAATGGTGCGATGATATCTTAGTATGAACCCAAAAGTAATCGCATTTGATGCAGACGACACGCTTTGGCACAACGAACCCTATTTTGATGAGGCGCAAAAACGCTTTTGTGTGTTGTTTGAAAATTATGCGTCGCATCAAGAAATTTTAGGGTTAATTTTAAATCATCAAGTCAATAATTTGCCGTTGTATGGTTTTGGTATCAAAGCGTTTACATTATCGATGATTGAAACGGCTTTGGAATTGACTAATCATCAAATTTCGGGCAAAGGCATTGAGCAAATTTTAGCCATTGGTAAAGATTTATTGCAAAAACCAGTAGAACTATTACCAAATATCACCGAAGTTTTAGAACAATTAAAAGGAAAATATAAGTTGGTTGTCGCTACAAAAGGTGATTTAAAAGACCAACATCGTAAATTACACGATTCTAGTATTGGTGCTTTTTTTCATCATATTGAAGTAATGAGCGATAAAACCGAATTAGATTATGAAAAAATGTTAGGTCGTTTAGATTGCAAAGCCGAAGATTTTTTAATGATTGGAAATTCCTTAAAATCAGATGTATTACCCGTTTTGAATTTGGGCGGACATGCCATTCATATTCCGTATCACACAACTTGGGAATACGAAAAAATAGATTTTGAAATTCAGCATAATAATTTTAAATCGGTTACCCAAATAACTGAAATTTTAACATTAGTGTAATGAAGCAAAAAATTGACCTTGCAACATGGAACCGAAAAGAGCATTTTGAATTTTTTAGTAAATTTGAAGAACCTTTTTTTGGAACAACAATCCAATTTGATTGCACTAAAGCCTATCATAAAGCTAAAGAACTTGGGGTAAGTTTTTTCGTATATTATTTACATAAAACTATAGTTGCTGTAAATAAAATTGAAAATTTTAGGTACCGAATAGAAAGAGATGACGTGTATCTTTTTGATAAAATTAACGCGTCTGCCACTATTTTACGTGACGATAAAACCTTTGGTTTTTCAGAAATTGAATACGATGAAAACCTAAACAATTTTGAATCTAATTTTACTAACGAAGCAATTAGAGTTCAAAACACAATCGGACTTTTTACAAGAGAATATCATGAAAATATCATTCATTTTTCGGCTTTGCCTTGGATAAATTTTACTTCAATTTCTCATTCTAGAAGTTTCTCAATGCCCGATAGTTGTCCGAAATTTTCATTTGGAAAAATGACTGATGAAAACGGGGTGAAAAAAATTCCAATGGCAGTTTATGTGCATCATGGTCTAATAGACGGATACCATTTAGGCTTGTTTTTTCAAGAATTTGAACGTTTAATGAATGAATAAGAAGAGTACTACTAAGCACTCTTCTCATCCCTCAAAATTTAAACAGCATTCAAAATCGCTAAAATATCTTCGCCAAATTTGGCTGTTTTTTGTTTTCCAAAACCTTTAATTTGTTGTAATTCGTCTAAATTACTTGGCTTATATAGTGCTAAATCAATTAATTGCGAATTGTGGCAAATCATAAATTTCTTCTGATTTAGTTGCTCCGATATTTCAGTTCTCCATTGATTTAAGTATTCATAAACTTGTTTGTCTTTCGGAAGTAAATCTTCATAAGACTTTCGTTCTAATCGTATGGAGTTCTTCTGCTCTTCAGTTTCATAATGAACAATAACAGACCAATGCGCTGGTTCACTTTCCAAAAATTGTGTGCTAGATTTTTTAAATGTAACCGTTTCTAAAAAAGCATTTAATTTTTGTTGATCTAACTCTAAAAATGCTGGATCTATTCGGATAGAAAATACACTGACTTGCATCTCAAAATTATTTACTAATTAATAGAATCTCATTTGCAATTACCTCGGTAATAAAACGTTTGTTACCCTCTTTATCATCGTAACTTCTATGTGTTAGTTTACCTTCAATAGCAATTTCTTTTCCTTTGCTTACATATCTTTCAATAATCTCTGCCGTTTTTCCCCAAGCCGTTACTCGGTGCCATTGCGTCTGTTCTACTTTGTCACCATTTTCACGATAATATACTTCGTTTGTGGCGATGTTGATATTTGCTATTTTTTTTCCTCCTTCAAGATTTTTGATTTCTGGTTCTTGACCCACATTTCCGATTAATTGTACTGAATTTTTCATAAGGCTTATATATTTATTCTTAATTGATTTATGTAATTTTATTCTCGTTTCCTTAAGTTTTAGCCAAAGGAAGACGCTCATTTCATGGCGTGTAAAATTTATTGTTTTTTATTATTTAATTTTGTGTAACACCGATTTAAAAAATTTAAAAAATCTTGTGTTGAAATGTAATTATTATTTGCTCAATAAAAGCAATTCGTTTGCAATCACTTCTGATATGAAGCGTTTGTTTCCTTCTTTGTCGTCATAACTTCTGTGTGTTAATTTACCTTCTAAGGCCACATGACATCCTTTAGTAATTAATTTTTCTACGATTTCTGCAGTTTTTCCCCAAGCAGAAATTCGATGCCATTCGGTTTGCTCAACTTTTTCTCCCTTTGCGTTGGTGTAATTTTCTTTCGTAGCGATAGTAAAACTGGCTACTTTTCCAGATTCCAAATTTTTTACTTCTGGTTCTTGACCTACATGTCCGATTAATTGTACTCTGTTTTTCATGGCGTGTAAAATTTAAATGTTTATATTAATTAAAATTTGTTTAGCGATTGAAAGCTTTGTTTCATTTTCGACTATGCAAAGATGTGGCAAGAAAAAAAGGTTATTCGGTTATTATTCATTTAAAATCGGTTGTAAATGTTTGTTGTCGTTTGTAAATGGGAAATAAAAAACCAAAAAGATTAAATATTTCTATTTTTTTATTACTTTTATTCTACTTCAAATAAATTGTTATGAGTAAAACTTGTTTAGAATGTGGCGATAAAATCATTGGTCGTGAAGATAAAAAATTTTGTAGTGATGGTTGCAGAAACGCCTACAACAATAAAATGAATAAAGATCAAACCAATTTAATGCGAAATACAAATAACAAATTGCGCAAAAATTATAGAATTTTAACTGAATTAAACCCAGAAGAAAAAACCAAAACCACTAAAAATAAATTAATTAGTAAAGGGTTTGATTTTGATTTAATAACATCCATTTACACTACGAAAACAGGAAATACTTATTATTTTGTGTACGACCAAGGTTATTTGGCGGTGGAAAATGAAAGTTATGTATTAGTAAAAAAATAATATGAAAGTATCAATATTAGGCTGTGGCTGGTTGGGTTTCCCATTAGCAAAAAAATTAATTGAAATTGGTTTTGAAGTGAAAGGATCTACCACTTCTGAAAATAAATTAGAACTTTTGAAATCTAATAACATTGAGCCTTTTTTATTGAAACTTTCTAAAACTAAAATTAGTGATTCCGTAACTGAGTTTTTATACGATTCCGACATCCTAATTATAGATATTCCACCTGGATTAAGAAAAATAAAGGAAACTACTGCAGAAAAAACGTTTGTAGCTAAAATCAAGAATTTGATTCCATTTATTGAAAATTCTACTATAAAAAAAGTCCTATTTATTAGTTCTACTTCTGTTTATAGTGAATCTGATTTGATTCCGACAGTTACAGAAGAAACTATTCTAGATCCGGATACAGAAAGCGGAAGACAATTAATTGAAGTAGAATATTTATTATTAAATTATACCCATTTTACTTCAACTATAATTCGTTTTGGAGGATTGGTTGGCGAAGATCGAAATCCTATACATCTGTTAGCTGGTAAAACGAATATTCCCAACCCAAATGCACCAATAAATTTAATTCATCAAGAAGATTGTATTGGGATTATTTGTGAGATACTGAAACAAAACTGTTGGAATGAAACTTATAACGCAGTCGCACCCAATCATCCGACAAGGAAAAACTATTATACCGAAAAAGCTAAGCAGTTACATTTGACTACTCCATTATTTAACGAAAATGAAACTAATATTGGGAAAATTGTTTCGAGTGAAAAATTAGACACAATTTTAGGTTATAGATTTATGAAATTAGACTTATAATCAAACTAATTTTTCATTAAAATAATCCATTTCCAGTCGGCAGGATTTCCTACACCAACGCTTGGTGTATAAAGATATAAATGTACTACTCCTGTTGGATTTGAAATTAAATATTGTCTAACTTTTACCAAATTTTGTACAGCCATCCATACCTGATCGTAGTTATTTGATAAATTGGGTTCTGGTAAAATATGATTAAAATTTGTAGTTGGAAAAATAATATCGTCTGTTAGTACGATTTCAAATTGATTGGCAGTAAGCATATTTTGCGGATAAAGCATTTGCCCTAAGCCCATCCAAACAATATCGCCATCAAAAATAATTTGATTAATCTCATTATATTTCAACTTAATATTACCAAAATCAACCGCTGGAACAGATTGATGTGAAATAGTAAATGAATTTGAATTTTCGGTATATGTAGTTTCTTTTCCGCCCTGAAACGTATTTGTTAAATAATCTACTTTAAGCAGTAACACTTTATTAGGTTCATTAGAAGTATCTTCAACAGGTGCATTTTCTTCTGTACAAGATGAAAAAAATGAAATGAAAACAACTAAAATAAAAAGTAACTTTTTCATAAAACTATTTTTTTATATATACTTATTAATGAATTACTTATGTAAAAATAATGATTTTTTATTAAATAAATTAATTAAACTAAAATCATTTCCTCATACGACAAAATAGTATCATAACCTTTCGAAGTAAAATAGTTTGTTGGATTTTCTTTTGAGAGTACCATAGCGAAATCGCCGCCCCAAGCGCCTAAACTTTTAATGGTACCTTTAAAATCAGAAAACAAACGTTCTTTTACAGTTTCTAATTCTAAAATATCGCTTAAAATAACTTCATGATGTTCCAATAAATCAATAGTTGTTTCTAAATTTGGTGAAAGCAGCATTCTATTTGTAATTTCAGAAATAGTTGCCGTTTTTTTGGTTAAAAACTGTTGCTTATTCATGTAATTCTGAATGGCATGACGACTATTTTGCTTTTTATTTAAATATACAAAATAGATGTTCTCCTTATATTTCGGATAAAAATCAACTACCTCAACAATGGGTTTTTCGTTTTCATCTAATTGATACATAATTGGAAAATTGTTTCTGGCACAAGCAATATCATAACCGCTTCCTCCAAAACTTTTTCGAAGTAATTCAAACGCATCTATTTGTAACCATTGTGCAATATTATTTATTAAAGTAGAAGACGTACCTAAACCCCAATTTCTTGGAAAAGTTAATTTGGTTTCAATTTTATAACCGGTTTCTGAAGCTAAAAAATTAGGGTTTTGTACATTTGCTTGATGCAAAATTTTAACTAAAGTATTTTTAATTGGATGGGCGTCATCAAAGTTTTTTACTGCAATAATATCGGTAAAAGTGAGTTCTGTTTCAAACCAAATACTTTTATCTGCATCATAACTAGTCCAAATTATTATTCTGTTCTGTATTGAACTAACCTGTAACGATTGACCAAATTTTGTAGGCAAGGCTAATGCTTTGGCTCCATTTAAGACCAAATATTCTCCCGTAATTAGGAGTTTTCCGTTAGAATAGTAAGTTTCATTCATGTTTTTTAACCGCAAAGTTCGCGAAGATTTTCGCAAAGCTCGCAAGGGTTTTACTTTGTTCTTAAACTCTCTAAAAAATCTACAACCAAGTTATGTGAAACTGTTTGATTTTCAAAATGTGCTACAACTAATAGTTTCTCTTCTTTTGTAGCTTGGTGCTGATTTAAAATATTATTCAAATGCATTTTCATATGTCCTTGCTGAATTCCTGAAGTGGTTAACGAACGTAAAGCTGCAAAATTTTGAGCCAATCCAGCAACCGCAACAATTTCCATTAATTCCGTTGCAGAAGGATTACCTAACATTTCTAAAGAAAATTTTACTAAAGGATGCAAATTAGTTAAACCACCAACGGTTCCTAAAGCTAAAGGTATTTCTAACCAAAAAGTAAAAATTCCATTTTCTATTTTGGCGTGAGACAAGCTTGTGTAGCTTCCATTTTTACTTGCAAATGCGTGAATACCTGCTTCTACAGCACGAAAATCGTTACCTGTTGCTAAAACCACCGCATCAATTCCGTTCATAATGCCTTTATTATGTGTTACGGCTCTGTAAGGCTCTACTTCTGCGATTTTTACAGCGGTTAGAAACTTTTCTGCAAATTCACTTGATGTATTATTTTTGTCTTCATTAAGTTCTGAAACTGGGCACGAAACTTCAGCACGAACTACACAATTTGGAACAAAATTGCTCAAAATACTCATCACAATTTGAATCGATTGAATTCCAAATTCTTCTGATTTGTTTTTAAATGTTTTCGCAAATTGTTCTAAACAAGAATTAATAAAATTAGCGCCCATACTATCCTTTGTCTGAAAAGTAGCATGTAATTGGTAATAATTTTCTAATGCTGTCGTTTTATCAATTAATTGGATATCCGAAATTCCACCACCACGTTTTTGCATGTTCTTAGTAATATCTTCTGCTTCTAAAAATAAAAACGGCTTTACAAAATTGAAATATTCAATAAGCTTTTGTTTATCTCCTTCATACAAAAAATGAACTTGACCAATTTTTTCGGTGCCTAAAATAGTCGTTTTAAAACCTCCTCGAGCACCCCAAAATTTAGCGGCTTTACTGGCAGCTGCAACAACAGAACTTTCCTCAATAGCCATCGGAATGGTATACGATTTTCCGTTAATTTCAAAATTTGGAGCAACTCCTAATGGTAAATAGAAATTTGTTAAGGTGTTTTCTATAAATTCATCATGCAATTTTTGAAGTGAAGCATCAGAATTTTGATAGCGTTGTAAAAGTGCAACAGCTTCTTTCGGATTTGAAAAATGTTTTTCTGCTATCCAATTTATTTTTTCTTCTTTACTTAGTTTTGAAAAACCTGTTTTATTTTGCACCATTACTTTCGGATTGAATGACAAAGATAATAAAAGTTATTTTTAAAAAAATAAAACTTAGAAAGTAAAAAATTCAATATTTATTAGGAATATATCATAAATTTTCACTAAAATTGGAAGTTTTTTACAATCAAAAATATGAGAAATTTTATATACTTAGTAATCATTTTACTAACCACTTCATTATCAGTTGTTGGGCAACAAAAATTAACTTTAGAAGAAATTTGGGGCGGCGCATTTAGAACAAAAGGCATGGACGAATTAAATGCCATGAAAAATACCAATCAATATACGGTGCTAAATTTCGATAGAAATTCTAAAACTATGCAAATTGATTTGTTTGATTATGCAACGCTAAATAAAGTTGCTACTTTAATTGATACCAAAGATTTTGCTGCATTGACTTCCATTGACAGTTACACTTTTGATCAAGCGGAGAAAAAAATATTAATTGCCACAAATACCGAATCCATATTTAGACGTTCATTTACAGCCAACTATTTTGTTTACGATATTGCCTCTAAAAAATTATCAAAATTTACCGATAAAGCTATTCAAGAACCTACATTTTCATCCGATGGAACTAAAGTGGCTTATGCTTTCGAAAACAACCTGTATGTTTTTGATTTGTTGTTAAATAAAGAAACCCAAGTTACAACCGATGGTAAGAAAAATAGCATCATTAACGGAATTACAGATTGGGTTTACGAAGAAGAATTTGCTTTTGTTCGTGCTTTTGATTGGAATGCTGACGGAACTAAAATAGCCTTTATTCGTTTTGATGAAACAAACGTTCCAGAATTTTCAATGGATATGTACAATCAAGGTTTATATCCAACACAAACTGTTTTTAAATATCCGAAGGCAGGGGAAAAAAACGCAACCGTTTCGTTACATATATATGATGTGGCTGCAGAAAAAACGCAAAAAATTGATTTAAGTACTTATTCCGATTTTTATATCGCACGACTAAAGTGGACAAATGATAAAAATGTATTGAGTGCACAAGTAATCAATCGTCATCAAGATAATTTAGATGTGTTATTTGTAGATGGAAATACAGGTGCTAAAAAAATAATTTTAAACGAAAAAGACAAAGCATACGTTGATGTAACGGATAACTTAACCTTTTTAAAAGACAATAGTTTTATTTGGACTTCGGAAAAAGACGGATTTAATCATATTTATTATTATGACAAAACCGGAAAGTTGAAAAACCAGGTTACAAAAGGAAATTGGGATGTAACGGCTTATTATGGATTTGATGAAAAAAACAAAACAATTTATTATCAATCGGTTGAAAACGGTTCAATAAATAGAGATGTTTATGCAATTTCAATTGACGGAAAAGCTAAAAAAAGACTGTCATTAAAAACAGGAACTAATAGTGCTACTTTTAGTCCAAACTTTCAATATTTTATAAACACTTATTCTAGTGCTACGGCAGCGCCTTATTATTCTTTAAACGATTCTAAAACTTCAAAAGAGGTAAAGAAAATTCAATCGAATGAAGCCGTGGAAGAAAAATTAGCAAAATACAATGTGGATCCGAAAGAATTTTCAACCATCACTACAGAAAAAGGACATATTTTAAACACTTGGATGATTAAACCAAAAGATTTTGATCCGAATAAAAAATATCCTGTTTTTATGTTTCAATATTCGGGACCAGGTTCGCAACAAGTAGATAATGCTTGGAACGGAACAGACGATTATTGGTTTATGATGTTAGCACAAAAAGGTTATATCGTGGCTTGCGTTGACGGAAGAGGAACTGGTTTTAAAGGTGCCGAATTTAAAAAATGTACACAAAAAGAATTAGGAAAATATGAAGTAGAAGACCAAATTGATGCGGCCAAAGTTTTTGGAAAATACACTTATGTTGACAAATCTAGAATTGGAATTTTCGGATGGTCGTTTGGTGGTTTTATGGCGGCTAATTGTATTTTTCAAGGCGCAGATGTTTTCAAATCAGCTATTGCAGTTGCTCCGGTAACGTCTTGGAGATTTTATGATAGTATTTACACCGAAAGATACATGCAGACTCCGCAAGAAAACGCAAGTGGTTATGATAATAATTCGCCAATTTCACACGTAAATAAATTAAAAGGAAACTTTTTATTAATTCATGGTACGGCTGATGATAATGTACATGTTCAAAATACCATGAAAATGGTAGAAGCTTTAGTACAAGCCAACAAACAATTTGATTGGGCCATTTACCCAGATAAAAATCACGGGATTTATGGTGGAAAAACCCGTTTGCAGTTGTACACCAAAATGACCAACTTTATTTTAGAAAAACTATAAACTAACCAATATTACTAAATAAATTAATTATGAGCGAAACAGTTAAACAAGGACATCCAAAGGGGCTTTGGGTATTATTTGGAACCGAAATGTGGGAACGATTCAATTTCTATGGAATGCGAGCTTTGTTGGCACTATTCATGGTAAATTCTTTAAAATATTTAGAAGCAGATTCATCTATATTTTATGGTGGTTTTTTAGCATTATGTTACTTAACTCCAATGTTAGGAGGATTTGTAGCGGATAGATTTTTAGGAAATAGAAATTGTATTTTAATTGGAGGTTTACTTATGGGACTGGGCCAATTATTTTTATTTTTTAGTGCTTCAATATTTGATGGAAATTTAGAGTTTGCAAAAACCATGATGTGGTTAGGACTTTTTGTAATTATTTTTGGAAATGGTTTTTTCAAACCAAATATTTCTTCAATGGTGGGGAGTTTGTATCCAAAACAAGAAAAAAGCAAGTTAGATACAGCCTTCACAATTTTCTATATGGGAATTAATTTAGGTGCTTTTTTAGGTCAATTTATTTGCCCAATTGTTGGGGATGTAAAAGTTGATGGTGTACAAGATCCATTTGCATTTAAATGGGGGTTTTTAGCAGCATCAATAGCCATGTTTATTGGTACATTCGTATTTTTTGTGTTAAAAAACAAATATGTAGTAACACCTGAAGGAAGACCAATTGGTGGTTTACCAAAGTACAATACCGCTGAAGATTTTGAAGAAGGTGAAACGCAAACTGCAAATTTTAAAGGAAATTCAATGGGTATTGCAGTAGCTTTATTTATTGGTTTATTTTTTATTTTCAGATACCTTTTAGTAGGTGAATTTGGTATTACAAATTTTGAGATGGGTAAATTAGTAAAAGGACTTATATATCCATTTATTTATTCTGCTGGAGTTGCATTGGCTTATTTAATTATGACTTCTGCAGAAAATAAAGTTGAAAGACAAAGAATTTGGGTAATTTATATTGTTTCATTTTTTATCATTTTCTTTTGGGCTGCTTTTGAACAAGCGGGCTCTTCTCTAACTTTTATTGCTTCTAACCAAACAGATAGGAATTTTTTCGGATGGGATATGCCGGCATCTATGGTGCAAATTTTTAATGGTTTATTCGTAGTAATAATGGCTGTGCCTTTTAGTATGTTATGGGATAAACTTAGAGCTAAAGGAAAAGAACCTGTATCGCCATTAAAACAAGCATTTGGATTATTTTTAATTGCTATTAGTTATTTTATCATTGCACATAATGTTAAAGATTTAGGCAATAGTGGATTATTAGCTATTCATTGGTTAATTCTTTTATATTTAATACAAACGGCGGGTGAATTATGTTTGTCTCCTATTGGCCTTTCTTTAGTTGGTAAGTTAGCACCAAAACGCTTTGCTTCATTATTATATGGAGTATTCTTTATTGCTAATGCTGCAGGTTATGCACTTGCAGGTACTTTAGGAGCAATTATGCCAGCAACTGGTGATAAATTTGAAAAAGCATCAAAATTAGGTATTAATTTACAAGATGTTTTAGATAAGAAAATAACATTATCTGCTGAACAATCAGCAATATTAACTAAAGAACAGATTGGAATTGAAAATCCTATTTTTGCTGGATTTGAAATTCATAATTTATATGAGTTTTTTATGGTATTTGTTGTGCTTTGTGGAGTTGCTGGTTTAATATTAGCATTAATTTCTCCAAAATTGAAAAAAATGATGCACGGTATTAACTAGTTATTTTATAAAATATTTTTTATATCTTTCAAGCCCCGATGGTATCGGGGCTTTTTTTAACTTAAAAAAAATAGTATGTGGAAATCACACCCAAAGGCATTGCCTTACTTATTTTTATCTGAAATGTGGGAACGTTTTGGCTATTACTTAATGATTGGAATTTTTACTCTTTATCTTAAAGATGTAGAAGCAGGATTTGCTTTAACAGAAAAAGAAGCCTCAGATTTATATGGAACTTTCATCGCTCTAGTTTTTTTAACTCCTTTTATTGGTGGACTTGTAGCGGATAGATATTGGGGATATAAAAAATCGATAATTATTGGAGGATTGATGATGGGTGTAGGATATTTATTAATGGGAGTACACAATATTACTATGCTTTATGTAGCCATGACGCTTGTAATTATTGGAAATGGATTCTTCAAACCAAATATTTCTACACTTTTAGGAAATTTCTATTCTGAAGATCAGTACAAAGACAAAAAAGATGAAGGCTATAATATTTTCTATATGGGAATTAATGTGGGTGCTTTTATTTGTAACTTTTTTGGAGCTGCATTACAAATTTTACTTGGATGGCAATATGCTTTCATGGCAGCTGGAGTTGGAATGTTTATTGGTGTTATTGTTTTCTTATTAGGAACAAAACATTATGGTAACAAAACCGATAAAAAAGGAACCCAAGAAGGCGATATGCCATTTTATAAAATTGTATTATTTATTTTATTGCCTTCTGCCGTTTTTGGAATTATTGGTTGGTTACTAAAAGGTGTAGCTTCTGATACTAACTTAAATAGTTCCGTTTTTGGATCGGATAGTACGGATGCCTTTATTTTTGCTTGTATTCCTGTTATCTTTTTCTATGGTAGCTTATATTTTAAAGCAAAAGCAGAAGACAAAAGACCAATTGGTGCTTTATTAACCATATTTGCTGTAGTAATTTTATTTTGGGCAGTTTTCAAACTTAATGGTTCAGCACTTACCACTTGGGCAGATAGATATACAGATAGAGAAATCACAGGAACAACCAAATCTATTTTCAACAATCTTAAATTAGCAAAAGAAATTGATTATAAAAAAGATTCAACCGAATTATACGATTCCGCTTTTCGAATTCAAAAAGAAAATGGAGAAGTGCAAAAAACAGTGGATTATCCAATATACTTTAGAAATGTAGCCAAAGAAAAATTACCACAAGAAAATGAAAAAGTATCTATTTGGGCAACCAATTTAAGCCAATCGATTAATCCAGGTTGGGTCATTATTTTAACACCATTAGTGGTTGCATTCTTTACATTTTTACGAGGAAGAAAAAAAGAGCCATCAACTCCAACAAAAATTGCATTCGGCTTATTAATCTCAGCTTTATCCGTTTTAGTGATGATTGCAGCGGTAAATATGGGAGGAAACGGTTCTGAAAAAGTAAGTGTATGGTGGCTTGTAGCCAATTACGGAATTATCACAATTGGAGAACTCTTCTTGAGTCCGATGGGTTTATCAGTTGTGTCTAAGTTGAGTCCAACAAATATAACATCATTAATGATGGGTGGTTGGTTTTTATCTACTTCAATCGGAAATAAATTAAGCGGTGTTTTAGCCAGTCTTTGGGACACATACGATAACAAACAAGATTTCTTTTGGATTAATTTTGGATTACTAATGTTTGCCACACTATTAATGTTTGTTTTATTAAAACAATTAAATGCAGTAATGAAAGAAAAAGGAATTAGCTAATGCAAACTATAGAAGAAATACAAAACTTTAAAGGCAAATACCCAAAACAATTGTGGTATTTGTTTTTCTCCGAAATGTGGGAACGCTTCTGTTTTTATGGAATGCGCGGTATGCTGGTAGTATTTATGGTTAACCATTTGTCTATGGACGAAGAAGTAGCCAATTTACAATATGGCGCCACACAAGCTTGGGTGTATGCATTTACTTTTATTGGTGGTTTATTTGCCGATAAAATTCTTGGTTTACGAAAATCACTTTTCTGGGGTGGAATTTTAATGATTATTGGAAGTATTATTTTAGCTATTGATCCGAAAAGTCTATTTTTTACTGGAATTGGTTTTACAATCGTAGGTACAGGATTCTTTAAACCAAATATTTCATCAATGGTTGGGCAATTATATAAAGAAAACGATCCAAGACGTGATGCCGGATTTTCTTTCTTTTATATGGGTGTGAATTTAGGCGCGCTTATTGGTGGCTACATTTGTATAGCGGTTGCTGAAGGTTCCTTATGGCAATCGATTGTTCCAGAGCATTTAAAATGGAATGTAGGTTTTGGTTTTGCAGCATTAGTTATGATTATAAGTTTACTGACTTTCACAAAAACGCAAAAAAATTTAGCAAGTATAGGACTTTCTCCTTTAGCGCATCTTGATGTTTCTAGAAAAAAATTATTGGAAAACATAACCTATTTAGGTTCAATTTTAGTAATTCCGATAGTAATCATAATGGTTGGAAACACCGTTTATACTGATTATTTTATGTATGCAATTGGACCTATTTCTATTTTGTATTTATTGTACGAAATGAGAAATTTTTCTTTAGTGGAAAATAAAAAATTAATTGCAGCTTTAGTTTTTATACTTTTCTCAATTGTATTTTGGGCGTTTTTTGAACAAAGTGGCGGTTCCTTAAGTTTATTTGCTGCAAACAATTTAAATAATACTGTTGCTGGTGTAGAATTAAGTCCAAATGGCGTAAATAATTCTGCAAATTCTTTCTTTGTGATAGCTTTTGCGGCTTTAGTAGGATTGGTATGGCTTTGGTTATCTAAAAGAAAAATAGAACCTAATACTATCATAAAATTTGGTTTGGCTTTTTTGTTTTTAGCTGGTGGATTCTGGATTTTCTATTATACTAAGTTTTTTGCAAATGCTTCAGGAAAAACTTCTTTAGATTTATTTACCTTCGGATGGTTTATAATTACTTTTGGTGAATTATGTTTATCACCTATCGGAATGAGTGCTATGACCAAGTTATCTCCACAAAAAACACAAGCGGTAATTATGGGAATGTGGTTTTTAGCAAGTGCGTACGGGCAATATTTTGCAGGAATTTTAGGCGCTAATATTGCAAAAGCATCGAAAAATGCAAGTAATTTAGAAAAACTTAATACTTATGCTGACGGATATTATCAATTAGCCATTTATGCGTTAATTGCAGGCTTAGTTTTGATTTTAATTTCGCCATTTGTAAAAAAACTAATGCAAGATGTAAAATAACTTACTTTTAATAGCACACAATTTGTATATATTTGTAAAATAATATTAAGACAGTAATCATGAAAAAAATAATTTTAATATTCACCTTTTTATTTAGTGGATTCATCGCTGAAAGTCAGGAATTAAAATGGTACACAGACATGTCTGTAGCTACTGATTTAGCTATAAAAGAAAACAAACCTATGTTTTTATTTTTCACAGGATCGGATTGGTGTGGTTGGTGTATTCGATTACAAAATGAAGTATTTAAAACATCAGAATTTATAAAATGGGCTTCAAATAATGTAATTTTAGTAGAATTAGACTTCCCCAGAAAAAACGAACAAACAGATGCGGTGAAAATGCAAAATGCACAACTACAACAACAATTACAAGTTAGAGGTTATCCTACAGTTTGGTTTGTAAGTGCTACCAAAACAGCCGATGCCAAAATAAATTTAAATGCCCTTGGAAGTTCTGGGTATTTAGCTGGTGGCCCACAAGTTTGGCTAGAAAGCGCCAATCAAATTATCAAAAAAAAGTAATTTATTTCAATCTATAAAATCCCTTTTCGGTTGTGGCATGAAAAGGGATTTTTTCTTGCTCGCAAGTGGCCTTCCAAAGTTTTATATAACTTTTATAATTAGAACCATCGGCAATTATTTGCTCTGGTTTAATAGTTGAAATTAACCGATTCAAATTAATTTTTGGCGATTGAATTAGTACCACAATTTCTGGTTTTTGTTTTGTATTATACACCCCTAAACTATCAATGCAAAGGATTTTTTTCTTAAAACTATATACATTTTTAATAGGCTCTATTCTATAATTTTTCACAAACTTACCCCTTGTATATGTTTCTATTGAAGATTTAGAATTAGCAAAATCATCCGTATAAAAAACGGATTCATTGTTTTTTGTTGCAACGAACAGCGAATTTTTCACACTATTAAAAACGCCAAATTCATTATTATTTTTTTCATTAGAATTAATAAAAAAATAAACCAACTGAAAAATCAAAATAGAAAGTAATATTGGTTTCAAATTTTGAACTTTAGAAAAATAAACGAAATATAGTATTGCCGCGATAATTAAATATAACAACAATACTAACGTTTCATGAAAAGCAATGTTTTTAATAATAAAAATATCAAATTTTACAATCCAGGTGGTAAAAGCGTTCATTATTTCAATTAAAAAATTGACTACAACACTCAAATAAGTCGCTGCTTTGGGAAACAAAAGATTGAAAGGAATCAATACCAATCCTAAAATTAAAATGAGACTCGAAAGCGGAATCGCAATCAAATTAGCCAATAAAAATAATAATGGAAATTGTCCAAAATAATAAAGCGTTAAAGGTAATACGCCAATTTGGGCCACTAAAGAAATAAGCAATAATTCTTTAATTTTTAAGATAATTATATGTTTAGAATAACTGAATTTTTTAACTAAGGGCTGAAAAATTACAATACTTAAAACAGCGGCAAAACTCAATTGAAAACCAACATCAAAAAGATAATTCGGATTGTATACTAACAACAGTAAAGCGGAAACGGCTAAAGAATTATAAATATTAGATTGTCGATTTACAATTTTTGCTAATGCAACTACTGAAAACATTACCGCTGCACGTACAATTGAAGCAGAAAATCCTGCTAAAATAGCATAAAACCACAAAACACTTAATGAAAGTAAAAAAATATACAATTTACCTTTTTTGAATCGAAGTAATGGTTTTGTTAGCCAAAGAATAATTCCATAAATTAAGGCAATGTGCAACCCAGAAATAGCCAAAATATGAATAATACCTGCTTGTGTATATGAATTGCTAATTTCTTTAGACAATTCGGTTTTTTCACCAAAAACCAATGCCATTAAAAGATTATAATTGTCTTTTTTAAAGCTTTTTACATCATAACTTTTTAATAATTTCGATTTAATTAAATGGATATAAAAATAAAAATTTGTGTCTTTTGAAACATAAATTGTATTTGTTTTTTTGATTTTTATTTCATGAAAAACATTCTGATTTTTTAAATATTTAGCATAATCAAATTGATTAGGATTTAATGCGTTTTGAAGTAATTTTGGGGTTTCAAATACCTTTATTTTGTTTCCAACCTCAATTTCTGTTTTCTGTTGTTTTGGTACATAAAGTAGTATTTTACCAATACAATTTTGCTCATTAATATACTCTGCTTTTAAAATAAATTTATCATAATAGGTTGTTGATTTTAATTTTTCAGACACTACCCCTTGAACAATATTTTTTTCTGAAATAAAATTAGAAATATGCGTTTTCAAATTCATTTGAACATTGAAAGAACTTGAAAGAACACCTAAATTTAAACACAAAAGCACTACAAAACTTTCAAAAAATAAGGAATTTACTTTCTTTTTAATATTAATGAAATATCCAACGCAAAAACAAATTACATTTATAACTAATCCAATTAAAATATAAACCAATGTAATTGGTACATAATATTGAATTAAAATTCCAATACTAAAACCGCCAAGTATCGGAACAATTGGGAATTTAATAAATTTCATCAAGAAAAGATTCGTTTATAATAAATAATAATATTGCTCTTTTTAGTGCATACTACTACAATTGATTAAACTATTCTAAAATTCTATTTACGCCAACAAAAGTTCTTGCATAATAACTTTCAGAAGTAGAGGAATATACTACCCCACTACTTGTAGAGGAATGAATGAATTTAATTACCCCATTTGAGTTTTCTGTTACTATTCCAACATGACTAATGTAGCTGCCATTGGTTTTAAAAAAAATTAAATCGCCAGCTTTAGCATCTTTTTTTAATATACGTTTTCCAATTTGTGCCATTTCTGCCGAATTTCTTGGCAATGAAATATCAAATTGATTTAGCGTATACGTTACAAAACCAGAACAATCAAAACCAGCTGGAGTAGAACCTCCTCCTCTGTATGGTGACCCTAAACTTTCTGCAGCAACATTAAGAATTTGTTGCTTTATGTAGTCTGAAACTTCAAATGTAGGCGTAAAATCTTGTGGCGTTTCTTCTTCAACAACTACTTTTATTTTCGATTGTTCAATACTATCATGAATGGCTTTATGCTTTGCTTTTTCAAGAGCTTTTAATTCTTTTTTAGTAGGTTTGGCAGGTTTTTCTAATCCTGTTTTTTCAGTAAATGAATAACTTCCCGTTTTTTGAGCCACTTGTTTTGAAGTAACAATTGCCGGCTTCTGTAAGGATTTACAACTATACAAAAAAATAGTTAGTAAGAAAATATAAATGTATTTTTTCATTTTTTGAGTTTCTATGAAGTTTAAATTTACAAATTATATTTTAATTGAAGAAAGTATTCCATTCGCTGTTTTTTCACTTGCGCCTTTTCCACCTAATTTTTGCTCCAAAATGTCATACTCATTTTGAATGATTTCTCTTGTTTTTCCGGAAATAATTTTATGCAATTCAGATGCTAAATTTTTAGAATTTAATTCATTTTGAATTAATTCTTTCACCACTTCTTTATCCATTATTAAATTGACTAAAGAAATAAATTTTAAAGTAATGATTCGTTTTGCAATTTCATAAGAAATTTTGTTTGCTTTGTAACACACAATTTGTGGTACTTTAAACAATGCCGTTTCTAAAGTGGCTGTTCCCGAAGTTACTAAAGCCGCGTGAGACACACTTAGTAAATCATAAGTTTTATTACTTACAAATTTTACATTTTCCGTGGTTAAAAATGTTTTGTAAAACGAATATTCTTGACTTGGCGCACCAGCAATTACAAATTGATATTCAGGAAATTTTACTACAACCGAAAGCATTATGGAAAGCATTTTTTCAATTTCTTGTTTTCTGCTTCCTGGCAATAAAGCAATTATGGGCTGATGGGTTAAATTATTTTCTGCAGTAAATTTCTCAAAAGTAATTTTTTTCCGATCTGATATAGCATCAATTAATGGATGCCCTACAAATTCAACTGGAAAATTATGTTTTTTCTCGTAAAAATCTTTTTCGAAAGGCAAAATCACGTACATTTTATCAATATCCCGTTTGATGTCTTTAATGCGATTTTCTTTCCAAGCCCAAATTTGAGGAGAAATATAATATTGATTTTGAATGCCTAATTTCTTTGCCCACTTTGCAATTCGCATATTAAATCCAGGGTAATCTATGTAAATAATTGTATCGGGATTAAACTGCAAAATATCTTTTTTACAAACAGAAATATTACCTAAAATGGTTCGCAAATTCATAATCACTTCAGCAAAACCCATAAATGCTAATTCACGGTAATGTTTTACTAATGTGCCCCCCACATTTTGCATTAAATCGCCACCCCAAAAACGAATTTCGGCAGAAGGCTCTTTTGCTAAAATGGCTTTCATTAAGTTGGAACCGTGTAAATCGCCTGAGGCTTCACCAGCTATTATGTAATATTTCATTTTGAATCAATTAATTGGCTAAGATAAAATATTTCTATTCTTTAGTGAAATTAAATTTTTTGCCACCTTGCTTTAAAACGAAAGAAGTTGAAGATGTAAACTCGATTTCTATTCCTGCTTGAACAAAGACAAAAACATCCTCTCTTGAAAAAGTTAATGGAAAACTTGGTTGCCCTGTAGCTTGAGCTAATAAATTTCCTTCTTTTTCAAAAACTGTTATTTTTAAAGGAATATCTTTTGAGGCAAAAGTTCCAGAATATTTTTGAATTAAGTCTTTATCTAATTTTTTAAAATTTGGAAACGGATAAGGTAACTTGTAATAAATACTTAAAATTCCAATCATTATGTCGTTTTGACTATAATTTTCACCGTTTACAAGTAAAGAAATTGATAAATCATCTTTTTCATAATACCCCAAAGACGATTCAAAACCTTCTATTTTACCATTATGTCCGTAGAACTTTCTTTCTCCAAAAGGAAAACGAATTAATGCCATTCCGTAAGTATCTTTGAGTGTTTTCATTAATTCTAATGAAGCTGGAGTAACTAAATTTCCCTTAAAAAGGGCATGGATAAATTTAGTTAAATCTTCTGGCGTTGAAATAATTCCTCCTGAAGAAAAAGCAATGTCATTATTCCATTCGTCAATTTTATCCCAATATTCGCCATTAAATGTGTAGGAATAGCTTTCTCTATTTGAAACATTAGTTTTTTCGTTTGTATAATACGTGTTTTTTAACTCTAGTTTGTCTGAAATTCTTGTTTTTAAATTTTCTGCAAATGATTTTTTAGTAATTTTTTCGATAATTAATCCTAATATGAAGTAATTAGAATTACTGTATTCGTGCTTGGTATCAGGTTCAAAAATAGAAGTATAATTTTCTATTTTTTTAAGTACCAATTCTTTAATATTTGGCTTGCCCAAAACATCGGTTAAAGTAGCATCAGCATTAGCGTAATCTTTGATACCTGTTCGTTGATACAATAAATGTTCAATGGTAATTTTATCAGATTGGTCAATTTTTGGAAAAAACCGATTTAATTTAGTCGTCAACAAAATCTTTTTCTCTTCTACCAATTGCATAATCATAGTAGCAGTAAACGTTTTAGATATAGAACCGATTTTATATTTCGTAGCTCCATTTGCTCTAACGCCTTTAGTGGCTTCAGAATAGCCATACGCTTGTTTAAAAACTACTTCGTCGCCTTGTCGTATACAAAGCGAGCCCATAAATTTATCATTTTCATATAAATAGTGTAACAAACTATCAATTCGAGCAAAACGAATTTCTTGAGCAAAAGCACCTAAAGAAATAAATAAAAATAAAATAATAAGGTTTTTTTTCATTGTAATGTAAATTTTAAGTAGGTTGTTATTTGTTGTCAAAACTAGTACAAAATTAAGCAAATAGAATGGCATACAAAAATCGAAATTTTCTCGTTTATACAAATATCAGTACTTTTACCGTATGTATAAACAAATTAGTTGTCTTTTATTTTTTTGTGTCGTTTCTGTTGGCTTTGGTCAAGAGAAAAACAACGCTTTCAAAACTAAAAAATTGGCTTATACAAATAAAGAAATTCTTGTTGATACTTCTGGATTAAATCCAAATTCATTTAAAATATTTTCATCTAACGAACAAGAAATTGACACTTCCTATTATTCTTTTAATTATCAAACTAAAAAATTAATTTTCAAAAAAACATTTCAAGATTCGGTACGTATTCAATATTATCACTTACCAAATTTTTTAACGAAAACGTATACAATTTATGATGAAAAAAAAATTGTACCAAATGAAAACGGACGATTACTTACATTCTCAGAAAACACTAAAAAACAAATTCCTATTTTTAATGGCTTACAAACCAATGGAAGTATTTCTCGAGGGTTTACTATAGGAAACAACCAAAATACAGTTTTAAATTCCAATTTAGATTTACAAATTTCCGGTAAATTATCTGACGATATTACCTTAAAAGCTTCTATTCAAGACAGCAATATTCCTTTACAAGAAGGCGGTTATTCGCAAAAGATTGACGAATTTGATCAAATATTTATTGAACTTTCATCAAAAAACTGGAATATAAGAGCAGGTGATTTATTTTTAGAAAATAGAAAAACAAGCTTTTTAAATTTTAACAAAAAAGTACAAGGACTTTCTTCACATTTTAATTGGGGAAAGACTAATAAAAATGATTTGTTTTTTGCCGCCTCGTTGGTTAGAGGGCAATATGCAAAAAGTAATTTCACGGGACAAGAAGGCAATCAGGGACCATACAAGCTAAGGGGTAATAACGGCGAATTATATGTGTTAATTATTTCGGGTTCAGAACGTGTGTATGTAAACGGAATATTAAAAGAACGTGGAGAAAACAAAGATTATATTATAGATTATAACGCAGGAGAAATTATTTTTAACGCCACTTTTCCTATAACTTCCGAAATGCGAATTGTAATGGAATATCAATATTCGGATAGAAATTATACACGTTTTTTAAGCTACGGCGGATTTCAGCATGAAAGTGATAAGTTTAGTATTGGCGCCTATGTGTACAATGAAAATGATGTAAAAAACCAACCATTACAACAAAGTTTATCTGAAAATCAAGTGCAAACTTTACAACTCGCTGGGGATAATCCTGACTTAATGAATGTGTCTTCAGCTTATATAGATTCCTATTCGGAAAACAAGATACTGTATAAAAAATCAACAATAGGTAATGTTGAAATATTTGAATTTTCTACCGACCCAACACAAACTTTATACCAAGTAAAATTTACTTTCATAGGAAATAATTTAGGGAATTATATTTTGGCAAGTAGCAATACTATAGGGAAAATTTACGAATATGTAGCACCTATTTCAGGAGTGCCTCAAGGTAATTATGAACCAATTGTAAAACTAATTGCACCAACAAAAATTCAAATCGCTACTATAGTTAGTTCGTTTTCGCCAACAGAAAAAACAGAAATTGATACTGAAATTGCCATTTCCAACCACGACAAAAATTTATTTTCAAATTTAGATGATGCCAATAACCAAGGGATTGCCACTAAATTAGACCTGAAACAACAATTGTTTTCTAAAGGTATCCAGATGCAATCTTTTGCTTCAATTAATTATATTCAAGAAAATTTTAAACCTATTGAGCGGTTATACAATATTGAGTTTAATAGAGATTGGAACCTTACCAATCCAATAGGGAATCAGATGTTATTATTGGGTGGTGTACAATTTAATTCGGTTCAAAAAGACACGGTAAAATGGAAAACATTTGGAAAATACCAATTTGAAAAATTAGCGTATTCTAGCAATTTTTCTGGAAACAAACACGCGTTTCAAGCCTTTGCAAATAACAAAAATTTGGCAGTTCAAACACAAATTAGTTTGATGAATAGTAAAAATAATTTAAGTACATCTACTTTTTTAAGAAGTCAAAATGTATCTAAATATCACTTTAAGAAAAACTATGTAGGTGCTAATTTTAGATTTGAAAACAATAAAGAAATAGGAAATGAGACAAAAATTCTAAGCACTTTTAGTCAACGATTTACAGAATTTGGAAACTTTATAGGTCGTGGCGATTCAACAAAAGTATTTGCTGAAATTGGGTATTTAACGAGACAAAATGATAGTGTTAAAAATAATCTTTTACAACGAGTAAACACATCATTTTCGACCTATTTAAAATCTCAAATCATTAAAAATGAAAGAAGAAATTTAGGTGTTTTCATCAATTATAGAACGTTAAAATTTGCAGATCATCGCGCTACAGAACCTTCTATAAATTCGAGAGTAAACTATTCTGATTCCTTTTTTAATCAACTAATTCAAACTACTACTTTTTATGAAAATAATTCGGGAAGTATTGCCCAACAAGAATTTACTTTTTTAGAAGTAGACGCAGGACGAGGAATATATATGTGGAACGATTATAATAATAACAACATTCAGGAACTACAAGAATTTGAAATAGCTACCTTTTCTGATTTAGCAAAATATATAAAAATATTTCTGCCAAATCAGATATTTATTAGAACCTATCAAAACAAATTTAGCCAAACGCTAACATTTAATGGAAATGTCTGGCAAAATGAAACAAGATTTAAGAAGTTTTTATCTAAATTTTATAATCAAACTTCTTTAATAATTGATAAAAAAATAACTCGAAATTCCAATGTTTTTGAATGGAATCCTTTTTCAATTCCTGATAAAGATTTAATAGGATTAAATACTAATTTTAGAAATAGTTTGTTTTTTAATAAAGGAAAACAGAAAAATTCGGTAACTTATACCTACAATTCTAGTGCGTTAAAAAATGTTTTAAATTTTGGAAGTCAAGAAAACTACCTTAAAAACCATCAGATACAATATGTGCATTTAGTACAAAAATTTTGGCTGTTTCAAGTACAAACCAGTACTTCAAATTTAAAAAGCATTTCGGATAATTATCTCACTCGAAATTTTAATATTTCGGGACTAGAAATTAGCCCTAAAGTTTCCTATATTTTTTCTAAAAACGCAAGTTGGGACCTTTTTTATGAAAACAATAGTAAACAAAATACTATTGGAAATTTAGAACATCTAAAACAACAACAATTAGGCACGTCATTTAATTGGAATACAGAAAAAGGATTTTCATTAAATGGAATGTTTACTTTTATAAACAATGATTTTAGCGGAAGTGCTTCTTCTCCTGTTGGCTTTCAGCTGTTAGAAGGGTTACAAAATGGAAAAAATTCCACTTGGCAACTTTTGTTTCAAAAAAATATTACACAATTTTTAGATGTGTCTATAAATTATAACGGACGAAAATCAGAAACGAGTAAAACCGTGCATACTGGTACCATTCAGTTGCGAGCGTTTTTCTAAAAAAAATCCCAATTAGAAACTAATTGGGAAATAAATTTTTTATTAAAATGAGGTTGTAATTTGCAATCCTAAACCAGTACTTGGTGGAACAAATCGGCACACACCACCTGCACAAACTAAACCGCCACGTTGACGGCCATAATTTAATGCCACACGTGTACTTCCTTTTTTATATGCGGTTCCAAAATTATAGAAATGGATATCAAATAAATCCGTTTCGCTTATGGTAAGTGTTTTATGATCAAAACCATAATTATACATATCCATTGCAAATAGTGACCAATGTTCGTTGTGATTGTATTCTACAGTTCCAGCCGCCCAATTTTTTCTGTCATTATCAGCCCACATATGCTCTAAACCAAAAGTAATTGATTTTGTGTCAGATAATTGATAGGTGGATTCTGAAAATAGAGTGTGAGAATTAATAATGTATTCATTGAATATTCCTTGAATTTGCTTGTTGTTATAATACTGATTGATATAAGTAAAAGCCGTTTTAAAATTTTTGGAAACTTTTTTAGTAATTTCAATATTATAATCTGAAAAATACTTCTCGTTAGCATTAAATAATTCTGCCTGATAATTATGGATGTTTTCTCCAGCATTATTTGTGTATCTATATTTTGCTTTCAAATTAAACCAAGAAGATACATTCAAATTGATTTTCGTTCCATATTTTCCTCCCAAAACAGAACCTTTTTTGAAGTCGTAGAAAAAATCAAATTGACCTCCAATTTCTCCAAATTTGTTTATCTGTGTAGATTCATCCATCACTACTTGAAACTGTGACTGATACACATAAATATTAGCTAAATTAGAATGATGTTGTTTCGTTAAACTAGGAACGAAGTTCAATATTTTGTCGTTATAATTTAAACTTGTACTCGAAAGTGTTGAATAATTATCTAAATTTCTTTGTGCTAATAATTGCATGTTTTCCACGCGTCTTAAATTAGCATCAAAACCAATTCCTTTTTTAGAATATCCAAAATTCACTAATAAGGCACTACCCTCTTTAGCAAAATTGGTGTCCAAAACATTTTGTTTTATAATAGCATCTCGTGTTTTAAAAACGTACTCCGTATTTACATAATAATTTTTATAACCCAATTCAAATCGGTTTGAAAACAAATTAGTAAAAGCACTGAAATTTTGAACAGAAACTGGTAATTTTTCGTATCTACTAACACCACTAAAACCATATTTAAAATCAAACGCTTCTATGTTTAAAAGTTGACTAACATTAACATCGGTATTAAATCCAAAAACATGGCCATTAGCCACATCAAAACCAGTTCTTGCCTTTCCGTATAATGCTGTAAGAGAAATTTCTTCAATTGGCGAATACACCACTTTTGCACCACGTAACGCATTATTAATACCTAACGATCGGTCTTCCCAAGTTCTTAATGCCAATCCACTTCCAAACTGTACGTAATAATGACCTAAAGTTATATCTAATTTTTTAGTTTTATAATTAGCATAATAAGTAGCAAAATTTGTCCCCTTATATTTTGGATTAAAATTTAATAATGCATCATTCATATAAGATTCTACTTGCGTTCCAAAAGTAAATTTTTTGTAATTGAAATTTACATTGAAATAATTGTTGGCACGTAATGGCACACTATCCTGATTGATTCCCCTGTTTTTATCATTTGTATACCATTGCCCATTTCTTTCAAAACTTCCATAGACTTTTAATTTCGTTTTGGTTGAATCGGCATTCTGAGCAAAAGAAAAAAGTGCTGAAAACAAAAACGTGAAGCTGATTAACTTTTTCATTATTTTATCGCTTTAATTTGTTCCAATAACTGATTTTCACTTCCTGGCGTATGACCATTTTGTGTGAAAACAATGTCTCCATTTTTAACTACTGCAGTAAAAGGTGGGTTTGAAATGCCTAAACTTCTTTTAAAATCTTGATTGGTATCCATAAGTATTGTATACTCCCAACCCTTTCCATTTACAAGGGGTTTTACTCTTTTGTTGGTTCTGGAGTCATCAATTGAAACGGCAATAACTTCCACATTGGCTTGTGATTTCCATTCTTGATACACCTCATTTATTGCATCTAATTCTTGAATGCAAGGCGCGCACCAAGTAGCCCAAAAACAATACACATATACTTTATCTTTTTCAATAAAATTTTGAGTGGTAGAAACGGTTGTTCCTTCTAGATTTTTAAGTATTACACTTGGTATTTTTTTTTGCGAAAACCCTAATGCACAAATAAATAGCATTACATTTAAAACTAGTTTTTTCATTATTTGAAAGTTATTTATTAGCAAATAAAAGATATTTCCATCAGTATAAAAAATTTTTTTAAATTTGCATGAGTAGTTTGTTACCAAACTATTGAAAAACATAAAATTATATGAAAAAAATTCTGTTTGCTATAATTATATTTTCTGGGTTAACAAACGTGTCATGCATATCAAATGACTGGGAAGACAACTCCATAAATACTGAAATTGTAGAACAACCCATTTCAGGAAAATTTTTAAAAAATGTACTAATTGAAGATTATACTGGAACCTGGTGTCAATACTGCCCTAGAGTTTTACATGGAATTGAACAAGTTGAAACAGAAGGATTAGAGGCATACCCGGTTTCCATTCACAGAACTTCAGGTTCTTTTACCGACCCTTATAACTTTAATGCCTTAGCACTTGAGCAAATGCTAGACATTTCTGGCTATCCAGCCGCAAAATTAAACAGAAGAACACAATGGAGTAATTCTAGTTCCTCTACAGAAGTTAAAAATCAAATTAAACCAAATGCTGATCTAGGTATTACTTTAAACTCAACTATTTCTGGTGGTAGTATTAATTTAGATGTAAATATTAAATTTGTTACAAATTTTTCTGATTTAAAACTTGTAGTTTATGTTTTAGAAGATGGTTTAATTTACAATCAGGTAAATGCAACCTCCTATTTTGGGGGACAAAATCCAATTGTTAATTTTGAACACGACCATGTTTTAAGAGCTTGTTTAACTGATTTAGTTAACGGAGACCAATTAATCGGAACAACTGCTGGCGCAACAGTCACTAAAAACTTTACAGTTGCTATACCTGCAAATGTATCTAATGTAGCCAATATGAATTTCGTTGCATTTGTTATTGATGCTTCTGGAAAAGCTATAAATGTTAGAGGATCGGCACCAAATACTACCCAAACATTTCAAATAAATCCTTAATTTTTATAATAATAAGTTAATAAAGGGTGCTTAAACTTGCCTTTTTCTTTTATTATAAATAGAATTAAATAAAAATAGAATAAATTTGTTATTCTGTACTTTCAACAAATGAAAAAAATATATATTTTACTTGCTTTTTTGACCTGTTTAACCAATTATGCTCAGTTGAGTAATAAGCATTGGTTACCCCCTTTGCATTCTAGAGACGATACAGCAATTGAAAATCATTATTTATATATTTCAACTCCAGAAACCGTTCCTTTTCAAGTAACTGTAACAACTGGAAATGGAACACCAATTACTGGTTCACCATTTACTATTTCACAATCCACTCCGGTAGTAGTTTCTATAGGCTTTGGACAACCTACTCAAATGTTTTTAGATATTAGTGATGTTAATATTGTTAAAAATGACAAAGGACTAATATTGCAAGGATCTAAAGATTTTTATGTTAGTTTTAGAATGCGTGCAGCAAATCACGCAGAAACTTTAATTTCAAAAGGTAGACCAGGCATCGGAACTTCTTTCAGATTAGGAAGTACACCACAAGGCGGAGAAGTTTCAATTAGAAATTTTGTTTCCAGTGTTATGGCTACAGAAAACAATACTATAATAAATTTATCGGATTATAATTCTAATGTGGTATTTGTTTCTGGCGTAGGGAATATTACTTCTGATACTCAAACTTTTACATTAGACGCTGGGGAATCTATTGTTTTTTCAGGCTATACAGATGTATCAGATAACTGGACTGGATTTATTGGCGCTCTACTAACTGCAACAAAACCCGTAGCTGTTAGTACCGGTAATGCAACAGGTGGCGTATCCAATAATGGTTCAGATTTTACTTTAGATCAAATTGTATCTTCTTCTCAAATTGGGACCGAATATATTTTTATCGAAGGAAACGGTTTGCCTGAAATGGAATTACCATTAATTATTGCTGATGAAGACAATACTCAAATTTTTGTTAATGGAAATACAACAGCAGCTATAACATTAAATGCTGGTGATTATTACTTAGTACCTAATTCAGAATATCAAGGAACTACTAATAAAAACATATATGTAAAATCATCCAAGCCGGTTTTTGCTTATCAATTGATTGGTGGAGCTTCATCTTTTCCTACTTCTGGATTGAATTTTATTCCACCGCTTAGTTGCTTTTTTCAAGAATCTGTTTATTTGCCATCTATCGATGAAATTGGGGCATCAAATTATAATGCCGACTTAATGATATTAACTTATTCAAATGCCACAATAACTATTAACGGAAATCCAATTAACACCTCTCAATCGCAAGCTGTTCTTGGTAATGCTGATTGGGTTACTTATAGAATTTCTGGCTATTCTGGAAACGTAAATGTGATCTCAACAGGGCCGTTATCAGTAGGTGTTTTTGGAGCAAGTGGTGCAGCAGGATATGCTGGATATTATTCAGGGTTTGGTAGTGCGCCACAGGATACACCAGTTACTGTATGTTCATCCACTACAACAAATTTATTTGATGCTATTAATGGAAATCCTGGCTCTGGTGGTACCTGGACAGTTCCTGCAGGAGGTGTTGCTCTGTCTGGAGATGTATTCAATCCGGCTGTTAATATGGCAGGTGAGTATATTTATTCATTCACAAAAACATGTAATACGGCATTAACTTTTTTAAGTGTTAAAGTTAATGTTACAATAGAACAAGCAAATAACGTAGGAACTAGCGCTACAAAATATACATGTAAAAGCGCAACATCTTTTGATTTATTCCCTTTACTTGGTACTAATGTAACTACAAGCGGAACATGGTCTCCAGCTCTTTCAAGTGGTACAAGCTTTTTTAATCCAGCAGTTGATTTAAGCGGAACGTACACCTATACGATTCCTGCAAGTGGCGTTTGTCCGGCATTATCTTCAAGTGTTGTGGTTAATAATTATGATGTGCCAACTTTAGTGACTATTTCAGATTTAAAAGTTTGTGATGATGCTTTAGACGGAAATGACACAAACAGTCAAACAACATTTAATTTAACTCAAAAAACAGTTGAAATTTTAAATAATCAAGCTAACGTTTCTGTTTCGTATCATTTATTACCAAACGAAGCGGTTTCTGGTGCAAACGCCATTACATCGTATACGGGAGCAACTACTATTATTTATGTTAGACTATTTAACACACTTACAAATTGTTTCAATACCTCAAGCTTTAATGTAGTAGTAACGCCATTGCCTGTAGTAAACTCTGCGGTAATATTAAAGCAATGTGATAGTGATACCGATTCCATTACAGATTTTAATTTAACAGAAGCTAACGTAATTTTATCTAATCAAAGCAATTTAACTTTTAAATATTTTCTGACACAAACAGACGCTCAAAACAATACAGGTCAAATAACAAACGACACGGCTTATAATTCGCCTAATAACGGAATCGTATGGGTAAGAATAGAAAATACTGGCGGTTGTATTAGAACGGCACAAGTAAATTTACTAGTTTCGGCAACACAAATTCCAGCAACTTTTCAAAAGATAATTTTGGAAGAATGTGATGATTATATTGATTTAAATGATCCAGATACTGATGGAATTGATTATTTTGATTTTACTTCAGTAACCAATACAATATTAGCATTATTTGCCAATAATTCTAACTTAACAGTAACATATTATACCACCGAGGCACAAGCATTAGCGGAAGCAAACCCAATAGATACCACTGACCCAGATGGATTTAGAAATACGGTTTCAAACCTTCAAAACATATGGGTAAGAGTTGACAGTAATGTAAATAATGATTGTGTAGGTTTAGGGCAATATTTAGATTTAAAAGTAAATTCGTTACCCAATTTTGACATAATTGATTATAAATTGTTATGTGTACAAACGGGCTCTGGAGCAGGAAGTTTTGCCATTAATGCCACTCCAATAGTAACGGGCAATTATTCTTATTCTTGGACACCAACAAATCCAAATACAATTGGCGGACAAGAAAGTGCTATTTTTAATGCTTCTACATCTGGAATTTATAAAGTAGTTGTAACCAATACGACAACACTTTGTTCAAAAGAAGACCAAACAGAATTGTTTATTTCTTCGGCACCTAATTCTGTAAAATTAGAATTAGTTTCTGAAATTTTCGCAAGTGGATTAGCTACCATTCAGGCAGAAGTAATTGGCGGATTTGGCACATACGAATTTAGTATAAATCAAGTAGATTGGCAAACTAGTCCAGTTTTTACAAACTTGCCAAATGGCTTTTATACGGTTTATGCTCGTGATGTAAACGGGTGTTTACCTATTAAACAATCCAACTCGGTAACTACCATTTCGTATCCAAATTATTTTACGCCAAATGGCGATACTTACAATGATACTTGGAACATATCTGGTTTAACACCTGAATTTAAAGCCAAAATTTATATTTTTGACCGATACGGAAAATTAATAAAGCAAATAAATCCGTATGCAAGTGGCTGGGATGGAAAACTAAATGGCGAAGATATGCCTTCAACAGATTATTGGTTTAAAATTGAATATACAGAAGATGGAGTTCAGAAAGAATTTAAATCACACTTTAGTTTAAAAAGATAATATGACAGCTTTCGTAAAACAAGAAATAAAAAATAATGTTGGATACATCACCTTTTTTCATCCAGCAGGAAATTCGTTTCCAAGTTCACAATTGCAAGAATTAGTGAAAACAATTCAGGATTTAGATGCGAATGAAAACGTTACCATCATTGTTTTACAAAGTGAAGGAACTACCTTTTGTGCCGGTGCTTCTTTTGATGAATTATTGCAAATTGACAATTTATCAGACGGAAAGCAATTTTTCTTTGGTTTTGCCAATGTAATAAACGCCATGCGAAACTTTTCGAAATTAATTGTTGGAAAAGTGCAAGGAAAAGCCGTTGGTGGTGGCGTAGGAATTATTGCCGCGTGCGATTATGCTATTGCTACAACAAAAGCCGAAATAAAACTTTCAGAATTAACTATAGGAATTGGACCTTTTGTAATTGAACCCGCCGTGAGCCGAAAAATTGGACACACTGCCATGGGCGAATTAACTTTAGCAGGAAACGAATGGAAATCTGCAAGTTGGGCTTTTGAAAAAGGATTGTTTGCCAAATTAGTACAACCTGAAGATTTGGATTCAGCATTAGAAAAATTCGCATTACAATTAGCCAGTTATAACCCAGACGCATTAGCTGAAATGAAAAAAGTGTTGTGGCAAAACACCGCACATTGGAGCACGTTATTATACGAACGCGCCGAAATTTCAGGAAAATTAGTATTGAGTAATTTTACTAAGAAGGCTTTGGAAGGGTTTAAGAAATAGTCTTTTAGAAACTAATTTTTGTGTTCTAGCCCAGATAGTAGCGGCATCCTTTTTAAAAGTGTTTCCTGAGGCTCTTGAAGGTAACAATTTTAAAAAGATATAGCGGATAGCGGGACAAAAAGTGAACTGAAATACAAAATATCTGCTTCTAATAAAAAACCTAACTCGTTTTCAACCAACCTGTAATACTAAATCTTTTTCTATGAACGGGTTTTACTTCGTGTTCTAAAATTTGACTTTCAAAAATGACTACTCTGCCTTTTAGTGGGTAAATTTTAATGTCTTCTTCTGGTTTGTAAATGACTAATTCGCCACCAAATTCGGGTTGCCAATTTTCATCGTTTAAATAACAAACTATAGATAATTTTCTTTTGGTATCGCTTTTAAAAACATCCAAATGACGTTTGTAAAAAGTGCCTTCTGGATACATCGCATAATGAAATTCTTTAGTGGTAATGCCTAAATAACAAGTCGCATTTATGTAAGAAACAAAATCGTTGATTGAATTAAAAAACGTTTCTGAAGCTTGATTTTTATCTTCTTCATCCAACCAAAAAATATAATCACCACGAATTTCTTCTTTCACTACTTCATCCGATTTGTTTCCAATTGCCGATTTTTTAAACTCAGACGTTTCCAATTTTTGTTCTAATTCGGTACGCATAATTTGCACTGCTTCATCTGAAAAAAAAGCATCGCAAACGGCATATTGGTTTTCTAATAAATCGGTAATTATGGTTTCGTAAAGTGGATTCAATTCCATTAGTTGCACATTTGAAGCAAAGATATGTGAATAATTTCGTAATTTTGTATTTCAATTATCACATCATGAGTAAAATTAGAATTACCAAACAATTTAATTTCGAAACGGGTCATGCCCTTTATGGCTATGATGGAAAATGTAAAAACGTACACGGACATAGTTATAAACTATCGGTTACGGTTATTGGTGAGCCGATTACAGATTCCAATCACGTAAAATTCGGAATGGTAATTGATTTTTCCGATTTAAAAAAAATTGTCCGAGAAGACATTGTGGATGTGTTTGATCACGCTACGGTTTTTAACCAAAATACTCCACACGTAGAATTGGCAAAAGAATTACAAAATCGCGGACATCATGTAATTTTAGTGGATTATCAACCTACAAGTGAAAACATGGTAGTAGATTTTGCAAATAAAATTATGGCGCGATTGCCTAAAGACATTCAGTTACATTCGCTACGTTTACAAGAAACGGAATCGTCTTTTGCAGAATGGTTTGCTTCAGATAATGTTTAGATTGTTAGGTGTTAGATTTTTAGATTGTTAGACATTTTAGATTAAAACACTTAAAAGTAAATTATTCCAAAAAAAAATGTTAGCATTCTAATTATTATAAAAATCCAATATCAAATTATGAGTGTTACTTTATTATCTTCTCCTTTACAAGGTTTTACGGATTTCAGATTTCGAAATGCGTTTCACGAACACTTTGGTGGTATTGATACGTTCTATTCGCCTTACATCAGATTAAACGGAAAATTAGAAATTAAAGCGTCATACGAACGTGATATTCTTCCAGAAAACAATACAACTTTAGAAGTCATTCCGCAAATTATAACTAACGATGCAGATGAGTTTTTATTTGTAGCAAAATACGTGCAATCACTTGGTTATAAAGAGCTAAATTGGAATTTAGGTTGTCCTTATCCGATGGTGGCCAAATGCGGAATGGGTTCTGGTTTAATTAGTAATACCGAACGAATTCATTCTATTTTAGATAAAGTACATAGCGAAACGAATATTGTGGTTTCGATGAAAATGCGAATGGGTTATGAAAACGCCACTGAAATTTTAGATGTTTTCCCGATTTTAGAAAAATATCCTATTAAAAATATAGCTATTCATGCCAGAATTGGTAAGCAAGTCTATAAAGGCGATGTGGATTTAGATTCGTTTCAACGTTGTTTGGATGTTTCTAAACACAAATTGTATTATAATGGTGATATTTCTTCGGTAGAAAAATTTAGAGACATGCAAGCTCGCTTTCCGAGTATTGATCATTTTATGATTGGAAGAGGATTAATTGCCGATCCGTTTTTACCCAATATGATTAAAAATAATACTACCGAATATCCTGAAGATAGGTTTAAGATTTTTAATGCGTTTCACGATGAAATTTATCAGGAATACGATGCGTTTTTGCAAGGCCCAACGCCAATTAGAATGAAAATGTTAGGCTTTTGGGAATACTTTTCACAATCATTTCCGGATACCCAAAAAACATTTAAGAAAATTAAAAAAGCCCAAAGTAAAAGAAATTACGAACTTGCTGTTAAAGAACTATTTTCTTCTAAATTCTAATCATAAAAAAACTACAACTTTATGTTATTGTAGTTTCTTTTTTTTCTTTTCACTTTGTGGGTACCGATTGCAAATCCGCGCTATCCGTTATTATCATGAAAACTAAATCATAAAAAAATCGCCTCAATAATGAGGCGATTTTTGTTTTATAAATAAGTTGTATTCTTAACTTACTTTTTGATGATTAAGAATTCACTTCTTCTGTTTTGTGCGTGCTCTTCTTCTGTACATGCTGTGCATGGTGCTTTTGGTTGGGTTTCTCCCATACCGCTACCTGTGATTCTCTGTTTAGAAATGCCTTTCGATACGATGTATTGCACCGTAGCTTTGGCTCTTCTGTCTGAAAGTTTTAAGTTGTAACTATCCGATCCTCTACTATCGGTGTGCGATTTCGCATCGATTACCATAGTCGGATACTGATTCATTACTTTTACCAATTTGTCTAACTCCTCTGCCCCTTGTGCTGTGATGTTGGATTGGTTGTATTCGAAGTATATGGGTTGTAATATTACTTCTGTTTCTGTAATTATTGGTTGTATTGGTGTTAAGTTAATCACGATACTTTGTTCGCCATTTTTAGATTTTGGCATAGTAGCTGTTCCGTTTTGGTAGCCCGTTCTGGTAGCATTAAAATTAGCAATTTCATCACATGCTACACCAAACTTAGTTTCTCCCATGTCGTTTGACTCTTGGTTGCCTTTACTTTTCCCTTTTTGGTCCACAAAGGTAACACTCGCTCCTGATAATAATTTACCTGTTTCAGCATCTTTTACAATAACTGTAGCATCCACGCCACAAACCGCAACGGCTTGATAGATATCATCATTCCCATCTCTGTTACTTGAAAAATAACCTACGTTCTTATCTAAATTATACGAAAATGAAAAATCATCTTTTTCTGTGTTTACTGGCTCACCAAGGTTAGTAGCTGCTTGCTCCTTTGTTTTGGTGTTTTGTTTAAACACATCGTAACCACCAAATCCTTGTCTTCCATTTGAAGAAAAGAATAAAATACCATCATCTTGAATTGATGGAAAACTCTCATTACCTTCTGTGTTTATGTTTGCTCCTAGATTCTCTGGTGTGCCGTAAGTATCACCATCTACACTTACTTTCCAGATGTCCTCTCCACCAAAACCTCCAGACATATCTGATGAAAAATACAAAGTTTTCCCATCTTTACTAATACTTGGATTTCTTACCGAATAGTCTTTACTATTAATTGGTAATGCTTTTGAATTACCCCAAGTACCCGCTTGTGTTTTAGTAGCTTTGTACAAATATATTTGTCCTAATTTCAAGTGTTTCTCTTTATTTTTTTGGTATTCCCCTTCGTTGAAACTCTGACTACCATAATACATTGTAGTACCATCTGAAGTAATGGTTGCTGGACCATCGTGCCATTTAGTATTTAATTCCGCTACTTCTGTAGCTTGACTCAGTGTACCATCGGTGTTTCTAATGGCTTTATATAAGTCTAAATACGGTTGGTCGTCCATACCACTTTTCTTTCTTGAAGTATTTCTAGCACTTGTAAAGAATACTTCGTTATTTTGAGTTAGAACCGCTCCAAATTCTGTTTTGTCGCTACTTACATCCGATTTTAAAACATTATATTGTTTTGCTTGGTTTTTTAATTGCGTGGTATACTCTGGATTGTTTTTAAAGGCTTTGGCTCTAGCGTCATTGGGTTGCATTTTTGCAAATGTTGCCATTTGTTGTGCCGCAGCTTTGTTATTACCTTCCGCTTTAAGCATTTGAGCATATCTAAAATACGTTTCTGCATCTTGGGTACTTTCTATTGCTTTAGCATACCATAACACAGCTTGCTTGCTATTAAATACATTATAGTAACTATCCGCTAATTGTTTATAAACATAACCATCGGCTTTGTTCTTTTCAACAAGTTTGGTATATGCCTTAGCAGCATCTACGTACTCTAACCTATCATATAAGTTGTCTGCCTCTTTTGTGTCTTTATTTTGTGCTTGTAATCCCCCTATTGAAAGAAGTAAAGCACCTGCTAGTATATATATATTTTTCATGTGTAGTCTGTTTTTTTGGATAGATTAAAAATAACGTGGTGAACGTGATACCTTTTTGTTAAAGTTAACATTATACAACAAAATAATCTCATGAGAGGATGGTGTAGTTACTTTTAAATCCGATACGATATGATCATAAGCGTATCCTATTTTTAAACTTGGTGTAACAGCAAAATTTACCATAGCTCCAAAACTATCATCTATTCTATATGTTGCACCTATCTCAAACTTGTCCTTAAACATAAAGTTTGTTGAAACATCTAATGATGCAGGTGCTTCAAATGAAGATTTTGCCATGAAAAACGGTTTAAATTTAACGTTCTCTGTTAGATCAAAAACATAACCTCCCGTTAAAAAATAATGACTCGATTCATTTCCATAACTTCTTCCTTTATAATCCAGATGTGTAGCTTTTAACATATTTGGAACAGATAATCCTAAGTAATACTTATTTGTATAATAAAAAGCTCCCGAACCAAAATTAAAATAACTGTTACTCACATCTTGTCCAAAAGCGCCATCCCCTTGTTGTGGTAATGTAGGATTAATTCTTGTTAAATAATCAACATTATGCAACGTTAATCCTGCTTTCAATCCCAAGGCTAATTTATGATCGCCTCCTAACTTTAATGTGTAAGAAAAATCACCATAAACGTTATTTTCCGCTACTGGACCAAGCTTGTCTGAAATAACAGACAATCCCAATCCTACATTTTTTCCAACGGGACTATGTCCGAAAAAAGTGCTTGTCACTGGAGCATCCTCTAGCTCTATCCACTGCTCTCTATGCAATAAACCTAACGATAAATTGTCTTTACTTCCAGCATAGGCTGGATTCATAACACTCATGTTATACATGTATTGTGTATAATGTGGATCTTGTTGGGCTGATACTTCTGAGAGTATTCCAAGAGTCAACAATAAACCTAAATATATTTTTCTCATATGGCTGTTTTTTTTAATAAAACTACTCTCTTATTTGTAAAAATAAAAGAGTAGAATATTCTTTATTTTTGTTCTCTATTTATATAAATCCATCCTGTTTTCTTGGCTCCAGATACTAACTCAATTACATAATAATACGTACCATCTGGCATATTTCCACCACCCATAAATTGACCATGCCAATCATTATTGTAGTTTTCTTTAGAATACACCTCTTTACCATATCGGTTAAAGATCTCTACCTTTTTGGCAATCAACTCTAAAAAGTCATTCAATCCATCACCATTAGGAGAAATACCCTTCTGGATTTGACATTGCTCAACTAAAATATTCATTGTAACTACAGAAGCACATTCAGAAGTGTCAGGAGTAAAGGTATATACTAAGTTACTCTCAACTGTTGTGTCAACTACAGACGGAGACCATATTCCATTAACAGAATTTGTAGAAGTTACTGGCAGAGTTACAGACGCGTCACCAACACATAATGGTTCTATTTGAACAAAAGCAGGTGTTATTCTTGGTTCAATTGTGATTGGTTTTGTAACCGCTTGTGAACATTGACCTGCATTTGGAGTAAATACATAATTTGAAGTTCCTGCAATTGCTGTATTTATCACTGATGGATTCCATGTTCCTTGAATTGGTGTTGTATTATTTGACAGTGTTGGTAAGGCAGGAGCTGCCTCGTTCTGACAAATAGTAGCAATGGCATTAAATGTTGGTGTAACAATTGAATTAATTGTAATATTCATAGTAGTCACTACAGCACATTGTCCTGAATTAGGTGTAAACGTATATGTAGTAGTACCAGGAGTACTAGTATTAATCGCCGCATTCCAAGTACCTGTTATAGAAGGTGTGTTATTTGATGACAAAGGTAATGTTGGCGCAGTAGCATTCTGACAAATATTAGGTATCTGTGTGAAAACAGGGGTAATATTTGGTGCCGTTACTGTAATATTCATAGTAGTCACTACAGCACATTGTCCTGAATTAGGTGTAAACGTATATGTAGTAGTACCAGGAGTACTAGTATTTATTACCGCATTCCAAGTACCTGTTACTGGAGGTGTATTATTTGATACTGTAGGTAAAACTGGCGCAGTAGTATTCTGACAAATATTAGGTATCTGTGTGAAAACAGGAGTAATATTTGGTGCAGTTACAGTAATATCCATAGTAGTCACCACAGCACATTGTCCTGAATTAGGTGTAAACGTATATGTCGTAGAACCAGGAGTACTAGTACTAATTGCCGCATTCCAAGTACCTGTTATAGGAGGAATATTATTTGATGACAATGGTAATGTTGGCGCAGTAGTATTCTGACAAATATTAGGTATCTGTGTGAAAACAGGAGTAATATTTGGTGCAGTTACAGTAATATCCATAGTAGTTGAAACACCACACTGACCTGGATCAGGTGTAAATGTATAAGTTGTTGTTCCAATTGAAGACGTACTTATTGGTGCATTCCAAGTACCAGTTATCGGAGGTGTATTACTTGACGACAATGGCAACGTTGGTGCTGTCGTGTTTTGACATACACTTGGTATTTGTGTAAATGTTGGTGTTATTGTTCCTGTAATTGTAATTGTAAAGCTACTTGAACCGGCATTAATACAGTTCACTAAGTTAATAGGATATGTGTAAGTAATTACATATGTTCCTGCTATACTTGTAGCCAAATTGATGGTTCCATCTGAACTATTTAAATCTAAACCAGTACCTACATAACTAAACGTTCCTCCAGTAGTAAATCCACTTGCAAGTGTAGGAGTTACATTAGTAGTTGATGTGATACAAACTGGTGTAGTATAAGAAAATCCAGTCACAGCATTAGTATATGTTACAGCATCAACTGTAAAACTAGATGGTGATGAATAACAATCATTTACAATATCATGTACAATTAAGGTATGAGAACCTGGTGTTAAACCTGTAAAAGTAGTAGAAGATTGAAATGTTCCACCGTCTACTGCATATTCATAATTTGATACATATAAAGAATATTGACCAATATTAGAATAACTTTCTGGATCAAAGGTAGTCCATTGGGTAGGTGTCCAAGTAGTTGAAGGAAGAGGAGTAGACGACGCTAATCTTCTATACGTATAACCTGGCTGATTATTTGGTGTAAATACCGTACCAGTAGTTGGTCCCCACATATCTAACTCAACATTTGCTAAAGTTGTTAATCTAATGTTGTCATTAGTATCAATGCCAGAATTTACAATTAATAAATTATGTACGATTCCAGGTATACCAGGATCATTACTAATTTTAATAATAAATGTACTATTGTTTGCAATTGTTCCAGATAACGTTTGTTGCCAAGTTGGAGTTACATTACCATTATTATACATTTTTAATCTATAGTTTGCTAAATTTTTTGCACTACCAGTTCCATTGAATAATTCAACATAAGATAACGCTCCAGTATTAGCATCTGTAACTTCAGAAATAAATAAATCTGTAGGAGCAGAAGCAGACAATGATAAAGGCGAAGTAACTTGCATCGTTCCTGTCGGAGTTGCACAAGAAGGCTGTGAAGTTATGGAAGGAGTCGGAGTTGGTATAGTAATAATATTTACTTTAAATGAAACTTGACTTGCACAATCTGCATTAGTTGCATACACATAGATTACTTGAGTAGTAGTAATAACATCTCCAGCATTCAGTTGAGTCCCAGTTGCATTAGAACCTGTATAGTATGTTCCCATTGTTAAGGCAGGTAAAGTATAACTATTACATCCATTTACATCTACTTTAATAGGTAGTTGTGGCGCTGCTTTTATTTCAACTGTTGTTGTATTTGTATAAGCCAAACATCCTCCTTGAGCAGGAACTGATATCGTAACTGTATAAACTCCAGGTGCCGCTAATGCAGGCGTAATTGTCCCGGAAATAGGATCAAGTGCATATTGTAACCCTGAAGGTGTTGATGAAAATGTTGTATTAGGTCCCGCAACTCCTGAAATAACTACTGGATAAGAAACCGAATCAGAATTACAATAAGATGGACTTGAATAAGCAATCGTTGCATTTGGATTTGGCGCTACAATTACCGTTCTAGTACATATAATTGGAGCATTTGATGCTGGAGGATTTAATGTAGGAATTAAAGTACTTGAAACAGTATATGTTCCTGGTGTACTAGTTGCAAAATTAATTTCTCCTGTTACTGAATTTATAGTTAATCCAGCTGGTGAAGCTGAATAGGTTCCTGGAACTGCTCCTGCAATTAATACCGGAGTTTGATTCACACTATTGCTACAATATGTAACTGCAGAATAATTAAAGGTATTATATGGATAACAAAAAGATTGTGCCGTATTATTTGGGTTTGGCGTCATGGTTACCGAACCTCCTTGATTAGCATAATTAGTTACCATTAATATATAAACCTGACCAGCTGTAACTGTTATCGTAAAGTTTTCTGTAGCAGCTGCAGAAAAACTACAACTAATAGGATTTCCGTTAGGAATCAAAATACAACCTGCATCTCTACTAGCAAATGGCCCCCAAAGTGCATAATCTACATCAATTGGAGTTCCTGCAGTGGTCACTTGGTTTATAGTATAACTTAAAGAACCACTTTGAGCAGCCTCTAAAAAGAAAAAACTTGCATTTGGTGAAGTACCTAAACATCCATAAGTTCCCAAGTTAATAACCTGTGTTGCATTTGGATAAGTAATAGGTACATTACATAATGAAACCGCTTCTGGGCATGGAACCGCTCCAATACATAAGCTAAATGAAACGGCTGTATTTGTAGATGCTGTAGTATACACTCTTACATAATAGGTTTGTCCTATTACTAAACTGTTTGCTACATAGGTTGTTGCACCACATTGTAGTTGATTAAGTGCGTTACAAGTCCCAGAATATAAAGCAAAATTAATTGTTGTACCCGTAGGTAAAATATTTGACAAACTAAATGTATGTGTCGGTTTTGTGGCAACAAATGAATACCAAACATCATTTGCTGTTGCCGCACAAGTTAAAGCTGGTGTTACTGTAGGTGAAGCACCTGTTAAAACTCCATTATTTAAAATAGTACAATTTAAATCGTCATTAAGGAGAGCAACTGTAGCATTTGAACATAAATCATTAAGTGGAGTTGTAGTGAAATTTACACCATCTGACCAAAAACTAAAATTAGTAGAAGAACAGATTGCTTTAACATAAAAAGTATAGGTTGACGAAGGATTTAAACCTGTCAATAAAAATGGACTTGTAGCATTAACACCTGTAAAAGTTAAAGAAGGTACATTTGAACCAACTGGTAATGCTATTATTTGCCATTGTGTTGCACTGCCCGATTCTGTCCACGAAACAGAAGCTGTAGTCCCTGTAATATTTGACACCGTTACAGCTGTAGGTTTAAAACAAGTAATTGGTGGTGTACAAAAAATTGTAGCATCCCAACCTGTACTTGTTCCTGTTGTATTTGAGGTAAATGAAAAATATAAACAACCTGTTGGTGATGTTGAAGTAAAACTTGGAGGTAAAGTAGCTCCTGAATAGGTTCCAACAATTGGAGAAGTTGCTAAATCACCATTTCTTATAATTAAATTATCACCCGCAGCTAAATTAAACGAGTTAAAAACTACTGTTACAACATCTCCAACGTTAGCTGGGCAAATTGCAACAAATGTACTTTCATTATTTTGATAAGCGCCAGTTGTTCCACCTGTATCGGTATAGTGATCGCCAGCACAGAAATTTGGAGTAGTACAGAAACTTACTGGTACCGACCAAAAACTAAACTCAGTTGAAGAACATCTTGATCTTACATATACATCATAACAAGTAACTGAAGTTAATCCAGTAATTGAAAATGGATTACCAGTTGTCACGACTCCAACTGAAGCTGCAGTTGGTGTTGGAGAACCTGCAGGTAAAACTAAAACTTCCCATTGCGTTTCTGTTGCACCATTTGTCCAGTTAACTTGTGCCGCATTATAAAAAATATTTGAAATAGTTAAATTACCTGGTTTAGGACAAGTAATTAAATTTAATTTAATATTATCAATTGCAGCCGGTGGTTGATTTCCTAGTGTATTGTTATTTCTCCATTCAAAAACCACACGCATGGTTCCACCTGCATAAGGTGTAGCATTTAATGTGTAATTTTGTGTAATGAAGTTTGATGTAGAATTAAAATCAGGACCTATTTTTATTCTACTATTTACAACAGCTGTAATTTGTGATCCAGATGTCGGAGTAAAAGTAGCAGGTACTGTCCAAACTCGTAAATAATCTTGTAGTGGCTCTCCTATAGATCGCCAATCAAATGTAAAATCCAATTGAGTTGCTCCAGCTGGAATTACAAAATCTTTGTATGCTTGTACTATAGATGTAGCCGTATTGTTATAGGTATTTGTAGCACCATTGGTATCTGTAATATATAAGGCATGTGTACCACCGTTGTTTACTCCGGTACCAACTGCCCATTTATTAGGTTGTGAACCATTATTTAAAGTCCAACCTGTTAAAGTTTCTAAACCGTCTATAAAATTTAATGGTGTAGCTACTTGAGGCATTGTAAATGCAAAAGGCCCAGACCAAATACTATTATAACCATTATTACAATCTGCTCTTACATAATATTGATAAACGATACCAGGAATTCCTGTAAAAGCATTTGTAGTATTTGACGTTGTTGAGGTAAAAGTTGTACCTGTAGGCAATCCATAAGGTGCCGCTCCAACTGAATATTGCCATGAAGTAATTCCTGTTTCAGATGTCCATGATAAATTAGCAGTTGTACTCGATGTAATTGCTGCCGCTAAAGCCGTTGGTTGATTACAAAAAACTTGTTGTATCGTTAATGTATAACCAACAGTTTGTTGTGCTACACTAGAAGATATTATTATATAATAAGTAGTACCCGCAACTACTGGAAATGGATTGATGTCTCTAATTCCAGAAGATGGATTTGCAACTCCAGCTAAACAAGTTGCCCCTGTTGTACCTGGACAAGCACTATAAACATGTATACTTGAACTTACATTTGTAGGAGACATAGAAATAGCTATGTTACCTGTAAATGTGGCTGTGTAGGAATAAAAAACATCATTACCTGCCATATAATTCGCAGCAGAACCACTACATGCTAAAGGCTGTGTAGTATCAAAAAGGTCTAAATAATTTGCAGTATCATCAACTGTTTGATAGGGTAATGTTCCAACCACAATAGGACCAGCACAAGTATCTCCTAAAGAAGCCGTTTGAAAACTTCTTGGTCCAAACCAATCACTCACAAAACCATTGGAACATAAAGAACGAACTTGAAATTTATATAGCGTATTTGCTAATAATCCTGTTGCAGTAAATGGATTTGTAGTTACATTCGTGTAGGTAGGTACACCTGTAAAGGCACTTGCAAAAGGCACCACTTCTATTTGCCAAGCAGTAATTCCACCTGGATTACCCCAACTTAATTGAGCAGTGGTTGTGCTTTCATTAGCAGTACCTAACGGTCCAATTGGTGCATTACATTTTTGTACTACGTTAACATTATCAATTAACCATCTATCTCCATTATCATTTGTCATGACAAATGCAATGTAAATAGTAGAGCCTACTGGATATGTAGCAGGTATATCAATTACTTTCTCTTCATAAACATTGGCAGTAGCCGTTAATGAGGCCTCATCATAGGAAACAAGGTTAGTAAAACTTGCCGTATTCGTTTGTGAAGTAGTTGAAATTTTAATATCAAACAAACTTCCTTGTACTCCTGTTTGAATAGTTTTGGTATAAAAACGCAACTGACCATTGGCAGGGACAGTAACTTGAGAAGTAACCATCCAGTCAATAGCCTGACCTGTTGCTACATTTTCTTTGTTTATCATTGCTGATTTACCAACTCCTCCATAGGTAAAAACACCTAAGTTAGTTTCAGACCAGCTTTGAGCTGTTCCTGTTCCTGTTTCAAAAGTTGTCCAGCCTGTTGGTGGAAATGTTGCACCTTCAAAGTTTTCAGATAATTGTCCGAAAACACTAAAACCTGCAAACATAAATAACAATAAAAGTAGTTTTTTCATTATGTATTGTGATTAATTAATATTTTTAACTATACAAAAATATAAACTTTTAGCAAACATCTTTAATATATCGACGAAAGACATCTTTTTATCGATAAAAAGCTGTTTTTTGTGTGTTTATTTTTCCTAATTTTGTAAAAAATAATAATTTTGAATTCGAAAAAAATATATTTTGCTTCCGACCAACATTTTGGTGCTCCAACTTCAGAAATTAGTTTTCCGAGAGAACAAAAATTTGTGGCTTGGCTAGACGAAGTGAAAAAAGACGCAGATGCCATTTTTTTATTAGGTGATTTATTTGATTTTTGGTTCGAATACAAAACAGTTGTACCTAAAGGATTTATAAGGGTTTTAGGTAAATTAGCCGAAATTAAAGACGCTGGAATTCCTATTTATTTCTTCGTAGGAAACCACGATTTATGGATGGGTGATTATTTTGAAAAAGAACTCAATATTCCAGTTTATCACGATAATAAAGAATTTTCCTTTAACGGAAAAACATTTTTAATAGGTCATGGAGACGGGAAAGGCCCTGGCGACATGGGCTACAAACGGATGAAAAAAGTATTTACAAATCCGTTTTCAAAATGGTTGTTTCGTTGGTTGCATCCAGATATTGGTGTGAAACTAGCGCAATACTTATCGGTTAAAAACAAGCTTATTTCTGGTGCTGAAGACGTGAAATTTTTAGGCGAAGAAAATGAATGGTTGGTGCAATATTGCAAACGTAAATTAGAAACCAAACCATACAATTTTTTTGTTTTTGGACACCGCCATTTACCTATGGAAATTACTTTAAATGATCAGTCAAAATACATTAATTTAGGGGATTGGATTGGCTATTTTACCTATGGTGTTTTTGATGGCGAAACATTTGAATTGAAAAAATACGAATAAGAAAAAGTACTTTTGAAAACGAATTTGCGTTAGGGATGGAAGTGGCATCCTTTTTATTTTGACTGCCCTAAAGCAATGCAAAATAAAAAGATATAGCGTACAGCCCGACCCTTGTGTTAACGCCCAATAGAATTTCAATATCAAAATTCAATTTAATTGCTGTTTTTTAACTTTCATCTATCTCTAGATTTCTGAATTTTGGTGAAGCAACTGCGGTGGTTCCTACTACAAGTAAAGTCATAATTCCTCCAAAAACTACAGCATTTACAACTCCGAATAATTTAGATGTTAGTCCGCTTTCAAAAGCGCCTAATTCGTTGGAAGAACCCACGAAAATAGAATTTACAGATGAAACTCTTCCGCGCATATCATCGGGCGTGTAAATTTGAAGAATTGTGGAACGGATTACTACTGAAAAACCATCGGTAACCCCACTTAAAAATAAAGCAATTACTGAAATCCAAAAGTTTTGAGATAATCCGAAAACGATAATACAAATACCGAAACCGAAAACGGCCAACAGTAATTTTTTACCAGTATTTTTTTCGATTGAAAACATGGTAGAAGCCAGCATAGTTAATAATCCACCAATGGCTGGTGCGGCTCTTAAAATTCCGAAACCTTCTGAACCTACTTTTAAAATATCTTGTGCAAAAATGGGCAATAAGGCTACTGCTCCACCAAATAAAACCGCAAACATATCTAATGAAAGTGCGCTTAAAATAATTTTATTTTGAAATACAAATCTAATTCCGGCTTTTAAACTTTCGGAAATGGGTTCGCCAATTTTTGTATTTAAAATGGGTTTTTTACTGATTTGTAACAACATCAAAATTCCTAAAAAAATAGAAATTGTCACGAAAATCATAGAATTGAAAACGCCAATTCCGCCAATTAAAAACCCAGCTAAAGCGGGTCCGATTACGGCAGAAACTTGCCAAGACGAACTGCTCCAAGTAGCTGCATTGGTAAATTGCGATTTTGGCACAATTAGTCCTAACAAACTAAATACGGATGGAATGATAAATGCACGAATGATTCCACCTAAAAAAACCAAGACATAAATAGCATATAAAAAAGGTTGTTTTCCAATTGTTGTAGCAGTTTCGGGATAAACTAAATAGCAAAATAATATACTAATTGTTGCTGTTCCTGCAAAACATTTGAGCAGCATACTTCTTTTTTCGGATTGGTCTACAATATGTCCAGCAAACAAGGCCATGACTATTGCTGGAATCACTTCCATAAGACCAATTAATCCTAATGACCACGGGTTTTTAGTAATTCGGTAGACTTCCCATTCAATCAAGACAAATTGCATGGACCAAGCCAATACAAAAGCTAATCGCATAAGTATAAACCAACGAAATTCTGGAATTCGTAAAGCTGAAAATGGGTCTTTTTTTGTCATTCTATGGGTACACAGATTAAACGAATTATATTAATTGGAAAATTTTTTTCTTTTTCTTAACCGCAAAGTTTTTCGCAAAGCACACAATGAAATTATGAATTGTAAATAATGAATGACTTTTTACTTTTACTTGACTCTTACATCACGCAATTGCAATTGCAAACTTACTGTTCCATTCCATTCGTTTTCTTCTAAAACATAAACGGCTTCAAACGGATTTTTGTTTTTTACAACATCTATTTTAGCTCCAAGTCCAAAACCAATCGCATTAAAATTTAGCGAATTATTTTGTTTCACGAAGGCTTTTAAATGTTCGGCATCGTTACCCAATGTTTTAGCATAACCCGAATCGATAATATTTTTCGACAAAAAAACAGGTGTCATATTTTCTGGACCGAAAGGTTCGAATTGCTTTAGAATGCGCATAAATTTTTCGTCAAGATCCGAAAAATTCATTTCTAAATCTACTGCAATTTCTGGAATTAATAAATCGGGTGGAATGGTTTTTTTAACTTCATTTTCAAAAGCTGCTTTGAATTTTTCGTAATTTTCTTCTTTCAATGTCATTCCGGCGGCATACATATGTCCTCCAAATTGTTCCAAATGTTCGGCACACGCTTCCAACGCATTATACACGTCAAAATCTTTTACGGAACGTGCCGAAGCGGCTAATTTATCGCCGCTTTTTGTAAAAACAATCGTTGGACGATAATACTTTTCAACCAATCGTGAAGCCACAATTCCGATGACGCCTTTGTGCCAATTTTCTTGATATACAACCGTTGAAAATCGGTTTTGCTCGTTGTTTTCTTCAATTTGAAGTAACGCTTCTTTGGTAATTTGTTTGTCTAATTCTTTTCTGTCCGAATTGTGTTGCTCAATTTCGGATGCAAATTGTTCGGCTTGTTCTAAATTGTATTCGGTTAAAAGCGCCACCGCTTCGTTACCATGTTTCACTCTTCCTGCGGCATTAATTCTTGGTGCTACGATAAAAACCACATCGGATATCGTTAAAACTTTTTTCTTTATGTTTTGAATTAAGGCTTTAATTCCTGGTCGCGGATTGGTGTTTATCACTTCCAAACCAAATTTGGCCAACACTCGATTTTCACCAGTAATTGGAACAATATCCGCCGCAATGGCTGTGGCAACCAAATCTAAATAAGGAAGTAAATCATCAATGGTTTGGTTTCTGTTTTCGGCTAAGGCTTGAATTAATTTAAAACCTACTCCACAACCACATAATTCATCATACGGATAGGAACAATCTTCACGTTTTGGATCTAAAACTGCAATTGCATCGGGCAATGAATCGCCAGGTCGGTGATGGTCGCAAATGATGAAGTCGATATTTTTTGCTTTCGCATAATTCACGTGATCGATCGATTTTATACCACAATCGAGTGCTATAATCAAGGAAACATCATTGTCTTCGGCATAATCAATTCCGAGATAGGAAATACCGTAACCTTCGTTATATCGGTCTGGAATATAAGTCGCCACATTGGGATAAAAACTTCGTAAATAACTCGAAACTAAAGAAACAGCGGTTGTTCCATCGACATCATAATCGCCAAAAACTAAAATATTTTCATTGTTTGTAATGGCTTTTTCGATACGAGAAACCGCTTTTTCCATATCTTTCATTAGATACGGATTGTGCAAATCTTCTAAAGTGGGACGGAAAAATGTTTTGGCTTGTTCGAAGGTTTCTATTCCTCTTTGAACTAATAAAGTAGCGATGATTTCATCTACTTGAAGGGCATTTTGTAAGGCTTGTACTTTTTCTTTTTCTGGCTTTGATTTTAGATTCCAACGCATAGTGATTTTGGATTTACGATTTGTGATTTACGATTTTTGGCTTATAGTATTTATTTGTAAATATATTAAAAAATTTAATTTAAAAGCAAAGGGCTCGAAGATTTCGCAAGGGACACAAAGATTTTAACTTATCCTTTATACTATTTTTATTATTTTAAAAACCATATAAGTAATTTAAGGCAGTATAAGCAACCGAATTATGTCGTTTCACTTTTTACTTTTTACTTTTCACTTTTTATTTGGCTTGTAACACTTCGCCTTCAAAATGAATACCATCCCAACCGGAAATCATAAAATTCCTTATATTTTGATGGTCGGTGGCGTCTGGTGAATTTAAAACATCTTGATAAAAATCTCCGAATAATGCTAAGGTTTCTTCTTTGGTAAATTGCTGCAATTGAGCAAATGCGAAAATTTTACACGAACCATTATTCTCACCAGAATGGTTTATTTGATTTCCATTTTTAAAAGCTGTTGGTGTGAACGTATAGTTTTCATCAATGTAAGTGATGGTTTCTGGGAAAGATCTTTTATTTAGTGGGTTTTTCATTTTTTTCTTACTGATTACTAAATACTATTTCTTCCCTCCTACAACAACCACAATCTCCCCTTTTGCCGGTTTTGTTTCAAAGTGTTTTAAGACTTCATCGGCTGTTCCTCGGATGGTTTCTTCGTGTAATTTTGAAATTTCTCTGGAAACAGAAATGGGTCTATCAGCACCAAAATACTGAATAAATTCGGTTAACGTTTTGTTTAATTTATGTGGAGAAACATATAAAATCATCGTTCTGGTTTCTTCGGCTAGAGCCAAATAACGCGTTTGTCTGCCTTTTTTATCGGGTAAAAAGCCTTCAAAAACGAATTTATCATTAGGCAAACCACTATTTACCAAAGCGGGTACAAATGCAGTTGCTCCTGGCAAACAATCTACTTCAATTCCGTTTTCCACACAAGCGCGAGTTAATAAAAATCCAGGGTCGGAAATGGCTGGTGTTCCTGCATCGGAAATTAAAGCAATGGTTTCACCACCTTTTAATCGAGCAATTACATTTTCTACCGTTTTGTGTTCGTTGTGCATGTGGTGACTGTGCATGTGCGTAGAAATCTCAAAATGCTTTAGTAATTTTCCGCTGGTACGTGTGTCTTCGGCTAAAATTAAATCGGCTTCTTTTAGCACGCGAATGGCACGAAACGTCATGTCGTCTAAATTACCAATTGGCGTAGGAACTATGTATAATTTACTCATTTGTTTTTTAGTTTGTGGTTGATAGTTTGTGGTTTATGGTTAAAATAAAAATGAATAAAAAATATTCAAAATTCAAAAAACCATTAACAATAAACTACAAACTAATTGAATTTATTTTCTACAATTTCTAAAAATCGTACTTCAAATTCTTCTTTATTTTTCCAATTATTATAATCTGGCTTTACAAAATCTAATACAAAAGATTTTGCTTCGTCCCAATTAGTAAAAGTGTTTAATTGAGATAATACCCTGTTTAAATCATCTCCGTTTCCTGCAAATAAATTTTTCTCAAAAGCAATTTTATCATTCAATCCTAAAACTATCGCTTTTCCATTTACTACTGGAGTTTCTTCTATACTTTCTATCGCTATTTCAACTTCGGACGTTGATTCTGAAACTGACGCTACTTCACTACTTATTTCTTCACCTTTCTCTTCACTAATTTCTTCTTCTACTGTTGTTTCAAAAACATCAGAAGTTACATCATTTGTAGCTTCTTTTTTCTCAAAAAATGTATCTTGATAATCATGAACTAAAATGTCTTCCATAGAAATTTGCTTAGACACTTTTGTTCCTATAATTTCAGGATTTGATGTTATTTCTTTCTTTTCTATTGGTGTTTCAATTACTTCGTCAATTTGAGATTCTTCAACTGGTGCTTCATCAATACTTTCGGATTTTATTTCTTCTTTTACAATTTCTTCAATGTCGCTTGAAGGAAAAAGTTCATGAGAAATATCATTTTTTTCAAAAAGTTCTTCTTCAATTTGTGCTATATGTTCTTTAGAAGCCATTTCAATATGAATTTCTTCTTCATCTTCTACCTCAATAGTTCCAACTACAATTTGCGCTACTTTTTCTTCAAACAATGCTTCTGAAAATTCTTCATTTACCAAAGCGGTATTCGCTTCATAAAATTTTAAAAGTGTTAATTGCTCATACAATTTTTTCACTTCCTCAAGTAATTGAATGGTTTCTGTATGATTTTTAAGCTTTAATAAACGGTGCGCTATGCTAATTAATTCGCCTTCAATTTTTTTCTTCATAACTTTTTGTTTGTGTTGAACTTTTATAGCGTTGATTTTTATATTTTTGTTATTATTACAAAGGTAAAAGAAATTATGAGTATAAATTCTTGTAGAAAGTATTTTTACAATATTTTTTTCAACACAGATGTACACATATTTTTCAAACCTTTAACTTGGAGTTAATTAATTTAGTTTAAAAATGTTTTTAGAAAATACGGTAAATCAGGAAGAACAATTTGGTTGGATAGAAGTTATTTGCGGCTCTATGTTTTCAGGTAAAACAGAAGAATTAATTAGACGATTAAAACGCGCACAATTTGCCAAACAAAAAGTGGAGATTTTTAAACCGGCAATTGACACAAGGTATGATGATGAAATGGTGGTGTCACACAATAAAAATGAAATTCGTTCTACTCCAGTTCCAGCTGCAGAAAATATTAGAATTTTAGCACAAGGTTGCGATGTAGTAGGAATCGACGAAGCCCAGTTTTTTGACGATGAAATAATTACAATTTGCAATGATTTAGCCAACAGTGGCATTAGAGTAATTGTAGCCGGTTTAGATATGGATTTTAAAGGCAATCCTTTTGGACCGATGCCTGCACTAATGGCAACTGCCGAATACGTTACCAAAGTGCATGCAGTGTGCACCAGAACTGGAAATTTAGCCAATTATAGTTTTAGAAAATCGGAAGATAAAAAATTAGTAATGCTTGGCGAAACTGAAGAATATGAACCTTTAAGTAGAGCCGCTTATTATAAAGCGATGCGTGAAGAAAAACAAAAGTAAATTCAATACGAATTTCAGCAATTTTCAATAACAAATTCATAATAATGGTAGTAAAATCTAATATATTAAACGAAGCCAGTATAGACTTCTCTAATTCAATGATAGAATTTGAGCATATTTCTATTGATAGTCGTAGTTTACAAAACGGAAATACCTCTTTATTTTTTTGTTTGAAAGGCCAAAATAATGATGCGCATATTTTTATTGAAAGTTTAATTGAAAAAGGTGTTCAACATTTTGTCGTGGAATATATTCCTGATAATGTTAAAGGAAAAGCTCATTTTTGTATAGTAAAAAACACTACCGCTGCTTTACAAAATTTAGCAAAAGCATATAAAAATCAATTCCAAATAGAAACTATCGGAATTACAGGAAGTAATGGAAAAACAATTGTAAAAGAATGGTTAAATTTTCTTTTAAGTCTAGATTTTTCTGTTGTTAGAAGTCCTAAAAGCTATAATTCGCAAGTTGGTGTACCACTATCTGTTTTTGGAATCAATGAAAATCATACGCTAGGCATTTTTGAAGCCGGAATTTCATTAAAAGGCGAAATGCAACATTTAGCAGAAATCATTCAGCCGAATATCGGAATTTTTACACATTTAGGGAACGCACATCAGGAAGGTTTTACAACAGTTGAAGAAAAAATAATTGAAAAATGTCAGTTATTTTCTAAAGCTGAAGTACTAATTTTAGAGAAAAATGATTGGATTGAAAAACACCTAACAATACCAACATTTACTTGGAGTTTTGAAGACACTAAAGCCACTGTTTTTATACTTTCTACCATTAAAAACAACCTAAAAACTACTTTAGAAATTCAATATAAAAACGAAATTTTTAAAATTTCACTTCCGTTTACAGATACTATTTCTATAGAAAATGCTATTACTTGCATTTGCACTTTATTATATTTAAATATTGCCATTTCAACAATAACGGATAGAATTTCAAAATTATATAATATAGAAATTCGACTTCAAGCCAAAACAGGAATTAATAATTGTTTGTTAATTGATGATAGTTTTTCAAGCGATTATCAATCGTTAAAAATGGCGTTAGACTTTTTAGAACAACAAAAACTGCATCAGAAAAAAACCATTATTTTATCTGATATTTTTCAAAGTGGTTTGAATTTAAATGAGCTTTATAGTAATGTAATCAAATTATTACAACAAAATAATATTGCACAAATTATTACCATCGGAGAAACTATTGAAAAGTATTTTCAAGATGTGCCAAATGTGATTTCGTTTGCAAACACAAAGGCGTTTTTACAACAATTTAATACCGATTCGTTTAAAAACGAAACCATTTTAATTAAAGGTGCCAGAAGTTTTAACTTTGATGAAATTGTAGTTTTATTAGAAGAAAAAAATCATGAAACGGTTTTAGAAATTAATTTAGATGCTCTAACAACAAATTATAATTTTTACAAACAAAAACTTCACCAAAACACCAAAATTATGGTTATGGTGAAAGCTTTTGGTTATGGTAATGGCGGCTATGAAATTGCTAAACAACTGGAGCATTTAAAAGTTGGCTATTTGGGTGTGGCTTTCGCCGATGAAGGAATTGCATTGCGTAAAGCAGGAATTACCACTCCAATTATGGTGTTAAATCCTGAAATTAGTAGTTATAAAGCTATGATAGCTTATCAATTGGAACCCGAAATGTATTCTCTTTCTGGAATCACTTCCTTTATTGAATTGGCAAAAGAAAAAAACCTCAACGGATATCCTATTCATTTAAAAATGGATACCGGAATGCATCGCTTAGGTTTTGAAAAATCTGAAGTTTCTGAACTAATTACATTACTAAAACACAATAATTTTGTGAAAGTAACCAGTATTTTTTCACATTTAGCGGCATCAGACAACTTTGATTTTAAAGCATTTACTTTACAACAAATTCAACTATTTGAGTCTTTAGTTTCTGAACTTTCTGCTGCTTTGAACATTCAACCTATTCGACATATTTTAAATACTTCTGGTATTTTTAATTTCCCAGAATATCAATTTGAAATGGTGCGATTAGGAATTGGTATTTATGGTGTAGGCAATTCAGAAGAAGAGCAAATTTCGTTAGAAAATGTGAGTGTTTTAAAAAGTATTATTTCGCAAATTAGAACAGTTAACGAAAACGAAAGTATTGGTTACAGTAGAAAATTTGTAGTGCAAAAACAAATGAAAATTGCAACCATTCCTATCGGTTACGCCGACGGAATTAGACGTGCTTGGGGAAATGAAAAAGGGTATGTGATGATTCAAAACCAAAAAGCTGCCATTTTAGGCAATATTTGTATGGATATGTTGATGGTTGATGTAACTTCTATTCCTTGTGAAGAACGCGATGAAGTAATAATTTTTGGCGAAAACCCGCATGTACAAGAAATAGCAAGCGTTTGCGATACCATTCCGTATGAGATTTTAACCAGTATTTCGCAACGAGTAAAAAGAATTTTCTATAAAAATTAAATCTATTTTTTTATTTTTTTACATAAATTCGTGTAACCAAATGTAACATATATGAAAATTATTTCTGAATTTAAAGATTTTATTGCGAAAGGCAATGTAATGGATTTAGCTGTTGGAGTCATCATTGGAGGTGCTTTTGGTGGCATTGTAAAATCACTTGTTGATGATGTCATTACACCTGCTATACTGAACCCTGCCTTAAAAGCAGCAAACGTAGCCGATTTAGCGCTTTTAAAAACCGATGGTGGTATTTTATACGGTAAGTTTTTAGCTGCTGTGATTGGATTTTTAGTGATTTCTTTCGTGATTTTTTTATTAGTAAAATCGCTTAATAAAATTAAAAAAACCGAAGAAGAAATTCCAACACCTTCTGGGCCTACACAAGAAGAACTTTTAACTCAAATTAGAGATTTATTAAAAAAATAAACTGTATATAAAAAAAGCTGTTTCTCTCGAAACAGCTTTTTTTTATTGCAAACAAAAATTAATCCATTATACCGTTTGCTTTTCTATCACGTAACCAATATTTCACTCGTTTTACCAAGTAGAACATCACTGGAACCATAACTAGTGTTAAAACAGTAGCATAGGTTAATCCGAAGATAATTGTCCAGGCTAAAGGTCCCCAGAAAATTACGTTATCACCACCCATATATAAGTGCGGATTAAATTCAGTAATTAATGCAAAGAAATCAAAATTCAAACCAATAGCTAACGGAATTAATCCTAAAATGGCGGTTAATGCAGTTAATAATACTGGTCTTAAACGGTTTTTACCCGATTCGATAATGATGTCTTTTATTTCTTCTAATGATAAATCGTCGTGGCTTTGCAATTTGTTTTCCGCTACTTTTTTATCTAATAATAAGACGAAGAAGTCCATTAATACAATTCCGTTTTTCACTACAATTCCGGCTAATGAAATAATTCCCATCATCGTCATTAAGATAACGAAATCCATATTGGCGATTACATATCCGTAGAAAACACCACTAAAACTCAATAAAACCGTAAATAAAATTACCATAGTTTTAGAAACCGAATTAAACTGTAACACGATAATAATCGTAATTCCGGCTAACGCTAAAAATAGTGCATACATTAAGAAACTTTGGTTTTTTCCTTGTTCTTCTTGTACTCCAGAAAATGAATAACTCACCGTTTTAGGGAATTTATACGATTTTAATTCAGATTCAATTTGTTTCGTAATTTCATCACCATTATAACCTGTCAACACATTAGAATAGACCGTCATAATACGTTTCTGGTTTTTTCTTTTGATTTGATTGTATGTGGTGGTTTTATTAGTTTCCGAAACGGCCGAAATAGGCACTTGCATCATTTGTCCGTTATTCTGATTTCGGAACGTTAAAGATTGATTAAACAATACATTTTCATTCTTACGTTGGTCGTCTTGCATACGCATTGTAATGTTGTAGTCGTCATCGCCCTCTTTGTAAGTTGAGATTTCCTGGCCATAAACTGAACGACGTAAATTAAATCCTAATTGCCCTGTTGAAACGCCTAAGCTTCCTGCACTAACGCGGTCTACTTTTACTTCTAATTCTGGACTGTCTTTATTTACATCTACACTCAAACGCTCAATACCTGGAATATTTTTCGAATTAATAAAAGCAATCATTTTATCCGCTTCTACTAACATTTCTTGATAATCGGTACCGGTTAATTGCACACTAATTGGATATCCAGCTGGAGGTCCATTGGCATCTTTTTCAACCGTAACGGTAGCGCCTGCAACACCTTTTACTTTTGCTCGAATTTCATCTAAAACTTCAGTAGTGTTAACTCCTTTTCGAAATTTATATTCCGAGAAATTAACCGTTACTTTTCCTTTGTATGGCGTTTCTGAAGCGGAACCTGCATCCACATTTGGATTTCCAGCACCTACACCAACTTGCGAAACAATGCTTTCTGCTAAGTAGTTTTTATCTTTTTCAACGTATTTGCTTAAAATAGCAATTACTTGTTTTTCAACAAACAAAGTCGCCTTATTTGTTTTTGCAATATCCGTTCCTTGTGGATATTCGATATACGTAATTACTTGATTTGGGATATTATCTGGAAAAAACAATACTTTTCTTGGGAAAATTCCTAATAACATAAAAGAGAAAATTAACATCCCAATAATCGTTGCTAATGCCAACCAAGCTCTTTTTCCAGTTAAAATTTTCGCTAAGAAATTTTTATACTTGTTTTCCATTTTTGGGAAAAAGTTGTATTGAAAATCTTGCGTCCATTGGTATAATTTAATTTTATACAACCACATTAATCCCAAGGAAATAATAGCTAAATGCCCAATCGCTTTTGCAAACGTAGAATCGGTTAAATGTCCTAAAAACACAAACACAATTCCAACTACACTAAAGATAATTGTATATAATTTTGCCGATTTGTTAGTTACATTTCTGTCTTCTGTATCCATTGAACCACCTGTCATAGCTGCATTTACTACCATCGCTACAAATAACGAAGCTGTAAGTGTAACCGTTAAGGTTATTGGGAAATATTTCATGAATTTTCCCATAGTTCCAGGCCATAATGCGAAGGGTAAAAACGCCATTAAAGTTGTGGCTGTAGAAGAAATTACTGGCCAAGCGATTTCACCAATTCCAATTTTTGATGCGGACACTCTATCCATTCCTTTTTGCATGTTGGCAAATACGTTATCGACCACTACAATTCCGTCATCCACAAGCATTCCTAATCCCATTACCAATCCGAAAAGTACCATCGTATTTAAGGTTAACCCGAAAGCTGATAAAATGGTGAACGCCATTAACATCGAAAGCGGAATAGCGGCTCCTACAAACAGTGAATTTCTTAATCCCATTGTAAACATTAGGACAATCATTACCAATACAATTCCGAAAATAATATGGTTGGATAATTCATCCACTTGATGTTCTACACGAGAAGATTGATCATTAGAAAGTTCGATAGTTAAATTAGAAGGCAAATACGATTTTTTTGCTTTTTCTAATTTTTCTTTTACTTGTTCGATCGCAGAAATCATGTTTTGATTCGAACGTTTTTTTACGTTTAACATGACAACTTCTTGCCCTTTTTCACGAGCATACGTTGTTTTTTCTTTTTCTTTAAAGTTTACAACTGCAATATCTTTTAAATATACGGTTCCTCCGAAAGATTTTACAATTACGTTTTCTAATTCTTTAGGGTCTTTAATTTCACCTACAATTCGGATGTTATTACGAGAACCTTGCGAAATTAAATTTCCTCCTGAAAGCGTCATGTTTTCGTATTTCACCGCATTTTGGATTTCATCAAAAGAAACCTGAGCCGCCGTCATTTTAAAAATATCAACGGCAATTTCTACTTCTTTATCATCCACTCCTAAAATGTCTACTTTTTTTACTTCTTTAATTTCTTCAATATCATCTTGAAGTAATTCTCCGTATTTTTTTAGTTGTTGTGTCGTGTAATTTCCTTTTAAATTGATATTCAAAATAGGCACTTCTTCCGAAATATTTAATTCGAAAACACTTGGCTCCACTTTACTTCCATTGTCTAAATTTGGCCAATCGGTATCTGCTTTGATAACATCTACTTTGTCTTTGATTTTAGTTTTAGCCTCTTCAATCGTAACTTTATCTGCAAATTCTACAATGATCATTCCATAATCTTGAAAAGAATTAGAGGTAATTTTCTCTACACCTGAAATGTTTTTAAACTCTTTTTCAAGGGGTTTAATAATTAGTTTTTCTACATCTTCAGCTGAGTTTCCAGGAAAAACAGATGAAATATACACCTTGTTTTCAATAATTTCTGGGAAATCTTCACGAGGCATTGTTACATAGGCAATGACACCTGTAATAACAATAAGCAATGTTAAGATATATACTGTAACTCGATTGTCTACAGCCCAACTCGATATTCCGAATTCTTTGTTTTTATGTGACATATATTTTAGTTTCAGGTTTCAAGTTTCAGGTTTAAGCGTTTTAGAACAACTTGAAACCTTAAACTTGAAACAATTATATTTTAGAAATTAAGCTTCATTCCGTCTGCAACATTATTAGCGCCTTCTGTCACGATGACATCATTTGCAGCTAAGCCGCTTAAAATTTCAGTAACATTGTTTGAAGATTTGCCCACTTTTACAAGTACTTTTTTCGCTACACCCTTTTTACCAGTTACATTAGTGGCAATAAATACAAATTTGTTATGTTCACCATCTTCTTGTACTACGTTTGTTGGCACTACAATAGCATTGTTAATGGTGTAATCAATGATTTTTAGTTTAGCAACCTGATTTGGACGTAATAAATTGTCTGGATTAGGTACACTAACTTCTATTCCAAAACTTCTGTTGCTTGGATTGATGAAATTAGCAACTTGTCGCACTTTACCTTTATAGGTTTTTCCTAAAGACGTTAAGAAAATATCTACAACTGTACCCACTTTTAATTTACCAATGTAGGTTTCAGGAACGGTTGTTGAAACATACATATTGGATAAATTTACAATACGCATTAATCCTTGTAGGCTTGGTGCCACTACTTGTCCGCGTTCCACAAAAACCTCATCAATTGTTCCAGAAAATGGCGCGCGAATTACGGTTTTTGCTACTTGAGCTCGCATTTGTGCCACCGATTTTTGTGCCGAAATCATTTGAGCTTGGGCTTGTAAAAACTGAATTTCCGAACCAATTTTTTTGTCCCAAAGATTTTTTTGTCTTTCAAAAGTGGTTTTAGCTAACGCATATTGATTTTCAATACTAGCTAATTGCTGACTCATTCCGGCATCATCAACTTTTCCAAGTATTTGACCTTTTGAAACACGTTGCCCAGCTTTTACATTTAAAGCCGTTAATGTTCCGCCAAATTCAGGTTGTACTAAGATGTTTTCTTTTGTATTAACATTTCCTTGTATCTCTAAATAATGATTAAAAACAGTGTCTTTAATCGTTAACACAGAAACTAAAGCTTCTGATTCTGGTGCTTTATTACCATTAAGTAATGCGGCATCTATTTTTTCTAATTCCGACTGAATAGCCGCTTTTCTGTTTTTTAATTCGGTGATGTTTTTATCTTTAATTAAATCATCTGTTGATTTTTCTCCACAAGCTATAAGTAATAAACTGGTGGCAATAAGTACTACTTTTTTCATATCTAAGTTCATTTATTTTAGTTAACTAATTTTTCTAAAGTTGCTTTTTTATTTATAATTTCAAGCATCGCTTGTAATGTTTCTTGTTGGGCAGCATATAATTGTTTTTGAGCTTCAGCAAAGTCAAAACTAGAAGACAAACCTTCTTTGAATTTGACTTGTTGTTTGGCTTCGATACGTTCTGCTAATTTTAAATTGGCTTGAGCGTTGTTATATTGATTAATACTATATTCGTAATCACTTTTTGCTTTTTGATATTGCAATTTTAATTTTTGTTCTGTTTCTGTAAGTTGCGTTCTTGATTTTTCTAAATCAATTTTTGCTTGTTGTACGCGCGAATTTCTGCCACCACTACTAAAAATTGGCACATTTAATCCCACACCAACATTTGAAAAATTACTCCATTTTTGAGTCGCGTTCATAAATGAAAATTCATTTGAAAAGGCATTATATCCAAAATTTACTTGGGCTCCTAATGATGGCAAACCTTTGCTTTTTTCTAATTTCACTAAAAGTTGTTTGCTTTCTTCTACATTTTTACCAATTTTATAATCGATATTTTCGTTTACATTAAATTCAGATCCTAATAATTGTAAATCAATGTTATTTTGAGTTAAATTACTTAATTTTTCTGTTAATACGATGGCATCATCTAAATTAATTCCTAACAATAATTTTACCATATTTAAGGCAATTACTCTTTGTTTAGTGACATTTTCCAAAGCGTTGTTTACAGAATTTAAAGTAATTTGAAGTTGTTCAATAGTTTCTTCTTCTATTAATCCGTTTTTATAAATTTCTTTGGTGTCGGATAGAATTTTTTCTAAAACGGTTTTGTTTTTATTGATAATTAAAATACTTTCATCTGCTAAAAGCACATTTCCATAAGAATTAATTACAATTTCTTTAATTTCTTGATTCGTTTTTTCTTTGGCGTTTTCAGAAATTTTTAAATAGGTTTTAGCCGATTGTAAACCTACTAAATACGAACCATCAAAAATAAGTTGGCTCAATGTTAAATTTCCTATAGCTACGTGCTTTGTACCGAAGGCCAATAACATAATTTCATTGGGATTAGCCATAGGATTAAAAGCATTTGCTGCGGCTCCTTGCTTGGTAAACTCAAATGTGTTTTGGTAATTTACAGCACCATTTAATTGTGGTAATCCCATGGTAGTGGTTTCCCATTTTTTTTGCTTCGCAAGTTCTAAATCTCGGTTCGCGTTTATTACGCTGTAATTGTTCTTTTGGGCTTGCTCAATAGCTTGTTTTAGAGTAAAACTAGCTACTTCAGTTTGCGAAAAAACTTGAATAGCACTCAAAAGAAACAGAAATACTGTTATTTTAATCTTCATTGTTTTAAATTTAATTATTAATAATCTGTAATTGTTTTTCTAATTCTATTATTCCAGCTAGTGTTGCCATTGCACGAGTGTGATACTCTAATGCTTTGTGCTCTAAATTATTAGCTTCTTTCTCTAAAGCAGTATTCTCGCTAATGCTAAATATTAAGGTGTAATAAAACTTTACATAATTTTCTACATCAATATTTTCTCGGTACAAACCTTCTGAAATTCCTTTTAAAATATTATCTCGAAAACAACCTTCGCATATTTCAATTTGATAGCCCACTACTTTTTGATATACTTCTGGGTAGTGCCTTTTTAATTGATACACTGGAGAAGTTTCGCTATATTTAAACATTTCTTTAAACATTCTTCGAATCTGAAAATTTTCTTCGATAGCGTTAAAATTTTTAGCCACAATTGTGTCAATAGTTTCTCTAACTTCCTTGTGAACCAATTGTGTGCTTTCCTCAATTAACAATTCTTTATTTGAAAAATATTTATAAATCGTTTTTTTTGAAATACACATATCGCAGGCAATATCATCCATAGTGATGCTTTTGAAACCTAATTTCAAAAACATTTCTTTCGCTCTATTGATAATTTTTTCCTTCATTTTTAATGTAATTTCTTGATATTAATTATAGTGTCTAATTAATTTCGGTTACAAAAGTACAACGGAAACTTTTAAAACTAAAATAGTTTCCATAATCTTCACATAAATTTAACATTAAATTTGTGTCGCAAGTCTGCAATTATTAGCTTAAATTAGCCAAAAATTACTAGTATGCTTTCATTATCAGAATATCAAAATGTTATTTCGGAAGAGTTTTCTAATCTACATATTCATAAACAACCGAAAAACTTATATGAACCGATAGATTATATTTTATCGCTTGGCGGAAAAAGAATTCGTCCTGTTTTAACATTAATGGCAACTGATATTTTTAATGGCGACTATAAAAAATCGATTTCTGCCGCCAAAGCTGTTGAAGTTTTTCATAATTTTTCGTTAGTTCATGATGACATTATGGACGACGCCCCTTTGAGACGAGGAAATGAAACCGTTCATGAAAAATGGAACATTAATACCGGAATTTTATCTGGTGATGCTATGCTAATTTTGGCCTATCAATTTTTTGAAGTGTACGAACCAAATATATTTCAAAAACTGGCGAAATTATTTAGCAAAACCGCTTTAGAAGTTTGCGAAGGACAACAATACGATGTAGATTTTGAAACGCGGGACGATGTTACTATTCCGGAATATTTAAAAATGATTGAATTTAAAACAGCCGTTTTATTAGGAGCAGCTATGAAAATGGGGGCTATTGTAGCAGAAACTTCAGAAGAAAATGCAGATTTAATTTATAATTTTGGATTAAATTTAGGCATCGCATTTCAATTACAAGACGATTATTTAGATGCGTTTGGAAACCCAGAAACCTTTGGAAAACAAGTGGGTGGCGACATTATCGAAAACAAAAAAACCTATTTGTACTTAAAAGCAATGGCTTTTTCAAATGATGAGGACAAACAACAATTATTGCATTTGTTTTCGATTCAACCCAATGATAATTCGGATAAAATTGATTCGGTAAAAACAATTTTTAATTCTTCCGGTGCGAGCAAAGCGACGCAAGACGCCATTGCTAATTATACAGAAATAGCCTTTGAAACATTAGAAAAAATGGAAATTTCTGAAGACAAAAAAATGGTTTTAAAATTGTTTGGAGAAAAATTAATGAACAGAAAGGTATAAAATTCCAATATAAAAATCTCAAATTCCAAATTTGGTTTGAGAAATTTTGGGATTTGGAATTTAAAAAATTGGAATTTTATGTATTTACAACCAACATCTATCGATTCATTAATTGAAGAAGCCGAGGAACAAGATTTATATTTCAAATTAATTGAGCAAACCAATAAAGATTTTGCTTTAGCAAATGAAAATATTGATATCCCATTGGATATTTTCCCATTTGAATTAAAGCTTTTGATTCAGGAAAAAATTTTAAAACTAATTAATTACAAATTCGCAGAATACTTAAATTTACTATATATTATTGATGTTTCCGAAGATCAGATTAAAAAATTGGACGGTTCAGATGTTTTTAAATTATCCGAAGACGTGACTTTTTTAATTTTAAAACGCGAATGGCAAAAAGTATGGTTTAGAAATAAATATTAAAACATTACCCTAACAAAAGGAAGCCAATCTTGCGCATATACATTGTTCTGATTGGCATATAGTAAATTGTACTTTACCCCAAAAGTAACATTTTGAGAGCGATAACCAACACCAATAAAAAAAGCTGTATTCCAAAATGAATCATTACTACTATTCACTGCGTCAAATTTTCTATTTACAAGTAATTGTTCTATTTCTGTAGAAAGTTGAATGTTTTCAATTGGATGAAATAAACCTATAAGACTTCCTCCAAAAACTGTTGATTTATAGCCCAATGCATTGTAATTTGAAGGATTTGATTCTTGAGCGACATAGCTTCCTGAAATTCCCACACCAAGGCTTACTGTTTTATTTACATGATAATAACCCGTTGGAGCTAAAGAAAAATTTGAATAACCATTCCCAAAAGCCAAACCTAAACCACCACCAAATTGGACTTTTTGCCAAAAAACAGATTTTGTTTTAGGAATGCTGTCTTGCTGAGAAAACACATATACAGAATTGAAAAAAATAAGGGTGTAAAAAAATGTATTTAATAACTTTCTCTTCATTTTCATTATATTTATTACTTATTTGTTAATTTGAAGATAAAAGTATTAATTTCTTTGAATATTTAGCATAAAAGTTTATACTTTTGCATAAAATTTTTTAACCAAATCGTCATTTAGACAGAATTATGGATAGGTTTTCCTTTTTAAACGCAGCACATACTGCATTTTTTGCAGATTTATACGACCAATATTTACAAAATCCAGACAGTGTAGAACCAAGTTGGAGAAGTTTTTTCCAAGGTTTTGATTTTGCTAATGAATTTTCTAATCCAGGTGAGCAAATTGCACATACTGCAAACGGAATTGCTTCCGGTGGCAATTCTGAGCAACTTCAAAAAGAATTTAATGTTTTAAAACTAATTGATGGTTACCGAACTCGAGGCCATTTATTTACGAAAACAAATCCAGTAAGAGAAAGAAGGGTGTTTTCACCAACTTTAGCTATTGAAAACTTCGGATTATCGCAAGCGGATTTAACAACCGTTTTTGATGCAGCCAAAATAGTTAACATGAAACCTAGTACGTTAGCTGATATTATTAAGCATTTAGAAAGTGTGTATTGTTCCTCTATTGGTGTGGAATTTATGTACATTAGAGAACCTAAAGTACAGGATTGGATAAAAAACAGATTAGATATTAACGACAATCAGCCCAATTTTTCAGGCGGTGTTAAAAAAAATATATTAAGAAAATTAAACGAAGCTGTTTCGTTTGAAACATTCTTACATACAAAATACGTAGGTCAAAAACGATTTTCTTTAGAAGGTTGTGAAGCGGCTATTCCTGCGTTGGACGCGCTAATTGAAGCGGCTGCAGAAAAAGGTGTAGAACAATTTGTAATGGGAATGGCTCACCGTGGTCGTTTAAATGTTTTAGCAAATATTTTTGGCAAAAACACACAAAATATTTTCTCAGAATTTGACGGAAAAGATTACGATGACGATATGTATTTTGATGGGGATGTAAAATACCACTTAGGGTTAACATCCGACCGAGTTACGGATTCGGGAAAAAAAATAAACTTAAATTTAGCTCCAAATCCTTCGCATTTAGAAACCGTTGGTGCTGTAATTGAAGGAATCACAAGAGCCAAACAAGACCGCTATTTTGCAGACGATTTTTCAAAAGTGTTACCTATTGCCGTTCACGGTGATGCTGCCGTAGCCGGACAAGGTATTGTGTATGAAATTATACAAATGGCAAAATTAGACGGCTACAAAACAGGCGGAACCATTCACTTAGTTATTAACAACCAAGTTGGATTTACCACAAATTATTTAGATGCCCGTTCTTCAACATATTGTACAGATATTGCAAAAGTAACCTTATCGCCAGTATTACACGTTAATGCAGATGACGCAGAAGCTGTGGTTCACGCCATGTTGTTTGCTTTAGATTATAGAATGGAATTTGGAAGTGATGTATTTATCGATTTATTAGGTTACAGAAAATACGGTCATAACGAAGGTGACGAACCTCGTTTTACCCAACCAAAATTATACAAAGCCATCGCCAAACATAAAAATCCTCGTGATATTTATGCAGAAAAACTTACAACTGAAGGTGTAATTGATAGCACGTATGTTAAAACATTAGAAGAAACATATAAAGCTAAATTAGATGAAAATTTAGAAGAATCTCGTAAGAAAAGTTTAACTGTAATTACCCCATTTATGCAAAATGAATGGAATGGATTTGAACAAGTTTCAGATGACGTGATGCTGTCAAAATTTGATACAAAATTTGATAAAATGCAGTTAACTGCTATTGCATCAACTATTACGGAACTGCCATCAGACAAAAAATTCATTAGCAAAATCACGAAATTAATTGGTGATAGAAAAGCCATGTTCTTCGAAAAAGACCAATTGGATTGGGCAATGGGAGAATTACTAGCCTATGGTTCTTTAATTACCGAAGGATACGATGTTCGTATTTCTGGACAAGATGTGGAAAGAGGAACATTCTCTCACCGTCATGCCGTAATTAAAGTAGAAGAATCCGAAGAAGAAGTGGTTTTATTAAACGACATTGAAAACAAAAAAGGCAACTTTTATATATACAATTCGCACCTTTCAGAATATGGTGTAGTTGGTTTTGAATATGGTTATGCGTTAGCCTCACCAAATACATTAACCATTTGGGAAGCACAATTTGGAGATTTCTCTAACGGAGCGCAAATTATGATTGACCAATACATTTCTGCAGGGGAAGACAAATGGAACAACCAAAACGGATTGGTTTTCTTATTGCCTCATGGGTATGAAAATCAAGGAGCGGAACACTCTTCTGCTCGTATGGAACGTTATTTACAAATGTGTGCCAAACACAATATGTACATTGCAGACGTTACTACGCCAGCCAATTTCTTCCACTTGATGAGAAGACAAATGAGAACCAAATTCCGTAAACCGCTAATTGTATTTTCACCGAAAAGTTTATTACGTCATCCACAAGCCGTTTCAAGTGCAGAGGAATTGGCAAACGGACAATTTCAAGAAATACTTGACGACCCAAATGTTACAGATAAAAAAGCAATTAAATCTTTGGTTTTCTGTACAGGAAAAGTATATTACGATATTATTGCCAAACGTGAAGAATTAGGAAGAAAGGATGTAGCCGTAATTCGTTTTGAACAATTATTCCCATTAGCAACAGAGCAAATTAAAGCGATTATCGATTCGCATTCAAATGTGGATGATTATGTTTGGGCACAAGAAGAACCAAAAAACATGGGTGCTTACGGCTATTTATTAATGAATTTCGATTTAGTAAAATTACGTTTAGCCTCACCAAAAGCATATAGTGCACCAGCTGCAGGAAGTTACGAACGTTCGAAAAAACGTCAAGCGAACGCAATTGCTATGGTTTTTGATAAAAATTTATTTCAATAAAAAGTTGTAATTTTGTTATATGATAACCAAACAAGAGATAATTCAAACCATTGAGGATAACAAAGAAACTATTAAAAGTTTCGGTGTTACTCAAATTGGTTTGTTTGGTTCGTATGTGAGAAATGAGCAAACGGAAGCTAGTGATATTGACATTTTAATTGATTATGACATTGATAAAATATCATACATAAAATATTTTAACGCTTGCGAATTTATAGAAACATTATTTAACGAGAATAAAATAGATTTTGTTACAAAAAACGGATTAAGCAAATACATTGGCCCACATATTTTAAAAGAAGTAAATTATGTCAAAATCTGATGAATTAGAATTTATTGGTCATATTTACGAAGAATTAAAATTTGTAATACAAGCAACAAATTCAGTAAGTTTTGATTCGTTTATTAATGATGAAATTTTAAAAAGAGCTGTTGTAAGAGCCTTAGAAATTGTAGGTGAAGCAACAAAAAATTTGAGTTTAGATTTCCGTTTAAAATACAATCAAGTTCCTTGGAAATCTATGGCAGGAATGAGAGATAAATTAATTCACGATTATATGGGTGTTGATTATAATTTGGTTTTTATAACAGCCAAAGAAAATGTGCCAGAATTATTGGATTTAATTGAATTAATAATTACAAAAAACAACAAAATAGAATAACTGTTTTAAGCTTTTAAACCTTAAACCTTTTAAACTTTTAAACTAAAAAAGAATATGATTTTAGAAATGAAAGTCCCATCACCGGGAGAATCTATCACCGAAGTTGAAATTGCAACTTGGTTAGTAAAAGACGGAGATTATGTTGAAAAAGATCAAGCTATTGCTGAAGTAGATTCAGACAAAGCTACGTTAGAATTACCTGCAGAAGCAAGCGGAATTATTACGCTTAAAGCTGAGGAAGGTGACGCTGTAGCTGTAGGGCAAGTAGTTTGCCATATTGACACAGCGGCTGCTAAACCAGACGGAGGAGCGCCTGCGCCTACTGTTGAAAAAGCACCAGAAGTAAAAAAAGAAGAAGTAAAAGCAGCACCAGTTGCTGAAAAAACATATGCTACAGGAGCACCATCTCCAGCAGCTAAAAAAATATTAGACGAAAAAAACATCAGTCCTTCTGACATTGTTGGAACAGGAAAAGGTGGAAGAATTACTACAGAAGACGCAGCCAACGCTATTCCAGCAATGGGAACACCAACTGGAGGTTCTCGTGGAACGGAAAGAGTAAAACTTTCTATGCTACGTAGAAAAGTAGCAGAGCGTTTAGTTGCAGCTAAAAACGAAACGGCAATGTTAACTACTTTTAACGAAGTAAATATGTCGCCAATTAATACCATCAGAAACCAATATAAAGACGAATTTAAGGCAAAACACAATGGTCTTGGATTAGGTTATATGTCGTTCTTTACTAAAGCGGTTACAAGAGCCTTGCAATTGTACCCAGATGTAAATTCGATGATGGATGGTGACCATAAAGTAGCTTTTGATTTTGCAGATATTTCAATTGCAGTTTCTGGACCTAAAGGATTAATGGTTCCTGTAGTTAGAAACGCAGAATTATTAACATTCCGTGGTGTAGAAGCAGAAATTAAACGTTTAGCATTACGTGCAAGAGACGGACAAATTACGGTTGACGATATGACAGGTGGAACATTCACAATTACAAATGGTGGTGTTTTCGGAAGTATGTTGTCTACGCCAATTATCAATCCACCTCAATCTGGAATTTTAGGAATGCACAACATTATTGAGCGTCCAATTGCGGTAAACGGAAAAGTGGAAATTCACCCAATGATGTTTATAGCCTTATCTTATGACCACAGGATTATTGACGGTAGAGAATCTGTTGGTTTCTTAGTAGCTGTAAAAGAAGCGTTAGAAAACCCAATGGAGTTATTGATGGATAACAATCCTAAGAAAGCGTTGGAGTTATAATATAAAACCTAACAGATTTTTGAAACCTGTTAGGTTTGCCAATATATCAAATCCCAAATTCAATAGAGTTTGGGATTTTTTTTGTTTCTTTGTTTTATGAAGAAAACAGAGAAAAAAGCAGCGATTGGTTTTATATTTTTAACCTTAGTAATTGACATTACGGGTTGGGGAATTATTATTCCAGTAATTCCAAAATTAATTCAAGAATTAATTAATGGCGATTTAAGTGAGGCGTCCAAAATAGGCGGCTGGTTGCTATTTGCCTATGCATTTACCCAATTTTTAATGTCGCCACTTATTGGTAATTTAAGTGATAAATATGGTCGCCGTCCTATTATTTTGTTTTCACTTTTAGGATTTTCGTTGGATTATTTATTTTTAGCCTTTGCACCAACCATCACTTTTTTATTTATTGGAAGAATTATTGCAGGTATAACTGGTGCAAGTATTACAACAGCAACCGCGTATATTGCCGATATTAGCACCCCAGAAAACCGAGCTAAAAACTTTGGAATGATTGGTGCTGCCTTCGGAATTGGGTTTATTATCGGACCCGTAATTGGTGGTTTATTAGGTCAATTTGGTGCAAGAGTTCCGTTTTATGCCGCTGCTGCATTGTGTTTTATTAATTTCTTATATGGTTATTTCGTATTACCAGAATCGTTACCAAAAGAAAACAGAAGAGATTTAGATTGGAGCAAAACCAACCCCATTCGTGCCATCTTAAATTTAAAAAAATACCCAAAAATATTTGGCTTATTTATATCAATAGTACTGGTTTATATAGGTTCGCACGCAGTGCATAGTAATTGGAGTTACTTTACGATGTACCAATTTAAATGGGACGAAAAAATGGTTGGCATTTCATTAGGAATCATTGGTTTACTTGTTGGAATTGTGCAAGGCGGGTTAATCCGATGGATCAATCCGAAAATTGGAAATGAAAAAAGCATTATTTACGGCTTAGTATTATATACATTAGGTATGTTTTTATTCGCTATCGCTACAGAAAGCTGGATGATGTTTACCTTCTTAATTCCGTATTGTTTAGGCGGAATTTCAGGTCCCGCTTTGCAATCTGTAATTACAGAAAATGTTCCCGCTAATGAACAAGGCGAAATTCAAGGTACTTTAACCAGTTTAATGAGTGTGACTTCTATTATTGGTCCGCCATTAATGAGTAATGTGTTTTATAATTTTACCAATAAAAATGCAGCCGTACATTTTCCTGGAGCACCCTTTGTTTTGGGTGGAATTTTAATGTTATTTAGCGCGATTATTGCTTTTTATTCGTTTAAAAAACAACGATTAATTGCTATTGCAAATACAAATACTGATTTGGATAATCAATTATAGCATTTCCTTTTTGTAACACATCGGCACCAATAATACCATCGACAGGTTTTATTTTTTGTTGGGATAAGGCTTCATTTACGTGAGATAAATCGAAAAGTATAAAAACAGAAGACAATTGCTTCCAGGAACCAACTTGGAGACAATTGTCTTTTGCTATTTTGGTAGGTATTGTTGTTGAACTAGCACTTGCGGCAACATTCGTATGATGCACAGGGTTTAAATTGTATTTTTCAATAAATTCAAAACCTATACAAGTATTTGATGCGCCAGTGTCTAAAATGAAATTTCCAGCTACGCCATTTACTTTTACTTTAATTAGTAAATGTTGTGTTTTTAAAAACTTGAATTTAATTTTTTTATATTTTTTGGCTTTTAAAAACGCTGGTAATTCTTTCATTTATATTAATTCGTTAAAATTAAATATTGCCAAGCTTTAAGTCCAATTGGTGCATCTGATCTAAATTGTATTTTGTTACCAGACATATAATCGGTAAAATCGCCTTTTAATTGAATTTTTGTTTCAATAGTTTGATTCGATAAATTGGCAATATAGATGACTTTTTTTCCGTCTTTTTCACGTTCAAACGCTAAAATATTAGTATCGTCTTTTGTAGAAATCCTATTATATGAAGCAGGATTTTTTCCACCATGTAAAGCGATGTTTTCATTTTTTAATTGGCCTAATTTTACTCTTAATGCCCAATCTTTTCCTTTTATTTTTGGAATTAAATCTTTCTCGAAAAACTTTAAGCTGTGTTTCAATCCATATTCATTACCACTATATACTAAAGGCATTCCTGGCATTACATACGTTAAAGCTATCATGGCTTCTTCGGCAGCGCCTAATCGAGATTGAATGGTTCCATTCCAAGAATTTTCGTCATGATTGTCTACAAAATTCATTAAAATGTCGTTGGCTTCGTATTTATTATTTTTCTCTATCATGTATTTATCCCATGCCGCTACATTTTCTTTTCCTTGTGCGATTTTATTACTGGTATGATGTTCGTCCCAAGCGTACGCCATATCAAACAAATTATCTTTTAATAATTCGGGTTCCCACGCCTCTGCTAACATAAAGATGTTTTTCTCTTTACGTAACTCTGGAATTGCTTGTTGCCAAAAATCCAAAGGAACATTTCCGGCTACATCGCATCTAAAGCCATCAATACCTTCTTTTTGAAGCCAATATTTCATATCGGCAGTCATCTCTTCTCTCAGGTTTTGATTGTCGTAATTCAAATCTGCAACGTCAGTCCAGCCCCAAGTTTTTCCTGTTTCTGGATTAATTGGGTCAATAATCTCCCCTTTTTCGTTTTGTGTATAATAGTCTGGATGTTGCTTAATCCAAACGTGATCCCAACCTGTGTGATTGGGTACCCAATCTAAAATAACATACATGCCACTTTGATGCGCGGTTTTTACCAAATTTCTAAACTCTTCAAGCGTTCCAAATTCTGGATTTACTTTTTTAAAATCAGAAACCGCATAATAACTTCCTAAATATTTATGTTGTTCCGCTGCTGGCATTTCTGAAGCAAATTTACTATCATCGCCACCTGTTGCTTTTCGTTTCGTTTGCGAAATAGGAAAAATTGGCATCACCCAAATGACTTTTACACCTAATTGTTTTAATTTCGGAATGTCTTTTGTAAAGGCGTTAAACGACCCTTCAGGTGAATATTGACGAATATTAACCTCATATATTACAGCGTTTTCTAAACTACTCGGATCTAAATTATATACTTCAGGCGATACATTAAAATTTTGAGCTTGTAATGAAGTACTATTTGTAAAACTTAAGGCAAATACTGCCAATACTATTAATTTTTTCATAACTAATTAAATAAGAATTGTAAAGGTATTTCTAAACGTTTGTTCCAAGAATTCTCGGTATGATCTGCGTTTTCAAATTTTAAATTTTTTGAATTGGAAGCGTCAAATCCTTTAACTTTTAATATGTCATTGACGTCTTTTTCATACATTACATATTCCGCATCTAAAGTTACTGTTCCAAAATCAAAATAAATTTTATGTGTTTTTGGATTAGGTAATTTAGCCTTTAAATATTGGAAAAAAGCATTTGGAATTGGATTGTTTTCAACATTTTTTAGTCCAATCCAATGTGTTGATAAACAAGCAGCTTTCCCAAAAATAGTTGGATACTCGCAAAGCGCATACATAGAAATTAATCCACCCATACTGGAGCCCATAATTGCGGTGTTTTCTTTATCGGTAAAAACTGAAAAATGAGCATCTATAAATGGTTTTACTTCGGTAACTAAAAACTTTAAATAGTTATCTGATGAAATTTGAGTAAAGTCTAAATTGATTTTTTTAGCTTCATCTATCACGATCATTTTTTCTGTATCGTTTAAAATATCTAATGGTTTCTGTGGAAAATAATTTAAACGTCTTATTTCAGGAATGTTCCAAACGGCTACCACAATTACTTCTTTCATGGCTTGTTTCTGGGTTAATGAGTCTATTTTCTCATCTACTCCCCATTCTTGTTTGTTCCAAGTGGTTTTTCCGTCAAAAAGCATTTGTCCATCGTGCATGTATAGCACTTGATATTTTCTTTCTTCTGAATAACCTATAGGCAACCAAACATCAACCGTTCTAGAGGCTACATATTGAGATGGGAAATTTTCAATACGTTTTATTTGTCCTACAAAATCGTTATTATTTTGTAAATCAATAATTTTAATATTTTCTTGTGAAAAACTCATACAACTAAACGCTATTAAAAACCAAAATCTCATATGAATCTTATTTCTTTAATTCTAAAATTAAGCTCGATTTTCCTTCAATTGAAAGTTCAGATTTTAAATCGAAATTCGCATCCGAAATAATGTCTTTTCCGATTGAATACGAAGCCAAACTTTCTTTGAATCTATCTAATTTTACTGTTTGTTTGTCTTTACTGTTATTTACCACAACCATTACACTTTCGGTATCGTTGTAACGAAAATAAACATATACATTATTATCTGGAAGATAATGCATTAATTTTCCGTTATGAATAACCGATTTAGCTTTTCTCCAATTGAAAACTTTAGCCGTAAAATCAAAATATTTGGCTTGTTCAGCTGTTCTTCCTGAAGCCTTAAAAGCATTGTTTTTATCTGACGCCCAACCACCAGGAAAATCCTGACGAATATCTGCATCGCCTTTACCTTTATCACCCGCCATTCCAATTTCTGAACCATAATACAATTGAGGAATGCCTCGCATCGTAGCTAAAATAGTCATGGCCATTTTATACTTATTAAAATCGTTTTTATAAATATAATTGAAACGGTTGGTGTCATGATTTTCTGCAAAAATTAATAAATTATTTGGATTGTCATATAGAAAATCATTCACGAAGTTTTCATAAAATTTAAACATTCCATCGTTCCAATTTGTTTGGTCTTCGTTAAAAACATTGCCAAAAACATCATGCATCGTAAAATCCATTACACTTGGTAAATAAGAATTATAGCTTTGAATTTTAGCAATTGGACTGTTTTTTTGCCAATACGAAATTTGAGCTTGATCGTGCATCCATACTTCGCCAACGATATTAAAATATGGATATTCGTCGGTAATGGCTTTTGTCCATTTTGAAATACCTTCTTTGTCATTGTATGAATACGTATCAACTCGGAAACCATCTAAATCGGCATATTCAATCCACCAAATTGCATTTTGAGTCAAATAATTTAATACCAAAGGATTCGATTGATTTAAATCGGGCATACTTGGCACAAACCACCCATCCATACAAAGCTTGGCATCTATGGCAGAGGCGTTGGTGTCATATTGTGTGGTCATTCGATAGTTACTTTGTTTGTAACCAGGAAATTGATGAAACCAATCGTACGTTGGCATATCTTTAAACATCCAGTGTTCTGCACCCCAATGATTCGTTACATAGTCTTTAACTAACTTCATGTTTCTCTTTTTCATTTCTGAAGAAAGGCGCACATATTCTTCATTTGTTCCATAACGTGCATCTATTTTATACACATCTGATTGCCCATACGTGTGATACGAATAGCCTTTGTCGTTATCTTCACACAACGGCGTGCTCCAAAGTGCTGTTACACCAAGTGATTGCAAATAATCTAAATTATTTATAATTCCTTGAATGTCTCCACCATGACGCCCACCAGGATTATTTCGGTTGGCTTTTTCCTGTAAATTTGAATCCGAATCATTTTTTTCGTTTCCATTAGCAAATCGGTCTGGCATAATTAAATACATCATGTCCGAAGCATCAAAACTTTTTCTATATCTAGAATTTTCTTTTCTTTTTTTGATTGTATACGATTGATTGAATGATTTTTTACCGTTTTTGAAAGTAAAAATCAAATCTTGCGCCGACACATTTTTCAAATCAATCGTTACAAAAACGTAATTTGGATTCTCCGTTTTTTGAACCTGAGTAATTACTACACCATTAGAAACTGTTACGGTATTTTGAGCAATGTTTTTACCATAAAACATAATTTGAACCTGATTGTTTGTCATGTTCTCGTACCAAAATGGTGGTTCTACTTTATCAATTTGAGCAAAAGAAAAATTGAAAAGTAAAATAGGCAATAAGAAAATTATTTTTTTCATATGTAAATGTTTATTTTTTATAAATTTATTTTACTTCAACAATACTAATTCCGTAACCACCACCCGGAGCAGTTGTCATTTTTAGTTTTGATTTATGCGTTACTTTTTGTTTTGTTATTTTATACGCTTGCGGATTTGTTTTGTAATGTGCATCGCTTGCATCGGCATAAATAGTTGCCTCGTATTTTTTACCTTTTTCTAAAAAGTCTAAAGAAATAGTTGCAGTTCTTGCGTTTAATCCGTTTACGTTTCCAACAAACCAATTGTTTGAATTTTTATCTTTACGTGCCGTTGTGATATAATAACCTGGTTCTGCTTCAATATATTTTGAAGTTTCCCATTCTACTGGAACATCTTTAATAAATTGAAAGGCATCTAAAAATCGGTTATAATTTTCAGGTAAATCAGCAGCCATTTGTAGTGGGCTATACATTACCACATACAATCCCAATTGATTGGCAATAGTAGTATTACAATGTGAATTATTTCCAGGATTTAATTTTGCAATATCCATTTCAAAAATTCCTGGTGTGTAATCCATTGGTCCGCCCATTAATCTTGTAAATGGTAAAACCGTAGTATGATTTGCTTTTGAACCTCCAAAGGCTTGAAATTCAGTTCCGCGAGCGGCTTCATTTCCAATTAAGTTTGGATAGGTTCTGCAAATTCCTGTAGGACGAACGGCTTCATGTGCATTCACCATAATTTCATAATCTACCGCTTTTTCAATACAATATTGGTAATGATTTAAGATAGATTGACTATAATGGTGTTCGCCTAAAGGCAAAATATTTCCTACATAACCACTTTTTACCGCGTTATATCCATTGTCTTTCATAAACTGGTATGCTGCATCTAAATGACGTTCGTAATTTCTTGTAGCACCAGACGTTTCGTGATGCATAATCATTTTAATACCTTTAGATTTGGCATATTCGTGAATTCCTTTTACATCAAAATCTGGATAAGCTGAAATAAAATCAAAAACATAATCTTTTTCATGACCAAACCAGTCTTCCCAACCTTCGTTCCAACCTTCTACCAAAACGGCATCAAAACCGTGTAATGCTGCAAAATCGATATACTCTTTTACGTGCTTGGTATTTGCCGCGTGTTTGGCACTTTGTTTTGCTTTTGAATAATCGGTTACTCCAAGTTGAATCGCTGGAAAATCTTCTGTATATGCCCAAGCGCTTTTTCCTGTAATCATTTCCCACCAAACCCCAACATATTTTACAGGTTTAATCCAGGAGGTGTTTTCAATTTTACAAGGTTCGTTTAAGTTTAAGGTCATTCTGGATGCTAACACTTCTCTAGCATCGTTACTAACGATAATGGTACGCCAAGGCGAAACACTGGGTGCTTGAATGTGCCCTTTATTTCCTTTTGCATCTGGCGTTAAGTGCGATTGAAATACGAAATTCTTATCGTCTAAATTTAAGTGCATACACGAATAATTAATCAAAGCCGCTTCGTGAATGTTCATATACAATCCGTCAGCTGTTTTCATCATTAAAGACGTTTGTACGCCTGTATCTGAAAACTGTTTTTGTGATGCATTTTCTGAAATGGCACCTCTAAATAAACTTCTAATTTCAGATAATTTACTTTCTGTATAATCGTATTCTTGTGTGTCATAATCTCCTGGAATCCAAAATGCGGTATGATTTCCAGTCATGGCAAATTCGGTTCTTTCTTCTTTTATTACAAAATAAATTAAGTTTTTTTGCTGTGGAAATTCGTATCGGAATCCTAAACCTTCATTAAACAAACGAAAACGGATGATAATTTCTCTTTCGGTTTCATTTTGTTTTAATTTTACAGCTAATTCGTTGTAGTGATTTTGAATTTGCGTTTCTTCACCCCAAACTGTTTTCCAAGTTTCGTTAAAGGTGCTCTGTTTTGTATCAATCACTTTAAAATCGTTTACTAACGACTTTTTATCCTTTTGCAATTCTAACCCTAATTTACTTTTTTTAATTACTTCTTTGTTTTTAAATAAAAGCTGATACATAGGTGTACCGTCATTTCCAAGTGAAAACGACATTTTAAAATTACCATTTGGTGATTGAAATTCTTGGGCAGAAGCTCCAAAAATAGCTGTTAAAACAAGGATAACCGATACAATTTTTTTCATTTTATTAATTTTTTACTAATTGCGATGCGCCATTAATGATTACTTCTACTTCTTGATTTCCTTCCACAGAAACTTTTGTTTCTTGATGAGTAACTTCAACTTTTACGATTGCATTTCTGAAATTTACTTTAAACGAATAGCCTTTCCATTGCTCTGGAATTCTTGGTTCAAAATGCAATTGATTGTTTTTAACTCGCATACCTCCAAAACCTTCTACGATACTCATCCAAGTTCCTGCCATGGAGGTAATGTGTAATCCTTCATGCACTTCTTTATTATAATCATCTAAATCTAAACGAGATGTTCTTAAATAGAAGGTATATGCCTGCTCCATTCTTCCTAAAGCAGCAGCTTGAATAGAATGTACACATGGAGAAAGTGAACTTTCATGAACTGTAAATGGTTCGTAAAAATCAAAATGTCTTTCTAATTGTTCTTTGGTAAAATCGTCCTCAAAGAAATAAAACCCTTGAAGTGTGTCTGCTTGTTTAATATATGGTGAACGTAAAATTCTATCCCAACTCCATTTTTGGTTAATTGGTCGTTGTGATTTGTCTAAATCGGAAACTTTTACTAATTCTTTATCTAAAAAACCATCTTGTTGTAAAAATACGCCGTGTTCTTCCGAGAATGGGAAGTACATGTTATCTGCGGTATTTTTCCAAGATTGTAATTCGGTAACATTTAAGTTTACTTTGCTCATAATTCTTTCGTAATCAGAAGTATATTCCGATTTTACTTTTTCAATTTGAGCATACGTATAATTGATACACCATTTTGCGATGTAATTCGTATACCAATTATTATTCACGTTATTTTCGTATTCATTTGGACCGGTTACCCCTAAAATAACAAATTGAGTTTTGTTTGTTGAAAAAGTAGCTCTTTGGTGCCAAAAACGAGCAATTCCTATTAAAACTTCTAATCCTTTTTCTGGAATATAACTGTAATCACCTGTGAATCGGTAATAATTATAAATAGCAAAGGCAATGGCGCCATTTCGGTGAATTTCTTCAAAAGTAATTTCCCATTCGTTATGACATTCTTCACCATTCATTGTTACCATCGGATAAAGTGCCGCCCCGTTTTTGAACCCTAAATTATTTTGAGCATTTTCGATGGCTTTGTCTAACTGATTGTAACGGTATTCTAATAAACTACGAGCCACATTCTGATCTTTTGTTGCCATATAAAACGGGATGCAATACGCTTCGGTGTCCCAATAGGTTGAACCGCCGTATTTTTCTCCTGTAAAGCCTTTTGGACCAATATTTAAGCGAGAATCTTTACCTAAATAGGTTTGATTTAATTGAAAAATATTGAAACGAATACCTTGTTGAGCTTTGGTATCCCCTTCGATAGTGATATCACTCATTTCCCAAATTTTAGCCCAAGCTTTTTTTTGATTTTCTAATAAGGTATTAAATCCTAAATTAGTAGCTTGAACCAATACTTGTTTGGCTGAAGAGATAAGGTATTCTTCTTTATGATTTGTTGAAATCGTATAGCCACCAAATTTTTGAATACTAACTGTTTGCCCTTGTGTAGCAGCAACTTCGTATGAAAATGAAATTTTTGACGCTTCTTTAGTTACTTCAACAGGTTTTACATCAGCAATTTCATTATTTACAATAATTTGATTTTGCATGTAAGTAGCCACTGTAAACTTTGTTTTTAAAGTTCGAGCTACTATAAATGCGCTATTTTCTTCGTTTTTAATTTCTAAGGTTTCCCAAAATTTTTCTTCCCAATTGGTGTCTTCATTTTCAATTCCGGCATCTAAATAAGGTTTAAAAACCACTTTTGCATCGGAATTTATTGGCGTAACATTGTATTTTATGGCGCCTAACTCATCAATATCTAAAGATAAAAATCGAGTAACGTTTACTTGAATTTCCACATCATTTTGCAAAATAGCTTGAAAAGAACGTTGGTACCAACCCTCTTGCATGTTCAATTCTCGACGGAAATTTGTTACTGATTTACAAGTTGCTAAATCTAATTTTTCACCATTTACTTCTAAATTAATTCCAATCCAATTTGGTGCATTAAGTACTTTAGCAAAATATTCTGGATAGCCGTTTTTCCACCAGCCTACTTTCGTTTTATCTGGATAATATACCCCAGCAATGTAACTACCTTGAAACGTATCACCTGAGTAATGCTCTTCAAAATTGGCACGTTGCCCCATGGCGCCATTTCCAATACTAAATAAACTTTCGGAAGATTTTACTCTATTGGCTTCAAATCCTTCTTCTATGATTGACCAATTATTTGGTACGATATAATCCTGATTCATTTTCTTTCTAATTTGTCAATTCTCTATTCTACAGTTTGACAATTTCTATTTGTTAATTAATTGCATTATAAAATCGTTACTCATTTCTGTAAAATCTCTAAAACAAAAATCCGATTCGTGTAATACTTCTTTCTCGCCAATACCTACGCTGGTCATTCCAGCTACATTTGCCGCTTGAATACCAGCTACTGAATCTTCAAAAACAATAGCGTCTTGGTACGCCACCTGAACTTGGTTTGCCCCTTGCAGAAAAACTTCTGGATCGGGTTTGGCATTGGTTACATCATTTCCGTCAACAAGTGCATCAAAATAATGCAAAATGTTTACTTTTTCTAAAATTGGTCGGGCATTTTTACTTGCCGAACCCAATACAATATATTGATTGTTTGTTTTTAAAAATTGAAGTACTTCTTCTACACGAGGTAAAATTTCAGATTTGTCCATTTGATGTACAAATCCTAAATAATCTTCATTTTTTTGTACCAACCAATTGTTTTTATCTTCTTGAGATGCTTGCACATTTCCTTGAGATAAAATAATTTCTAACGAACGCACGCGACTTACACCTTTTAATTGTTCGTTAATTTCGTGTGTAAAATTAATATTCAAACTATCGGCTAATTTTTTCCATGCCAAAAAATGAAATTTGGCGGTGTCAACTATTACGCCGTCTAAATCGAATATAAATGCTTTTTTGTTCATTTTGTTTGTCTAACCTGAAATTGCATTTTTATCTGTAATAAAGAAATTACATAAACCTGCAATAATTAATAATAATCCAGCCAAAAGCATGGCATTAATGTGTGCTTCACCAATTAATTTATACAAATAATTGATTCCACCCAGCGCAGCAATAATTTGAGGAATTACAATAAACATATTGAAAAGTCCCATCATCATTCCCATTTTATTTGGATTAACGGAACTAGACAACATGGCATAAGGCATCGATAAGATACTTCCCCAAGAAAAACCAATTAATATAAACGAATACAGTAAGGTTTCTGGTGTAGCATAAAACATGTAAATAAATCCTAATCCACCCAGAATCAAAGAAGCCATGTGGATGTATTTTCTATTTATTTTGTTTTTCATCGTATAAAAGGTAAGTAATAAGGCAAAAACCATGGAAGACAATCCATATACACCCGTTGCAGAACCTACTAAATCGGCTGCATTATTGTATATTTTGTCTTTTGCTTGATATTCCTGTTCTTTCGATGCGTTAAGAAAAACAACTTCTTCTTTGTTGTTTTTTAGAACGACTCCTTTATCATCCAATTTTGCAAATTCTTTTACATCTGGTTTTGGAGAGTGAAAAACATGTTCTGTTAATGCTGGTGTGGACAAACTCCACATGGTGAAAAATGCAAACCAACTAAAAAATTGAATTAATCCCAATTTTTTCATGGTTGATGGCATTTCTTTCAAGCTAATTACTAAATCTGGAATAAAGCGAGATTCTTTTTTCTCGGTAAGAAATTGATTTAAATCTTCTGGTGGATTTTCTTTTGTAGTAAATATAGTATATAAAATACTTGCCAAAAATACAAAGGCGCCAACTGAAAATGCTACAATTACCGATTGTGGAATGATACCTGCTTTCGCTTCATTAGTTACGCCTAATTTATTAACTAACCACGGTAAGTTACTGGCAATCCAGGTTCCAATTCCGATAATTAACGTTTGAATCACAAATCCGTTTGAACGCTGTGATTCGGGTAGTTTATCAGCTACTAAAGCACGGAAAGGTTCCATGCTAATATTAATAGAAGAGTCTAAAACCCATAACAAACCTGCTGCAATCCATAATGCAGGAGAATGTGGCATAAAAAATAAAGTAATAGAAGCTAAAATGGCTCCAATAAGAAAAAATGGTTTTCTTCTTCCGAATTTTGGACTCCAAGTATTGTCAGATAGATATCCAACAATAGGTTGCACCAACAAACCTGTTAAAGGTGCGGCAACCCATAGACCAGGAATGTCGTCTACTTCGGCACCAAGGGTTTGAAAAATTCTTGACATGAAGCCTCCTTGTAAGGCAAAACCAAACTGTATCCCTAAGAATCCGAAACTCATGTTCCAAATTTCCCAGAAACTTAACTTACGCTTTTCCATTTATCGTAATTAGTTGTTAATACTACGATAAGCGATTATTATGTGCTTATCAAAACTATACTTAATTTTTGAAGTGAACTATAAGCTTTGATTGACACAAATTAAAGTAAATTATTTTAAATAATCTAAAATTTGTGCATCAAAAAAATGGAAAATGTTTTAAAGATAAATTTTAACTACTTGTTTTTCAAATTATTATTAAAACTATTACGTTGTCGTAGATTCTCTAAAAATTAATTCGGTTTCTATAATTTCTGTAGTGTACTGTTCGTCATCTTCTTCTTTTTCCAGACGTTCAATTAGCATTTTTGCGGCTTTTTGACCCATTTTAATTCCGTTTTGACTAACAGTTGTTATTGTTGGTGTTGAAAATTGAGATATAATTCCGTCCGTAAACCCTATCACCGCGATATCGTTTGGCACTTTTTTGCCAATTTTATTAATGGCTTTAATGGCTGTTACGGCAAATAATTCATTTACTGCAAAAACAGCATCTATAGCGTTATTTGTAATTAAATCGATAATTTGCTCCTGACAATGGTCTATATCTTCTACTTTTATAATTAACTTTTCATCAAGTTTAATATCGTAATCCGCTAACGCCTTTAAATAGCCTTCTGTACGAAGTTTTCCTACACTAACATAGTCTACGGTAGTTATTAAGGCAATGTTTTTATATTTGTTAGTAATAAAAAATTCTGTAGCATTATAGGCCGCTAACTGGTCATCAATAATGACTTTATCGCAAAAAACATCATTTGTAACGCGGTCAAAAAGTACTACTGGCATCCCTTGATTAATGACCTCTTCCAAATGGTGAAAATCTTTTTTTAGTTGCGTTTCTTTGGAAAGCGACATAATAAAACCATCCGTACTACCGCTAGCCAACATTTCAAGATTAATCACTTCTTTATCAAAAGATTCGTCCGAAAGCGTTACAATAACATTATAGCCAAATTCATTAGCCACATGTTCTATTCCACTAATAACAGTTGCAAAGAAATGATGTACAATTTCTGGAATAATAATTCCAATTGTTTTTGTTTTCTTGTTTTTTAAACTTAACGCAATGTTATTCGGCTTATAATTATATAATTTGGCAAACGCTTTCACTTTTAGTCTTGTTTCTTCACTAATTTCATGACTGTCTCTTAATGATTTTGAAACGGTTGAAATGGAAATATCTAGCTCTTTTGCAATTTGCTTTAAAGTTACTTTTCTTCTCATGATAATTTTGAAATAAAAATATGATTTTCGGCTACAAGATACATTTTTTATTTTTGGTAGAAAAAAAGCTGTTTTTTTTTTCGAAATTATGAAATTGAAATTTTTAGGCAAAAAAATATTTAATCCATTTATTTTCAATAAAAAAATTGCAATACCAATAAAGTTTTCAACACGAAAACGTTTTCGTTGCCTAATATATTTGTATAGATTTTGATTAATGAAATTTTTACATAAATTTAACCTTTGAAGTGAATATATAAGCAAAAAACTGACTATTAATTTAAACAAAATGTATGAAAACAATGCTAAAAAAATTACTGTTTTTTATGCTCGTTTTACCATTAAGTGTTTTGGCTCAAAACACCTTATCAGGTAAAGTAACAGACGCATCTAGCAACCAAGCTATGTCTGGCGTTTCAGTAACAATTACTGGAACAACAAATGGAACATTCACAAATTCTGATGGAACATTTACCTTAAAAAATGTAAAATCGGGAGACAATGTTTCTTTCTCATTTTTGGGATTTAAAACAGAAACCATTGCTTACGCCAAGCAACAAAACATTTCAGTTTCTTTACAACAAGAAGGACAAGGAATTGAAGAAGTTGTAGTTGTAGGTTATGGTAAAGTTAAGAAAAAAGACGCTACTGGCGCGGTAACTCAAATTTCTGCTAAAGATTTTAACAAAGGTGCTACACCAACTGTTGAAAATTTATTAAATGGTAGAGTTGCTGGTTTACAAATTAACACAGGTGGTGGGCCAGCAAGTGGTTCAGCTATTAGAATTAGAGGGGGCGCATCAATTACTGCAACAAACGATCCTTTAATCGTTGTGGATGGTTTACCTATTTCAAATGAGTCACCTTCAGGGTCAAGAAACTTTTTAGCTACTTTAGATCCTAACACAGTAGAATCTATCTCTGTTTTAAAAGATGCTTCTGCAACAGCTATTTATGGTTCAAGAGCTTCTAATGGTGTAATTATTATTACAACTAAAAAAGGTGGAAAAAAATTGAAAGTAGATTACAATTTCCAATATGGAAGTGGTAAACACTACAGAAAAATTGATGTTTTAAGCTCAGAAGAATTTGTAGCTAAAGCGCAACAATTATATTCTGCACAAGTTGGAACTCTTGGGGTGCCTTCAGGTATTGCAGATGACCCTTCTACTCCAAATATCAATGAAAGTAGAACAATCTATAATACGGATTGGCAAGAAGAGATTTTTAAAAGAACAGATTATGTAACGAATAACTTAAACATAAGCGGAAGTTTGTTTGACAAAGTACCTACAAGATTAAGTGTTGGAAACACCTATCAAGAAGGTTTGATCATGACTGATAAATTCAACAGAAACACAGCTGGTTTAAATTTAAGCCCAAGTTTATTTAAAGATCATTTAAAATTAACTTTAAACGCTAACATTTCTAGCGAAAAAAATAATTTTGCTAGAACGCCAATTGGAAGCGCTATAAGATTTGATCCAACTAAACCTGTTTATGATGCCAACTCTCAATGGGGCGGATTTTATGAGTATACGGCATCAAATGGAAATTTAACTCCATTAGCACCAAGAAACCCGGTTGCAGAAATTATGCAAAGCTCAAGTGCTAGTAAAGTAAACCGTATTTTAGGTAACTTTCAATTAGACTATAAATTTCATTTTTTACCTGAGTTAAGAGCGGTAGTAAACTTTGGATATGATAAATCTAAAGGAGAAGGAAATCCAACTGTAGCTAGAAATTCTGCGGTATCTGATGGGAATGGTGGTAATGCATTATCTGATAAATATGGTGAGCGTTCTAACTATAGTTCATCTTTCACTAATAAATTATTAGACGGGTATTTTGTTTATAACAAAAAATTCGGAAAATTAGATTTTGAAGGAACTGCAGGTTATTCGTACCAAAAATTTTCGGAAGAAAGATATAATTCTGGAAACCTTTTAAATACAACAAATGATTTTTCAGATATTAGTAAAGCGACAGATAGAGTTTTAATTGGTTATTTTGCTAGAACAAACTTAACTTATAAAGACAAGTACTTATTAACGTTAACGTATAGAAGAGACGGAACATCAGTATTTGCAAAAGAAAATCAGTTTGGTAATTTCCCAGCAGCGTCGTTTGCATGGAAATTAAATAAAGAGTTTTTTGAAAACAGTAAAACAATTTCTGACTTAAAACTTAGAGCTGGTTGGGGTATTACAGGACAACAAGATTTAGGAGGGGATAAAAGAGATTACTGGCAAGCACAATATACAACAGGATCTCCTGGATCTCAGTATGTGTTTGGAACATCACCTATAACAGTTGGTTTACCTAAAGATTACAATCCAAATTTAAAATGGGAAGAAACCACTACTTATAATGTAGGTTTAGACTATGGTTTGTTCAATAACAGAATTTCTGGGTCGATAGAAGGGTATTACAAATTATCAGAAGATTTATTATTTAACGCTCCTTTTGCAGACGGTTCTAACTTTTCAAATAAGGGACCTCAAAACATTGGAAGTTTAGATATCAAAGGGGTGGAATTTACCTTAAATGCTGAAATTGTTAAAAAAGAAAAATTTAATTGGAATGTTAATTTTAATGCTTCTAAATTTGAAAGAAGAATTAAATCATTGAAAACCGTTAATAATACACCTACTGGTGGAATTGGTGGCGGAACAGGAGGAAACATTCAAGTGTTTTCTGAAGGATGGACACCAAATTCATTTTATGTTTACCATCAATTATATAACGCAAATGGATTGCCAATTGAAGGAGCTTTTGCAGACTTAAATGGTGATAATATAATTAACGATAAAGATAAATATCTTTACAAAAATACAGATCCAGATGTATTATTAGGTTTCCAATCAACAATGAATGTATATAACTTTGATTTTTCATTTAACTTAAGAGCAAGTATTGGAAACAGAATGTACAATAATGTTAATTCAGGAAATGCATACACAGATAATATGTTTGCTAATTCAATTTTATCAAATGTTCCAACAAGTACTTTTGATTCTAACTTTGGAAACTCTGGAAACAACGTAATTTTCTCTGATTATTATATTGAAAATGCATCTTTCTTAAAAATGGACAACATTACTTTAGGATATACATTCCCTAATTGGTTAGAAGGTAAAGCTTCTGTAAGATTAAGTGCAGGCGTTCAGAATGCATTTGTAATTACTAAATATTCAGGATTAGATCCAGAAGTATTTAGCGGTATTGATAACACAATTTATCCAAGACAAAGACAATTTTTGTTTGGAGTAAACATGAAATTTTAAATAATTGAATTATGAAAAAGATAAAATTTAATTTATTGGTTGTCATTAGTTCTTTTGCATTATTTACATCTTGTACAGATGATTTAAATATAACGCCAGAAGATGATGACATATTTTTAACAGATGCGTATTTCAACTCTCCAAGTTCTTATAAGACAGGTTTAGGAGGAGTTTATGCAAACTTATCGTTAACTGGATTAACTGGGGCTGGGTCATCTAATATTTCAGGATTAGATGCCGGAACAAGTCAATTTGGGCGTTGTTTATGGAATTTACAAAACTTAACAACAGATGAAGTAATTTGGAGTTACGAAAATGACCCAGGCTTAGCTGAATTACAAAGAAACACCTGGACAGCTAGTAATCCAATTATATTGGGTATGTTCTCAAGAACTATGGCTCAAGTAGCATTTTGTAATGAGTATTTAAGACAAACAAGTCCTGCAAAACTTAGTTCAAGAGGTGTTACAGACGCTGCCTTATTAGCTGATATTTCTTTATACAGAGAAGAGGCAAGAGCTTTAAGAGCGTATGCTTATTATAACTTAATGGATTTATTTGGTAAAGCACCTTTTAATACAGAAAATGAAGCTGTAGGTGTAGCAGGTCCAGAATATAGTAGACAACAATTGTTTACTTTTATTGAATCAGAAATGTTAGCTGTTGCACAGACTTTAAAAGCTCCAAGAACAAATGAATACGGAAGAGTAGATAAATCATTCGCTTGGATGGTTTTAGCTAAAATGTATTTAAATGCTGAAGTATATATTGGACAAAATAAATATGACCAATGTGTTACTATGTGTAGTAACGTAATTGGTGGTGGATATGCTTTAGAAGCGAATTACTTACACAACTTTACTGCAGATAATCATACTTCAACGGAAATGATTTTCACTTTACAGTCCGATGGGTTGGTAACTCAAAACTATGGCCCTACAACAGTTATTCTTAATGGACAAGTTGGTTCTATAGAAAACAATGGTTCAACATTTGGTGTTGGAGGCTGGGGTGGTGCTTTACGCTTAAGAAAACAATTTGTTGAAAAATTCAACGGATCATCATTCAATTCAGACGAAAGAAAAACAATCATTTCTGGGACTAGACCAATTGATATTACAACTATTGCAGATAGAGATCAAGGGTATATTTTAGGTAAATTTTCAAACAAAACATCTACAGGTGCTGCAGGTGTAAATCAGACTTTTGTTGATACAGATTTTCCATTATTCAGATTAGGCGATGCATACTTAATGTATGCTGAATGTGCGAAAAGAGGCGCAACAAATGCTTCTATGTCACAAGCTGTTACTTACATTAACAACTTAAGAGAAAGAGCAAACAATGGAACATCAGCAAATATTTCTTCTACAGATTTAACTTTAGATTTTATCTTAGATGAACGTTCAAGAGAATTACATTGGGAAGGACACAGAAGACAAGATTTAATTCGTTTCAATAAATATACTGGAGGAAACTATAACTGGGCATGGAAAGGTAATAGTTCTAGCGGAATAGGAATTTCAAATCACTTAAAAGTGTTCCCTATTCCATCAACAAGTTTATCAGCAAATCCTAATTTAACACAAAACACAGGTTATTAATAAATAAAACTATAGAATTATGAAAAATATATTTAAATCAATTTTAACAGTATTTGTTGCTTTAGCAATGACTTCATGTGAAGACGAAAGCAACTTAGCTTATGTAAATGAAGCAGGCGCATTTAACATAACATCACCAACTTCAGGCAGTAGTGTGGTTTTAAATCCAGATTATCCAACTAATCCAGCTTTAGGATTAACTTGGGAAGCTGCAAATTTTGGAACACCAACAGCAATAGATTATACTGTACAAGTTTCGTTAGCTGGTTCTAATTTTGCAGATGTTACAGACATCACTTCAACTAACAACACTTTTGCTTCAGTAACAGTGGAAGAATTAAATGGTGCAGTTGTAGACGCAGGTTTAACTCCATACACACAAGGTGGAGTTGATATTCGTATCAAAGCAACAATTGGAACAAATGCTGAAATGACTAAATATTCAAGTGTTATCACTTATTTAGTTACACCTTACACAACTGAATTACCAAAATTAGCAGTTCCAGGAAATCACCAAGGTTGGAATCCAGGATCAGCTCCTAAAATTGCTGCTTCAGGTTTTGGTTTAACAGATTATGAAGGATATGTTTATTTAAATGGTGGACATAAATTTGTAGCACCTGATACAGCTGGTAATTACAACTGGGGTAACACAGATTGGGGTGACAATGGATCATTCTCTGGAGTTTTAGCCGTAACAGGAGAATCTGACTGTACAGCTACAGCAGGATACTACAGAATTCAAGCTAATACAACTTCATTAACATATAGCGAAACATTAACAAATTGGGGTATTGTTGGTGCAGCAACTCCAGGTGGATGGGGAGCAAGTACAGCATTAACTTACAACTCAACAACAAAAAAATGGGAAGGTACTATGGCTTTAACAGCAGGTGAATTTAAATTCAGAGCTAATGATGCATGGACAATTAACTTAGGTGGTGATAGTGACCAAGATGGTTCAATGAATTATGATGGGCCTAACTTATCAGTTGCAACAGCTGGAACTTACTTTGTAAGTTTAGACTTAAGTAACCCAAGAGCATACACATATTCAATACAATAATAAAAAACAAAATTAATTAAGGGCTGTTTTACAGCCCTTTTTTTTCCTAATTTTATGAAAAAAATTTATTCTTTTTTACTGCTACTTATTAGTTGTAGTTCATTTTCGCAAGTTTCTTGGCAAGGAGGTGTGACACCAGAAGCCAATCAAGCAGGGACAATACTATTCGATAAAACGGGTACGGGTTTAGCTTCTTACACGGGCACAATTTACGCACATACTGGAGTAACACTAAACGGAAACGCATGGCAAAATGTAATTGGCACCTGGGGAAATAATACCGCACAACCCGCTTTAACTTTAGTTTCTGGAAATATTTATAAATTAGATATAACACCAACGTTACAAAATTTTTACTCAGTAACTACTGGTGCTATATCAAAAGTCAATATTGTTTTTAGAAGCGCTACAGGAGCCCAACAAACAGTAGATTTGCAGTTAAATGTAGGCGCATATCAAGCAACCTTAACTGCTCCAAACGAAAATAGCACTACGTTATTAAATTCTGGGCAAAACTTACTAATAACAGCATATAATTCAAATGGAAATGCTACTTATAATTTATTAGCAAACGGAACTAGCATAAATACTTCAATTGGGGCAACTTATTCCTATACGGATGCAAATATTACCTCTAATAGAAACTATGAATTACAAATAACACAAAACGGTACAACATATAATAAAAGATTTAGTGCTATTATTAATCCTGGAATACTTTCTCAGGCCTTACCGAATGGTTTAGAAATAGGAATAAATTATAATACTGCTGACGCTACAAAAGCCACATTAGTTTTAGAAGCACCAGGAAAAGATTATGTATATATAGCTGGCTCTTTTAATAACTGGCAGCCTACATCAAGTTATGCAATGAAAAAAGATCCAACAAATGGAAAATTTTGGTTAGAATTAAATAACTTAACTTCAGGAACAGAATATTTATATCAATATTGGGTAGTAGATACAACTCCTATTGCAAATTCACCAAGTATCGTAAAAACAGCAGATCCATGTTCCACTTTGGTAGTATCTTCATATGATGATCCATTTATTCCATCTGGAAGCTATCCTAATATTCCTGCTTATCCAAATGGTCAAGATAGAGAAATTACTGTTTTGCAGACAGGACAAAGTCCATATATTTGGCAAAATACAAGTTTTACAAAACCAAATAAAGACAAATTAGTTATCTATGAAGTTCTTATAAGAGATTTTGATTCGGATAGAAATTATCAAGACTTAATTGATAAAATCGATTATTTCAAAAACTTAGGTGTTAACGCCATCGAATTAATGCCAATAATGGAATTTGAAGGAAACGAAAGTTGGGGTTATAACACCGCCTATCACATGGCTTTAGATAAATTTTATGGGACAAAAAATAAATTAAAAGAATTTGTAGATTTGTGTCATCAAAACGGAATTGCCGTAATATTAGATATAGCTTTCAACCATGCCTTCGGAAGAAACCCAATGATAAGAATGTGGATGAATGATCCTGATGGAGATGGTTGGGGAAGTCCAAGCACAGAAAATCCTTATTTTAATACCGTAGCAAAGCATAGTTATAGTGTTGGTGAAGATTTTAATCATGCTTCAAATTACACAAAAGACTATGTTAAAAAAACATTAAAACATTGGATAACCGAATTTAAAATTGATGGTTTTCGTTGGGATTTAACCAAAGGATTTACACAAAATTGTACGGCTAGTGATCAAAATTGTACTAATAACTATCAAGCGGATAGAGTAGCAATACTTAAAGATTACGCAGATTACACATGGAATTTAGATGCAAATTTTTATAACATTTTCGAACATTTAGGTTCTGATTCTGAAGAACAACAATGGGCTAATTACAGGTTATCTGAAGGTAAAGGGATTATGATGTGGGGAGAATTATACGAACCTTATAAACAACTTGCTTTAGGATATTCTACAAATGGCGACATTACAAGAATGGGACACGTAAGTAGAGGATTTACTGGAAAGCGTTTAATTGGTTATTCTGAAAGTCATGATAAAGACCGATTAATGTACCAAGCATTTACTTATGGAAATAGTGCAGGAACAGCACCTGTTGGTGGGAATTTAAACAATACCTTAAACAGAATGGCAACTATAGGCGCAACTAGCTTATTAATTCCTGGCCCAAAAATGATTTGGCATTTTCAAGAATTAGGAATGGACGATTCTATTTATGCATGTGAAAATGGTACTGTAAATAGTGAATCTGATTCAACACCAGGCGATTGCAAATTAGCAACAAAACAACAGCCACAATGGGAGGAAAACTGGCTAACCACTTCACCAAGAAGCTCCATTTATTCCGATTATGCAAAATTCATAAAAATGAAAAAAAATGATCCTGTTTTTAACGGTGATTATGCTATTAGTATAAACGGAAGCAACATCAAACAAAGAATATATATTTATGATAATGCTTTGCCTGCAACACAATTAAAAAATGTAGTTATTTTAGCTAACTATTCAGTAGCAGCACAAAGTATTACAGCGGATTTTCCTTATACAGGAACCTGGTATAATTTAATGGATAATTCTATAACTAATGTAACTGCAACAAACATGCAAATTACATTAGGCCCAGGAGAATACAGAATTTTTGGAAATCAAGTTTCTGCAGCATTAGCTAATGATAGTTTTGAAACAATTTCTAAAGTAGAACTATATCCAAATCCTACCTTGAATGCTTTTCAAATTTCTGTAAATGCTAAAAAAGTAGAGATTTATTCGGTAACAGGACAATTAATTCAAACCGAAAATAATTGTGTAGCAAACAAAGAAATAAATATTTCTAACTTAGCTAAAGGAATTTATATTGTAAAAATTACTAATTCTGATTCAATTTCTGTAAGTAAGAAATTGATTAAGGAATAAGAAATAAATTACAAATAAAAAAGGTGTCTAAATAGACACCTTTTTTATTTTATATGAATTATACTAATTCTGGAACAACTAAATGTTCAATAGCATTCCATAACCCAATTCTTTTTTCTAATGCTTCTTGGGCAACTTGTTCTACATCTTGCCATTTTTTAATGTCATCCCCACATAAGTAATCAATCATTTTCATAGCCATTGGCCCGTGTTCGTCTGCGTCCAATTCAATATGTCTTTCAAAGTAATAAATTAATTTAGATAAATTAGTCTCTGGTAAATTTTCCTGAAAACGTTTCACAATCTCGGTAAACATATTCGGAATTAAATCTTCACGACCAAATGTAAAGGCAGACGCTATTTTATGAGGTTGCCCTGTTTCAATTACAGTAAATGAAAAATGTAAAAAGTCTTTAACTTCTTCCGGTAACTTTGCATTTTTTATCGCCACAAAAACATTTTTAGTAGTCGCTACTTGTTCTAAAAAATCTAAAACGGGTTGTGTAGTAGCGCCGCATTCTTTCATAGCATCTAAATACATTTCAAAATGACTTTGACGCGACCCATCTAAAGCCAAATCAGATTCCTCTGCTACCACAATTTCATTAATTAAATAACGCAGCTCTGGATTTGGTGAAGCCGTCCATGGTATAGAAACAGAAGTTAAATGAATTTGCAATCCTTTTAATAAAGACATAAAATCCCAAACGGCATAAACATGGTGCGTTAGAAAGACATGTAAATCTTCAATTGTTTGAATTTTTGAGTACAAAGAATGATGTAATAATTCTTGTCTTAATGGTTCAATTTTGGTACTTATAGTATTCGTGTTCATCCCGATGTTTTTATATTTCTAATAGTAGCACAAAAGTAAAAATGCTTCTCCAAATAGAGAAGCATTTTATATCAATTTTATTTATTGTTTAATCAAATAATTATTTGAAAGCAGGAAAACCAGTTACATCCATTCCTGTTATCAATAAATGTATGTCGTGTGTACCTTCATATGTTACAACCGACTCTAAATTCATCATATGACGCATGATAGAATATTCGCCAGTAATTCCCATTCCACCTAACATTTGACGTGCATCACGAGCAATCGTTAAAGCCATATCCACATTGTTTCTTTTCGCCATAGAAATTTGAGCAGTTGTTGCTCTTCCTTCATTTCTTAAAACGCCTAATCGCCACGTTAATAATTGTGCTTTTGTGATTTCTGTAATCATTTCTGCCAATTTCTTTTGTTGCAATTGTGTTGCTCCAATTGGTTTGTCAAACTGAATACGTTCTTTGGAATAACGCAAAGCTGTATCATAACAGTCCATTGCAGCACCAATAGCGCCCCAAGCAATTCCGTAACGTGCTGAATCTAAACATCCTAGTGGCGCACCAAGTCCAGATTTATTTGGTAATAAATTTTCTTTTGGTACTTTAACATTATCAAAAATAAGTTCGCCTGTTGCCGAAGCACGTAACGACCATTTATTATGAGTTTCTGGAGTGGTAAACCCTTCCATGCCTCTTTCTACAATTAATCCATGTATTCTGCCTTCTTCATTTTTTGCCCAAACTACAGCAATATCAGCAAATGGCGCATTTGAAATCCACATTTTAGCACCATTTAAAAGATAATGGTCGCCCATATCTTTAAAATTAGATGTCATTCCACCCGGATTTGAACCGTGATCAGGTTCTGTTAAACCAAAACAACCAATAAACTCACCGGTTGCTAATTTTGGTAAATATTTCATTCTTTGTTCTTCGTTTCCGTATTTCCAAATTGGATACATTACCAATGAAGATTGTACAGAAGAAGTAGAGCGTACACCAGAGTCACCTCTTTCAATTTCTTGCATAATTAAACCGTAAGAAATTTGGTCTAATCCCGCACCACCATATTCCACTGGAATATAAGGTCCAAAACCACCGATTTCTCCCAATCCTTTTACAATTTGTTTTGGAAATTCAGCGCGTTGTGCAAAGTCTTCAATTATAGGAGAAACTTCTTTTTTTACCCAAGCTCTTGCTGCATCACGAACTAATTTGTGCTCTTCTGATAATAAATCATCTAACAAATAATAATCAGGTGATTGAAATAAATCTGGTTTCATATGTGAATATTTTTTAAAATCAATTTGAGTTACAAAAGTAATTATTTTTTAACAAAAGTAAATTGAATTGTTAGATTTATTAGAAAACAAAAGTTAAAACTTACATTTTCAAATAAAAATCTTTCGTAAGTTCAATGTATTCCGAAGTATATTGATGACGCACCGTTTCTATAACTAATTCATCAATAGCTGGCGTTTGTTCTATACGAGTAAATGCCAATAAACTTCTTTTAATTTCAGAAGCTGGTGTGCCTTTTACTCGAGTAATTTTTAACGGAAATAATAACGATTGTTTCGCTAAAGCAATAAAATCTTCTTCCGCAGAATAGGGAATAATTACAGAAAAGATTCCGTTTTCTGATAATAACAAATAGGCGGCTTCTATCAACTCATCAAAAGGTAATGCGTCTGTAAAACGAGCCAAATCGCGAGATGCGTTGTCTGTCTTATAATCTTCTGAATAAAAGGGCGGATTGGAAACAATGATGTCGTATTGTTCCTCTATTTCTTCGATTTCGGCTACAAATTCATCTAACCCAGCATGGTAGCAATATAAGCGGTCAGCCCAAGGCGAATTTTCAAAATTATCTACACATTCTTCGTAAGCATTCTCTTCAATTTCAATAGCATCAATTTGCTCTGAGAAACTTCTTTGAGCTAACATAAGGGAAATTATTCCTGTACCAGCTCCAATATCAAGTATGTTGTATGGATTGTTAATTAGCGGTGTCCAAGCACCCAATAAAACAGCATCTGTTCCCACTTTCATGGCAGATTTTTCTTGTTGAACTGAAAATTGTTTGAATTTGAACATCATATATTAAATTCGAATATTTTTTTAAAAATTCCAATATAAAAATTCCAAATTCCAAAACTGACGTAATGAAATTCCAATATTTTAAATTCCAAAACTGACGTGGTGAAATTAAGGTTTAAATTTTGAGATTATTGTTGATAATATTTTTCTTAAAGCATCTGCTTCAATAATTAATTCTTGAGAAATTTCTTTTAATTCACCATTCATTTCATTTAATAGCATCAACCAGTATTTAGATTCTTTTGCCTCTTTTCTAGCTATTTTTACTCTAAATAAAAAATCTTTATCTCCAAGTTTTTCATTTGCTTCAATATAATTAGCTCCTACAGAACCGGAAGACCTAACTAATTGTTTTCCGTCTTCAATATTCGAAATGGTTTTTGGAAGTTTTTGAATATAAACTCTACAATCTTTTGCAAATAAAAAGGTTCTCTCTTCTAAATCGTAAGGTTTACTCATAAAATAAGAATTTGAAATTTGGAATTTATTTAAAGTTGGAATTTGGAATTTTATTATTGGAATTTCAAAATTGTTGGAATTTGGAATTTAAAATATTGGAATTTACTCCAAATACAAATCCACTAAACCAATTGGTGTGTTTAAAACCAATTCTTTTTCTTTTCTATTGACTTCAATAATAAAAGAGTCAATCATAGGAACTAAAACTTGTTTTTGTCCTTTGAAAATTTCAAAAATAGGTTGTGCGGCATTATCCAAAATGGCGTGAACAGTACCAATGTCGCCTAAGCGTTGATCTGTAACTTTAAAACCTATAATTTCGTGAAAATAAAACTTAGTGCCTTCTAATTTTGGTAACATCGTTAGAGGTAAATACACTTCTAAATTTTTCATATTGTCGGCTTCTAGTTCCGTATCAACATCTTCAAATTTAACGCGTAAAAATTTATCTCTATGAATGGATGATTTATCAATAAAAAATGGAACCAGATTTTTATTGTATTCAATAAAAACTGATTCCAAATTTTGATAAAGTTCAGGTTCGTCTGTATCTAAAAAGATAAGAACTTCCCCTTTGAAACTAAATTTTTTAGCGATTTTGCCTAAATAGAAACATTCATCTTTACGCATTATCGCAGTATATATTAAGCTTCTTTTTCTTCGTTGTTTTCTTCAGCAGCAGGAGCTTCTGTAGTTTCTTCTGCAACAGCTTCAACTACTTCTTCTGCAGCAACCTCTTCAGTTACTTCAGCAACAGCCTCAACTACTTCTTCTACAGTAACCTCTTCAGCTACCTCAGCAGCAGCTTCAACTTCAACTACTTCTTCTGCAACCTCTTCAGTTACTTCAGCAGCAGCCTCAACTACTTCTTCTGCTTTCGCAGCATCAGCAATAGCAGCTATACGTTTTTCGTTTGCTGCTTGTTCTGCTTTAAAAGCTTTAGCCTTAGCATCCGCTTGCGCTTTGCTTAAACCATCTTTTTTAGCATCTACTTTTCCAGCTTTTGCATCTAACCAAGTTACTAATTTAGCATCAGCTTGTTCTTGTGTTAAAGCACCTTTTCTAACTCCACCATCTAAATGATGTTTCAACAAAGCACCTTTATAAGATAAAATTGCTTTAGCTGTGTCAGTTGGTTGGGCACCATTGTGTAACCATTGAACCGCACTATCAACATTTAAATCAATAGTTGCAGGGTTAGTGTTTGGATTGTATGTTCCTATTTTTTCTAGGAATTTACCATCTCTTTTTGAGCGGGCATCTGCCGCTACGATCCAGAAAAAAGGTTTCCCTTTTTTACCATGTCTTTGTAATCTAATTCTTACTGGCATAATCTTGTGATTAAATTTGAGGTACTCGACCTCGGTTAATTAAGGGTGCAAAGATAATAATAATTATCAAATTTCAATGTTTTATGTTTAATTATTTTTAAATCAGTGTTTTAATGATGTTTACTTGGTTTTATGAACACTGATTGGATAAATTTTAGAAATCTTAGAAATTTCTCTAATCTGTATTCTAAACTATTTTGATATTAAATATTGATATTGAACTTTGAATTTGTTTTTTGACATTGATATTCATTTCGTATATTTGAACTTTATAAAGAAAAATCATGGAAAACATAAAACAATACGTTCAGGAAAACAAAGAACGATTTATTAAAGAATTAATTGAATTACTAAAAATGCCTTCTGTTAGTGCAGATAGCGCATATGCTCAAGATGTAATCAATACTGCCGAAGCTGTAAAATCTAGTTTGGAAAAAGCAGGTTGTGATGTGGTTGAAATGTGCGAAACACCAGGTTATCCAATCGTTTACGGACATAAAATAATTGATCCAAATTTACCAACTGTTTTGGTGTATGGCCATTATGATGTGCAACCCGCAGATCCAATTGAATTATGGACGTCTCCCCCATTTGAACCCGTAATAAAAGCAACAGAAATTCATCCGGAAGGCGCAATTTTTGCACGTGGTGCTTGTGACGACAAAGGTCAGATGTACATGCACGTGAAAGCTTTTGAATACATGATTGCGAATAACAACTTGCCTTGTAATGTAAAATTTATGATTGAAGGCGAAGAAGAAGTAGGTTCAAAAAGTTTAGGTTGGTTCGTGGAACGTAATCAGGAAAAACTAGCTTGTGATGTAATTTTAATTTCAGACACAGGAATGATTTCAAACACGCAACCTTCAATTACAACTGGATTACGTGGCTTAAGTTATGTGGAAGTAGAAGTAACGGGTCCAAATAGAGACTTGCATTCTGGTTTATATGGTGGAGCTGTTGCTAATCCTATAAATATTTTAACCAAAATGATTGCTTCGTTACACGATGAAAATAATCATATTACGATTCCAGGTTTTTACGATGGTGTGGAAGAATTATCGCTAGAAGAAAGAGCCGAAATGGCAAAAAGACCTTATTCTGAAGATGATTACAAAAAAGCATTAAATATTGCAGACACCTATGGCGAAGCAGGTTACACTACAAATGAAAGAAATTCTATTCGTCCTACTTTAGATGTAAACGGAATTTGGGGTGGCTACACTGGTGAAGGTGCAAAAACCGTTATTGCAAGTAAAGCGTTTGCAAAAATTTCGATGCGATTGGTTCCAAATCAAGATTGGGAAAGCATAACAGAATTATTTAAAAAACACTTTGAAAGCATTGCGCCAAGTGCCGTAACAGTTAAGGTAACACCTCATCATGGTGGACAAGGTTATGTAACTCCAATTGACAGTATTGGTTACCAAGCTGCAAATAAAGCCTACACAGAATCGTTTGGTGTTTCGGCTATTCCTGTTCGTTCAGGTGGAAGTATTCCAATAGTTGCTTTGTTTGAAAAAGAATTGAAAAGCAAAACTATTTTAATGGGATTTGGTTTGGATAGCGACGCCATTCATTCGCCAAATGAACATTATGGAATTTTCAATTACATGAAAGGAATAGAAACCATTCCATTATTTTATAAATATTTTACAGAAATGCATAAAAAATAAAAAGAGAAAATTAATTTGCTAAAAGAAAACTTAGTTTATATATTTGCACTCCAATTATCGCGGGTATGGTGAAATTGGTAGACACGCCAGACTTAGGATCTGGTGCCGCAAGGTGTGAAGGTTCGAGTCCTTTTACCCGCACAAAAAAGCTCAAAACATAGTTTTGAGCTTTTTTTATTTGACACTTAACATGTACGTTTCTATAGCTTGTACTTCCCCTTCCGTCATGGTTTTTGTGATTTCTAGATTGGCTTTCATAATTTCATATTGCGATGGGTCAACAATAGGATCCGTTTCTCCTTGAAGAAATAACGATATACTTGCCTTTTTATCAGTATATATTTTAGAAATGTCTTTAATACTTGGTCCTGAATTTTTAACATCTGCTTTATGACAAGTGGCGCACATACCTTTCCCTTCAAATAATTCTTTTCCTAACGCTTTAGGTGTTTGATTTGCTGAAGTTTCTGTTTGTTCAATAGGGTTTCCCATAGCATCGGTCTCTTTTTTTTCGCCACAGCTAATGATACTTATACCTATTGATAACATAAGAAGTAATTTGAAATATACTTTCATAATTCATCTATTTTTTGTTTAGTAAAATCGCTGCTTCTTTCGCAAAATAAGTTGAAATTAAACTGGCTCCGGCGCGTTTGATGCACATTAATTGTTCCATCATAATTTTGTCATGGTCGAGCCAACCTCTTTCGGCTGCTGCTTTAATCATCACATATTCGCCAGAAACGTGAAAAACAGTTACAGGAACATTTACCGCGTTTTTTACTTCGCGAACAATATCTAAATACGCAATTCCTGGTTTCACCATCACCATATCAGCGCCTTCTTCTACGTCCCAAAGCGCTTCTTTAACGGCTTCGATACGATTCGCATAATCCATTTGATAGGTTTTTTTGTCCTTCGGTACTTCGACATCGGCTTCTCTTGGCGCACTATCCAACGCGTCTCTAAACGGACCATAAAATGCCGAAGCATACTTCGCCGAATAACTCATAATACCTACATTTTCAAATCCTGCGGCATCTAAACCTTGGCGTAAACGCAAAACGCGTCCATCCATCATATCGCTTGGAGCAACAAAATCGGCTCCAGCTTGAGCGTGAGAAACGGCCATTTTTACTAAGGCTTGATTAGTAGCATCATTTGCCACATCGCCATTTTCAATTATTCCGTCGTGACCATAAATAGAATATGGGTCCAACGCCACATCGGGCATCACAATCATTTCAGGACAAGCCGACTTGATAGCACGAATAGCTTGTTGCATCAAACCGTTTGGGTTCCACGCTTCTTTGCCTGTATTGTCTTTTAAATCTTCGCTTACTTTCACGTAGATATTCACGGCACGAATTCCTAAATCGAATAATTCTTGGACTTCTTTCACCGTTAAATCAATCGAACTACGGAAAATTCCTGGCATCGATGGAATTTCGACTTGCACATTTTCTCCTTCTGCAATAAACATCGGAAACATAAAATCAGCCGGACTTAACGTAGTTTCTCTAACTAATGAACGAATGCTTTCGTTTACTCGTAATCTTCTACCTCTTTGTAATGGAAACATATCTTTTAGCTTTATAGCAATCAGCTGTTAGCTGTTAGCTTTATTTAACTTTGTTATTAATGCGTTTAACATTTTTTTAATTTCTTCAACTTGAAAAAGAAGTTTTTGACCATTTTCAAGGGCCATAAATTTTAAATCAATACTCAATAATATTTGATATTCTAATTCATTAGCTGAACCAAATGCAATATAAAGAAATCTACAAAAATCTTTATCCGAATTTCTTCCACATCCTTCTGCAATGTTCGTCGGAATAGAACTTGAAGATCTTTTTATCTGACTAATTAATCCGAACTGTTCTTCTTTTGGGAATGAAATTGTATTTCGATAAATATCCAGCGTTAACTGATGTGATTTTTCCCAAACTAAATATTTTTTATAATCTCTCATTTTTTTGAGCTTATCTTGTTCTATTAATTTAGCTAACCGCTAAGTGCTGACAGCTTACAGCCAATCAACTGGTTTTTCTAATACTTTTATTATTTTTTCTTCTTCACTTCTTACTTCCGGATGATGGTCATAATGCCATTGCACATGAGGAGGTAAAGACATTAAAATACTTTCTATTCGGCCATTGGTTTTTAAGCCAAATAAAGTGCCTTTGTCGTGAACCAAATTAAATTCGACATAACGACCACGGCGAATTTCTTGCCAAGTTCTTTGTTCGGGTGTAAAAGGCAACTCTTTTCTTTTTGCTACGATGGGTAAATACGCCTCGACGAATGAATTCCCAACTTCAGTAACAAAGTTGTACCAATCTTCCATCGATTGTGCTTCGGTTTCTTTCAAATAATCGAAGAATAAACCTCCAATTCCACGCGCTTCATTTCTATGTGCGTTCCAAAAGTAGTCGTCACATTGTTTTTTGTATTTTGGATAAAAATCAGGATTATGTTTATCACAAGCTGTTTTACACGTTTGATGAAAATGAACCGCATCTTCTTCAAACAAATAATAAGGAGTTAAATCTTGGCCGCCGCCAAACCAACTATTAATTACATTACCGTTATCGTCATACATTTCGAAATAGCGCCAATTTGCGTGTACAGTTGGCACCATTGGATTTTTTGGATGAATCACCAAACTCAATCCGCAAGCAAAGAAATCCGCTTCGCCTACGTTAAACATTTTTTGCATAGCTTCGGGTAATTTCCCGTGAACTGCTGAAATATTTACGCCTCCTTTTTCAAAAACAGCACCGTTTTCAATGACACGCGTTCTTCCGCCACCGCCTTCGGGTCTGTCCCAAATATCTTCACGAAATTTGGAAACGCCATCAATAGTTTCTAATCCTTTACAGATTTGATCTTGTAGGGTTTGTATGTATTGGTAAAACTGGTCTTTCATTGTAAATAGCGTATAGCTTATTTATTGTATTCTTTAACTGCTTCCACAAAAGCCTTAGCGTGATCCACTGGTATATTCGGTAAAATTCCGTGTCCTAAGTTTACGATGTAATTGTCTTTTCCAAATTCGTCAATCATTTCATGTACCATTTTTTTGATGGTTGGTATTGGCGACAACAAACGACTCGGATCAAAATTTCCTTGCAAGGTGATGTTTCCTCCTGTTAAATAGCGTGCGTTTCTTGGCGAACAGGTCCAATCAACTCCTAAAGCCGAAGCTTTAGATTTGGCCATTTCGCCTAAAGCAAACCAACAACCTTTGCCGAAAACAATCACTTTCGTTTCGTCAGCTAAAGCCTCTACAATTTGATTGATGTATTGCCAAGAAAATTCTTGATAATCCACAGGAGCTAGCATGCCCCCCCAAGAATCAAAAATCTGAATCGCATTACAACCTGCTTTTACTTTTTCTTTTAAATATAAAATCGTCGTATCGGTAATTTTTTGTAATAAAACGTGAGCAGCAACTGGGTTTGAAAAACAAAATCCTTTTGCT
>CAZQGY010000001.1:0-144401 GCA_964593435.1 uncultured Flavobacterium sp. | reverse complement strand
GCATCTGACTGTTAATCAGAGGGTCCTTGGTTCGAGCCCAAGAGAGGGAGCAAAAGTTCAGCAGAAATGCTGGACTTTTTTGTTTTTTAGACTAATTTTATATCGTAAAAAATCAAAGTAACTTTGAAACTATGAAAAAAGTAATATTATTTTTAGCGTTTTTAATCGTATCATTTACTTATGGACAAGAGAGTATTAATATTAGTTTTTTAAATGATAATAAAGACGTTTATCATCTTTCCCTTATTATTTATACACCAGATGGAAAAATTCAAACAAGGGTAAGCAACTTATCTCCTGATGAAATTAAATCGTATTCTTTACCTACTAATACAGAAATTTTTATTGCAAATTCTAATCAAGAGGCTTTTGCAATGAAAGGGAATGACATAAAATTAACAGGGGTTAAACCTTATATTGTACTTACTGATTCAGACAACAAAAGAGTTATTAGGTTACGTTCAATCAAACAAAATTAAAAATCAACGCTATAATTTTCTAATAATTGAATACTCAATCATTGCATTAAATTTGTAACTTTCTATTTGAAGTGGAACAAAAAAGGCCTAGCATTTCTGCTAGGCTTTTTTATTTTATAAACTTGACTTAAATTGTTCTAAGAAACGAACATCGTTTTCATAAAACATTCTAATATCGCCAATTTGGTATAATAGCATAGCAATTCTTTCTATTCCCATTCCAAAAGCGTATCCGGTATATTCGTTTGGGTCAATACCACAGTTTTTCAACACATTCGGATCAACCATTCCGCATCCCATAATTTCTAACCAGCCTGTTCCTTTTGTAATTCGGTAATCGGTTTCTGTTTTCAATCCCCAATAAATATCTACTTCCGCACTTGGTTCTGTAAATGGGAAGTATGACGGACGCAATCTGATTTTAGATTTCCCGAACATTTCTTTTGTAAAATATAATAGTGTTTGTTTTAAATCGGCAAACGACACATTTTTATCAATATATAAGCCTTCTACTTGATGAAAAATACAATGCGAACGAGATGAAATAGCTTCGTTACGAAAAACCCTACCAGGAGAAATGGTTCTAATTGGCGGTTTGTTGTTTTCCATATAGCGTACCTGTACAGATGAGGTATGTGTACGCAACAAAACATCGGGATTGGTCTGAATAAAAAAGGTATCCTGCATATCGCGTGCGGGATGGTATTCTGGTAAATTTAATGCGGTAAAGTTATGCCAATCATCTTCAATTTCTGGACCTTCAGATACGTTAAAACCAATGGTTGAAAAAACATCTAAAATTTGATTTTTGACTAAAGAAATCGGATGACGAGAACCAATATGAATAGGATTTCCTGGGCGAGACAAATCGCCAAATAGATGTACCGATTCTGTTTTAGACTCTATAACTTCCTGAATGGTTTTTACTTTTTCTTCTGCCGTGTTTTTCAACTCATTAACTACCTGACCAAATTCTTTCTTTTGTTCGTTAGGTACGTTTTTGAATTCGGCAAAAAAATCTTTCAGCAAACCTTTACTTCCTAAATACTTAATACGAAATTCCTCTAAAGTACTTTTGTCTTCAGTTTGAAACGCTTTAGCTTCTTCAATATGTTGTTTTATCTTGTTTATCATCGTATAAGGGTAATAAGCTACAAATTTATGTATTTTTTAGCGATTAGTGAAAAGTGATTTGCATTTAGTTTCAACGAAGTACTAAAAATAGAATACTGAGCACTAATTAATTATCTCTTTTTCTAAAAAATAATTCACAATGGCGTCTTTCATTAAAACGGATTGTTCTCCTGCTTTTAGAGTTGGAAGTTCTTTTACTACTTTATAATGAGGCCAGCCATCTTTATCAAAAAATTCAAATTCGTAATATCCGTATGGCTCTAATAGTTTACAAATAGCAATATGCATCAGGTTTACTTTTTCGTCTTTTTTAAATTCTATATTTATTTTGCCTAGTTCTTGGACGCCAATTAAATAAATTATAGCATCTAAATCTAATATGTCTCCATCAGAAAATTTTTCAGATAAAAACGCTACTACTTTTTCCCAACGTTCTTTTAATTGTATATCTCTAGACATTTGTATTTAGTTTTTTACAAAGATAGTATTTGAGGTTTGCATTTTGTAGTTTTGTTTTTATAAAATAAATATAATTTATGGAATTTATTGATATTGTTTTTGCCGCCTTATTAGGATACAGTATATATAATGGGTTAAAAAATGGTCTTTTTGTAGAAATAGCTTCTTTTAGTTCTTTAATTGTAGGCATTTTTGTAGCGATAAAATTTTCACACATTGTCCGATTGGCTTTAGAAGAAAAAATAAAAACCAATCCGAAATATATTGAAATTATTGCTTTTGCCATTACTTTTATTTTAGTACTTATTGCCATTCATTTATTAGCAAAATTTTTTACTAGTATCGCAAGTTTTGCTTATTTAGGTTGGTTAAATAAATTAGGAGGCGCTGTTTTTAGTATGCTTAAAACCATTTTAATGTTGGGCGTTTTACTTAATTTACTTCAAAAAATAAATAGTAATAGTGTGCTAGTAAAAGAAGAAACCTTAAACAAGTCTCTCTTTTATCTGCCGATACAAGAAATTTCTAAGTTTATGTCGCCAAACATAGCAAACTGGTACGATGAAGTAAAAGAAAGAACAAAAGAAACCCCTGAAAACCAAAAAGCTTCTGATTCTTTGAATGTAGGCAAAAAGGAGTAATTAACCACAAATTTTACGATTCACTTACCCATTTAAATCCAACTCTCGGAATATTTTCAATAGCTAAATTTGGTGTTTCTTTTATTATTTTTCGTAATCGAGAAATAAAAACATCTAAACTTCTACCTAAAAAATAATCGTCCGAACCCCAAAGTTCCATAAGTATTTTTTCTCGTTTTAAAACGGTGTTTGGATTGTCTAAAAAAAGCTTTAGTAATTGCGCTTCTCGTTCTGTAAGTGTTGTTTTTGTAGTTTCGTTTCTGATTAAATAATTTTCTGGTTCAAAAACAAAGCCTGAAAACTCATATTTTTTTAGGAATTTTTCGGTATTTTTTTGACTTCGGTGTAAAAAGACTTCAATTTTCAAGATTAGTTCTTCAATCGAATAAGGTTTCACTAAATAATCATCGGCACCAAGTTTTAAACCTTTTATTCGATCTTCCTTCATCGTTTTTGCTGATAAAAAAATAATTGGAATTTCCTGATTGCGTTTCCTGATTTCGGTTGCCAATTCAAATCCATCCATTTCAGGCATCATAATGTCAGTAACCACAATGTCAAATTGGTTTTTGCAAAACAAATCTAAACCTATTTTACCATTGGTACAATGCACCACATCAAAATGTTGTTCTAAATTATCAACAGTTAAAAACGCAAGCGTTTCCTCGTCTTCAATATATAAAACTTTCTTTTTACTCATAATCTTTTTGATTAATTATAATCGTAACAACAATTCCTTTATCCGTATTATTAGCGATGGTTATTTTCCAACGATGTAGGTCGCAAATCTTTTTCACATACGATAAACCAATTCCAAAACCTTCAATATTTTTTATGTCTTGACGCGATACTCTATAAAATTTATCGAAAACAAAAGGTAAATCTTTTGTTGGAATTCCACAACCATTATCTTTAATCTGGATAGAAAGTTGTTGGTTTATTTCGTTAATCATAATTTCAATTTCAGGAGAAAACCCAGAATATTTTACGGCATTATCTACTAAATTGAATAAAATATTGTACATATGAAATTCATCTGCTTTTAAAACAAATGTCTTTTTAGCTATTATATTAATATCAATTTTTTTATCATATTTTAATAAAATATTGTCTTTCACTAAGTCTAAAACCGGCTTCAACTCAAACTTAGTTTTATCAATAAGCATTTGTTTGCTTTCGGTTTTAGCTACATATAATATTTTTTCAATATGTTCATTTAGTTTATTGGTTTGATTGACAACAATTTGATTATACTTTTTCAGTTTCGGATTTTCTTTTATTTCGTTTTGTTCTTTAACATAATTTGAAGCAATTAATATTGATGCTAAAGGTGTTTTAAATTCATGCGACATATTATTGATGAAATCTTTTTGCAATTCTGTGTATTTTTTTTGTTTTAACATTAGTAAAACAGAATATACATAAATGATTAAGACCAAGAATAATACCGTAGTAAATATCCAATATTGCTTTAAATTTTTAAAATAATTTTGTTCAATATCTGGAAATCGAATGGCAAAATAATAGGTATAGTCTGGATTTTTCGTAAAACAACTCGGACATTTAATAGGCTCTTTTTTTCCATTACTATTGATGTGGTTGCTAAATGCCATTTTATCTGAAGAACAATTATATACCGCATATTCAAAATCAACATCTAAATTATTTTTCTCAAATTCTGAAATTAAATAATGTTCTAAAATGGTGTTTTCAAATTCATAGTTTACATTAACTGTAAAATAATTTCCAGACACTTTTTCTACCTGATTAGAAACTAATAAACCTGTTAAATTATCTTTATATAGTTTTTCTAATACATCTTGTAAAGCAAAAAATATTTTATCTTCTGTATCTTTTTTCGCTAATTTATGGGCGTTGTTTATCAAAAATAATTGCATAATAATAACTCCTATTATAGCAAGAAATCCGATTATTATGACAATATTAAATCGAGATAGTTTCATTTATGATCTAAATTTTAACGATATTAAGATAAATTATAAAGCGAAATTAATCATTAACAACTCATTAACACAATAAATATAATGGATTAACAATATTATTTAAAAAAATAAATACATTTGTGATATTAATAAACAACTAATTTAAATATTATAATTATGAAAACAGTAAAATTACTTGCAGTTGCATTATTTATGGGCTCACTTTCATTTGCTCAAACTGCTGCTCCAGCTCCTGTAGCTGTTCCAGCTGCACCACAAACACCCTCTCAAATGAAATGGGAAAAAGAAACGCATGAATTTGGAACAATTGAACAAGGAAAACCAGTTTCTTACGAGTTTACTTTTACTAATACAACTAACAAAGATGTTACGTTAAAGGATGTAAAAGCATCTTGTGGATGTACAGCTACAAATTACACTAAAACAGCTATCAAACCAGGTGAAAAAGGTACAGTTACAGCTACTTATAATGCAGCTGCAGGTGGAGCTTTCCACAAAACGGTTACTGTTACAACTAGTGAAGAAAATACAATTCCAAAAACTATTACAATTAAAGGAACCGTTAAAGTTAATGAAGCACCTGCGGTGGCAGCACCAGCTTCTAAATAATAAAAATATTATTTATATATTAGTCCCGATAAGATTTTACTTATCGGGATTTTTTATGGAAAAAATAGTTATTAATAGTCCTTTAGGCTTTGTGTGTATTGAAGGAAATAGTAGTGGAATTTCTAAAATTTCTGTTACTTCTGAAGAAAAAGAAGTATCTGAAACGATTCCTAAATTATTTTCAGAAGTGGTAATTCAGTTAAAAGAATATTTTGAAGGAAATCGAACCGAATTTCAATTTGAAATAAATCCAAAAGGGACAGATTTTCAAAAAAAAGTCTGGAATGAATTACTGAAAATACCTTACGGAAAAACAGAATCGTATCAAAAAATAACTAATAAACTTGGGTATCCAAAAGCCATTAGGGCGGTTGCAAATGCAAACGGGAAAAATCCACTTTGGATTGTGGTTCCTTGTCACAGGGTTATTGGTTCTGACGGTTCATTAACAGGGTATGCCGGAGGATTATGGAGAAAAAAATGGTTGTTAGATCATGAAAATCCAATAAAACAAGAACGCTTATTTTAAAAAAATCCCAATAAGAAAATTTAGTACTTATTGGGATTTTTGTCTTTTATAAGTTGGCAAAGAAATCATTTCCTTTGTCATCGGTAATAATAAACGCTGGGAAATCTTTCACAGTTATTTTACGAACGGCTTCCATACCTAATTCTTCAAAATCCACGACTTCTACCGATAGAATATTTTCTTTTGCTAAAATGGCAGCAGGACCACCAATAGAACCCAAGTAAAACCCACCATATTTGTGGCATGCATTCATTACGTCTTTGCTGCGATTTCCTTTTGCCAACATAATCATACTTCCGCCAGCGGCTTGAAATTCGTCAACATACACATCCATTCTTCCTGCGGTGGTAGGACCAAAGCTTCCTGAAGGCATGCCGTTTGGTGTTTTTGCAGGTCCGGCATAATATATGGGATGATTTTTGAAATAGTCTGGCATTGGTTTTCCAGCGTCTAATAATTCTTTAATTTTTGCATGTGCAATATCACGAGCTACAATCAACGTTCCATTTAATTTTAATCGGGTTTTGATTGGATATTTGGATAATTCAGCTAAAATTTCCGACATAGGTTTATTTAAATCTATCTCAATTGCTGGTTCTAAATGTGGTGCTGTTGCAGGTAAAAACTGACCTGGATTGGTCTCTAGTTGCTCTAAGAAAATTCCGTCTTTGGTGATTTTTCCTTTGATATTTCTATCTGCCGAACAAGAAACACCCATTCCAACAGGGCAAGATGCTGCGTGACGAGGCAAACGAATTACTCGTACATCATGTGTTAAATATTTCCCACCAAATTGTGCGCCTATTTGACTTTCCTGACAAATAATTTGTACTCTTTTTTCCCATTCTATATCTCGAAACGCTTGACCCGACATGTTTCCAGATGTTGGTAAATTGTCATAATAACCTGCTGATGCTTTTTTGACTGTTGCTAAATTTGCTTCCGCAGATGTACCACCAATTACTAAAGCCAAATGGTAAGGTGGACAAGCCGCAGTTCCTAAATCCATAATACGCTCACGAACAAATTCTTCTAATGATTTGTCATTTAATAACGATTTTGTTTTTTGGTACAAAAACGTTTTGTTAGCCGAACCCCCACCTTTTGTTAAAAATAAGAATTCATAAGAATTTCCCTTTTTAGCGTAAATGTCAATTTGTGCTGGAAGATTTGAACCCGAGTTTTTTTCTTCAAACATCGAAATCGGAACAATTTGCGAATAGCGAAGGTTCTTATTTTGGTACGTATTGTAAATTCCTTTAGATAACCATTCACCATCTTCAACACCTGTGTAAACATTTTCACCTTTTTTAGCCACCACAATAGCTGTTCCTGTATCTTGACAAGAAGGCAATTGACCTTCTACAGCCACAGCCGCATTTTGTAATAAATTATAGGCTACAAAACGGTCGTTGTCAGTTGCTTCTGGATCTTCAATTATGTTTCGTAATTTTTGTAAATGTGCCGAACGCAACATAAACGAAACATCATCCATCGCTTCTTGCGCTAATAATTCTAATCCTTTTGGGTCTACCACTAAGATTTCTCTATCGCCAAGTTGTTCTATTTTTACAAAATCGGAAGTTAATTTTTTGTAGGTAGTATCGTCTTTTAAAATTGGATACGGGTCTTGATATAAAAAGTCCATTTGTTTGAATTTTGAAGTGTAAAGTTAAGAAATATTTTAAAAAAACCGTTAAGAGTTTCAAACTCTTAGGGGGTTATATATCAAAAAAACCAACTTGCCACTGCAATTGCAGCAATTACGCAAATTAAATCTACTAATAGCATAATTCCTAAAGTGTATCGCGTGTTTTTTACGTTAATACTTCCAAAATAAACAGCAATTACATAAAAAGTAGTTTCTGCACTGCATTGAAAAATAGCGCTCAATCTTCCGGTTAATGAATCAACTCCAAAGGTATTCATGGCATCAATCATAAATCCTCTGGAACCACTAGAGCTGAAAGGACGTAACATAGCAACAGGTAACGAATCGGTAATTTGTTTACTTACGCCAATATTTGAAAACACAAAAGAAATTCCGTTGCTCATAATTTCAAACAAGCCACTATTTCTAAAAAATGAAATGGCCACTAACATTCCCATTACATAAGGAAAAATAGTTACACCAGTTGTTAAACCATTTTTGGCACCGGAAACGAAAGCATCAAAAATTGTGGTTTTTTGATCTACAAATTTCTTTTCTTTAGTGAATGCATAAAGCAATGTTGTCCCAATAATTGCAATTAACATCAATCCTGATAAATTAGAAGTAAAGAAGTTTTTTTCTATTAAATTTAATCCGTTAACATAAAATAATAATCCAGTAATTGCAGCAATTATTGTCATTAATCCAACGATTAAAGTAGCACTTTTAAAGTTAATTTTCTGTTTAATTCCTACAATCAATAGGGCAGCAATGGTGCCTATAAATGAGGTGATGATACAAGGCAACATAACATCTGCTGGATTTTCCGCATTTGCAGCCGCACGATAGCCAATAATAGACGTTGGAATCAAAGTTAAACCGGCGGCATGTAAACACATAAACATAATTTGGGCATCACTGGCTTTGTCTTTTTCTGGGTTAAGTGTTTGTAGACTTTCCATAGCTTTTAATCCAAAAGGCGTTGCAGCAGAGTCTAATCCCAAGAAATTTGCCGCAAAGTTTAAGGTCATATAAGAAACCGATTCGTGATTTTTAGGTACAGATGGAAATATTTGTGCGAAAAACGGACTTAGTTTTTTGGCTAACTTTTCGGAAGCTCCAGAAATAATTAACAATTCCATTAAACCGCAAAAGAAAGCCAAATACGCCATAAGAGGCAGAATAATATCAAATAGACTGTTTTTACAAGTTGGTAATAAACCATCCGATTTTTGTGTGCCGCTGTAAATTTTTACTGTTTGATTTTTATAAACGTAAGTGGTGTCTGGATTTAATGTATCACTATTTATGGTAAACGTTTTTTCTTCGGATTTTTGAATACTATCTTTAATAAAAATAGGGATTTCTTTTAAAAACTTTTCCGAAATTAAAATAGGATCATCTTTTTTCCCATTTAATACGTAATCTACAGAATACGTGTTTCCTGTAAATAAACTTACTATAATAAACACTATAGAAGAAATAAAAATAGTCAACCAAAATCTACTTAATACCATATTGTATTTTTTTGTAAATGTATGATTTTATAAGATAAAAAAAAACCGTTCCAAAATGAATTGGAACGGTTAAGAATTTTATATTTCTAAAGAATTAGAATTTGTAAGAAATGGTAAAGTTCCATGTTCTACCAAATCCGAAAAATACATTATTAGAAGTAGCTACTCCATTATATGTTTTTCCTGCAGATTCGTAAGTAGGACCAGAAGTACCAGATACATAATCATCAGCAAAAATATTAGAGTTTGATTCAGCAATGTAAATTTTATCTAATAAGTTATTTACATTAAATCTAAAGTTAAGGTTGTCTTTTTTATCTTTTCCAACTAACATTTTGTAAGAAAAACCAGCATCAACTAAACCAAATGAAGGTAAAGCTAAAGCGCCTTTGTTTGTAGCACTTTCAAAATTTGTTGGTGTAATGTTTGCATACAATTTATCAGTATAACGGTAATTTGCATCAATTTTAACTCTTTTAATTACTTCGTAAACAGCACCAATAGAAGCTGTAGTTTGAGCAGCATTTCCAACTTTTACGTTGTCTAAGTATAACACTTTAGATCCACCACCGAACAATTCATTTGTTACAGTATATCTTGTACTGCTTGCATTTCCGTTATAATACCAGTTTCCTACAGAAACCATACCGTTTACAACTAATTTTTCAATTGGTTTAACGTTAAAGTCTAACTCAACACCCTCATGAGTTTCGTTAATCCCATTGAATGAAAAATATCCATCAGGGTTTTCAAGAGTTGTACTTGAAGGTAAAGTAGTTCTATCTGTTACAGATTGAAATCTATCATTCCAAGTAGTTCTGTATACATTTAAGTTTGCATTAAATATTGCTGAACGGAAGCCATAACCTAATTCTAAACCAAATATTTTTTCATTAGTTAAGTTTTCATTAACAAAATTTCTATTGTTAGGATAAACCGCATTCATAAAAGGTTGTTTTGAATAATATCCAGAATTTACAAACACATTATGATTTCTGTTAATGTTGTAGTTAGCACCTGCTTTTACATTTCCACCAAGAATATTTTTAAAACTAGTTTCTTGATTTCCACTTGCATCAGTAAATCTGAAATAGTCAATTCTTTTAAATCCTTGTTGTGAAACCGCACCTTGGATAAACGCTGTTAAATTGTCTTTTGCATATTCTAATTGTGTAAATGCACCAATCCAGTTTACTTTACTATCATTCCAATAGTTTACTTTTTGTTGGTAATCTGTATTCCATAAAGGATTTAAGTTTGGTAATACCGCATAAGTTGAAGTAACGATGTTTGGTTGAGCCGCATTAACATTTCCGTTAGTAGCAGATAATACATCTTTATATCCATATGCCCCTAAATTATCATTTACTGTTTGGAAATGAATACCTTTATAAGTTCTCATATCCACCCCAAAATCTAGAGTAAATTCATTGTTTATTTTAGTATTTAAATTTACAACAGCACCATACCAGTTATGAGAGTTTGTTGAAGCTATTTTTGAAATACCAGTAGATCTGTCAGAAAAAGATCCAGTTGCGTTTGAGTTAAGAAATTGACCATTTGTTAATGTTCTAGGTAACGTATTTGTTGTAGCACCACTTGTTTGAGGTACGCCTAAAACGCCAGTATTCCAATCATATATTTTATCCACATTTAAGGAACCGTCTCCGTTTCTAAAAAATGCATCTGTATAAGATCTTCCTCTAGCTCCTCCACTTGCAGCAGATCCTCCTCCACGACCCCAAGATCCGTAAAGTACAGTAGATAATTTCATTCTTTCTGAAATTTTATAATCCCAGTTTAATGAAGCAATTGGTTTATGGTAATAATTTGTTCTAAAATTAAAGTCTTCACCTCTTAAAGTACCAGCATCAAAATTTAATTGTCTGTTTGGTTCTCCATCATTTCCATATTGTAAATATTGAGCAATCGAAATATTAGAGTTTCTTTGGTTGTGCCATTGAGGTGCTCCTGTAAATGTAAATTGAATGTCGTTTTTTGGGTTGAATTTATACCCTAAAGCGATAAAATAATTACCTCCTTGAAATTCAGTACCATTAACATAACCATTACCATTAGTTTGTCCTAATAAAATAGAAGTTGATAACCCATTTTTCAAAAGACCTGAATTGTACGCTACATTAGTTTTTATGTAATTATTATTTGCAACACCTACACTAATATTTCCACCTTCAGCCATGTCAGAAGTTTTTGTAACTATGTTTATTGTTCCTCCAACAGAAGAAATGGCTAGTTTAGAAGATCCTAAACCTCTTTGTACTTGCATTGAGCTTGTCACATCAGACAAACCCGCCCAGTTACTCCAGTATACAGAGCTGTTTTCCATGTCATTAACAGGAACTCCATTAATCATTACAGCGATATTTTTTTGATCAAAACCACGAATAGTAACTCGCGAATCTCCAAAACCGCCACCTGATTTAGAAGCATATACTGAAGGTGTATTTGCTAAAATTTCTGGGAACTCTTGATTTCCTAATTTTGTTTGAATTTCTGAAGCTTTAATTGTAGAAACTGCTACAGGAGTCTTGCGGTCTTTCGCAATATCAATAACTGTGCTTTTTACTACTACTTCTTCAATTTCTGAGGTACTTAATACTAAAGTAATTATTCCTAAATTTTGATTTCCTGCAAAAGAAACTTCAGAAGCTTCAAATCCAAGAAAAGAAACAACAACTGTACCTGCATTTTCTTTAGTAACAATTTTAAAACTTCCGTCATCTGAAGTTTTTACTATGGTTGAATTTCCTTTTACACTCACTACAGCATTTGCTAAAGGATTGTTAGTGTTGTCAGTTACTTTACCAGTTACAGTTGACTGAGCAAAAACCATTGATGAAGACATCAATAATAAGGTTAAAAACCAATAAATGTGCTTTTTCATGTTTTGTTTAGTTATAAATTTTTGGCAAAATTATAAAAAAAATAACAAATAGCATTAAGAAAACATTAACATTTTTTATTTTAAGAATTTAGTCAATAACATTGCGGTTGAACTATCATGGTTTTTGATATTTCTACTTTCTATTTCACTTAAAATAGAATTGGCTAATTGTTTTCCAAGTTCTACACCCCATTGGTCATAACTATAGATATTCCAAATAATCCCTTGTACAAAAATTTTATGTTCATACATGGCTACTAACGCACCTAAACTTTCTGGAGTTAGTTTGTTAATTAAAATAGTATTGGTTGGTTTGTTTCCTTCAAAAACTTTAAAAGGTATTAAATCTGCTACTTCAGTTTCTGTTTTACCTTGTGCTAAAAATTCTGAAAGTACTTGTTCACGAGATTTTCCTTTTAGTAAGGCTTCTGTTTGTGCAAAAAAGTTAGACATTAATTTGTTATGATGGTCTTTTTCGCCATAAAGTGGTTCAATAAAACCAATAAAATCTGTTGGAATTAGTTTTGTTCCTTGATGAATTAATTGAAAAAACGCGTGTTGCGAATTGGTTCCTGGCTCGCCCCAAACAATTGTTCCTGTTTGGTAATTTACAGGTTTTCCATTTCTAGCAATAGATTTCCCGTTGCTTTCCATAATACCTTGTTGTAAATAAGGTGCCAGTTTTTGTAAATACTGCGTATATGGAATTAATGCTTCTGTTTCTGCACCAAAGAAATTATTATGCCAAATACTTAGTAACGCTAATACCACCGGGATGTTATTTTCAAAAGGTGTGCTTGCAAAATGCACATCCATTTTATTTGCCCCTTTTAATAATTGATTAAAATTATCGTATCCAACAGCTAAACTTATAGTTAAACCAACGGCACTCCACAATGAAAATCTTCCGCCAACCCAATCCCACATAGGAAAAATATTTTCGGGAGCGATACCAAAGTTAGTTACGTTTTGCAAATTTGTAGAAACGGCTACAAAATGTTTGGCAATATCTTTTTCTGTAGCGTGTTGCAAAAACCATTTTTTTACGGTTTCCGAATTGGTTAAGGTTTCCTGAGTAGTAAATGTTTTAGAAACGATTACAAATAAAGTAGTTTCTGGATTTATTTTTTTTAGTATTTCTTGTACATGGTCGCCATCTACATTAGAAATAAAATGTGTGTTTAAATTGTTTTTATAAAATTGTAAGGCTTCCACAATCATCGCTGGGCCTAAATCTGAACCACCAATTCCAATATTCACTACATCGGTAAATGATTTTCCAGAATATCCTTTTGCCTCACCAGACACAATACAATTTGTAAAATCTTTTATTTTATTTTTTGTTGAAAAAATTTCAGGAATAACATTTTTCCCTTCAAATATAATCTCATCGTTTTCATTAGCACGTAGTGCTGTATGAAGCACAGCTCTGTCTTCTGTTTCGTTTATTTTTTCTCCCGAAAAATACTTTGAAATAGCATCTTTTAATCCTACTTCATTTGCTAATTCAATAAGTAATTGTATGGTTTCTTCTGTCCAATTATTTTTTGAAAAATCTACATAAAAATCTTGCCATTCAATATTGAATTTTTCAGCTCTTTTGACATCATTTTGAAATAAATCTTTAATGGATTGCTGTTTAATTTCTGAAAAATGAGTAGTTAATTTTTGCCAAGCATTTGTTTCTGTTGGATTGCTATTTTGTAATTTCATGATAAAATGGTTTATTCTTTAAATGTTTTGGACGTTGTGTCGTCTAATTCTTTTTTTAGCGGTGCAATTGCGGCTAAATATTTTGTTTTTTGTTTTTTTGTCATCGGTTCCGAAGTTGGTAATTTTAAGCGCAAAGGATCTACTTGCACCCCATTTTTCCAAAAACGATAACACACGTGCGGACCTGTTGCTAAACCCGTACTGCCTACTTTTCCAATAATTTGTCCTTGTGTTACAGATTGCCCTCTACGAACTAAAATTTTTGACATGTGAAGGTATTGTGTGGCGTATTTTCCGTTGTGTTTTACTTTTACAAAATTTCCGTTTCCAGAGGTATATCCTGTGGCTTCAACAACTCCTGAGGCGGTTGTTTTTATTGGTGTTCCGTGTGGTGCGGCATAATCTGTGCCATTATGGGCTTTCCAAGTAAATTGTACCGGATGAAATCTTCGAGTTGTAAATTTTGAGGTTAACTTGAAAAAGGATAAAGGGGCTTTTAAAAACATGCTTTTGGCTCCCGAAGCTTTTTCGTCATAATATTCTACTTTTTTTTGATTCTCATTTAATTTATAAGGAAAAGCATATATTTTTTTTCCTTTATATTCAAAATAAGATGCTTCTACTTCGTCTACTCCTAAATATTCCCCGTTTTCAAAATATTTTTCTTTGATGGTTACGGCAAATTTATCTCCTTTTTTTAGCTTGAAAAAGTCGATGGAATATTTATAAATTTGCGCTAATTCATTTGCTAAATCTGAGCTAACGCCTTTTCTAGATAAGGTTTCTGATAAAGATCCGTCTAATGCTGCTGCAATAGTTCTTCTTTTTATAATAGTAGGGCGTTTTTTTATTTCAACACGAATAGAATCTCTTAAATCCACCACCAAAAAGCTGGTTTTATCTTGTACATACACCAAAGCCTTTAAGTTTTTCTTGTTTTTTTTATCTGAAAAAGTGAAGAAAGCTTTACCTGCTCGGATATTTTTTATATTGAAAGAGTCTTTAATTTTTTCAGTAACATCAAATGTTTTTAAACTATCGGGTAATGTGTACGCTTCTAAAATAGTGCTAAACGTATCACCAGATTGTAAGGTATCTTCCACCACAGAAAAGTCATTAAAAGTAAATCCATATTTTTTAATTACAGGTACTTTTTTTGCAGTTTTTTCTGCAGTTTTTTTGTCATTTTCTTTGTTTTGACAGGAAAATGCGAGTAATAATATAGCGTATAATATATATTTCAAATCTTGTTTTTTAATTATTCTCCCCAGTTTTTTAATTCTTCATTGCTCCAAAGTTCTGGAAAGAAAATACGTTTTTGGTATTTTGGCAGCATGTATTTTTTCCAATCACTTCCACCGGTAGCTTCGTGATTTCCGGGAACGCTTTCAATATATTTTTTTGCTGCATTAAAATGTCCCATCACCCAAGTAATGTTTACAGTTTTGTCATAATGACGCATAGCGGCTATTAATTCTGGGTTTTTTTGATCGTTTTCTGGTAATTGTTTGAATTTTTGCCAAAGATTTATGGTGTTATATTCTTCCATAAAAGACAAAAATTCTTTTTTATATTTTCGTTCAAATTCGCTTAACAAATATGATTTTTCTCCTGTTTGATGATCTTTACCTGCAGCTTGCCAATACAAATGTTCTATTGCATGTGAGTAAGACGTGTTTCTATCAATTGTTGCTCTAAAACGGAAATCTATTAAGTTAATCAAATCAGTTGATGCAAATTCAATCATTCTATATTGGGCACTTTGAAAGCCACTTGCAGGTGTTAAAGTATTTCTAAATTTTAAATACTGCTCAGGTTCCATTCCTTCTTTCATAATGTCAAAAGAAGTGGTTAACATATCAAAATAGCGGCTAATTCTGTTTAATCTTTCTGTAAAGAATTCAGTACTTGGTGCTGTATTATGGCACACTTGTTCCATTTCCCAAAGTATCATTTTAAATAACAATTCATTTACTTGGTGATACATTATAAACACCATTTCATCTGGTAGGGTGGAACGTTGAATTTGTAAATTTAAAAGCGCATCTGTTTGAATATAATCCCAATACGTTATTGGTTTTGCCCAAAGTAATCCTTCTAAATGAGTTTCTGTTTTTTGATTTATTTTTTCAAACTTTTCATCTAATTGTTCGATTTTTTTCAAAATAGTATCTTGCAAAATAATAATTATTTAAAATTTATTGGATGTTTTAATCCCTTGTATTGATCAATATCTGCTTTTATAGAACCAACTGCTAAATTGGCCTTTACTCGGATTGGAATTTTATTGTTGTCGTCTGATATCCAAACTGTTAAACTTTCTTCTTCCTTAAAAACACGTCCTGCTTGAACTAATGGTTTAAAAATCATGCAGTTTATTTCTCCAAATTTAGAGTTTATATTTTCTTTACCAACAAATTTTAATTTAAATTTTGTAGTTTCTTCATCAAAAAACATATCAATTGTTATGGATTCGCCAACAACTAATTTGTCAATTTTTGGATGATTTCTTAGGTAATAAAAAGAAGAAACTATATCCTGAATGTTTTCAGGTACATTAAACGTTTTTTCTGTTTTGTTTTTATAGTCTTTTACTAAAACGGTATTGTTGTTTTGGTTGAAGTAGCCTTGTTGGTTTTTAGTATACCCACCTTCGTTTATATTTCTGATAAATACATAAGGTTTGTTGGTTTCTTTATTAAAGTAACTTTCATAGTTGTCCACTACTTTAAACATCATTTTAGTCATACCAGTTGTGTAGCCTTTTCCAATAACATGGTGCATTTTTTTACCATTTAGTTCGGCATCTTTAACTTCTAAAGTGGCATATCCAGCATTTATTAGTCCGTAATGTATTCTTAATTTAAAGAATTCACCTATGGCATAAGAATCTATTTCCTCTGTATCAAAAGAGTTTGAGAGTACAAACACCGTTAAAAGCAAAATTATTCTTTTCATTTTATAAGGTTTTCTTTGAAGTGTGCAATTATTGTTCCAAAGTTACAAAAAACAAAAAACCCAGTCAAATGAATTAACTGAGTTTTTATGTTTTAACCAACCAAAAAACTATAAATTATGAAAACTTATACGCAATATGAGTCTACTACCTCTCAATTGCTCTGCAAATATATGTTAAGAATTTAAATTTTATTTAATAAAAAATCAACTTTAACACTTTTAACAGAAAAAAACGCAAGAAAAGTGGTTAAAATTTAACAAAACAAAAAAATAACCCGCTTTTTTTATGTATTTGACAATCTTCTTTTTAACTAATTGGTTTTTAATGATTTAAATTTGATGTATTTTAATCAAAAATACAGCTATTTGTAGTAGCTTTTTATTTTTATAAAGTTCCTCTTTTGGCTTGTTCTCTTTCAATAGATTCAAATAATGCTTTAAAATTACCTGCTCCAAAACCTTTGGCACCCATTCTTTGGATAACTTCAAAGAAAAGTGTTGGTCGGTCTTCAATTGGTTTGGTGAAAATTTGTAATAAATAGCCTTCTTCATCGGCATCAATCATTATACCTAATTTTTGAAGTTCGTTGATGTCTTCTTTAAATTTTGACATGTGATCTTTCAATCTTTCTGGAATGGCATCATAATATGCTTGAGGTGGCGTACTTAAAAATTCGATTCCACGAGAACGCATATCGGCAACGGTTGTAATGATGTCATCTGTTGCAACTGCTATATGTTGCACGCCTTCGCCTTCATAGAAATCTAAATATTCTTCAATTTGAGAACGTTTTTTTCCATTAGCTGGTTCGTTAATTGGAAATTTGATTCTTCCATTTCCGTTACTCATTACTTTTGACATCAATGCCGAATATTCTGTAGTAATTTGTTTGTCGTCAAAAGAAAGGAAATTTACAAATCCCATTACATCTTCAAACCATTTTACGGCTTCATTCATTCTGTTCCAACCTGTATTTCCAACCATGTGGTCGATAAATTTTAACCCAACTGGTTTTGGGTTGTAATCCGATTTCCATTCTTGATAACCCGGCATGAAAATCCCGTTGTAATTTTTTCGTTCTACAAATACAAAAACTGTTTCTCCGTAGGCACCATAAATTCCAGCACGAACTACTTCGCCATCTTCGTCTTTTTCTAAAATAGGTTCAAAATAAGTTTTTGCACCTCGTTTTGTAGTTTCTTCAAACGATTTTCTAGCATCTTCTACCCAAAGTGCAATGACTTTAACGCCATCTCCGTGTTTTTTAACATGTTCTCCAATAGGTGAACTACTATTTAAAGCGGTTGTTAATACTAAACGTATTTTATCTTGTTTTAACACATAAGATGCTCTGTCTTTTACGCCAGTTTCTAATCCAGCATATGCTAATGACTGAAAACCGAAAGCTGTTTTGTAAAAATGAGCGGCTTGTTTGGCATTACCCACATAAAATTCTACGTAATCTGTTCCTAATAAAGGCAAGAAATCCTGTGCGCCTTCAAATATTTTTTCTAAGCCGTATTCGACTGATTTTAAATCGTTATTCATAATTTTTTTATTTTAATGGTAAAAATTAAATACCTAAAAGTTGTGTTTTGATTTTATTCCACCCAAGATTTGTAGTATTGACCATCGTCTAATCCCATTGCTGCTTCCGTAACCATTAATGGACGAAATGTATCTACCATTACAGCTAATTCTTTTGTATCGGTATGACCAATACTTCTTTCCATAGCTCCTGGTGCCGGTCCGTGAGGAATTCCTTTTGGGTGTAATGTAATGTGACCTTGTTCGATATTGTTTCTACTCATGAAATCACCATCAACATAATACAACACTTCATCAGAATCAATATTACTATGGTTATATGGAGCAGGAATTGATTTTGGATGATAATCATACAATCGTGGTACAAAAGAGCATACCACAAATGTTGCTGTTTCAAAAGTTTGATGAATTGGCGGTGGTAAGTGTACACGACCTGTAATAGGTTCAAAATTATGAATTGAAAATCCGTATGGAAAATTATATCCGTCCCAACCAATAACATCAAATGGATGTGTGGCATAAACTACCTCGTGCATCATTCCTTCTTTTTTGATTTTGATTAAGAAATCACCTTTTTCGTCATAGGTTTCTATTTCAGAAGGTAATTTAAAATCTCTTTCGCAAAATGGCGAATGTTCTAAATGTTGACCGGATTCGTTTTTATATCTTTTTGGAGTATAAAATGGCGCATAAGATTCTACGTAAAATATGCGATTGTCTTCTGAATTGAAATCAATTTGATAAATCATTCCGCGCGGAATAATTAAGTAATCGCCATATTCAAAATCTATATTTCCCATCATAGTTCTAAGTTTTCCAGAACCTTTATGGATAAAAATCATTTCGTCTGCATCGGCATTTTTATAAAAATAACTGCGTAAAGATTTTTTTGGTGCAGCTAATCCGATAATACAATCTTTATTAACAAGCATGTCTTTTCTGCTTTCTAAAAAATCGTCAGCTGGTTGTAATTCAAAACCTTTTAATAATAGCGATTTAATGTTTTTACCAATGGCGATTTTTGGTTCAACAGAATAAGATTTAGTAATCTCTTTAACTTGTGTTGGTCTGTGCACATGGTATAATAATGAAGAGTGTCCATGAAATCCTTCAGTACCAAAAAGTTGTTCATAGTATAATCCGCCGTTTGGTTTTTCAAACTGAATGTGACGTTTGTGAGGGAATTCTCCTAATTTATGATATATTGGCATTTCTTTAAGTTTAAAAGTTATAGGTTTAAAAGTATTTACGATACTTTTTTATTAAAACAAAAAGAAGTAGTCTCACTCAGGATTTCTCTTGATGAGGAATTTCAAATGGGCTAATAATCCGTTCCAATTTTTCATAACACAAATATCGTAAAAATATATTATAAAAAAAAACGACTTCAATTTGAAGTCGTTTTTTAAAATATTTTATTTATTTAGTTTTGAATTTCGTTTACCGTATAAGAAGTACACTAAAATACCAATAGCTAACCATCCTAATGATAGCATTTGAGCATCAATACTTAAGTTAATCATTAAATATGTGTTAATCAAGATACCACAAATTGCAATAACCGGTAGAGCAGGAACTTTAAAAGTTCGTTCTAAACCAGGTTGTTTTACTCTTAAAATCCAAACGGCAATACATACCATCGTAAAGGCAAACAAAGTACCAAAACTTGTCATGTCTGCTAACTTATTTATAGGGGTAAAAGCAGCTACAATTGCAATAAATCCTCCTAAAATCATTAAATTAGTTTTTGGTGTTCCTGATAAAGGATTAATTCTAGAGAACACAGAAGGGATTAATCCGTCTTTAGACATTCCTAAGAAAATTCTAGATTGTCCCATAATCATTACCATCAATACAGAAATCAAACCTATAGTTGCGGCAATTGTAATAATGTAACCTGCCCAAGCTTGTCCGGCAATATCAAAAGCATAAGCCACTGGAGCTTTAATAGCTTCAGGATATTTTCCAAGGGGATTGAAATCTTGGTAATTCATCATTCCTGTTAATACTAATGATACTAAAATATATAAAACAGTACAAACTAATAAGGAAACAATAATAGCGAAGGGTACATCTTTTTTAGGGTTAATAGCTTCTCCTGCCTGAGTTGAAACAGCATCAAATCCTACATAAGCAAAGAAAATTGCTGCAGCTCCAGAAACAATTCCTCCAACCCCATATGCTTGGTGCGTACCTGCTTTGTCAACAATTTGAGTAACTTCAGGAATAAATGGAACCCAATTGTCTGTATTTATAAAAAAAGCACCAGCAATAATAACAAAAATTACAGCAGAAACTTTTAATATTACAATAAAGTTGTTGGCATTAGCAGCGCTTTTGGTTCCTTTAATTAAAATAGAAATTACAAAAAGAACAATTAAAAACGCAGGTAAATTCATTGAAAAACCTTCGCCTGTATAACTTGCCGGATCAGTAGTTAGCCATTCGGGTAGTTTTATTCCAAACATTTTGAGAAGCTTGTTAAAGTATCCAGACCACGAAACAGCTACTGTCATTGACCCCATAGCGTATTCTAAGATTAGTCCCCAACCAATAATCCAAGCAAAAATTTCACCAATAGTTCCGTATGCATAGGCATAGGCAGAACCTTCAACTGGTAAAATTGAAGCAAATTCAGAATAACATAATGCAGCAAACACACAAGCAATTCCTGCAATTATAAACGATATTGCTAAAGCAGGTCCAGCATGGTAGTATGCTCCAGTTCCAGTTAAGACAAAGATACCTCCTCCAATAATGGCTCCAATACCAATAGCTGTTAAGCTCCATTTGCCTAAAACTCGTTTTAATTCACTTTTTTTCATATCAGCTTCAAAGGCTGATACTGGTTTAACTCTCCAAATAGACATAAAGTAATAATTTTTAGTTGCTTCAAATATAGGATTTTTTCAATTAAATACACAAATCAAAAAAAAATATTTAAAAAACCAAGCCTAAATTCACCCAAAAAGCAGAAAAATGTGATTCAGGAGACCAAGTGTATTTTATCTCAATTGGACCAATTAATGTTTCTAAACCGTAGCCTAATCCAAATCCTGTATATGTAGGTTTGTTTACCCATGTTTTTGTAGCATTAAAAATAAAATCGCCAATACTAGTTGCGTTATAGGTAAGGTTAATATGGTTTTTTTTATAAAATTCGTAATCAAAAGTTCCGCTACTTTTAATATATGAATTTCCGCTTAAACTTAAAAAATCATATCCGTAAAAAGGGCGAATATTAGTACTGTCTTTAAATCCAATTCCACCCAAAGCAAAATCAAAGTAAGGTAAAGTAGAATAACCAATTTTAAATCCTATTTCGTTCTGAAAGACAAAAGAGAAGTTTTTTATTGGCTCAAAAGCAATTCCTAAATCTGTTTTAGAAATGGAAAATTTTGAAAATTGATTGGTATAATCCGATGAACTAAAATAGTAATTAAAGTTACTCTTTAAATACCATCCTTTTTTAGGAAAATATTTATTATCAAAAGTATCATGATTAAGATAACCAACAAAAGATAAATAATTACTATTTTCAATTGTTTTACTTGAATCATATAGATTCTCTGATTTTAACAACAAATTTTGTAATTCTAATCCACCACCAATATTAAATTTTCTTAAAAAAACAGTTTGTAGAAATACTCTAGTATTGATACTTGAATAATCTAAATTTATTTTTTCAAACGTATTATTTAAATAACTTTGAATTCCAAATGCTGAATTTACATTTCTATTGAATTTATTTAAACTGGAGTTAATTCCAAAACTAAAATAATACCCATTGTCAATTAAGTAATTAAAGTCGTATCTAAAATTATCACCAAAAATTAAATCTAGAGAAACCATGTCATTTTTTGAGATAATTTTTTTCTGGGTGATATTTATTAAAGCACCACTTTTATACAATTCATCATAATGAAGGGCAAATTTCAAAAAAGTATTTATTTTGTTTTCTCGTAAACTGATAAAAATGTCTTTTTCGTTAAATTGATATTTTACCGAACTAAAGTTTTGTGTGTTGCTTAAATTCTGAATACCATTCTGAAAATCTTCAAAGCTTATTTTTGTGTTGGGTTTAAATCGTAATTTTCCTAAAACATAGGCTCGGGTATAATTTTTTAGTTCTGTAAACGCAATGTTTCCGATAAAAATGGAATCTTTAGCAGGTTTTAATGCAGGTTTTTGATAGGCTTTGTTTTGAAATTTTAATAATTCTGATAAAAAAATTTTCGTAGCATATTCACCATTTTCAATGATTTTCTTTCCATTTTCGAAGGATAAAACTGTATATCCTTTTATTTCAGGTTTTATGTAAACGTTTGTAAGTTGGCGCTTATTTTTCATTTGGGATTGAGTACTGAAATTTGAAATTTGTCCAAAAATAGTTGTGATGCCTTGTAAGTCTTTTCGATCTTTTAATTCCTCTTGTACATCTACACCTATAATAAATTCTGCACCTAATTCTTTAAGTTTTTCAACAGGATAATTATTTGTAACCCCCCCATCAATTAGTAATTTTCCTTCAATTTCTATAGGATAGAAAACACTTGGAATCGAGCTACTTGCTACTAATGCTTGCGGAAAAATGCCTTTATTTAATACTACTTCTTCTCCGGTTTCAATATCTGTTGCCATACAGAAAAACGGAATAGGTAATTTTTTAAAATCTCTAATATTTCTTACATGATAAGTTAATTTAGATAAAAAATTATAATTATAAAACCCTTTTGAAAGCGCGTTTGGTGTTTCTAATTTTAATTTTTTAAAAGGTAGTGATAATGCATAAATATCATCATTTCTTTTATTAAAAAGTAATTTAGATTTTCTTGGGATATTATCTTGAACTAAATCGTCTATGTTTAACGTTTTAAAAATAGAATCTAATTGTTTGGCAGTATAGCCAGAAGCATAAAGTCCGCCAACTATAGCGCCCATACTAGTTCCTCCAATATAATCTATTTTTATTCCTAAAGAATCAATAACTTTTAAAACACCAATATGTGCCAAACCTTTAGCCCCTCCTCCTGAAAGTACTAAACCAATTTTGGGTTTTTGGACACTGTCTTGTGCAATTGAGTTTAGAGGCAAAAGTAAAAAGGCAACAGCAAAAAGTATATAACAAGAAAATGTAACACGAATGTGATTCACTTGGCTCTTTTTACTTTTTACTTGTTTCTTTATCACGAGTTATTCTTTTTTGTAAAAGTCGGAAATTTTTTTTGCTTTTGAAAGTCCAATTACTGAAGAAATTTCAGATTCTGTAGCTTCTTTTAGTCTTTTAACGCTTTTAAAGTGCGATATTAAGGTTATCATTGTTTTTTCACCAATGCCTGGAATACTATCTACGGAAGAATTTAATGCTGATTTACTTCTTTTGTCACGATGATGCGTAATTCCAAATCGGTGCGCTTCGTTTCGTAATTGTTGAATTATTTTTAGCGTTTCCGATTTTTTATCTAAATACAAAGGTATGGGATCGTCAGGATAAAACAATTCTTCTAATCGTTTCGCAATACCAATAATGGCGATTTTTCCTCTTAATCCTAAATCTTCTAAACTTTTTAGTGCAGAAGATAATTGCCCTTTTCCCCCATCAATTATAATAAGTTGAGGTAAAGATTCTTTTTCATCTAGTAATCTTCTGTATCTTCTATACACCACTTCTTCCATCGAAGCGAAATCATTTGGCCCTTCGACGGTTTTTATGTTGAAATGTCTATAGTCTTTTTTACTGGCTTTTCCATCTTTAAATACCACACAGGCTGATACAGGATTTGTTCCTTGAATATTAGAGTTGTCAAAACATTCAATATGTCGAGGTTCCACAGAGAGGCGTAAATCTTTTTGCATTTGCGCCATAATCCGGTTTGTGTGTCGGTCTGGATCTACAATTTTAATTTGTTTTAGTTGGTCTAATCTGTAATATTTTGCGTTTCGTTCAGATAAGTTTAAAATCTCTTTTTTATCACCTAATTTGGGAACAGTTACTCTAATTTTATCGCCTAAATCTATTTCAAACGGCACTACTATTTCTGTTGAGGTTAAAAAGAAACGCGCTCTTATTTCTACAATTGCTAATTCTAATAATTCTTGATTGGTTTCGTCTAATTTTTTCTTTAATTCTAAGGTGTGCGAACGAATAATAGCGCCATGCGAAATTTGTAAAAAATTAACATACGCCATGGTTTCATCTGAAATAATGGAAAACACATCAATATTGGTAATCTTGGGATTTATTATCGTTGATTTTGCTTGATAATTTTCTAAAACTTCAATTTTATCTTTAATTTTTTGGGCTTCTTCAAACTTCATTTCTGAAGCTAAAATCTGCATATGGTTTTTAAAATCTTTTAGACTTTCTTTAAAATTTCCTTTTAAAATTTCTCGGATGGCTGTAATTTGTTTTTGATACTTTTCTTGCGTTTCGTAGCCTTCGCAACCGCCTTTACAGTTTCCAATATGGTATTCTAAACAGACTTTATATTTCTCAGCTCTAATGTTTGCTACTGATAAATCAAAATTACAGGTTCGTAAGGGATATAATTCTCTAATTAACTCTAATAACGTGTTTACAGTTTTAAAACTGGTATAGGGGCCAAAATATTCCGAGCCGTCTTTTATCATTTTTCGAGTAGTAAACACTCTTGGAAATGTTTCTTTTTTGATGCAAATCCAAGGATACGTTTTGTCATCACGAAGCAGTACATTATATCTTGGCTGTAGTGTTTTAATAAGATTGTTTTCTAACAATAACGCATCGGTTTCTGTAGGAACAACAATATGTTTGATAGTAACAATTTTTTTTACAAGTACTGCTGTTTTATAATTCTCGTGGTTTTTTTTAAAATAGGATTGTACGCGTTTTTTTAAATTTTTTGCTTTTCCAACGTACAAAATCTTGTTTTCTTTGTCATAATACTGGTAAACACCAGGATTTTCAGGTAAGGTTTGTATTTGTAGTTCGAGTGGCGTCATTTGCAGGAGGCAGTGTTCAGTTTTTAGTATTTAGTATTTAGTATTTAGTAATTAGTAATTTGACTTGAAAAAGCCTTACAAAAATAACAAAAAACTATTGATTTAGCATGTACTAAATTTTTATTACTTTAGCCAAAAAGTAAAACACGTGACGCACAAGGAAATTACTATTTTTAACGAAACTATTTTGCCAGGAAAAAGTAAAACTATCAATATGCAAATTGGAAAATTGCATACTATGACTGATTTACACATTCCAATTATTGTAGAAAGAAGCAAAAAAGAAGGCCCGGTAGTGTTGTTAACGGCTGGTTTACATGGCGACGAGATTAACGGAACTGAAATTGTAAGGGAATTAATTGTAAAAAAAATTAATAAACCCAAACGAGGGACTATTATCTGTATTCCTGTAATTAATATTTTTGGATTTGTCAATCAAACCAGAGAATTTCCTGACGGTAGAGATTTAAATCGAATTTTTCCCGGAAGCAAAACAGGTTCTTTAGCAAGCCAATTTGCGTATTATATTTTAAAAGAAATTTTACCTCATATTGATTATGCTATAGATTTTCATGCTGGCGGCGCTCAAAGATTTAATGCACCACAAATACGAATTGTGCCAAATAATGAAGAATTAAAAACACTTTCAGATGTATTTGGGGCTCCGTTTACCTTATATTCTAATAATATATCTGGTTCGTTTAGAAGTACTTGTGATAAAATGAATGTAAAAATGTTATTATTTGAAGGAGGAAAATCTGTTGATATTAATAATGCAGTAACTAAAGAAGCTGTAGAAGGAACCAAACGATTTTTAATGCATTTTAGCATGCTAAAAAACAAACACGAAATTTCAAAACCACACCCAACTATATATATTGAAAAGTCGGATTGGATTCGAGCTAATTTTTCTGGAATGTTCCATGGCTTAAAACAAATTGGTAGCTATGTAATAAAAGGCGAATTGTTAGCCACAATTTCAGATCCTTTTGGAAAGGTAAGTCATAAATTAAAAGCACCACATGCCGGCTATTTAATAAATGTAAATGATGCCCCAATTGTATATCAAGGTGATGCGGTTTTTCATATTTCAACAAAATTAGAAAATGACGAAGAAGGAATTAAGAACCAAGTATAAAGCTTTAAGGCAAAAATTATCTGAAGTTGCTATTGAAGATTTATCCTTGCAAATTGCAAATCAAATCATCTATTTAGATATTTGGCAACACAGTTTTTATCATCTTTTTTTACCTATTGAAACCAAAAATGAGGTAAATACAGAATATATTTTACAAGTTTTGGCAGGAAAAGACAAGAACATTGTGCTTTCAGTAAGTGATTTTTCAACGCGAGAAATGTCCCATTTTCTTTTAACAGATGCGACTAAAATAAAAAAAAACAAATACAACATTCCTGAACCTGTTGACGGTTTAGAAGTTCCTATTTCTAAAATTAATGTGGTTTTTGTTCCTTTACTAGCTTTTGACGAAAAAGGAAATAGAGTAGGTTACGGAAAAGGATTTTATGATCAGTTTTTGTCAAAATGCCAACCAGAAACCATAAAAATAGGCGTTTCTTTTTTTGATGCAGAAACAGAAATTTCAGACACCTTATCTACTGATATTCAGTTAGATTATTGCATAACCCCAACTAAAATTTATAATTTTTAAAATAAATTTAAATAGGAATCCCATATATTTTATTATATTTGAAATTATTACTAAAAAAACAAACTATGTTACAAACTATTCATTCTACGTTAGCTTATGGTGTTTTAACCGTATTAATTTTTGCAATTATCAATGCTTTTTTAGGGCTTTCAGCCAAAAGAAATTTTACTTCAAAAGACAGAAGTATTTCATTAATTGCGTTAATTTTTAGTCATATCCAGTTGCTCGTTGGCTTATTTATGTGGGCATCTACTTTTGATTTCGATTTTAAAGCTTTAGGTTTAGTAAAAATAGATCATCCGATAACGAATATTTTAGCAATTGCTTTAATTACAATTGGTTGGAGCAAACATAAAAAAGAAGAAAGCAGTAATGGGAAGTTTAAAAAAATTGGTATTTTTTATGTTTTAGGATTAATTTTCTTACTATCTAGAATACCGTTTAAACATTGGTTAGGATTATAATTTTTTTATGGAATTAATTTTGCCAAACCAATATAAATATAAAAAGAAGTAAGTGAAAATTTACTTCTTTTTTAATCTTACATTAATATGAAGATGAAAAAATTTATATACATATTACCCCTTTTAGTTGTGCTTTTTTTTCAGAAGGAAAACATAAAATCAAATTTTTCTCAAGAAAAACCAAAACTAAAAGTTACAGATACAGTAAAGAAAAAAGACAGCATAGCCAAACTTGTTGAAAAACTAGAAATGTATCACGAATCAGCAAATGCTTCTTATTATGCTAATAAATTTAATGGCAGAAGAACGGCAAGCGGTACAAGGTTTAATAACAATGACATGACTTGCGCGCATCGAAAACTTCCATTTGGCACCAAATTAAAAGTTACTAGCGTAAAAACTAAAAAAGTAGTGTACGTTACAGTTACCGATAGAGGTCCATTTCATAAAAACAGACACATTGATTTAACAAGAGCCGCATTTTGGAAAATTAGACCTTCAAATTATGGCGGACATATTGAAGTAAATATTGAAATTGTGAAAAAATAATAAAAAGCCTTTTACCAAGTAGTAAAAGGCTTTTTGCTTAAATAGGCATTATAATATTTTTCATTACCAGTAACTTCTTCTGAAAGCCAATTTGGTTTTTCAAAAGTTTCATTGGCGTCGGAAAGTTCTATTTCTGCTACAATCAATCCTTTGTTTTCCCCTTCAAAAATATCTACTTCAAATGTATGTTTTCCTTTAGGAATTAAATATCGGGTTTTATTAATTGCACCTTTTTCGCACAATTTTAATAAAGCTTCAGCTTCGTGTAACGCAATTTCTTTTTCCCATTCAAAACGTGTGGTTCCTGTTTTGTCGCCTTTGCCTTTAATGGTAATAAATCCTTTTTGGTTTTTAATTCTAATTCTAACCGTCCGTTCGGGTGTAGCATTTAAATAGCCTTGAGCAATTTTTTGAAATTGGATAGCTTCCTTCACAAAATCTAAAGAATGAACTAAAAATTTTCTTTCTATTTCTTGCATAATTCTTAAAATATAAAGAATCAAAATTACAATATTTTAGCACATAAGTTAAATAAGTTTTTACTTAATGCTTTACCAGATTTTTTTGTAAAAATTTGTGTTCAATAAATTACATTTTTTTTCAGTACTTTGTAAATAGTATGGAAGTTACACAACGAAAAATAATTCACATTGATATGGATGCGTTTTATGCCTCTGTAGAGCAATTGGATAATCCTGATTTGAAAGGTAAGCCAATTGCTGTAGGCGGAAATGAGACTCGTGGTGTGGTGAGTGCGGCTAGTTATGAAGCTAGAAAATTTGGAGTAAGAAGCGCTATGAGCGGCGCACAAGCAGCTAGATTATGTGCGGATTTAATTTTTGTAAAACCTAATTTTGAACGATACAAAGAAGTTTCAAAACAAATTAGAAATATATTTTATGAATATACAGATTTGGTAGAACCGCTTTCCTTAGATGAAGCGTATTTAGATGTAACTGAAAATAAAAAAGGAAATCCGAGTGCGACATTAATAGCTAAAGAAATCCGGCAAAAAATATTTGAAGTGACTGGTTTAACAGCTTCTGCGGGTATTTCTGTAAATAAATTTATAGCCAAAATCGCAAGTGATTTCAATAAGCCAAATGGTCAAAAAACTGTAAATCCCGATGAGGTAGCTGCATTTATTGAAGTGTTAGATGTGAAAAAATTCTACGGAATTGGAAAAGTTACCGCAGAAAAAATGTATCAATTAGGCATTTATACTGGAATAGATTTAAAAACTAAATCGTTAGACTATCTTGAAAAACATTTTGGGAATAGCGGTAAATCCTATTATAATTTATCTCGAGGAATAAGTTTTAGTCAAGTTAAACCTAATAGAGAAATGAAATCTGTTGGAGCAGAACGCACGTTTAATAAAAATTTATCTTCTGAAATTTATATGGAAGAACGTTTAAAAAATATAGCGGAAGAAATTGAACGTCGTATTAAAAAATATAAAATAGCAGGAAAAACTATTACTTTAAAAATAAAATATTCCGATTTTTCACAGCAAACAAGAAGTAAAACGGTACAATATTTTATTTCTGATAAAGGGTTGATTTTTGAAACCGCAAAAGAATTATTGTATCAAGAAAAATTGAAGAATTCCGTCCGATTATTAGGCATTTCATTAAACAATTTAAACACACATCAGAAAAAATTTGTGGTGTATCAATTGAAGTTTGAGTTTTAGACTATTGATAAATTTCGGTTTGCATCGAAACTCGAACCATATATTCAATTAGTTGGCCGCTGGAAGAAACTCCTCTTCCGCCCATAGCTTTTCCATACGTTTCAAATTCATTTCTTTCGGTTGAAAAACGGTCTTCATTGGCACTTGTATTTGTGGACATATTTACTATTGAACCAGTTTTTATATTGGCGCTTTTTGCTAATCTTTGCGTTATTTCTATGGCGTCTTTTACCGCTAAATCTTGTGCTTGTTTCATTAATTCCTCAGAGTTGGTGTTGAAATATGAAATAGTTTGAATTTTATTAAATTTTGTTTTCAATAATTCTTCGGTAAAATTTTGCATTTGATTCAAATCTAATAAAGTAAAAATTATTTTTTGAGAGGATTCAAAACCAATAAATACTTCTTTATTTAATTTATTATCCCATTTTGTAGCTTTATTTGTAGCAATCAAACTCGTTTTAATTAGTGTGGTATCTTTTACATAATTTTTAATAATGTTTTTTACCAATAGAAGTGTTTTCTGGTTTTCTGTAACGGCTTCCCTCAAAGTTGGTTTAATGTGATCTAACTCCAGTGTAAGAATTGCTGCATTAGGGAACACAGAAACCTTACCTAAACCGTTAACGTTTATAGTGTTTTTTTCCTGAGAAAAAGAAAAATTTAAAACTAAGCAAGTTATTAGTGTGATGTAAAATTTTGATTTTTTCATGGTAATATAAGTTGATAATTAGTAATAGTAACGTAAAAATTTTAAATATAGTATATCAAATAAATAATTTCTTTTAAAGGTAGAAATCGCATATCTTTGTAGATTATAAACGAAGTAAAACAATTTTAGTTTCAATTATTTATTGATTTTTGAAATTGTTATTGATTTTTGAAATGGAATATGAAACACATTAGAAATTTTTGCATTATTGCACATATTGATCACGGAAAAAGTACATTAGCTGATAGACTTTTAGGTGCTACGCAAACAGTAACTGCCAGAGAAGAGAAAGCACAATTATTAGATAATATGGATTTGGAGCGCGAACGTGGTATTACCATAAAAAGTCACGCGATTCAAATGGAATATACGTACCAAGGTCAGGAATATATTTTAAATTTAATTGATACACCTGGTCACGTAGATTTTTCTTATGAAGTTTCTCGAAGTATTGCAGCCTGTGAAGGCGCTTTGTTAATTGTTGATGCCGCACAAAGCATTCAAGCACAAACAATATCTAATTTATATTTAGCTTTAGATAATGATTTGGAAATTATTCCTGTTTTAAATAAAGTAGATTTACCTTCTGCTAATCCGGAAGAAGTTTCAGATGATATTATCGATTTATTAGGTTGCAAATTAGAAGATATTATTCATGCCTCTGGTAAAACAGGTTTCGGAGTAGAAAATATTTTAGCGGCTATTATTGAAAAAATCCCACCACCAAAAGGGATAAAAGATGAACCTTTACAAGCATTAATTTTTGATTCGCATTACAATCCTTTTAGAGGAATTGAAGTTATTTTTCGTGTCGTAAATGGTGAAATTAAAAAAGGTCAGAAAATTAAATTTATGGCAACCGGTAAAGAATATTTTGCCGATGAAGTAGGTACTTTAAAATTAAATCAGGTTCCAAAAAATGTAATTTCAACAGGAGATGTAGGGTATTTAATTTCTGGAATTAAAGAAGCAAAAGAAGTAAAAGTTGGTGACACCGTTACAGATGCTAAGGAACCAACAACAAATATGATTACCGGCTTTGAAGATGTAAAACCAATGGTGTTTGCCGGAATTTACCCTGTTGATACAGAAGATTATGAAGATTTACGTTCTTCAATGGAAAAACTACAATTAAACGATGCTTCTTTGGTGTTTTTACCAGAAAGTTCTGCGGCATTAGGATTTGGTTTCCGATGTGGATTCTTAGGAATGTTACATATGGAAATTATTCAAGAGCGTTTAGAACGAGAGTTTGACATGACTGTTATTACAACTGTGCCTAACGTTTCGTACTTGGCTTATACAAAGAAAGAACCAGAAGTTGGTTTCATAATAAACAATCCATCAGATTTACCAGAACCAAGTAAATTAGATCGTGTTGAAGAACCATATATTAAAGCAACTATCATTACAAAAGCGGATTATGTTGGAAATGTAATGAGTTTATGTATTGAAAAGCGAGGTTTAATTACTAATCAAACTTATCTAACTACTGAACGTGTAGAATTAAATTTTGATATGCCTTTGGCAGAAATAGTATTTGATTTCTACGACCGATTAAAAACAGTATCTAAAGGATATGCTTCTTTTGATTATCATCCGATAGGAATGAGAACTTCTAAGTTAGTAAAATTAGATGTGTTATTAAATGCGACTTCAGTAGATGCACTTTCGGCTCTTATTCATGAAGATAATGCGTACAATATAGGAAAAAAAATGTGCGAAAAATTACGCGAATTAATTCCGCGGCAACAATTTGACATTCCAATTCAGGCCGCTATTGGAGCAAAAATCATTGCTCGTGAAACCATAAAAGCGCTTCGTAAAGATGTTACAGCAAAATGTTATGGAGGCGATATTTCTCGTAAACGTAAATTACTAGAAAAACAGAAAAAAGGTAAAAAACGAATGCGCCAAGTAGGAAATGTAGAAATTCCGCAAGAGGCATTTATGGCCGTTTTAAAATTAAACGATTAAAATTATTAAATCAATCTAATACTATGTATTTGATTAAGTTAAAGTATTTTTTGATAAACTATGACACTTAACAATACTACAAATGCTCTTAATTTTGCTTTTTTAAAATTTACTAAACAAAGCAAGTATAAAGACAATTTTAAATCTCTCTTTAGTTTTAAATTGTAGTAAAAAAGGCATAAAAAAATCCCGAATTCTTTTGAATTCGGGATTTTATATTTTAGATAATATTATTATTCTATTTCAGAAATTCTTAAGGTGTTTACCATACCTTTATTCGCAATTGGCATAGATGCTAGGTTAATTACCATATCGCCTTTTCTTACATATTTTTTATCCTTACAAATTTTATTGATATCATCAATGGTATCATCTGTACTTGTAAATTTATCGTAGAAAAATGCTCTCACCCCCCAAAGTAAATTTAATTGGGTTAAAATTCTTTCGTTTGAAGTAAAAACTAAAATATGTGCATGCGGTCGCCAAGCCGAAATTTGAAAAGCGGTATAGCCACTATTTGTTAATGTTGTAACTGCTTTTGCGTCTATCGTGTCCGCCATCGCTGCAGCATTAAAGCAAATAGATTTTGTGATATATCTATCATTTCTTTTTGTTGGTGCAATATGAGGTACATTAATAAGTGGAGAATCTTCTACGCTTTCGATAATACTTGTCATAGTTTCGATAACTTGTACAGGATAATTTCCAACTGAAGTTTCACCTGAAAGCATTACGGCATCCGCACCATCCATAACCGAGTTGGCTACATCATTTACCTCTGCTCTTGTAGGTGTTAAGCTGGTAATCATTGTTTCCATCATCTGAGTGGCTACAATTACTGGAATACGTGCTAATTTTGCTTTTAAAATTAATTTTTTCTGAATTAAAGGCACTTCTTGTGCGGGTACTTCTACACCTAAATCACCACGAGCTACCATTAAACCATCACAAGCAACAACAATTTCGTCTATATTTTCAACCGCTTCTGGTTTTTCAATTTTAGCAACAATTGGAATTTTGTGTTCAGAATGTTCTGCAATTAAATCTTGTAAATCTTTAATATCTTCTTTAGTTCTAACAAACGAAAGCGCCATCCAATCTACTCTGTTTTCACAGGCAAAAATAGCGTCTTTAATATCTTTTACAGTCAATGCTGGAAGTGATACTTTTGTATTAGGTAAATTTACCCCTTTTTTCGATTTTAAAGGCCCACCTTGAATTACCTTACATACTACTTCGTCAACTCTATTGGTTTCAATAGCTTCGAACATTAACTTTCCATCATCTAAAAGAATTCTTTCTCCAGGATTTACATCTTTCGGAAATTCTTTATAGTTCATGTATACTCTATTCGCAGTCCCAGGGATATCTTCTGAAGTCTGGAAAGTAATAATATCTCCAGGATTCACTACTACATCTTCCTTCATTACACCAACGCGTAATTTTGGACCTTGTAAATCAGCTAAAATAGAAGTGGTATAACCAAATTCAGCATTCAGCTCGCGAATAATATCTATTCTTTCTTTTACATCTGTATAATCAGCATGTGAAAAATTAATTCTAAAAACATTAACTCCAGCGTCGATCATTTTTTTAATTACTTCTTTGCTACTACAAGCTGGACCTAATGTGGCAACAATTTTTGTTTTTTTTGTTGTATGCATATTTAAAAAATTAAATTGTTTATCGATTTTAAATTAGTTGTATCTACTTTATAAATAGTAGAAACGTTTTGTATGGTACTTATTTTTTTAATGACTTCTTTGCTTTTAAAATTCGAATCTATATTATCTATTTTTAATAAATAATCGGCTGTTTTTAATTCTGGAATTAAATTCATTGTAATATTATTTTCAGAGAAGAAACCCGTATTATTTTGGTTCGAATTAAAATTGGTTTGATTTTTTATGAGTTCCCAAGTAATATCTTGGTTCAAATCGTCATAACTAAATCTAGAAAATTTTCCCGTTCCGTTAGATGATTTTATTGAAATTTCATTATCATTTTTTGCCATCAAAACATTCAGTTTTATGTTTATTAAAAAGGTTAATTTAAAATCTTTTAAATTAGAATGAATCGCAAGTAACTCAAAATCATTTGATTCAAAATCGTCGAATGTAAGCTTAAGATTTGCCATTTATTTTTTAATAATCGTAAAGATAGGAGTAAAAATTATTAAATTGTAGTAAAAAAGGTTTCTAAACTATTAAATTTTTAATTCAAACGTTGTAGTTGATAAAATAATTTAGGATTTGTTTTCAATTTTATCTTGTAACGCAAAAAAAGCTCTTTTTGCAGCTGTTTCTTCTGCTTTTTTCTTTGAAGTAGCTCTAGCTTTGCTAATTACCTGATCATCCATTACTAATTTTACGCCAAAGTATTTTACGCCTTCTTTGCCATCATCTTCAAAAACATCAAATTTGAAAGTAATTTTTTCTTTCTGACACCATTCGATAATTAAACTTTTATAGCTAATTACTTTGCCTTCTAAACGCTCAATATCTACATATTGTTTGATGATTTTTTCTTGAATAAATTTTTCACAATAAGGATAGCCTTTATCTAAATATATAGCGCCAATAAAGGCTTCACATAAATTTCCGTGAATATTGTCTCCAAAATGGGAAGGACTTACTTTACTTTCTATAAATTGCACTAAATTAAAATCTCTGCCTAATTCATTTAAATGTTCTCTACTTACAATTTTAGATCGCATTTTTGTTAAATAGCCTTCGTCGCCTGTTGGTACTTTTTTGTATAAATGAGCAGCAATTACGCTGCCTAACATAGCGTCACCTAAAAACTCTAAACGTTCGTAACTAATTGGAAATCCGTTTTCATCGGTTTGGTTAGAAGAACGATGGGTGAAGGCATGTTTGTAATAAATTTCTGTATTGGGTTTGAATCCTAATATTTTGGTAATTTTTTCAAAAAAAACCCCGTCTTGACTAGAAGAAGGGGATTTTTTCAATATTTTATTTAAAATGCGACGCATGAAGTTATTCTTCTATTTTTTTGAAAAGCACACAAGCATTATGTCCGCCAAATCCAAAAGTATTACTCATTGCCACTTTAATTTCTCTTTTTTGAGGCGTGTTTAAAGTCAAGTTTAATGACGGATCAATGTTTTCATCTACTGTGGTGTGATTAATTGTTGGAGGAACAAGACTGTGTTTCATTGCTAATATCGAAGCAATTGCTTCAATTGCTCCAGCAGCTCCTAATAAATGCCCTGTCATTGATTTTGTAGAATTGATATTTATGTTTTTAGCGTGAATTCCAAAAACATGACTAATTGCTTTTAATTCTGCAACATCACCTAACGGTGTTGAAGTTCCGTGAGTATTGATGTGATCTACTTCTTCTGGTTTCATACCTGCATCACGTAATGTATTTTCCATTACTGCAATAACTCCAATTCCTTCAGGATGTGGCGCAGTTAAGTGATACGCATCAGATGACATTCCGCCACCTCCAACTTCACAATATATTTTTGCACCACGTGCTTTTGCATGTTCGTATTCTTCAAAAACTAAAGCACCTGCACCTTCGCCTAAAACAAAACCATCTCTGTTAGCGTCAAACGGTCTAGAAGCGGTTTCTGGAGAATCGTTTCTTGTAGATAACGCTTGCATAGAGTTAAAGCCACCCATTCCTGCAATAGTTACTGCCGCTTCAGAACCACCAGACACAATTACATCACACATTCCTAAACGAATGTAGTTAAACGCATCAATCATAGCATTTGCTGAAGAAGCACAAGCAGAAACTGTAGTGTAGTTTGGACCCATAAAGCCATTTCTCATAGAAATATGAGCGGGAGCAATATCGGCAATCATTTTAGGAATAAAAAATGGATTAAAGCGAGGTGTTCCGTCACCTTTAGCATAACTTAGTACTTCTTCTTGGAACGTTTCTAAACCACCAATACCAGCACCCCAAATTACACCTACTCGTTGCTTATTTACATTTGATTCCAAAATGCCGGCATCTGCAATTGCTTGTTCACCTGCTACAATGGCATATTGTGCAAATTTATCCATTCGTCTTGCTTCTTTTCTATCGATAAATTCTTCGATATTGAAGTTTTTAACTTCGCAAGCAAATTTTGTTTTATGTTTTTCAGTGTCATAATAAGTAATTGGTGCCGCACCGCTTTTTCCACTAATTAAGGCATTCCAATATTCTTGAATGTTGTTTCCAATTGGAGTTAATGCTCCAAGTCCTGTAACTACTACACGTTTTAATTGCATAAATTATTTTTTAGTTATATAGAAAAACCCAATGCGTCATATTTTAAATATCAACATTGGGTATTACATAAATGTCTTATGTGAATGATTGTAATACAATCAATGTTTTTACAAATCTAAACAAAGATTTTTAAAAACAGAAACAAAAAATAACAACATCCGTATAAAAAAATTATACGGATGAATGATTATTATTTCTTAGCTTCTTCGATGTAAGAAATTGCTTGACCTACAGTAGCAATGTTTTCAGCTTGGTCATCTGGAATTTGAATATCAAATTCTTTTTCGAATTCCATAATAAGCTCTACAGTGTCTAATGAATCAGCACCTAAATCGTTAGTGAAGCTTGCTTCTTTTACTACTTCGTTTTCGTCAACACCTAATTTGTCCACGATAATCGCTTTTACTCTTGATGCAATGTCTGACATAATTTTTAATTTTTAATTTATTTGTTTGCAAAAATAAAAAACTTTATTTTAAAACAACATTTTTGTTAGTAAATATAACTACGAATGTATAAAAAAAACTTAAAATACCCTAATTCTCTATGCTTTTCATTTAAAATATTTTTTAATTTCTTTTAATTTTTGCCATTAAACCTAAATGAATTTATACTTTTGTGTGATATTTATATGATTTATTGCTGCAGTAAGTTAAGAAAAACAGAATGAAATGAAGAAGATTGTGCTTTTTGCTTCCGGAAATGGTTCTAATGCCGAAAATATTATGGCTTATTTTGACACGTCCAATGCCGTTTCAGTTATTGGTGTGTTTTCTAACAATTCTGAAGCTAAAGTAATTGAAAGAGCTAAAAAATTTAAAGTCCCAACTTTTATTTTTAATAAAATGGAACTTTCAGAGAATACCGTTTTAAGTCAGCTGAACCAATTGCAACCTGATTTAATCGTGTTAGCAGGTTTTTTATTGAAATTTCCCATTCATATTATTAACGAATTTCCAAATAAAGTAATTAATATTCATCCAGCATTGTTGCCAAATTATGGCGGAAAAGGGATGTATGGCATTCACGTTCACCAAGCGGTTTTAGAAAATAAAGAAAAGGAAACAGGAATTACGGTTCATTATGTAAACGAACATTTTGATGAAGGTGAATTTATATTTCAAACTAACGTAAATATAGAAAATTGTAAAACTTCAGAAGAAATTGCCCTAAAAATTCACGAATTGGAAATGGAACATTTTCCGAAAGTGATTGAGAGATTTTTAGAAATTTAGACTTCTTAGATAGTCAATCCGCTATATTTTCTTAATTTCAACATCTAATCAATCTAACAATCTAACAGTCTAATTAATCTAACAATCTAAAATGTCATACCAAGTTCACATATACACAGATGGCGCTGCCAAAGGAAATCCAGGTCCGGGCGGTTATGGTGTGGTGATGGAAATGGTGGGCACGCCTTATAAAAAAGAATTTTTTGAAGGATTTAGATATACCACTAATAACAGAATGGAATTGTTAGCAGTAATTGTAGGTTTAGAAAAATTGAAAGCACCTAAAACCAATGTTTTGGTAGTTTCCGACTCTAAATATGTTGTGGATTCAGTAGAAAAAGGCTGGGTATTTGGCTGGGAGAAAAAATATTTCAAAGATAAAAAAAACCCCGATTTATGGATGCGTTTTTTAAAAATTTACAGACAACATCAAGTAAAATTTATGTGGATAAAAGGCCATAACAATCATCCTCAAAATGAACGCTGTGACGAATTAGCCGTGATGGCCTCGCAACAAAAAGACTTAAATATTGATGTCTTTTATGAGACGGAAGAACAGAAATTATTATAATAGTTTTTCAACTAATTTTATTCCTCGTTTATAGCATTCCAGCCTCTCGCTTTTAGCTCAATTTTTGTATTGGCACGAGTCACCAAGTGCATCCCTTCACTTTCTGCTACCATATGACCAATAATGGTAAAATTTGGATTGTGTTTTAATTTTTCGAAATCGTCCATTTTAATAGTAAAAAGCAATTCGTAATCTTCCCCACCATTTAAGGCAATTGTAGTAATATCTACATTAAATTCTTCACACACATTTATTAATTGAGGGTCAACCGGAATTTTATCTTCGTACACATTACAACCTAATTTACTTTGCTTACAAATATGCATGATTTCAGAGGAAAGACCATCCGAAATATCAATCATAGCTGTTGGTTGTACTTCTAATTTTTCAAGTAATTCTTTCACGTCATTTCTGGCTTCTGGTTTCAATTGACGTTCAATTAAATAGGTATAATCGTCTAAAATAGGCTGATTGTTTGGGTTGACTTGAAACACTTGTTTTTCTCTTTCTAAAACTTGTAAACCCATATAAGCTGCACCTAAATCACCAGAAACAACTAATAAATCAGTTTGTTGTGCGCCGTTTCTGTAGGTTATTTCATCTAAATTGGCTTCGCCAATAGCTGTAATGCTAATAATTAATCCTTTTTGAGAAGAGGTTGTGTCGCCACCAATTACATCTACATTATAAGCGTTGGCGGCAAGCGTAATTCCTGCAAAAAGTTCTTCCATAGCTTCTAACGGAAAACGATTAGAAACTGCCACCGAAACCGTAACCTGAGTTGGCACGGCATTCATTGCGCAAATGTCAGAAATATTAGACACAATTGCTTTGTATCCCAAATGTTTTAAAGGCATATAGCTTAAATCAAAATGTACACCTTCTACTAATAAATCGGTAGAAATTACTGCTTTTTTGCCAGCAAAATCTAAAACAGCAGCATCGTCACCAATACTTTTAATTGTGCTTTTTTGATTCACTTTAAAGTGTTTTGTTAAATGCTCAATTAATCCGAATTCACCTAAACTGGCAATGCTCGTTGTTTTTTGATCTTTATTTTCTAACATAAGGTTTTGTTTTTTGCAAAGATAGGGAATTAATGTGCCAAGTGGAAAGTCAAAAGTCAAAAGTGAAAAGCAGCAATTAATTAGCATACATTACTATTACCTTATGCCTTTCCACTTATACCTACTTGTCTAATTGCTTAAGTTTTTCAAAAATTAAACTGGTTTCGTATCCTTTTCGCAGTAAGAAATCTACAAATTTTTTATTTTTCTTTTGTCCTTTTCGTTCTTTAATGCCGTTCCAATTTTTTTCTGCCAATTGATGAAAATTAGTTAAATAAACTTCATTTGGAAGTTCCAACAATGCCAAATCGATATTTCTTTTAGATATTTCTCTAAATTTTAATTCTTGAACAATTCTGTTTTTACCCCAGCCTTTATAGTTGTGTTTTCCTCTTGCGAAACTTTTAGCAAAACGCGCTTCATCTACATACTTATGTTCAATAAGATGCACAATAATTTGTTCCTTTAGTTCCGGAAGTAGCGTAAAATTTCGTAATTTTTGTTCCACTTCTTTATGACAACGATCTTGGTAAGAGCAGTAATACTCTAATTTGCTGATAACTTCGTTTGTCGTAAGTGAGGTTTTTGGTGCTTCCAATGGGAAAGTACTAAATTAATATCTATTCAAAATTACTATAAAAAATTACTTTTACAATAGTATCAATGGGATTCTTTTACTTGAAATATTTTTATAACTAAAATTAGTCTAACATTTTTAAACTTCAAACGGAATAACTATCTTTGACGCTTATTTAAATTAAAGTAAATGAGTAAATTATTAATTGTAGGAACGGTAGCATTTGATGCCATTGAAACCCCTTTTGGGAAAACGGATAAAATTTTAGGTGGCGCAGCAACTTATATAGGTTTATCGGCATCTTTTTTTAATGTTGATGCTGCAATAGTTTCAGTTGTAGGGGAAGATTTTCCGCAAGAACATTTAGATTTATTGTCAGAAAGAAATATAAATATTGAAGGAATTGAAGTTGTAAAAGGCGGGAAAACCTTCTTTTGGAGTGGAAAATATCATAACGATATGAATTCGCGAGACACATTAGCTACCGAGTTAAATGTATTAGCAGATTTCAATCCAGTGGTGCCACAAGCATATCAAGACGCATCGGTGGTTATGTTAGGGAATTTACATCCAATTGTACAATCATCCGTTTTAAATCAAATGACCACACAACCAAAATTAGTGGTTTTAGATACTATGAACTTTTGGATGGATTGTGCTTTACCAGAATTAGTAGAAGTAATAAAGCGTGTAGATGTGATTACCATTAATGATGAAGAAGCACGTCAATTATCTGGAGAATATTCTTTAGTAAAAGCGGCAGCAAAAATTCATACCATGGGACCTAAATATGTAGTCATTAAAAAAGGAGAACATGGGGCATTAATTTTCCATAATAAAGACGTGTTCTTTGCACCAGCTCTACCGTTAGAAGAAGTTTTTGATCCAACAGGAGCAGGAGACACGTTTGCAGGAGGATTTTCTGGATATATTGCTCAATCGGAAGATATTTCTTTTGAGAATATGAAAAATGCCATTATTCATGGTTCAAATTTAGCGTCATTTTGTGTAGAAAAATTTGGAACAGAAAGAATGGTAAACTTACACAAAGAAGATGTTTATGCTCGTTTACAACAATTTAAGGCATTAACACAATTTGACATCAAATTATAAGACCAAACTATGCCTCGAAATTTCGGGGCATTTTTAATACAACTAACACATAAACAGATTCTGAACTATTTTTAGAATAAACAACAACAACTATGAGCGACGCTATTAAACACGAATGTGGAATTGCCTTACTTAGACTTTTAAAACCATTAGAATACTATAGAGAAAAATATGGTACGGCTTTTTACGGGGTAGAAAAAATGTATCTTTTAATGGAAAAACAACACAATCGTGGACAAGACGGCGCAGGTTTTGCCAGTATTAAATTAGACGTAAAACCAGGTCAAAGATATATTAGCAGAATTCGTTCCAACCAAGCACAACCTATTCAGGATATTTTCGGACAAATTAATGCCAGAATTTCCGACGAGTTAGCAAAGAATCCTTCGTATCAAAATAATGTGGCGTTGCAAAAAGAAAACATTCCTTATGTAGGCGAATTGTTTTTAGGTCACGTAAGATATGGAACTTTTGGAAAAAATAGCATTGAAAGTGTTCATCCTTTTTTACGTCAAAACAATTGGATGCACAGAAACTTATTAGTTGCTGGAAATTTTAACATGACCAATGTTAAAGAATTATTTCAAGACTTAGTTGATGTAGGTCAACATCCAAAATTAATGGCAGATACAGTGACTGTAATGGAAAAAATCGGGCATTTTTTAGATGATGAAATTACACAATTGTATTTAGATTGTAAAAACGAAGGTCTTACAAAACTTGAAGCTTCACCAGTTATTGCAGAGCGATTAAACATAGGAAGAATATTAAAAAGAGCCTCTAAAAATTTTGATGGTGGGTACGCTATGGCGGGACTTTTAGGCCATGGAGATGCTTTTGTAGTTAGAGACCCAAACGGAATTCGTCCTGCTTATTATTATCATGATGATGAAATTGTGGTAGTAGCTTCAGAACGTCCAGTTATTCAAACCGTTTTTAATGTAGCATTCGAAGATGTGAAAGAATTAGAAGCGGGTGATGCTATTATTGTTAAGAAAAATGGAAATGTTATTTTCGAAAACATTAGAGAATGTGTAGATAAAAAAGCCTGTTCTTTCGAAAGAATTTATTTTTCTCGTGGAAGCGACGCCGAAATATATCAAGAAAGAAAATTATTAGGAAAATATGTTTTTCCAAGTGTGTTAAAAGAAATTGATAACGACATCCATAATTCGGTATTCTCATTTATTCCAAATACGGCAGAAACTTCTTTTTATGGGATGTCTGAAGCCGCTCAAAAATTCTTAGACGAACAAAAAGTTAAAGATATTATTGCGCAAAAAGATACTTTAGATGAAAAAGGATTAAATGAAATTTTAGCCGAAAAAGTACGTACCGAAAAAATAGCCATTAAAGATGTGAAACTTCGTACTTTTATTACTGAAGACAGTAGTAGAGATGAAATGGTTGCACATGTTTACGACATTACATATGGCGTAGTAAAACCTACAGATAATTTAGTAATTATTGACGATAGTATTGTTCGTGGTACTACTTTAAAGAAAAGTATAATTAAAATTTTAGACCGATTACATCCTAAGAAAATTGTAGTAGTTTCTTCTGCTCCTCAAATTAGATACCCAGATTGTTACGGAATTGATATGAGTACATTAGAAGGTTTTATAGCTTTCAAAGCCGCATTAGAACTATTAAGGGAAACCAATCAGTATCAAATTGTAGAAGACGTTTATAAAAAATGTAAAGCACAACAAGGTTTAAAAGATACAGAAGTAGTAAATCATGTAAAAGAAATTTACAATCCTTTTACCGATGAACAAATTTCAGATAAAATGGCAGAAATGCTAACTTCAAAAGAAGTGAAAGCAAAAGTGAAAATTATTTTTCAAAAAGTAGAAGATTTACATAAAGCCTGTCCAAAAAATTTAGGGGATTGGTACTTCACCGGGAATTATCCAACACCTGGAGGAAATCGGGTGGTAAATACGGCTTTTATTAACTTTTATGAAGGTAATCTAGAGCGAGCATATTAAAAAAGTGTATTTCATCGAGAATATTAGCGATACAACAAATATTTTGTTTTAATAAAATAACTTAATATACTTTTATAAAGCCAAAAAATTAGTAGGTTAAGTTTTATGGTAGATTTGGGGCAAAAAGGGTGAAAAGAAATTTTCGCCTTTTTTATTTTATATACTTTCCAGATAAATCTTTTTTATTTTTTCACTTTATATTTTTGAATTTACTAAATTCGCTAATGGAAATTTAAATTTTCCTTGAAATGAAAAACACACTCCAAAATACGTATAATTTTATTTTTGAAGAAAGTCTGATAAACGAAATTTTAGAAGTTTCTAAAATTTACGACTTCAAAGAATGTGATATTATTATAGATTTTAATGAAAATATTAAAAACATGCCATTAATGTTAACCGGAGCCATTAAAATATTACGTGAAGATTTTGATGAAGGGGAACTGCTGTTATATTTTATAGAAAAAGGAGATACTTGTGCCATGTCTATGCAGTGCTGCTTAGGAAATGCCAAAAGTGAAATTCGCGCCATTGCAGAAACGGACGGACAATTAATTTTAATTCCGGTAGCTAAAATGAACGAATGGCTTGGGAAATATGCCACTTGGAGAAATTTTGTATTTAACAGCTATAACAATCGATTGAAAGAAATGTTAACTACAATTGATCATTTAGCATTTATGAATATGGATGAAAGATTACTAAATTATCTTTTAGAAAAATCTAAAATAAATACTTCCAATCAAATTCACAATACTCATCAAGAAATTGCTTACGATTTAAATACCTCAAGAGTCGTAATTTCCCGAATTTTAAAAGCGTTAGAAAACAAAGGAAAAATTAAATTGAATAGAGCGTATATTGAGTTGTTGTAAATCTTAATTTTTTAAAATGAAAAATAAAATTTTAATAATTGCCTACTTTTTATCAGTAAATTCCTTTTCCCAAGATTTGTGTAACACAGATATTATGAATGGTGAAAAATTAATACCAAATAATGAAATTGAAAAATTTTTACATTATGATTTCTCCGAATTGTGGCTCCAAACAAACAATAATTTAGTATATGGAATTTTAGGAGACGATTTCCAAAGAATTCAAATAAAGTTAATTTCTATTTCGAAAAACATCAATAATCAAAATGAATATTTTGTTTATGGAAAATCTAAAGTCAAAGAAAATATTTGCGAATTCGTTGGAAAAATTACAATTTATAAAATTCAAGAATCTAAAAGAGAATATTTTGGAGTAGATGATGAATTTAAAAATTCAGGTATAAAAGCACAAGGTTTACTGAGTGCTAAATATGAGTTTTTTGAAAATAAATTCCAATCACATTCGGGTTATTTTACTGGTAATATAGAATCAAAATGGTATTTAGATAAAGAGGAAAAAATACAATATGACAATATAAATATGCATTCTGATGGTTATTTTAATAATGCTTTTGTAGGAAATTGGAAAATGTATAATTCAAAAGTAGAGAAAAAATGCCATTGGGGCGATTATAGAGTTCCAAGTGTAGATTGTGGCTTTGATATTGGTGCATCTGAATTTTCTGTAGCTGAAAAATATCATAAAAAAGGTTGGATTGACATTGCCTTGAAAGGTAAAATAGGTAGTTTAGATATTATTGAAGCTAAAAGTATAGATACTGTCAAAAATTGGTGGGAATAAAACGTGTTATAATCTAACTTTCATTCACTAAAATATTTTTCCCACCTTTGTAACACTTGTTACTGTACACTATTTTTAATGCGTTTACATTTGCCTCATAATTAATTTAGGATTATGAAAAAATTTAAACACACTATTTTAAGTTCAGCAGTATTATTTTCTGTTTTTGGATTGGCACAAGACACGCTGTCCATTTCTAAAAACGATATTTCTAAGAAAATAGCTTCAACTAATTTACAAGTAAAAATTGCAGAAAAAAATGCCCAATCCGCAAAAGCAGATTACAATCAGGCAAAAGCAGTTTTCTTGCCAAACATTTCGGTTTCGCACACCGGAATTTCAACTACAAATCCATTAATGGCATTTGGTTCAAAATTAAACCAAGAAATTTTAACAGCTTCTGATTTTAATCCAGCGTTGTTAAATGACCCTGCCAAAACACAAAATTTTGCAACCAAGTTTGAAATTCAACAACCATTAATTAATGTTGATGGTTTTTATGGAAGACAAGCCGCTAAAGCCAAAATGGAGGCGTTTCAATTACAAACCGAACGCACTAAGGAGTATTTAGAATTAGAAGTTTCTAAAGCATATATGCAATTACAATTGGCCTATAAAGCCGTTAAAGTTTTAGAAAAAGCAAACACCACCGGAAAAGCCAATTTGAAATTAGTAGAAAATTATTTCAAACAAGGTATGTTGCAAAAAACCGATTTGTTAAACGTACAAGTTCGTGTAAATGAAATTGCCAATCAGTTGCAATATGCAAAAAGTAATGTGCAAAATGCTTCAGATTATTTAGGCTTTTTATTAAACGAAGACACGCAAGGAAAAGTGTATAAACCAGCTGAAGCATTAGAAAACACCATTTCAATTGAACCAATAAATACTACTTTATCCGAAAACAGAAAAGACATTCAAGCGATGAGTAAATCTTCTGAAGCGTATGCAAAAATGTTACAATCATCCAGAATGACATTTTTACCAAGACTAAACGCTTTTGGAAGTTATGAAATGTACGATGCAACTGTTTTAGGAACTTCAGCAAAAGGATATTTAGTTGGTGCTCAATTATCTTGGACTATTTTTGATGGTTACAAATCTATTGGAAAATATGAGAAAGCAAAAGCTGAATCTCAAAAAGCTGATGTAGAAAAAGAACAATACACAAAACAAAGTCAATTAGAATTAAACAAAACAAATCGCCAATTATTAGATTCGGAAAACAAAGTTAATTTATCACAATTGGCTTTCGAACAATCACAAGAAGCGTATAGAATTCGCCAAAACAGATTTGCACAAGGTTTAGAAAAAACTACCGATTTACTGCAATCTGAAACACAAATGATTCAAAAAGAATTAGAGCAATTACAAGCGGTTTTCGAATATAATTTTACCAAACAGTATCTACAGTTTTTAACGAAGTAAATTTCAATAGCAATAACAATTTCAAAAATCAATTTTAATTTTTAAAAGATGAAAAAAATCATAACAATCCTAACCCTAACAACTATCTTATTCGTATCATGCGGAAAAGACAAGAAAGAAGTAACCAACAACGAACCAGCTATAAAAGTTGTAGCAAATGGTTTGTCCACAAATAATTCAGAGTTCATCACCGCAAGTGGAAAAACAGAAGCGGAAAGCAGTGCTAATTTAAGCACAAGAATGATGGGTTATGTAACTAAAGTCCACGTAAAAACAGGTCAAAAAGTTGGCGCAGGACAACTATTAGTAAGTATCAATAGTTCCGATTTAGAAGCTAAAAAAGCACAAGTTGATGCTTCAATACTTCAAGCAACAGCTGCATATAACAATGCTAAAAAAGATTACGATCGTTTTGTCAATTTATTTGCACAACAAAGTGCTTCTCAAAAAGAATTAGACGATATGACCTCGCGATTTGAAATGGCAAAAGCAGGTTTAGCTGGAGCAAAACAAATGCGAAACGAAGTAATGGCGCAGTTTTCATATTCAAATATTACCGCTCCATTTTCTGGTGAAGTTACAAATACTTTTATAAAAGAAGGTGATATGGCAAATCCAGGAATGCCTTTAGTAAGTTTAGAAGGCGCATCAAGAATGCAAGTAACTGCTATGGTTTCTGAAAGTGATATTACCAAAATTACAAACGGAATGCCTGTAAAAATAATGGTAAAATCTTTAAATAAAGAAGTATTAGGAAAGGTTTCTGAGGTCAGCGGTTCAGCAAAAAACACGGGCGGACAATATTTAGTAAAAGTGACATTAAATTCAAATGATAAATCAATATTATCAGGAATGTTTGTAAACGTACAATTTCCAATTTCCAATACAACAAAGTCAGAAATTACGGTAAAATCAGATAAAGTAATGGTTCCTGAAAGTGCTTTTGTAAAACAAGGACAACTAACAGGGATTTATACGATTGCCAATGGTAAAACTGCTATTTTAAGATGGGTAAGAACAGGTAAAACTTATGACAACCAAGTAGAGGTTTTGTCAGGTTTATCGTCTAACGAGCAATATATTGTTTCATCAGAAGGCAAATTGTATAACGGAGCTAAAGTGTCAATAAATTAGATTTTAAATTATTAAAAATCTAAAGATCCAACAATCTAAAAATCTAAAAAATGCAAGAAGGTATATCAGGTAAAATTGCTCATTTTTTCATCAATTCAAAATTAACCATATTATTAATGGTGGGTTTGATGATTATAGGCGTGTATAGTTCGTTCTTAATTCCACGTGAAGAAGAACCACAAATTAATGTTCCAATGGCAGATATTATGATTGGCTATCCAGGTGCAAGTCCAGCAGAAGTGGAAAGTCGAGTTATTAAGCCATTAGAAAAAGTATTGTCTAATATTAAAGGCGTAGAACATTTACATAGTATGGCAATGAATGGTCAGGCTATGATAATTGTTCAGTTTTATGTAGGTGAAGATTCAGAACGCTCGTATGTAAAATTATACGATGAGTTAATGAAAAACGAAAATATGTTTCCAAAAGGCGTATTTAAACCTATGGTAAAAACACGTTCTATTGACGATGTTCCTATGTTAGGACTAACGCTTTGGAGCGAAAAATTAAATGATTTTGAAATTCGTCAAATAGCGGAAGAAGTAACTTCGGAAATTGAAAAAGTAAAAGATGTTGCCATTACTAAAGAAATTGGAGGAAGAACACGCGAATTAAAAATTGTTTTAGATAAAGATAAAATGGCCGAAAACGGTGTGGATGCTTTAGGAATTATGCAAATGATTCAAGCCAATAACGGCAGTTCACAATCGGGAAGTTTTGTTGCAAATGATAAAGAATATTTATTAACTACTGGAGAATTTTTAGCCACTTCTGAAGATGTTGAAAATTTGGTAGTGGGCGTAAACGCAAATATGCCAGTATATTTAAAACAAGTGGCTACAATTCAAGATGGCCCTTCAACGCCAAGAAGTTATGTGTCTTTTGGATACGGAAAAGCGAATGAAAAATATACCAAAAACAAATCAGAATATCCAGCCGTTACTATTTCAATTGGAAAAGTAAAAGGTGCGGATGCGATGAAAATTTCAGATAAGATTATTGAGAAAGTTGAGACTTTAAAAAAGACCTTAATTACCGATGATGTTCACGTAGAAGTTTCCAGAAATTATGGAGAAACCGCATCGCATAAAGTAGGTGAATTATTAATGCACTTAGGTGTAGCCATTATCGCGGTAACTCTTTTAGTTATGTTAGCTATGGGCTGGCGTGGAGGTTTAGTGGTTTTCTTTTCAGTACCATTAACGTTTGCATTAACCTTGTTTGCCTACTATATGTTGGGTTATACATTAAACCGAATTACGCTTTTTGCCTTAGTTTTTGTGGTAGGAATTGTAGTAGATGACAGTATTATCATCGCCGAAAATATGCACCGCCATTTTAAAATGAAGCGATTGCCGTTCAAACAAGCTGCGATTTATGCAATTAACGAAGTAGGAAATCCAACCATTTTAGCCACATTTACAGTAATTGCTGCAATTTTACCAATGGCATTCGTATCCGGAATGATGGGACCATATATGAGTCCGATGCCAATTGGTGCTTCTATTGCAATGTTATTGTCATTGTTTGTAGCCTTGACGGTAACGCCTTATTTAGGATATCATTTATTACACGAAAAGGAAGAACAAGAACACAAAGCGGAACAAGGTTTAGAAACCTCTTGGATTTATAAATTATACAATAAAATTGAACGTCCATTTTTAGAAAATTCTACGAAGCGTAGAGTAATGTTAGGAATTACAGTGGTTTTATTAGCAGGTTCGGTTTTGATGTTTTTCACGAAATCAGTTTTAGTAAAAATGTTGCCTTTCGACAATAAAAACGAATTCCAAGTGGTAATTGATATGCCAGAAGGCACTACGTTAGAAAGAACAGCCGCTGTAACGCAAGAAATTGCACAATATTTAACTACAATTCCAGAAGTAGTCAATTATCAAAACTATATTGGAACGTCTGCGCCGATTACGTTTAACGGATTGGTTCGTCATTACGATTTACGTGGTGGAAGCAATATGGCCGACATCCAAGTCAACTTATTACATAAAGAAGATAGAGATTTACAAAGTCACGATATTGCAAAAGTAGTGCGTCCAGAAGTGCAGAAAATCGCAAAAAAGTATGGTGCAAATGTCAAAATTATTGAAGTGCCACCAGGACCACCAGTATTATCCACATTAGTTGCCGAAATCTACGGACCTGATTACAAACAACAAATTGAAGTAGCTAATCAGGTAAAAGGAATATTAGAAAAAACGACTGATATTGTGGATATTGATTGGTATGTAGAAGACAATCAAACCGAATATAAATTAGAAATTGACAAAGAAAAAGCGATGTTAAATGGCGTTGCTCCTCAACAGGTTGTTGGTAATTTAACCTATTTGTTAAAAGAATATCCAATTTCAAATTTATACGATGAAAATTCAAATAACAGTGTTGGAATTCTTCTTTCTTTAGATGATAAAGACAAAACCTCACTTCAAGACATTCAGAATTTAAAAATAAAAGGAAGTCGTGGAAATGTTGTTCCAGTTTCAGATTTGGTAAAAGTAAAAGAAGATGTCTTACAAAAAACCATTTATAGAAAAGATCAAAAACGAGTAGTTTATGTAACAGCTGATATGGCTGGAGAATTAGAAAGTCCAGTATATGCCATTTTAGGAATGAACGAAGAATTACAAAAAATGAAACTTCCAGCGGGTTACAAAGTTAACGAATTGTATATGGAACAACCTTCAGATGAAAGTGATTTCACTGTAAAATGGGATGGAGAATGGCAAATTACGTTAGAGGTATTTCGCGATTTAGGAATTGCATTTGGTGTAGTAATTGTAATTATTTATATGCTAATTGTTGGATGGTTTCAAAACTTTAAAACTCCAATCGTTATGATGATGGCCATTCCACTTTCGTTAGTCGGAATTGTATTCGGACACTGGTTGTTAGGTGCTTATTTTACAGCCACTTCATTTATTGGAATGATTGCTTTAGCAGGAGTAATGGTACGAAATTCGGTCTTGCTTATCGATTTTATTGAAATCCGACTAAACGAAGGTATTCCATTAAAACAAGCTATTATTGAAGCAGGAGCCGTAAGAACGACTCCAATTTTATTAACTACCGGAGCTGTTGTAATTGGAGCTGTCATTATATTATTCGACCCAATTTTCCAAGGATTAGCCATATCACTTGTTTTTGGAGCAATTGTATCTACAGTATTAACATTATTAGTAGTGCCAATTATTTACTATATCACGGAAAGAAAAAAGTGGGAAAATAAAAGTACGGAGGAAATTAACCAATAATATTTGACTTATGAAACTAGTAATAATAACCTCAATTTCAGAATTTGAAAAAGAAATAAAACAAATTTTGGTACAAGCAAATGTGAAAAATTTTTCATACAAAGAAGTTAATGGATATCACAACTCAAGTAATGAAGCCATAGGCGAAAACTGGTTTGGTACAGAAATGAATGAAAATGAAAGTATGTTATTTTATGCTTTCGTACCTGTTGAAAATGTGGATTTGGTTTTTACTGCTATAACTAAATTTAATTCGCAACAAGAAACCAAATCAAAAATTCATATTGCAACAATAAATATTGAAAAATCAAATTAATAAAAAAATAAGTATGAAAAACAGAATCATCCGAGCCATAGCTGGAAGTTTTGTACTAATTAGTATTTTACTTTCCATTTATGTAAACCAAAATTGGTTGTGGTTTACCGCCTTTGTAGGTGCGAATTTATTACAATCTTCTATTACCAAATGGTGTTTAATGGAAGACATTTTAGCCAAATTAGGCGTTAAAGACTAACAAAAAAGCCGTTCTGATTTTTCAGAACGGCTTTTGAATTTTAGGTTTAAATTCCGGTAGTGCGTACATACACTATGTGCCCACGAATGAAAATAAAAAACAGAAACTATAATGACAATATATAGCTTTTTTATTACGTTTGTTTAATATTATAGTAGGCACGGATTGCAATTCTGCGCTATCGGGCTTAAAAATTATTTATATGAATCCTAAAATAAAACACATTTTATTTTTATTTGTCTTTATAACTGCAATTTTAGTAATAATAAAGATTGAATTTAAGTCATTTAATGATAATTCTGAAAGACCAGATAAAGTTCCTAAAACTGCAGTTTGGTCTGGAGGAGTAGATGGTGGTTACTGGTTTGATTTTGTTAATTATAATAAAAAAAACAAAGTATATTCAATTATTATTTTTGAAGAAATTAAAGGAGAAGTTGTTTTAAATGGAAAATTTATTCAAAAAGGCAGTTGTGATAAATTGCCCTTAGATAAAAAAATTTTAAAAATGATTAATTATTTTGCTAATAATGAGATTGTATTATCCAATTGTATACTTATAAAAGTTGAATGAAGTAACCATTGCCAGGATATCTCTCGTAACTGATAGCGCGGATTTGAAAACTTGAAATATTGGGCAAAAGATTAACAAAAAAGCCGTTCTGATTTTTCAGAACGGCTTTTTAATTTTAGTTTAAAAACCAGCTTACACCACTTTTAAAATATAATAGTTTTTCTTTCCTTTTTGAAGTAAAACGAACGTATTCGCAATTAAATCGTTAGTAGAAATTACGTATTCTTCTGTTACTTTTACTTTGTTTACGGAAACGGCATTTTCTTTTAACGCTCTTCTGGTTTCATTTCCTGAAGATAAAAATCCAGATTTCACAAAAGCATCTACAATTGGGTAACCTGCTTCAATTTCTGTCATAGTAACTTCCGCTTGGTCTAAACTTTGGAAAACATCGGCTAACGTTTTTAAATCTAATAGTTTTAAATCGTCCACGGTTGGTTTAAAGAAGGCTTGTGATGCAAAAACGGCTTTTTCGTGTTCTGCTGCACCGTGAATCATTACGGTTAATTCTTCGGCTAATTTCTTCTGTAACACTCGTAAATGTGGCGCTTCAGCGTGTTCCGCTAATAACGCGTCAATCGAAGCTTTGTCTAAGAACGTGAATATTTTAATATATTTTTCGGCATCAACATCCGTCGTATTAAACCAAAATTGGTAAAATTCATACGGTGATGTTTTATCAGCATCCAACCAAATGTTTCCTTTTTCCGATTTTCCGAATTTCGAACCATCAGCTTTTGTAATTAACGGGCAAGTCATCGCGAAAGCTTTTCCTTCTGTTTCAGAATCAACATTCATTCTTCGGATTAATTCTGTACCAGTTGTGATGTTTCCCCATTGGTCGCTTCCACCCATTTGTAATTTACAATTGTGGTGTTTGTGCAAATGATAAAAATCGTACCCTTGAATTAATTGGTACGTAAATTCTGTAAAACTCATTCCTTCGCCTTCACCAGACAAACGTTTCTTTACAGAATCTTTACTCATCATATAGTTAACCGTAATGCGTTTTCCCACTTCACGAACAAAATCAATGAACGAAAAATCTTTCATCCAATCGTAATTGTTCACTAAAACTGGGGCTTGTGCATCCGTAGCATTGAAATCTAAAAAGCGCGATAACACACTTTTAATTCCTTCTACATTATGATTTAAAGTCGCTTCATCTAATAAATTTCTTTCGTTAGATTTTCCTGATGGATCACCAATCATTCCAGTTGCGCCGCCGACTAAAGCGTAAGGTTTATGTCCGAATTTTCGCAAGTGCATTAATAAAATAATAGGCACTAAACTACCAATATGTAAGGAATCTGAAGTAGGATCAAAACCAATATAAACTGCAGTTGGCTCTTTTAAAAGTTGCTCTTCTGTTCCTGGCATCGCATCGTGTACCAGACCTCTCCATTGTAATTCTTCGATTAAATTTCTCATTTTATTTTTTTATTTCTTCACCCTCAGCAACAGCATCTGGGTCTTCATTATTTTCTAAAATATCTAAAATAGGTTCTGTAAATTCTTGTTCGTTGGCTAAACTTCTATTTAACGATAAAACCAAACTTGGTAATAAAATTAAATTGGTTAGCATTCCGAATAATAATGTGATGGAAACCAAACCTCCTAAAGCTACTGTTCCACCAAAATCGGACAAGGTAAATACCGAAAATCCGAATAATAATACGAAAGAAGTATAAAACATACTTGGTCCTTCTTCTTCTAATGTGGAAAAGATTGATTTTTTAATTTTCCAATTATTTCGAACTAATTCTTGTCGGTATTGTGCTAAGAATCGTATCGTATCATCTACGGAAAGTCCGAATGCAATTCCGAAAACCAAAATAGTTGAGGGCTTAATAGGAATACCTAAATAACCCATCAATCCAGCCGTGGCTAATAAGGGTAATAAATTCGGAATCAAAGCCACAAAAATCATTTTCACCGATCGGAATAAGAAAAAGATTAAAGCACCAGTTAAGGCTAAAGCAAATAATAACGATTCTATTAAATTGTCTAATAAATAACTGGTTCCTTTTTGAAACAATAAGGCTTTTCCAGTAATGGTAACTGTGAAACGTTCTTTTGGAAATAATTTATTGATTCGGTCATTTAATTTTTCTTCCACTTTCACCATTTCATCTGTGCTGACTTCTCTCATAAAAGTTGAAATTCGAGCGTATTGTCCAGTGGAATCTACATAACTTTTTAGTGGATTATTTTTACTGTCTTTTGATGAATTTTTCAAATAAGGCAAAATAAAAGCTTGCTCTTGCGAATCGGGTAAATCGTAAAAAGCAGGATTTCCGTTATAATATGCTTGTTTCGAAAACTTTACTAAATTGACAATAGAAACGGGTTTTGAAAGTTCTGGAATGGCTTCAATTTCCGATTGCAACTCGTCCATTTTCTTTAAGGTTGAAATCTTCATCACCCCTTTTTTACGCTTCGTGTCAATTAAAATTTCTACAGGTAAAACCCCTTTAAATTCTTTTTCAAAGAAACGAATGTCTTCAAAAAACGGCGTACTTTTTGGCATATCTTCTAAAATACTTCCAGAAATATTTATTTTATAAACACCAATAATTCCTAAAATTAAAATACCAACGGCAACCGAATACACCCGAACATTATGATATTTTACTTGGTTGATAATCCAGTTTTTAAAATTCACCAAATAGCCGCGTTCTAGATGTTCCAAATGTTTCGCTTTAGGAATGGGCATAAAACTGAAGAAAATCGGAATTACGAATAAACTCAACACAAAAAGCGCCATAATATTTATCGAAGTTACAATTCCAAATTCTTGTAACAATTTATTGTCGGTAATAATGAACGTAGCAAAACCTACGGCTGTTGTTACATTTGTAATGAAAGTTGCGGTTCCTACTTTGGTTAAAACACGTTGTAATCCTTTGGCTCTGTTTCCGTGAATTCGCGTTTCTTGATGGTATTTATTAGTTAAAAAAATACAATTCGGAATGCCAATAATAACAATTAATGAAGGCACTAAAGCGGTTAAAACTGTAATTTCATAACGCAATAATCCCAAAAATCCGAACGACCACATCACGCCAATCATCACAACAAAAAGCGCCATCATAGTAGTACGAAACGACCGGAAAAAGAAATAAAAGATTAATGAGGTTACCAATAAAGTAGCGCCAATAAACAGGCCAATTTCGCTAATAATTGCCTCGGCATTCATAGTTCTAATGTATGGCATTCCTGAAACTTTGATGTCCGTTTTCGCTGTTTCTTTAAACGATTCAATAGCTGGAATTAGTTTGTTTAAAACAAATTCTTTTCTTTCTGGTTTGTTTACGATATCTTTTTTAAGATAAATGACGCTTCTAACAATACCACTTTTTTTATTAAACAATAAGCTTTCGTAAAAAGGCATTTTGTTTAATAAATCTTGTTTTTTGGCATTCAAATAAGCGGCATCGGCGACTTTATTCTGATCTATAAAAGGTTTGATTTGAAAGGTTTGTAAGGAATCGTTTTTAACTAAATCCTGTATTTCATTAAACGATAACACGCCATCTACTTCTTTGTTTTTTGCAATAGAAGCCATCATGTTATTCCATGCTTTAAACGTTTCTGGTTTAAAAACATCGGCACTTTTAACGGCAAAAATGATTACATTACCTTCTTCACCAAACTTTTTTAAAAAATCCTTATAAGCTATATTTTCTTTATGGTCATTGGGTAATAAATTCGCTTCAGTTTGTGTAAAACGAATATATTTCCATTGCGATGCCATAAAAATAGTAAACAAAGTAATGCATAAAAGCACCCAATGTCTATTTCTTAAAAGCGTACGCGCTACAAAATTCCAAAAACTGGTGTTTAACCATTTCGTCATGATATGATTTTAGGGTGCAAAGGTAATAATTATGGTGAATTATATCCCTAAATTCAAAGTAAAAGATAGTTTTATGGCAATATTTTGATCAAATGTTGATAATTGATATGGTCCGTATCTGTAATAGGTAGCTAGACCGAAGCCTTTGAATATGTTTTGCAATTCAAATCCACTTTCAAAAAAACCTTTTTCCATAGTTTTAAATGCGATACCTTGATGATTTTCAGGATGAGAAAAGCCACCAAAAGCCACTTTACTTCCAACCACTAAAATAGGTTTGATGCTTTTTGAAATTTGCAGTTTATTAAAGTAGTGTTTCATCTGAAAAAGCGAATATCTATCGGAATAAAACTCATTAAAATACATGGTTTCAAATGACGTTTTATTTGCAAATGTAATTCGACTTAATATGGCTTCTCGGTCTAAATTATTTGGCGCTACACTATACAAATGTGAGAGTGGTGTGTCGCCTAAACTAATTCCTCCTTGTAATAAAAAAGTGGTTTTTTGCCCAGACAAATGTTTCTTTTCTTGATATAAACGGGCATCTATTTTTGTAAATTCAATGTTTTCGCTAAACACATTAGGAATCGCATGAGATAGTTGCAAAATTATTTTCGGAAATCCTTTTTCTACTTCTAAAATTTCTTGTGGTGCTTCTAAAAATTTACTGTTTGGCGACCATTCCATACTTAAAGTAGCTATTGTTAAATTGTACACTTTATAGGAATTATTTGACGCATTAAATTCGTAATTAAATAAAGGATTGATTCTGGAACGACTTAATTTAAAAGTAGTTTCAATTTTAGAAATGAATTTCGATTCAAAAGTCAGTTCATACGATTGATGATTATAAAATGTAGAAAGATTAAAGGGACGTGGATCTATAAGTCTAAATCGTTTATTGTCTGCAATAAGAGATAAATCGGCGAATTCAATAATATCATCCGTAAAGGAACCCGAAATCCAACTATCCGTATTTTTTGAAAGACGAAATGCACTACCAAGTTGACTTTTAAAAATGCCATCTTTTGTGCCATATGCGCCATAACCAAATAATTTATAATAAGGCGAAAAGCGATCATTAGTTTGCAAACCTAAACCTAAACGAAAGCCTTCGTAATTGTTATATTTAAAAATATCGCGAGCACGAAAATCAAACCAACCAATTGGAATTTGTCCGTTAATTAGTTTTTTACCGAAATAAATTTTCTTTTCAATTTTTGTTGCGGTTACTAAACTGTCTAATGCTTGATAGGTGTTTTGTGATCTTATGTCTAAAGTGTCATTTGAAATTGTATTAAAAAAAGCGGTATTTGTTTTAATAGCACTTTTATCAATTTGAATTTGATAACGTTGTTTTTTTGGAAGTTCTGTAAAGTTATAATTACTATAATCTCTATAAATTTTTACAAACAAATCATTAGAATAATCATACTTTTTAGAGGTGTTTGGTAAATTGTCAAACTGAATGGTTTCTCCCAAAAAATCAATATTTTGTTTCCCTTTTCCTTTAGTTACTAATATGTTTTGCGAAATAGGAAACCACGATTTTCCGTCATTAAAAGAATTAAAAACAGTTTCCGCTTTTACATTGATAATGCTATTTATAAAAAAAGTGATTTTGGTAATGGCATTTGTTTTAACATCAACGATAGCCACACCTTTCAATTTGTTTTTTTTGATGCTTTTTTTTAATTCAAACTGCAACACTATTTCTTTGCCATTTGGTTTGATTAATGTGTCTTTTATTTCAAATTTATATTTAAGTGAGCCATCAGTTGAAAAGGGGTTTTGAAAGGTAAATTGTAAAATTTTCAATTGTTTTTTACTCAAATCAAAGGGCATAAATTCCTGACCTAATAATTCGTAAACGGGTTGTTTTAAACCTGCCATTTTTAAGCCAATAATAGTTTCTTTTTTCTTCCCTTTTTCGATGGAAACGGTCGCTACTTTTTCGGTTTGATAAACATGTTGTTTGGTAATAATCTTTTTAAATTTATAACTGGAAGAATCGATTGTAAATTTTGTTTTTCGCTTATTTTTAAACAACGTATCAATTGAAGCAGAAATAGAATCCGGAGAAGCAGAGATTATTGATTTTTCGTAAAAGGTATAACAAAAATCAGTATTTTTTATATGATTATTGGTTAAAACGCCAATAATATTTTGGACTACTTTTTCTGTATTTTCATTTTGCTTTATAGCGTGCTTTTGAGCAAGCGCTCCAATAGAAAATAAAAAAACAAACCACAGCAGTACTCTCATTTAGAATAAATAAAAAACAAATATACAGATAATAAAAAAGCGTCCAATTACTTGCACGCTTTTATTTTTTTTAAAATTTATTTTGCTTCGTTGAAACGTTTTGTTACTTCGTCCCAGTTAATTACATTGAAAAACGCTTCAATATAATCAGGTCTTCTATTTTGGTAGTTTAAATAATAGGCGTGTTCCCAAACATCTAAACCTAAAATAGGTGTTCCACCACAACCAATTCCTGGCATTAAAGGATTATCTTGATTTGGTGAAGAACAAACTTCAACTTTTCCGCCTTTTTGCACACAAAGCCAAGCCCATCCTGACCCAAAACGAGTAGCTGCAGCTTTTGCAAATTCTGCTTTAAAAGCTTCAAACGAACCATAAGCCGTGTCAATAGCTGATGCTAATTCACCTGTTGGCAAACCACCACCATTTGGAGACATTACGGTCCAAAATAAATTATGATTGTAAAAACCGCCTCCGTTATTTCTAACTGGCATATTATTCATATCTAAATTGGCCATAATGGCTTCAATAGATTTTCCTTCTAAATCTGTTCCAGCAATAGCAGCATTTAAATTTGTTGTGTAAGCATTATGATGTTTTGTATGGTGAATTTCCATAGTTCTTGCATCAACATGTGGTTCTAATGCATCATATGCATAAGGTAATTGTGGGAGTTCAAAAGCCATGATATACTATTTTTAATGGATTAATTATTTTTTTCAAATTTATAACTTTAACTTTGAAAATAAAATTTTTCCGTCTTAATACTTTCTTAAAAGATTATTTATTATATGGCATTTCAAGTTTATAACGCTTCCGCTGGTTCAGGTAAAACCTATACCTTAACAAAAGAATATTTAAAAATTTTATTGGTAGCTCCTGCTAACGATACTTATAAAAAAATTCTTGCCATTACTTTTACGAATAAAGCGGTAGAAGAAATGAAAAGTCGGATTATTGATAGTTTAATTGCTTTTACAAAAAATGAAGTTTCTGAAAAAACCGCTAAATTTATGCAAGAAATTGCTTCTGAAATAAAATTAGATGTTCCAACAATACAACAAAAATCAAAGAAGATTTTAAAAAATCTAATTCATAATTATGCAGCATTTGATATTTCAACAATAGATAAATTTACACATCGAATTATTAGAACCTTTACGCACGATTTAAATTTACCAACCAATTTTGATGTTACTTTAGATACAGATGAACTTTTGAAAAACGCTATTGATGTAGTGGTTGCCAAAGCAGGCGAAGAGGATGAATTAACTCACGTACTAATAAATTTTGCAAAAAGCAAAACAGATGACGATAAAAGTTGGGATGTAACTTTAGATTTATATGAAGTTTCAAGATTAATTTTAAACGAAGAACATTTTTTTAATTTTGGAAAATTAAGCGATAAATCTGTAGATGATTTTTCTAAAATTGCAGAGAAAATTAAGTTAAAAATTGAATCCAATAAATTAAAAATAAAGGAAAATGCGAAATTCATTTTAGAAGATTTTGCCTCAAATAATTTAACGGAGATAGATTTTGACCACAAAACTTTTTACAATCACATTGTCAATTTATTTAAAGAAAAAGCAACCGATTACGATTTTGTAAACGAAAAAGAAATTCTGGTTCCTAAAAAATCGAATAATTCAGAAGTAATTCATCGATTGATTCCTGCCTGGAAAGAAAAACTAAATCTTATTTACAAAGCAAAAAACGAAAACGCGTTATTTGATTTGATTATCAAAAATATGATTCCGTTGTCGCTAATTAATGTAATTTATAAAGAATATAAGCAATTGCAAGAAGATCAAAATGTCTTATCTATTTCTGATTTTAACACCATAATTCACAACGAAATTAAAGACCAACCCGCGCCTTTTATTTATGAGCGATTAGGCGATAGATACCGTCATTATTTTATAGATGAGTTTCAGGACACCTCGCAATTACAATGGGAAAATTTTATACCATTAATTGATAATGCCTTGGCAAGTGAAGATTTAGATGGCACAAAAGGTTCTTTAATGATTGTAGGGGATCCTAAACAATCAATTTACCGCTGGCGTGGTGGAAAAGCAGAACAATTTATCGATTTAAGTACTGATAAGGATGCAAATCCGTTTTCTAACAAGTTGAAAGTTGTAGAAAATTTACCAAAAAATTATAGAAGTTACTCAGAAGTTATTGATTTTAATAATCAATTTTTTCAATTTCTTTCTGGAGAATTTTCTAATGAGGCCTATCAAAAATTGTATAAAGAAACTGCTGGACAGGAAATAAATGAAAAAACAGGAGGTTTTGTATCCGTCACTTTTTTAGATGACAACATTGAAATTAATGAAGAAATCTCCGATGATGATACTATTACCGAAAAAGACAAGCAATACTTGTCTAAAACTTTAGAAATTATTCAAAATTCTATCGCCAATGGATTTGAGTATTCAGATATCGTTTTATTAACTCGAAAAACTAAAAATGGTGTTTTATTAGCTAACTTTTTAACCGAAAATAATATTCCAATTATTTCATCGGAAACGTTACTAATTCAGAATGCTTCGGAAGTAAAATTTATTATTAATTTTTTAGAATATTTGGATAGTGCTAATAATCAAGAATCAAAAATAAATTGGTTATATTTTGTGGCAACTACAAAGGTTGATAAAGATAAAATTCACGATTTTATTGTGTCTGCAAAAGATTTATTTGAAATTGATTTGCAAAAGTATTTAGCCTCATATGGTTGTAACATATCATTTGAAAATTGTAGAAAAAAATCGTTGTATGACGTAGTAGAAAATATAGTAAGCGTATTTTTAAAAGAGAAAACTACCATTTCGTATGTGCAATATTTTTTAGATTTAGTTTTAGAACGAAATGTAAAATATCAAACCAGTATTGCTGATTTTTTAGAGTATTGGAAAAAATCGGGTTTCAAGCAAAGTATTCCCTCGCCAGAAGGAGAAAAAGCCATTCGAATTATGACCATTCATAAATCGAAAGGATTAGAATTTCCTGTGGTAATTTATCCGTTTGCCGATGACAGTTTGAATCCAAGAGGCAATAATATTTGGATTCCAATGGAAGACGAAAGTGTTGATATGCCTCAAGCTTTGGTTAAAAACAATAAGATTTTGGAAAAATATAGCGGTACAACTAAAGAAATTTATCAAACCAAATCGCAAGAAGAAATTTTAGACACAATAAATGTTTTATATGTAGCTTTAACCCGTGCCGAAGAGCAATTACATATCATTAGTAGTTATAAAATAACCACAAAAGGAGAAATTTCAACTGCCAAAACGTTGGCATTCTATTTTATAACTTTTTTATCGCAAAAAGCAACTTTTTCTTTAGAACAAAAAGAATATGTTTTCGGAAATCCAACAAGACAATCGCAACCGAAAATATTTGACAAAAATAAAGCAGAAATTCAGTCTGTAAAAAACGCGTTAGATTTTTCTTCGATACGAATTGCCAAAAAAGAAGCCTTAATGTGGGGCACGTTACAGCAAGATGCTATTGAGTTTGGGAATATTATTCATCAAATTTTATCCAATATTACTACTAAGAATGATTTACAATCTGCATTAACTAAAAGCTTAGACGAAGGCCTGATTCAACAATCGCAAAAAAGTATTTTTGAAGATAAAATAACACAAATTATAAATCATCCAGAATTAGAAGCCTTTTTTAATCCGAATTACACCATTTTTACAGAACACAATATAATTTCGCCAAACGAAATCAATTTAAAACCAGATAGATTGGTAATTCATAATTCAGAAGCTTTTCTTATAGATTACAAAACAGGAGCGCAAGACGAGAAACATAAAAAACAAATTGAAAATTATGTACGCGTTATTGAAAAAATGAATTTAAAAGTAACTAAAAAAGTGTTGCTGTATATAGGAGAAGATATAAAAATTATACATTTGTAGAAAATTAAAACATCCAACCATAAAAAATATAAAAATGTACGGAAAAATTCAAGCACACTTACAAAATGAATTACATACAATTCAACAAAACGGATTATATAAAAAAGAGCGCATTATCACTTCGCCACAAGGTGCAGAAATAGTTGTAAACGGTGAAACAGTTTTAAATTTCTGTGCTAATAATTATTTAGGACTTTCATCACATCCAGAAGTGGTACAAGCGGCAAAAGACGCCTTAGATTCTCATGGCTTCGGAATGTCATCTGTTCGTTTCATTTGTGGAACCCAAGATATTCATAAACAATTAGAAGCAGCAATTGCCGATTTTTATGGAACAGAAGATACCATTTTATATGCCGCAGCTTTCGATGCCAACGGCGGTGTTTTCGAACCTTTATTAGGTGAAGAAGATTGCATTATTTCCGATAGTTTAAATCATGCTTCTATTATTGATGGGGTACGTTTGTGTAAAGCAGCACGTTATCGTTATGAAAATTCTAACATGCAAGAATTGGAAGAACAATTGATAAAAGCTACAGAAGCAGGACATCGATTTAAGTTGATTGTTACAGATGGGGTTTTTTCTATGGATGGACTGGTAGCACCATTAGATAAAATTTGCGATTTAGCTGATAAATATGATGCATTAGTAATGGTAGATGAATGTCATGCTGCAGGGTTTATTGGCGCAACTGGTATTGGAACTATGGAGGCAAAAAATGTAATGGGTCGTGTAGATATTATTACTGGGACTTTAGGAAAAGCTCTAGGCGGTGCTATGGGCGGTTATACTACAGCAAAAAAAGAAGTAATCGAAATATTACGCCAACGTTCACGTCCTTATTTATTTTCAAATTCATTAGCGCCATCAATTGTTGGAGCATCTTTAAAAGTTTTAGAATTATTAAAAAAAGACACCTCTTTACGAGATCAATTGGAATGGAACACTAATTATTTTAAGGAAGGCATACGAAAAGTAGGTTTGGATTTCATTGATGGTGATTCTGCGATTGTACCTGTTATGTTGTATGATGCAAAATTATCACAAATAATGGCTGATGAACTATTAAAATTAGGAATTTATGTAATTGGATTCTTTTATCCGGTAGTTCCAAAAGATAAAGCAAGAATCAGGGTGCAATTATCTGCTGCACACACAAAAGAACACTTAGATAAAGCTATTTTTGCTTTTCAAAGTGTTGCCAAAAAATTAAATATTATTCAGTAAATTAATAGTGTTTAACTTTTAATTAAGAAAAAAGGTATAAAAGTTTTGTGAATTACAAAAAACATATTACTTTTGTTTCATTATAACGCATTGTAATTAAATTAAATAAAAAGTATGAAACATCTTAACAAACTATTTGCTGGGGCGTTATTATTAGCTGGATTTGCAGCTAATGCTCAAGACAGCACAAACCCATGGGCAGTATCTTTTGGAGCTAACGCCATCGATACAAAGATTAGCATGAAAGGAAATGACCACCTTAGATTCGAACAATTGTATAATACAGGTGAAAACTTTAATATTGTACCTTCAGTTTCTTATGTAAGTGTAGCTAAAAATGTTGGAGATAACTTCAGTTTTGGTTTAACAGGTTCATTTAATAAAATTTCTAAATGGGCAACACACACACCTACAACTAAAAACACCTATGTGGTTTCTAATCCTGGTGATTTAAACTATTATGGTCTTGATGCTGCAATTACTTACAGCTTCAAAAGTTTATTAAAATCAAAATGGTTTGATCCTACATTAAATCTAGGTGGTGGTTATACTTTTTTTGGTGATGCTTCATCAGGAACAGTTAATGCTGGATGGGGATTAAACTTATGGTTTGCTAAAAATGTAGCATTAACTTTAGGTTCTACTTTAAAATATGGTTTTGACGATACTAGAGTAGCTAATGCTGATATGCCAACACATATTTTTCACCAAGCAGGTTTGAAATTCCAATTCGGAGCTAAAGATAGAGATGATGATGGAGTTATTGATTCTGAAGATACTTGTCCAGATGTTAAAGGATTAGCAGCTTTCCAAGGTTGTCCTGATACAGATTCTGATGGAATCCAAGATTCAGCGGATGCTTGTCCAGAAGAAGCAGGTTCTCCAGAAATGAATGGATGTCCTGATCAAGATGGTGATACTGTTGCTGATAAAGATGATGCTTGTATCGATGTTGCGGGTTTACCTGTTTTAAAAGGCTGTCCTGATGCCGATGGTGATGGAATTGCTGATCAAAACGATAAATGTCCTACTGTAAAAGGTGATAAAGCTAACAGCGGATGCCCATGGCCTGATACTGATGGAGATAAAGTTCTAGATAAAGATGACAAATGTCCAACTGTAGCTGGAACTGTTGCAAATAATGGATGTCCAGAAGTATCTGAAGACACAATGAAAAAGTTAAATGATTATGCAAAAACAATCTTATTTGATACTGCTAAATCATCTTTCCAAAAACAAACATACCCAGTATTACAAGCAATTGTTGCTATTTTAAAAGAATATCCAACAGCTAAATTTGCCTTAGAAGGACATACAGATTCAGATGGTAAAGATGCTACAAATTTGGTTTTATCTCAAACAAGAGCTGCTGCTGTAAGATCATTCTTAATTGATAATGGTATTGCTGCTGACAGATTAACATCTGAAGGTTTTGGTGAAACTAAGCCAGTTGCAACAAACGCAACTAAAGCTGGAAAAGCTCAAAACAGAAGAGTAGAAGTTAAATTAGTAAAATAATTTTTCTCTCATAATATTTTAAAAAGGTCTCAATTTATTGAGACCTTTTTTTTATCTTTATTGCCATGGAGGCATCATTTTTATCTAAATTAGCAAAAGAGTTATTAAGTAATAACTCTTCTTCGTTACACTACACCAATATTGTTTTACCGAACAAACGCGCTAAAATTTTTTTAATAGAAGAATTAAAAAAACAATCTTCAGACACTTTTTTAGCACCCAAAATAGTAAGTATTGAAATGCTTATTGAGGAAATTGCTCAGTTAAGAACACTTGATAATATTGAGCTTTTGTTTGAGTTTTATATTGTTTATTTAGATAATACCGAAAAATTAAAACAACAAGATTTTGAAAAATTTTCAAGTTGGGCAGTTACGTTAATTCAAGATTTTAATGAAATTGATAAGTATCTTATCAATCAGAATGAAATTTTCTCCTATTTATTAGATATTGAGCGTATTAAACATTGGACGCCAAATGTAAATAACCAATCTAAATTAATTGAAAACCATTTAGATTTTTGGAAATTAATGCCTTTATATTATCAAAAATTCACAGAACATTTAATAAACAAAAAAGTAGGTTATCAAGGGTTACTATACAGAAAAGCATCAGAAAATTGTTTGGCTTTTGCAAAAAAATCAGAAGATAAAACGTTTGTATTTGCTGGTTTTAATGCATTAAATGCTTCTGAAGAAACAATAATTAAATGTTTATTAGAACATAATAAAGCCTCTGTATTTTGGGATATAGATTCTGTTTTTTTAAAAGATGAATTTCATGACGCAGGCTTGTTCTTACGTCGAATTAAAAACTCTTGGAAACATTTTGAAACACATCCTTTTAATTGGATTACGGATGCTTTTTCAAATGATAAAAACATTCAAGTTATTGGTACGCCAAAGTCTATTGGTCAGGCAAAAATTGCTGGAAAAATTATAGAAAAAATTGTATTTGAAAACAAATCATTAGAAAATACGGCAATTGTTTTAAGTGAAGAAAATATTTTACTTCCCGTTCTAAATGCTTTACCTGTTGAGGTAGAAGATTTAAATATTACTATGGGTTATCCAAGTAAAAACAATCCGGCGCAAATATTAATTTACAAGTTATTTCAACTGCATTTAAATGCTCAAAATAGAAATAAAAAACAAAGTGTATTTTACTATAAAGAAGTATTAGAAATTTTAAATAATCCATTAATTGTTTCGAGTATTCAAGCGAATGAAGTTGTAAAAATTATAAAAAATTCTAATTTAACTTTTATTACCAGTAATCGACTAGGAGAATTATTTTCTAAATACGATTTATCAAATAATGAATTAGTGCAACATTTGTTTTTCGATTGGAAAGTATCTGTAAATGAAATTTTAGAAAAATTAAAAGCCATTCTGATTTACATTAAAACACATTTAAGTAATCATAACGAGCAAGATAAAGTTACTAAAGCTTTTGTGTTTTCAATTTATAATGTCATTTTAAAAATAACAAATTACTTCGAAACGTATAATAAAATTGAAAATTTAGAGATTTTATTCACTATCTATAAACAAGTTATCGATCAGGCTCAAGTTTCTTTTGAAGGTGAACCACTCAAAGGGTTACAAATTATGGGAATTTTGGAAAGTCGTGTTTTGGATTTCGAAAATGTAATCATTACTTCGCTAAATGAAGGCAAATTGCCTGGCGGAAAATCTAACAATTCCTTTATTCCATACGATGTAAAATTAGAAAAAGGATTACCGACATATAAAGAACGGGATGCCATCTTTACCTATCATTTTTATCGTTTATTGCAACGGGCTAAAAATATTTATTTACTTTATAATACCCATTCGGAAGGCATTGATGCAGGTGAGAAAAGCCGATTTATTACACAATTAGAGATTGAACATTTACCAAATCATAATTTTAAAAAGGTGTTTTATAATGCGATTAAACCCGATACAATATATCAACCGATTGAGATAATAAAGACACAACCGATTTTGGGTAGATTAGAAGAGATTGCAACTATTAATGGTTTTTCGCCTTCATCATTAACCAATTATTTGCGAAACCCTATTCAGTTTTATTACCAACGAATTTTAGGCGTTCGTGAAAATGATGAGGTAGAAGAAAATGTGGCGGCTAATACTTTAGGAACTATAATTCATGAAGTGTTAGAGAAAATGTACGCTCCTTTTGAATGTAAAAACATTCCAATTCAAGTTTCAGATATTGATGTGATGATTCAAAATATAGAAGCCATTACATTAGAAAAATTTAAAGAAGTTTATAAAGAAGGCGACATCAAAAAAGGTAAAAATTTAATAGCTTTTGAAGTGGCCAAACGTAATATTTATAACTTTTTAATTCAAGAAAAACAAACTATAGAAAGTGGTGATGAATTATTTATATTGTCTTTAGAAAAACCACACGAAACCATATTTGAACATCCTAATTTACCATTTTCTGTTAAAATTTCAGGAAAAGTTGATAGAATTGAGTTGCGAAATAATACTATTCGAATCATTGATTACAAAACAGGTAAAGTTGAAGCGAATAAATTAAAAATAAATACGTTTGAAGGTTTAACACTCGATTTGGCTAATGATAAAATTATTCAATTATTGTGTTATGCATTAATGTTTCAAGAAAATCCTTTAAAAGAAAATTATAATGTGGAAGTCGGAATTTTTTCTTTTAAAAATATGAAAGCTGGATTTTTACCTTTTACATTTGGTAAAGGCAGAGGTGTAGTTGGTGAAACAGTAATTACAACTAATTTTTTAGAAAATTTTAAAGAAGAATTAGTAATTTTAATTCAAGAAATTTTAAATCCTGAGATTTCTTTTAAAGAAGTAATAAAATAATTTTTGTTACAAAAATATATAGTAAAGTACGAAAATTGCAAAGGTTTTTTATATGTCTTGTTTAAGTTTTGCGAGCCTTGCAAAATCTTTGTGAGCTTTACGGTTAACCTTTCAAAAACCCAGCCATAACTTTTTCCAATTCCGCTTGGTTTTCGAGGTGACTCATATGTCCGTCATTGAATGAAATTAGTTTTACATTTGTGCCTTCAATTTGTTCTACATTTTCTTCATAATTTAAAACAGGGTCTTTTTTTCCTAAAATTAATAAAATTGGATAGGTTGCAAAATGTAAAATTACTTCTCGGTCTTTTCTTAATTTCATGCCTTCTTGAGCAGCAATAATTCCTTGTAAGGGCGTTTGAAGTGCTTCTTCCCGAACCCATTCAATTTGTTCAGAAAGTTTTGTTCTGTTTTCCTCTGAAAATAAATTGGCAATACTCATTCTAACAGCAGCCACATAATTTTGTTTCACTGCTTTAATAGCTCGGGTTCTATTAGAAATACGTTCGGCACTATCGGCACGAGAAGTCGAATTTAACAACACTAAACCTTTCATGAATTCTGGATATAATTCCGCAACAGCTAAAGCAACATAACCCCCCATAGAATGCCCAACAAAAACCGCTTTTCTGATTTTTAATTCGGAAATAACATGATGGACAGCATCCGCCATGTCTTCCATACTATGAATGTATCCTAAACAATCGGTTTGCCCGTGCCCTAATAAATCAATACAAATCACTCGGTTTTTTTTAGCTAAAACAGGCGCTAAATAGTTCCACATCGTACTATTTTCCAAAAATCCATGTAACAAAATAACCGCATTGCCTTTTCCTTGGTCGGTATAACTGATTTTAGTGTTTTTGTAGTTGGTGGTTTTCATAAATACAAATGTAGAATTTAAACGCAAAGAGCGCAAAGTTTTTTTTGAACACAGATTCGATAAATTTTAGAAATTAATATGATTTCAGAAATCTGTGTTTAAAAAAAACGGCTCACTTTCGTAAACCGCCTTTTAAACGTATAACCTTTTTAAACTCTTAAACTAAAATTAAGAATTCATTATCGATTCAATTTCATCTGCTTCAATAGGAATGTTTTTCATTAAGTTGAAAGGTTCTCCTTTTGGTTGAATAACTACATCATCTTCTAAACGAATTCCAAAACCTTCTGCAGGAATATAAATTCCTGGTTCTACAGTGAAAACCATATTGGCTTGCATGGGTTCATGTAGTAAACCATAATCGTGCGTATCTAAACCTAAATGGTGTGACGTTCCGTGCATGAAATATTTTTTATACGCTGGCCATTCTGGATTTTCATTTTGTACATCCGCTTTTGTAATTAAGCCCAAACCTAATAATTCTGAAGTCATTATTTTACCAACTTCTATGTGATATTGTTTCCATAAAGTTCCAGGTAAAAGCATTTTTGTAGCTTCGTTTTTTACATTTAAAACGGCGTTGTAAACCGCTTTTTGTCGGTCAGTAAATTTCCCAGAAACAGGAATCATACGGGTCAAATCGGAAGAATAATTTGCATATTCTGCACCAACGTCTAATAAAATTAAATCGCCAGCATTACAAATTTGGTTGTTTTCTATATAATGTAAGACATTTGCATTATTTCCTGAAGCTATAATTGGAGTATAAGCAAAACCTTTAGAACGATTCCGTAAAAATTCGTGTGCCAATTCGGCTTCAATTTCATATTCGGTTACACCAGGTTTTACGAAATTTAATAATCTTCGGACTCCTTTTTCTGTAATATTACACGCGTTTTGAATTAAATCCAATTCAATTTGGTCTTTTACAGAACGTAAACGCTGTAAAATTGGGTTCGATTTTTCTACTTTATGCGCAGGATATTCGTTTTTCCACCATTTGATAAAACGGTCTTCACGAGTTTCTGTTTCTACTGCCGCTCTATAATGTTCATTGGTGTTTATGTACATCGTATCGGCATACATCATCACTTCTTTTAGTATTTTATGAAAATCTTGTAGCCAATATACCGATTTGATTCCCGCTACTTCAAAAGCACGTTCTTTAGTTAGTTTTTCGCCTTCCCAAATGGCAATATGCTCGTTGGTTTCTTTTAAAAATAAAACTTCTTTCAAATGTTCATATGGTGCGTCTGGAAACAACATTAATACGCTTTCCTCTTGATCAACACCTGATAAGTAAAAAATATCTCGATGTTGTGCAAATGGCAACGTACTATCTGCAGAAACAGGATATATATCATTAGAATTAAAAATAGCAACTCCGTTTGGCTTCATTTGTGCCATAAAGTTTTTACGATTTTTAATAAAAAGTTCTCGATTTATTGGTAAATATTTCATTTTTTAAAAATGTTAGTAAAGTTCCCAAAAATAATAACTTTCAAACAAATAGTTGTCAAATAATTCTATTAATTTTGAAGCAAATCAAATTATATAAAAATGAAAAAAGTTATATTTTTAATTTCTCTTCTTTATACAACCCTTTCGTTGTCTCAAGACAATAATTTTAAATCCGTTACTTTTCAGAATATTGGACCTACAATAATGAGCGGTAGGGTAGTCGATTTAGCCGTCAATCCTCAAAATCCTACTGAATTTTATGCGGCATATGCTTCTGGAGGTTTGTGGTACACTAACAATAACGGAACCAGTTTTGAACCCATAATGGATACAGCGCCAACTCAGAATATAGGTTGTGTTGCAGTGGATTGGAATTCTGAATTAATTTTGGTAGGAACTGGTGAAGTAAATTCTTCTCGTTCTTCTTATGCAGGAATTGGCGTGCTAAAATCTTCAGATAAAGGGAAAACGTGGTCTAACATTGGTTTGCCAGATAGTCATCATATTTCTAAAATTTGGATTAATCCGAAAGATAACAACGAAATTGTAATTGGTGTTTTAGGGCATTTATATTCAAAAAATGAAGAACGAGGGATTTTTAAAACTACAAATGGAGGAAAAAGTTGGACAAAAACATTATATATTAATGACGAAACAGGAATTGTAGATATTAGTTTTGCACCAAACAATCCAAATATTATGTTCGCATCGTCTTGGGAACGCGAGCGTAAAGCTTATAATTTTAAAGGAAATGGAATCCATTCTGGTATTTATAAAAGTGAAGATGCTGGGACGACTTGGAAAAAAATCAATGCAAATTCGGGTTTTCCATCAAACATTGGTATTGGTAGAATTGGATTAACGTCTTTCAATGAAAATTGTACTTATGCTATCGTAGACAATCAAAATTTGCGACCAAATGCTTCAAGTGAAAAACCTAAAGATGCCAATGCGGCCTTGTTTGAAGTAGAAGTAATTGGTGCAGAAATTTATAAAACCACCGATTCTGGAAAAACTTGGACTAAAACACATGACAAATTTATTGATGATGCCTTTTATTCTTACGGATATTATTTTGCAGATATTACTGTTGATGAATCTAATGAAAATCGTTTATATATTTCTGCCGTTCCTTTATTATTCTCTAATGATGGAGGAAAATCTTTCGAATCTATCAGTAAAGATAATGTTCATGCTGATCATCACGTTTGTTGGGTGAATCCAAAAAATTCAAATCATCTAATAAATGGAAATGATGGTGGCGTGAATATTACATTTGATAACGGAAAACATTGGATAAAATGCAACAATCAAGCTGTTGGACAATTTTATACAGTAAACGTAGATGAGAAAGAAAATTACGAAGTGTATGGCGGTTTGCAAGACAACGGGGTTTGGGCGGGTCCAAATAATTATGAACATAATGTAGAATGGTTACAAGACGGTAAATATCCTTACGAATTTTTAAGCGGTGGAGACGGAATGCAAGTTCAAATTGATACGAGAACTAATAATTTGGTTTACACGGGATATCAATTTGGAAATTACACCAAAATAGATAGAATTTCAGGAGAAAGAAAACACATTACTCCACAAGCAGATAAAAAAGAAGCACCTTACAGATTTAATTGGCAAGCGCCTATTTTGTTATCTTCTCATAATCAAGATGTTGTTTATTTTGGTGGACAATATGTGTTTCGTTCGATGAATCAAGGTAAAAATTGGGAAAAAATTTCTGCCGATTTAACTAACGGAAAAGTGGAAGGTAATGTGCCTTTTGGAACCATAACATCCATAGCTGAAAGTAAATATAAATTCGGAAAATTAGTTATTGGAACAGATGATGGAAATGTTTATGCAACAAAAGATAGTGGCGAAAATTGGATAAAAATTTCAAGTAGTTTGCCACAAAATTTATGGGTGTCTCGTGTACGATTTTCAATGTTTAAATCCGATAGAATTTATATTACGTTAAACGGATATAGAAATGACGATTTCACTACTTATGCCTATGTTTCGGAAGATTTAGGCACAACTTGGAAATTATTAACGGAGAATTTTAAGCAAAATGCTGCGAATGTAATTCTTGAAGATTCTGAAAACGAAAATATTTTGTATTTAGGTACAGATACTGGTTTATTTATTTCTCTTGATAGAGGAATAACTTGGCAAGATTTTTCAACCGATATTCCGAATGTTGCCGTACACGATTTGGTCATTCAAAAAAGAGAAAAAGATTTAATCGTAGCTACACACGGGCGTTCATTATATAAGATAAATGTAGCGAACATTCAACAAATTAATGAAAAAACACAGTCAAACGACCTGGCCTTATTTCCAATTAAAAACATTCCATTTTCTAAAAATTGGGTAAATAAACGTTCTGCTTGGGGAACTGAAAATGTACCAAATGTCTTAATTTGGTATTATGTAAAAGAACTTTCAAATACGGGTTTAACTATAAAAAATAAAGATGGAATTGTAGTTTTTAACCGTCAAAATAAAGCAGAAAAAGGAATGCTTAAAATTGCGTTTGATTTAAGTATTGATGAAAAAACAAAATCGGCAATAGAAAAGAAAGACAGCAAAATAAAAATAAAACAATCGGGCAATAAAAAACACTATTTACCAGAGGGTAAATATACAATTGAATTAGAAAATTACGGAAAGAAGGAGACGCAATCTTTAGAAATAACAGAAAAAAATCAAATGAGATAAGATTTGGGTAAAAAACCAATTCTTAATATGTTGATATTCAACAAATGTTAAACTCATTTAAAATGATTATAAATTAACTTTGAAAGGTTGTAAGTCTTACTTATAACCTTTATTTTTGCTTACATTAATCATATTCAAATTAACATTAACTATAATTATGGCAAAATCAGCATTTTTAAAGTCATCTATTGCAAAAAAATATTGGATGGCACTTACAGGATTGTTCTTGTGCTTGTTTTTAGTTGGGCATTTATTGGGAAACTTACAATTGTTAGCTGGCGACACTATTGAGGCTGCATTACAATTTAATAAGTATGCACTTTTTATGACTACTAATCCGGCAGTAAAATTACTTTCTTATTTAACTTACATTTCTATTGTTTTTCATGCTATTGATGGAATTTATTTAGCTATTCAAAATCAAAAAGCACGTCCAGTGGCTTACGCAAAGAGTAATCCTTCTAAAAACAGTAGTTTTTCTTCAAGAAATATGGCGGTTTTAGGAACTATTATTTTGGTTTTTATCTCCACTCACATGATTAATTTTTGGGCAAAAATGCATTTTGATGCTAATATGCCATTAGTTACTAAAATTATGGATCCTCAAGGTCAATCTCAAACTACTTTAGTGGGAACACCAGATTCTAAAATACCAACTATACCATTACCTCCTGGAGGTTCATTAAAAAGCTTAGTGGATCAAAATAACAGCCAAGTTGGAAATTCTATTAAATTAGTTTTAGAAGGATCAAACATTGTTAAAGATGCCAAAACTGGTGAGGTTTTATTTGTTGGATTTAAAGATTTACATAAATTAACGTATGCTTTCTTTAAGAGTAAAGGCAAGCTTTTTAATGTAATTCCAAACGAAGGATTGTTTTTCGTTATATTTTATGTGTTATCTATGATGACATTAGGTTTTCATTTATGGCATGGTTTTCAAAGTGCCTTCCAATCTTTAGGAGTTAATGGAAAATTTACACCAGCAATCAAATCTTTCGGAAAAGCATTTTCAGTAATAGTTGCCATTTTATTTGCAATTATTCCAATTTACATTCACTTTTTTACAAAATAAAAACATATGGCATTAGATTCTAAAATTCCTCAAGGTCATATTTCAGAAAAATGGACCAACCATAAGAACAATCTTAAATTGGTGGCCCCAAATAATAGACCAAAAATCGATGTAATCGTAGTAGGGACAGGTTTAGCAGGTGCTTCAGCTGCTGCTTCATTTGGAGAAATGGGTTACAACGTAAAAGCATTTTGCTTTCAAGATTCACCTCGTAGAGCACACTCAATTGCTGCTCAAGGAGGAATAAACGCTGCGAAAAATTATCAGAATGATGGTGATAGTACGTACAGATTATTTTATGATACTATAAAAGGTGGTGACTACCGTGCGCGTGAAGCAAACGTGCACCGTTTAGCAGAAGTATCTTCAAATATTATCGACCAATGTGTGGCACAAGGCGTTCCTTTTGCTAGAGATTATGGTGGATTATTAGATAACCGTTCGTTTGGTGGAACACAAGTACAACGTACTTTTTATGCCGCTGGACAAACAGGTCAACAATTATTATTAGGAGCGTATTCAGCATTATCTAGACAAATTGGTTTAGGGAATGTAAAAATGTATAACCGTCACGAAATGCTTGACATTGTAAAAGTTGATGGCAAAGCACGTGGAATTATTGCTCGTAATTTAATTACTGGCGAATTAGAACGTCATTCTGCTCATGCTGTTATTATTGCATCTGGTGGTTATGGAAATGTATATTTCTTGTCTACTAATGCAATGGGAAGTAACGTTACTGCTTCTTGGAAAGTACACAAAAAAGGCGCACATTTTGCGAATCCTTGTTTTGTACAAATTCACCCAACATGTATTCCAGTTCATGGAACCAATCAGGCTAAATTAACGTTAATGTCAGAATCATTACGTAATTCAGGTCGTATTTGGGTGCCTGCTAAAAAAGAAGATGCTGAAGCAATTAGAGCGGGTAAATTAAAACCAACTCAAATTGCGGAATCAGATAGAGATTATTTCTTAGAAAGAAGATATCCTGCTTTCGGAAATTTAGTACCTCGTGATGTGGCTTCTCGTGCAGCAAAAGAGCGTTGTGATGAAGGACACGGAATTGAATCTAACGATACGAATGAAGGGGTTTATTTAGATTTTGCTTCAGAGATTATTACAAAAGGAAAACAAGCCGCCTATACTCAAGGAGATCATAATCCATCTGATGAAAAAATTCAAGATTTAGGTAAAAAATGGGTAGAATCTAAGTATGGTAACCTTTTCACGATGTATGAAAAAATTACAGATGAAAATCCATATGAAACACCAATGAAAATTTACCCAGCGGTGCATTACACCATGGGTGGTGTTTGGGTTGATTATAACTTAATGTCATCTATTCCAGGATGTTTCGTTGCTGGTGAAGCGAATTTCTCAGACCACGGAGCCAATCGTTTAGGAGCTTCTGCTTTAATGCAAGGGTTAGCGGATGGGTATTTCGTATTACCTTACACAGTTTCAAACTATTTAGCAGACGAAATTAGAACAGGTAAAATTTCTACTGAAACACCAGAATTCGTAGATGCAGAAAATGCAGTTCGTCAGTCTATTGAGCAGTTAATAAATAATAACGGGACAAAATCTGTTGACTATTTCCATAAAAAATTAGGATTAATTATGTGGAATAAAGTTGGAATGGCTAGAAACGAAAAAGGATTAACAGAAGCAATTGAAGAAATTGGACAATTAAGGGAAGATTTCTATGCAGATGTAAGAGTTCCTGGTGCAGCAAACGAATTGAATCAAGAATTAGAAAAAGCACTTCGTGTGGCTGATTTTATTGAATTAGGACAGTTAATGGCAAAAGATGCTTTATTACGAAAAGAATCTTGTGGTGGACATTTCCGTGAAGAATATCAAGACGCTGAAGGAGAAACGCTTCGTGATGATGAAAACTTCGCATATGTTGCTGCATGGGAATATAACGGAAGCGATGCAAGTAAATCAGTACTTCATAAAGAAGAATTGAAATATGAGTTTATCAAAATTGCAGCTAGAAACTATAAATAAGATATCATGAGTGCTAAAAAAAATATAAATATCAACCTTAAAATCTGGCGTCAAAAAAATGCTAGTACAAAAGGTAAAATGGAAACTTATAAATTAGATAATGTTTCTACCGACAGTTCTTTTCTAGAAATGTTAGACCAATTAAATGAGCAATTAATTAACAACCACCAAGAACCTGTTGCTTTTGATCACGATTGTCGTGAAGGTATTTGCGGAATGTGTTCGTTATATATTAATGGTCGTGCACATGGTCCAGATACCGGAACTACAACGTGTCAATTACACATGCGTAAATTTAAAGACGGAGAAACAATTTTTATTGAACCATGGAGAAGTAAAGCTTTCCCAGTTGTAAAAGATTTAATGGTTGATAGAAGTGCTTTTGACAGAATTCAACAAGCCGGTGGATTCGTATCAGTAAATACTTCTGGAAGAACTATTGATGCCAACGCAACACCAATTAACAAACAAGATGCAGATAAAGCGTTTATGGCAGCAGCTTGTATTGGTTGTGGTGCTTGTGTAGCGACTTGTAAAAATGGATCGGCTATGCTATTTGTTGGCGCAAAAGTATCCCAATATGCCTTATTGCCACAAGGAAAAGTAGAAGCTACAGAAAGAGTATTAAATATGGTGCGTCAAATGGACGAAGAAGGTTTTGGAAATTGTACCAATACTGGAGCATGTGAAGTAGAATGTCCAAAAGGAATTTCTTTAGAAAACATCGCTCGTATGAATAGAGAATATTTAAAAGCAAGTGTAAAATAATTTACTATGAAAAATAAATTAAAAATTTTAATGTTATTATTTACAGTAGTATTAATTTCTTGTTCATCTGACGATAAAGGAGCTGTAGGTAATTCGAGTGATAACACAACAATTATTGCTAAACCGATGCAATTAAGCATTGATAGTCAAGCACCACTAGACTTAAGAAATACTGAAGGAAATTCAGCAAGTGCCTTGATAGGTGCTCAGGGTAATTATACACATTTACTTTTTGGTTATTATGATTCTGGAGAAGTTGCTAGAATGATTCCGATTCAACAAAAAAGAGTTGAAGTTAGTTTGTTTATACCTAGTTCACTTATTACAGTTGGAGATCATTTGTTTTCAAATAGCCAACAAACCAATAATTATTTCGGAAAAATTAACTTGTTAAAAATTAATAATATAACAGAAACAGTTACTACTACAAATGGGAAAATAACTATAATATCTTATAATTCTGTAACGAAATTATTGAAAGGAACTTTTCAAATAACGACAAATGATGGTACAAATCAAAATCATCAATTTACAGGATCTTTTGAATATATATTAACCGAATAATTAATTATATTTTAATAAAAAACGCATTCAATACTGAATGCGTTTTTTATTGTTATAGTTTTATTTCCAATTCCTGATCTACATCCCAATTGGCTCTTACGTCAATTAATCCTGGAAAATATATCATTTCTTCAGGTTGAATTTTTGTTTTAAAGTTGCCAGAATCCCAAATTTTATTTTGGTTATCATCGTAAAATAATCTTACTTGATAATTGCTTGGCTGAATGGTCTCAAAATACAATTCAGTTTCTTTTGTGCAGTATTTTTCGCTAACGATATCTCCAGAAGTATTTAAAATTTGTACTACATACGGAAATCTATTGCTGTTTTTCAATCGCAATTTTAAATTTCCAAAATCACTTATTGCACCTTTGTCAAATGTAAATTTTAAACTGTCAGACTTTGTGTCGTATTCATCTTCTATGGCTCCAGGAAGAAGTTCTAATTCGTATTTTTCGTTTTCCTCTTGTTTAAAATCAAAAGAAATCAATTGCTCAAAATCATTAATTTCTGTCGTGAAGGATACTAAAGTGCTGTCTTTTTTTCTCAGAAATATTTTCTCAGGATTTATTTTTTTAATTGGTGTTGTGGTTTCTAAACTAGGTTTTTCGTAAAATTGGAGTTTTTTATTAGCAAAAAGCGTGACTTTTAATGAATCCGCTTCCTTTAGTTTTTTTAATTTTACTACATAATTTTTCAAGTAGTTTTCAGATTTCACAAGTATTTGTATGGAATCTTTAGCTTCTTTAGGAATAAAAACTTGTAAAGTATCCGATTTTCTATTCGCTGATTTTGCAAATCGTAAAGGCGTTTCAGTATTGTTTTTTTTGTAAAATAGTTTCACATTACTGGCATTGCCTTCGTATCCTAAAAACAATTTGTTGTTGCTTTCAACTGTTGGCGAATAGGTTTTGATTTCTTTTTTCTCTGCAAATAATTTCAATGTATAACTACTATCGGAAGGAATCTTTATTTTTTCTTTCTTAAAGGCAATTTTTTCAGATTTTGCTTGATAATTATAATTGTTATTTTTGTCTTTTAATGCCACTAAATAATAGTTTCCTTTTTTTATATTTTCAATAGTAAACTTCGTGTTTTTTTCTAAAGTATTAGTAATATAAATGGGTTTGTTTTTGTATACTAAGGAATCATTATATGTTTCAGCGTCATACAACATAACGGTTACAAATTCATCAGTTTCTTTTTCAAATGCATCAATAATTTCTCCTGAAACCTTTAAAGAATCTACAAATGCTCCTGTTGAAAACACGTATTTAAATTGCGAATATGGAATGCCTTCGTTATAATCTGTAATACTTTGCCCAAAATTAAAACTATAGGTAGTATTAGGTTTTAAATCCTCATTTAAAGTAATTGAGATGAATTTACTCGCGCTTCCTTGTGGAACAATTGTTGGGTTTTTTGCCATTGGTGGCGATACAATCAATTGTTTGTTGATTTCTTTTACTTTTATGTATTCACTAAAATCAATTTTAATAGTTTTTCCGGAAAAATTGGTTTCATAATTTTTTGGGCTACTTTTAACAATAACAGGAGCAATGCTGTCTTTTGGACCTCCAGAAATCATCCCTCTTTTAGCGCAACTGATACATATAAAAGAAATTATGGTAAGAAGTAATATGATTTTTTTCATTAATTATGTGGCTGTTTAATCCTGCAAAGTAACAATTATATTCATTCGCATCATAATATTTAAATAAATTTTATGATTGTGTATATGCCATAGTTACTATGCTAATTTTGGTATTTTTTATTTTTAATATTTCTTTTGCACAGGCTTCAATAGTCGCACCAGTGGTAAAAATATCATCTACAAGTAGAATGTGTTTTCCTTCAATTTTGTGGGCGTTTTCAACTGAAAACACATTTTTATTTGTTTCTAACCGATTTTCTTTTGATTTTTGAATTTGAGATTTTAAGTTTTTGGATTTAATTAAAACAGCATCAATAATCGGAATAGCTAAGTTTTTCTCTAATGCTTCACAAAAAGTAGTAACTTGATTGTATCCTCTTTCGTGAAGACGTTTTTTATGTAAGGGTACAGGAATTATGCAGTCTATTTCATTAAAAACAGGTAAATCCAATACGTTTTTCGAAAAATAGTTACCTAAATAAGTGCCAATTTCTTGTTGGTTTTTATATTTTAAATTGTGCATTAAATGTTGTGCAATTCCTTTTTTTCTAAAATATAATAATGAGGCCCCAAATTCAAATGGTACTAAACCATAAAAAACTTTATGAATTTCTGTTTCTTTTAGAAGATGATGATGGGTAAGGGGCAAATTATGTACACACTGTGTGCAAATTATTTTTTCATTTTTTAAAAGTAATTTAGAACAGCCATTACAAAATGCAGGAAACACCACGTTTAACAGATTTTTATGTATTTTGTCGAAAAATTTTATCATATTAAAACATTAGTTTTACTTTAGTAAAAATATTAAGAATGTCTTCAAAAAGAAACAATAACTATAAGATTGCTATACTTCTATTATCATTTTTTTTACTGATAGTATTATTTAAAAGTTATAAAGATAATAAATCTGCCAAAGAACTACAAGATACTTTGAAGCAAGAAACTTTGATTACTCAAAATCAGTTGTCTGAAATTCTATCTAAGTATGATTCTGTTTCAAATTTATATACTAATTTTGATGAAAGTTTTCAAGATTTATCTTTAAAAGTAACCGATTTAAAAGATCCAAAAAAGAATGTTAAATTTAAAAATTTAGCTGAATTAAACAAAGAAATTGATCAAATTAAAGATTCAATTAAATTGTTAAAAGACAAATTAAAACAAATTGAAAAACTTAGAATATTAATTAAACCAGAAATTAAAGCTCCAAAAATTACTGAAAACATAACTTTAAAAGATGCTAAATTTGAGGTAACTAACTTACAAGTGAAAGGTGTTAAATTTCTTACAGATAATAAAACACCAAATAAAGTAAAACCAATTGAACAAATTAGAGTTTGTTTTACGGTAGATAAAAATAAATCTATTTCATCTGGTGAAAAAGAATTTTTTGTACAAGTTGTTAATCCAAAAAACGAAATCGTTTCTGTGGAAGAATTGACTTTTGAAAACAATAATAACACTTTAAAATACAGTAAATTAGTAAAGTTTGAATACCAGCAACAAATAACGGATGTTTGCAGTTATGTGGATTTAGAAAAGAACAAAACGGTAAAAGGAAGATATATTGTAAACTTATATTCAGGAACAACTAAAATTAGTTCAACCATTTTCAATTATAATTAAAAAATTACTTTTTTAATTCCTTTCCTATTTTTACTTTTGCAACATGGCAAAACAAGAAGACTTATTTAAGAATGTAGTTTCGCATGCAAAAGAATACGGATTTATTTTCCCTTCTAGCGAAATTTACGACGGTTTAAGTGCAGTATATGATTACGCACAAAACGGTGTAGAACTAAAAAAAAATATTAGAGAATATTGGTGGAAATCCATGGTGCAAATGCATGAAAATATTGTAGGTTTAGATGCTGCAATATTAATGCATCCTACAACATGGAAAGCTTCAGGGCATGTTGATGCATTTAATGACCCGCTAATTGACAACAAAGACTCTAAAAAAAGATATCGTGCTGATGTATTAATTGAGGATTATGCCGAAAAATTAAACATTAAAGCACAAAAAGAAGTTGAAAAAGCAAAAATACGTTTTGGTGAAGTTTTTAATGAACAAGAATTTATTTCAACCAATCCAAGAGTTTTAGAATATTTATCAAAAAAGAATGAAATTTTAGCCAGAATGGCAAAAAGTTTAGATTCAGGAGATTTAGACGATGTCAAACTTTTGATTGAAGAATTAGAAATTGCATGTCCAGATTCTGGATCTCGTAATTGGACAGAAGTACGTCAGTTTAACTTAATGTTCGGTACTAAATTAGGTGCTTCTGCGGATACTGCAATGGATTTATATTTACGACCAGAAACGGCTCAAGGTATTTTTGTAAACTTTTTAAATGTGCAAAAAACAGGTCGAATGAAAATTCCTTTTGGAATTGCACAAACCGGTAAAGCCTTTAGAAATGAGATAGTAGCAAGACAATTTATTTTCCGAATGCGCGAATTTGAACAAATGGAAATGCAGTTTTTCGTAAAACCAGGTGAAGAAATGAAATGGTACGAATACTGGAAAACCACGCGATTAAATTGGCATAAATCATTAGGATTGGGTGCTGAAAATTATCGTTTTCACGACCACGAAAAATTAGCGCACTACGCAAATGCAGCTGCCGATATTGAATTTAATTTTCCATTTGGATTCAAAGAATTAGAAGGAATTCATTCTCGTACAGATTTTGATTTAAAAGCACATGAGCAATTTTCTGGTAAAAAATTACAGTATTTTGATACGGAAGAAAATAAAAATTATGTGCCTTATGTAGTAGAAACATCCGTTGGATTAGACAGAATGTTTTTAGCGGTATTTTCAAAAGCATTACAAGAAGAAACATTAGAAGATGGTTCAACCCGAACAGTGTTGCGTTTGCCTTCTGTTTTAGCGCCCACAAAAGCAGCTGTTTTACCTTTGGTTAAAAAAGATGGGTTGCCTGAAATTGCCAAAGAAATTATGGAAGAATTAAAATGGGATTTTAACGTGGCTTACGATGAAAAAGATGCTGTTGGTCGTCGTTACAGACGACAAGATGCTCTGGGAACGCCATTTTGTATTACTGTAGATCATCAAACTGTGGAAGACAAAACAGTAACTATTCGTCATAGAGACACAATGCTTCAAGAACGTGTAGCTATTGCCGATTTGAAAAACATCATTGACAAAGAAGTTTCTGTAAGAAATTGGTTAATGAAAATGTAATACGTTTAAAACATATAAAAAACGCCAAATTCATTGAATTTGGCGTTTTTTATTTTTTAGTATTTTGGTGTTTTTCAAGTCTAGCTAAAATTCGTTTGTGCATGTGCTTGTAATTGTTTACTTCTGCAGCATAATATCTATTATTTTGATGATACGTAGTGCTATCAATTTTGTATTTTTTATAAATGTAGTCTTTAGCTTCAATTTTGTTAGCTTGTAAAATATCTGGGGCATTTATTTTAGCTGCTTGTAAAATGGCAATATCATATAAAATATTTTCCATTGTTTGCTCATCCAAAAGTTTTGTTGGTGGTTTCACAGGATTTTTGCTACAAGCAAATAATCCAAAAAAAACAGTTAAATAAATTATTTTTTTCATTGTTTTATTCTCTATCAAAAGTTAGTCTTTGTCCAGCGATAATATCTTTTACTTTTCCATTGGCGTAAGCCAACTTTCCATTTACAAAAGTATGCGTTACTCTAGATTTAAAATTAATTCCTTCAAATGGCGACCAGCCACATTTCGCAATGATATTCTCTTTTTTTACATTCCAAGGCATGTGAGGATTCACTAAAACTAAATCGGCAAAATAACCTTCTTTAATATAACCTCTATTTTCTATTTTGAAAATTTTAGCTGGATTATGACACATTTTTTCAACAATCTTTTCTATAGAAATTTTTCCTTTAGAGTAGGACTCCATCATAGCGACTAATGCATGTTGTACTAATGGGCCGCCACTTGGGCAAGTGGTATATGGATTTGACTTTTCGTCTAAAGTGTGTGGGGCATGGTCTGTGGCAATTACATCTATTCTATCATCTAAAAGTGCTTTCCAAAGGGCGTCCTTATCTTCTTGACTTTTAACCGCTGGATTCCATTTTATCAAAGAACCCTTGGTTTCATAATCTGCATCTGTAAACCATAAATGATGAATACAAACTTCAGCAGTAATTTGCTTTTTTTCAAGTGGTATTTTATTTGTAAATAAGTCCAATTCTTTAGCGGTTGAAATATGAAAAACATGCAATCTTGCACCAGTTTTTTTTGCCAATTCAATAACTCTAACAGTAGATTCGTAACATGCTGCAACACTTCTAATTTCTGGGTGTTTTTCTACTGGAATGTCATCACCGTAGATTTCTTTGTATTTCGCAAGATTATTTTTTACAATGGTTTCGTCTTCGCTATGAACGGCTATTAAAAGTTTTGTATTAGAAAATATTTTTTCTAGCGATGCAGAACTATCCACTAACATATCACCAGTTGATGAACCTAAAAACAGTTTTAAACCGGCTACATTCTTAGGGTTGGTTTTTAAAATTTCTTCTAAATTATCGTTAGTGCCCCCCATCATAAAAGAATAGTTGGCGTGAGATGTTTTTGAAGCAATTTGATATTTATCCTCTAAAAGCTCCTGAGTTACTGCATTCGGTACCGTATTTGGTTGTTCAATATAAGAGGTAATTCCACCAGCAACGGCGGCTTTACTTTCTGATGCGATGTCGCCTTTGTGTGTAAGTCCCGGCTCTCTAAAATGAACTTGATCATCAATTACACCAGGGATTAAAAAACTTCCTTCTGCATCAATAATGATACACTCCGAAGATTTTGCACTAATATTCTCTGCAATTTGACGGATGATTTCATTCTCAATTAATACATCTCCTTCAAAGACGCTCCCTTCATTTACAATTCTTGCATTTTTAATTAAAAATGTACTCATCTATAGTTTGTTAAATATTTTTCTAATTCGTAACATAATCACGCCAATTACAGCTTCGCGAATAATCGCGCCACTCATCTTTGACTCGCCTAACGTTCTGTCTGTGAAAATAATTGGCACTTCTTCAATCTTAAATTTGTGCACAAAGGCACGGTATTTCATTTCTATTTGAAATGCATATCCTACAAATTTAATTTTATCAATATTTATAGTTTCTAAAACATTTCTTTTATAACATATAAAACCTGCAGTGGCATCATGAATTTGCATACCAGTAATAAATTTTACATAAACTGAAGCAAAATAAGACATTAAAACTCGGTTTAAAGGCCAATTAACGACGTTCACACCTTTGGAGTATCTTGAGCCAACTGCTACATCAGCGCCATTTTGACAAGCTAAATATAATTTTTCTAAATCGTTTGGATTGTGAGAAAAATCAGCATCCATTTCATAAATAAATGGATAGTTATGCGAAAGCGCCCATTTAAATCCATGCACGTATGCAGTTCCTAAACCTGATTTTTTTGTTCGAACTTCTAAAAATAATTTTTCCGGATATTGTTTTTGTAATTCAGATACTTTATTAAAAGTTCCGTCTGGGGAATTATCATCCACAATTAAAACGTGGAAAGTTGAAGGCAATTGAAAAACAGCATGGATAATCCGTTCTATATTTTCAATTTCGTTATATGTAGGTATAATTACTATTCCTGCTGACATGTTATTTTATTTACGTTACAAAATTAAGTTATTTTTATATTTATTTTCTTAATAATTTTATAATTAATTGAGTTATTTTTTTTGCTATTTTTGTAGCATGAATATCATACAATTATCAGAACGAATTATAGTCAACAAAGATTGGGCAACCGTATTATTTGTGTTGGCAATTGCTGTTGTTGCCCTTAATAAAACTATTTTCTCGATTAGATTTAATGAATTTATAAAACTGGGTTATTCTGACAAATATAATAAAGTGTATAAAGACACTAATAATTTATTAAGTTGGTTTACTATTTCTATGTTTGTTATTCAATTAATTTCTTTTTCCTTTTTTATTTTATTGTTGTTAAGCTACTTTAATTACACAAAAGTTGATAATTATATTACTTATATTCAAATTGTAACATTTTTATTTGTTTTTATTTTATCAAAGTTTTTAATAGAAAAAATTATAGGAACAGCTATAAATTCTGAGAGTTTAATTGATCAGTTTAATCTTATAAAAGTAAATTATAGAGCTTTTTTAGGATTTGTATTATTGCCAATTAATATTGTTTTGTATTATAATTCTTGGCCTATAAAAGAAGTTTTTTATATAATATTAAGTGTTTTTTTACTTTATAACATTTTTACGTATTATTTTTTAGTAAAAACATATCAAAAGACAATATTAAGTAAATTGTTTTATTTTATTTTGTATCTTTGCACGCTTGAAATAGCACCGTATTATTTCATGTATTATTGGGTAACGAAAAATTAGGAATTTGTTAGGTATGTCAAATTTGAAAGTAAAAACGATTTTGGTTTCTCAACCAGAACCTAAAGTGGACAATTCTCCATATCACGATTTGCAAAATAAATTTAAGGTTAAAATTGATTTTAGACCTTTTATTCATGTTGAGGGTGTTTCGGCTAAGGAAGTAAGAGCGCAAAAAATTGATTTAAATAATTTTACGGCAATTATATTTACTAGTAAAAATGCTATAGATCACTTTTTTAGAGTTGCTGAAGAAATGAGATATAAAATTCCTGAAGATTTAAAATATTTTTGTCAATCTGAAGCGGTGGCGTTTTACTTACAAAAATATGTAGTGTACAGAAAGCGTAAAATATATGTGGGTCAGAAAGATTTTTCTGATTTAACGCCTCTCATAAAAAAATATAAAGATGAAAAATTTTTATTACCAAATACAGATCAGTTAAATCACGATGTTCCACAAACACTTGATGGTTTAAAAGTAGATTGGAAACAAGGTATTTTCTACAAAACAGTAATGAGTGACTTATCTGATTTAAAAGATGTTTATTATGATGTTTTGGCCTTTTTTAGCCCAACAGGAATAAAATCTTTGTTCAAGAATTTTCCAAATTTTGAGCAAAACAATACTAGAATTGCTGTGTTTGGACCAACCACTCAGAAAGAAGCTTTAGATCACGGATTACGAGTTGATATTTTAGCTCCTGCGCCAGGCACACCATCTATGACAGGTGCTTTGGAAAAATATGTGGCTGAAGCAAATAAAGGGAAATAGTATTTTTATTTATAAATTAAAAAAGCGTTCAGAAATGAACGCTTTTTTTGTGGCACAAAAAAACGTCTTGTTTACAAGACGTTTTCAAAAGTAGGTTAATTTGGTAATTTATATTATAATTTAGGACCTGCTTGTACTAATGCAGCTCCTTCTTGATTGTCTGTATATTGTGCAAAATTCTTAATAAAACGAGTCGCTAAATCTTCAGCTTTTGTATCCCATTCTTTAGGATTTGCATACGTGTTTCTTGGATCTAAAATTGTAGCATCAACATCATGTAATGCTGTAGGTACTACAAAATTAAAAACAGGTACAGTTGTAGTAGCTGCTTTTTCAATTGAACCATCTAAAATAGCGTCAATTATAGCTCTCGTGTCTTTAATAGAAATTCGTTTTCCAGTTCCATTCCAACCTGTGTTTACCATATATGCAGTTGCTTGGTGTTTTTCCATTTTTTTTACCAATTCTTCCCCATATTTTGTTGGATGTAAAGTTAAAAAGGCTTTTCCAAAACAAGCTGAAAATGTAGGCTGCGGTTCAGTTACTCCTCTTTCAGTACCTGCTAATTTTGCAGTAAATCCAGATAAAAAATAATATTTAGTTTGTTCTGGAGTTAGTTTTGAAACCGGAGGGATTACTCCAAAAGCATCTGCAGTTAAGAAAATCACTTTATTTGCATGTCCTGCTTTTGAAACAGGTTTTACTATATTATCAATATGATAAATTGGGTAAGAAACACGTGTATTTTGTGTTACTGAACCATCTTTAAAATCTATTTTGCCATTGGCATCAACGGTAACATTTTCTAATAAGGCATCTTTTTTTATGGCTTTAAAAATATCAGGTTCGTTTGCGGCGCTTAGATCAATAGTTTTTGCATAGCAACCTCCTTCAAAATTAAAAACGCCATCATGGTCCCAACCATGTTCATCATCGCCGATTAATTCGCGTTTTGGATCGGTTGATAAGGTTGTTTTTCCTGTTCCAGAAAGTCCGAAGAAAACAGCAACATCGCCATCTTTTCCTCTGTTAGCAGAACAGTGCATAGAAGAAATTCCTTGTAAGGGTAAGTAGTAATTCATCAAGGCGAATAAACCTTTTTTCATTTCTCCACCATACCAAGTACCTCCAATTAATTGGATTTTTTCTGTTAAATTAAACGCAACATACACTTCAGAATTTAAATTGTGTGCGGCATAATCTTTAAAGGATGTTTTAGAGCCATTCATCACTACAAAATCTGGTTCGCCAAAGTTGGCTAATTCTTCTGCGTTAGGTCTGATAAACATATTTGTTACAAAATGTGCTTGCCATGCCACTTCCATAATGAAGCGAACTTTTAAACGGGTATTTTCATTTGCGCCACAAAATGCATCTACTACAAAAAGTCTTTTTTCGGATAATTGTGAAGCAGTCGTTTCTTTTAAGGCCTTCCAAGTTTCTGTTGAAATAGGTTTATTGTCATTAACCGCTTTTTCAGAATTCCACCAAATGGTATTTTCTGTTGTGCCGTCTTTTACAATGTATTTATCTTTAGGAGAACGACCTGTAAATTCACCTGTCATTACATTAACAGCACCAAGTTCTGTTAATTTTCCTTTTTCATAACCTTGTAGGTTGTTATTTAATTCTTCGTTGTAAAGTAAATCATATGAGGGGTTATATACGATTTCTGTAACATTTTTGATTCCATATTTTTCTAACGAAATCGATTTCGTAAATTGAGCGTAGGTATCCATAAAATTATTAGTTATGTTGCTTTTATTTAAAGTGCAAAATTAAACAATAATTTGACAAATATGCGTTTTCTGTTATTTTTTCGTCAAAATAGCGTAAAATAAATATCCCCAAGATAGTATAAGAAGTAGACCTCCTATTGGAGTTATAGGCCCAATTATTTTTGATTTAATTCCAGTTAGACCATTAGTTGTTAATACATAAATGGAACCTGAAAAAAATAATACACCCGTTAAAGTCAAATAAAATATAATTGTTTTTTCCTTTAAAGTAATGATTTGTGTAGCGCTAATGAACAATAAAAACAAGGCATGATACATTTGATATTTGACACCTGTTTCAAAAGAATTTAATTGTTCAATAGAAAGTATTTTTTTTAGGGCATGCGCTCCAAAAGCGCCAAATATAATAGCTAAAAAGCCTAAAGTACATGCTGCAAGTAAAATTTTCTTTTCCATGGATTGTGTTTTATCTCTTCACAAATATAATAAACTTCAAATCAAGTTTTTTTATAAATTCTAGTTTTTATTTTTTAGAAATATAACATTTCATTACCTTCGTGTGATATTATAGTAAAATGAGAAAGATATTAATTATAGGAGCAGGTCGATCTGCCTCTTCACTTATAAAATATTTATTAGATAAATCAGAAGCCGAAAACTTGTTACTTACAATTGCTGATTTATCCGAAACATTAGCCAATAAGAAAACGGGTAATCATAAAAATGCTCGTGCCATTTCTTTTGATGTTTGTAATGACGAACAACGTAAACACGAAATTCAACAAGCAGATATTGTTATTTCAATGCTACCGGCTCATCTTCATATTGAGGTAGCTAAAGACTGTGTTTTCTATAAAAAAAGCATGATTACTGCATCGTACATTAGTGAAGAAATGAAAAGTTTGGATTCCCAAGCTAAAGAAAACCAAATTGTATTGATGAACGAAATTGGTTTAGATCCAGGAATAGACCACATGAGTGCCATGAAAATTATGGACGAAATTAAAAGTATAGGGGGAAAAATTATTCTTTTCGAATCTTTTTGTGGCGGATTAGTGGCTCCTGAAAGTGATACCAATTTGTGGAATTATAAATTTACATGGAATCCAAGAAATGTCGTTTTAGCGGGTCAAGGCGGAGCGGCAAAATTCATACAAGAAGGCACTTATAAGTACATTCCCTATCATAAATTATTTAGAAGAACCGAATTTTTAGAAGTAGAAGGTTTTGGACGATTTGAAGCTTATGCTAACAGAGATTCCTTAAAATATAAAGAAATTTATGGTTTACAAAATGCAGAAACCTGTTATCGTGGAACTATAAGAAGAGTAGGTTTTTCAAAAGCATGGGACGTATTTGTGCAATTAGGAATGACGGATGATACCTATATTATTGATGATTCTGAACACATGAGTAATCGAGATTTTGTGAATTTGTTTTTGCCATATCACCCAACGGATTCGGTAGAAATTAAACTCAGACATCAATTAAAAATTGATCAAGATGATGTAATTTGGGACAAACTTTTGGAATTAGATTTATTTAGTAAGTCGATAGTTACCGGTTTAAAAAATGCCACTCCAGCGCAAATGTTAGAAAAAATACTATCGTATAAATGGACGTTACAACCAGAAGATAAAGACATGATTGTGATGTATCATAAAATAGGTTATGAAATAAATGGTGAGCAAAAACAAATTGATTCTACAATGGTTTGTTTGGGAGACGACCAGATATACACTGCTATGGCAAAAACTGTTGGATTACCCGTAGCCATTGCCACTTTAAAAATATTAAATGGCGAGATACAAACACAGGGCGTGCAATTACCTATTTCTAAAGAAGTATATCTCCCAATTTTAAAAGAATTAGAGCAGTATGGTGTAGTTTTTAAAGAATTTGATGTGCCCTACTTTGGATATAATTATTATGATTAAATAAAAAAATCCAAATTCCGAAATAATTTGAGAATTTGGATGTTTTTTTGGCTGATTTAGAATTAATCTCTAGTGGCACCAATATAACGCATTATATAATATAATAAGGTTGCTACTGATCCTAATGCGGCAACTAAATAAGTTCTGGCAGCCCATTTTAATGAATCTTCTGCGCCAGCATATTCTTCTTGACCTAACATATTTTTGTTTTTTAACCAAGCTAAAGCACGATTACTTGCATCATATTCTACAGGTAATGTAATTATTGAAAAAATAGTAGTAGCTGCAAATAGTATAATTCCGATTAGTAATAAAGAAGGAAATCTGTTTATCATAAGAATACCTGCTAGTAATACCCATTGCATGTAATTTGAAGCTATTTCTACTACAGGAACTAGTTTAGAACGCATCGTAAGCCATTCGTAAGCTTGTGCGTGTTGCACAGCATGGCCCACTTCATGCGCAGCTACAGCAGCAGCAGCAGCATTTCGTTGGTTGTAAACGGCTTCTGATAAATTTACTGTTTTATCAGCAGGATTGTAATGGTCTGTTAATCTTCCTGAAGTAGAAATGACTTTTACATCACGAATACCATGATCGGCAAGCATTTTTTTTGCAATTTCAGCACCTGACATGCCATTTCTTAGGGTAAGTTTCGAGTAATGTTCAAATTTTGATTTTAATCTATTTGAAACCAACCAGCTAAAAAGCATAATTACTCCACCAATTATCATTGAACCTGTATCAAACATAGTTTTTAATTTTAAAAATTTAAAGTTACTAAATAAATATCAAATTGTGAGCCAAATTTAAAAAATGACAGATTGACATCTTAAAAATTTTTATAAAGTAAATGTAACATTAATTACAAATTGATTTCTGTTTTTTTCGAAAATTGTATTCTCAAATTTCAGAAAACTACTTTCCCAGGGTTTGTTATTAATATCAAATTCATAAGAAAAAGTAACTTTAGTTTGTTGGTGCCTTCTTCCAACTTCTTTAATCTTTAAAGAAAATGATGGGCCAATAAATGATTTTTCATTTATTAATGTAATTTGATTTCCATTTATTCCATTTTGAAAATTATCAAAGTTTAAATTATAATCTGTATAGTAAATTGCTAATTTACGTTTTGCATAACTTATATTAAAACCCGATCCAATTTCTAACTCTTTTGCTATTTTAAAGACATATTGAGCCCTCAATTTTATTCCATTCGATATAAATCTATTTTTTGTTTTTTCATTACTGTTTCCTGATGCAAATAATTCATAGCCTAAATCTATATCTACATCTTCGTTGTAAAAAACTAAACCAGTATTCGCATTAATATGAACTGGGTTTATTGTTTGAATGTTATTTTTAGCTAAGTAAGAATTAATTTCAAAACCATTATTGAACGATGCACCTGCACCAATAAAAATCTTAAAATGTTCTTTTTCTATATCTAAATCTTTCTGTTGAGCATTTAAATTCAAGCAAAATACAATTAGTAAAATTTGTAATGTTCTCATCTCTATTTTTATTAATTAGTTTTATAAAAACAAATATTGTTACAATAAATAAAAATCCCAACTTCATTTTTTTTATGAAATTGAGATTTTAAAAATTGGCACATTGACCAATTGACATATTGTCTAATTATTATCCCACCAAATTAATAATTTTTCCTGGAACAATAATCACTTTATTCGGAGTTCTGCCTTGTAATTGTGCTTGTGTTCTTTCATCTGCCATTACAATTTCTTCAATTTGAGCGGCTGTTAAGTCTAATGGTAACTTAATCGTAAATCGCATTTTTCCATTAAATGAAACCGGATATTCTTTTTCAGATTCAACTAAATATTTTTCTTCAAATTTCGGAAAAGGTTGTGTTGAAATCCCCTCGTAATCTTTCAATTCTTCAATTTTTAAATCTTTCAATCCCAACCATAATTCTTCAGCAATATGTGGTGCATATGGTGAAACTAAAATCGCTAACGGTTCTAAAATCGCTCGATGGTTGCATTTTAATTGTTGCAATTCGTTCACGCAAATCATGAATTGAGACACCGAGGTGTTGAAGGAGAAATTCTCGATGTCTTCAGTTACTTTTTTAATGGTTTTATGTAACGATTTGTACATTTCTGCTGTTGGTTCGTCATTTACAATAACCGAACCGTTGTCATCAAAATACAAACGCCATAATTTTTTCAAGAAACCAGAAACACCAGTAATTCCAGCTGTATTCCATGGTTTAGATTGTTCTAAAGGCCCTAAAAACATTTCGTATAAACGCAGTGTATCAGCTCCGTATTCTTCACAAATATCATCTGGTGAAACCACATTATATTTTGATTTCGACATTTTTTCGACTTCTCTACCTACGATGTATTTGCCGTCTTCTAAAATGAATTCGGCGTCTTTATAATCAGTATATAAAGGATGTGATTTGAATTTTTCAATATCTAATTCATTTGTGATATCATTGATACAAGATAAATCAACGTGGATTGGAGTAAAATGAGACCATTCAGTTTTGCTTGATTGTATAATTTCACCAATATGTATTGAAGACAATTTATTAACCAACTCTTCAAATTGAAAATTAAAGTCAACTAATTTAGTTTCACTCTTAATTGATTTTTCAATTATCTGTTTTGAAACAAAGACAGGTTTTCTTTGTACTCCTTCATTTACTCCATATTCCCATCTATAAACAAAAGCACTCATTCCCAAAATCATTCCCTGATTGATCAGTTTTTTGAATGGTTCTTCGGTTGGTGCATAACCTCTGTCTTTTAAAAATTTATTCCAAAAACGAGAGTATAATAAATGTCCAGTTGCGTGCTCGCTTCCGCCAATGTATAAATCTACGCTTTCCCAATATTTTAAAGCTTCTTGATTCGCAAACTCTTCTGTATTATGCGCATCCATATAACGCATCCAATACCAAGAAGAACCTGCCCAACCTGGCATAGTGTTCAATTCTAAAGGAAAAACATTCACGTTATCAATCAACTGATTACTAACCACTGCACATTGCACGCTATCCCAAGCCCAAACGGTTGCGTTTCCTAAAGGTGGTTGCCCGTCTTCAGTTGGTAAGTACTTTTCTACTTCTGGTAATACAATGGGCAAGTGTTTTTTGTCAATCATTTGTGGTAAACCATTCACATAATATACCGGAAAGGGTTCACCCCAATAACGTTGGCGAGAGAAAACAGCATCACGTAAACGATAATTTACTTTAGCATTTCCTGCACCTATATTTTCTAAAGCTTCGATGGCTTTTTTCGTTCCGTTTTTATAATCTAATCCGTTTAAGAAATCAGAATTTACCAATTCGAATCCGCCTTTTTCACCATAAGCGGCTTCTGAAATATCTTGGTTGAAAATATTTTTTATAGCCGGCATTCCGTGTGTTCCTTTAAAGAAATGTGCGAAAGCAAAATCACGCTCATCACCACAAGGAACCGCCATAACGGCACCTGTTCCGTAACCCGCTAAAACGTAATCGCCTATCCAAACTGGAATAGGTTCTTTGGTAAACGGATGTTCGGCATACGCACCTGTGAAAACACCTGAAATGGTTTTTACATCGGCCATTCTTTCTCTTTCTGAACGTTTTGCTGTGGCTTCTACATAGGCTTCCACCGCTGCTTTTTGTTCTGGAGTGGTAATTTGTGCTACCAATTCGTGTTCGGGAGCCAATGTCATAAAGGTAACTCCGAAAATCGTATCAGGTCTGGTCGTAAACACTTCAACTTGAAACTTGGAACCTGAAACTTTAAACCTAACTGTAGCTCCAACTGACTTTCCAATCCAATTACGTTGTGATTCTTTGATAGATTCACTCCAATCAATATCGTTTAAACCTTGTAATAAACGTTCTGCATAGGCAGAAATTCGCATAGACCATTGGGTCATTTTTTTACGAACAACTGGATGTCCACCACGTTCTGAAACCCCGTTTACAATTTCGTCATTCGCTAAAACGGTTCCTAAAGCGGCGCACCAATTCACTTCGGTTTCGGCTAAATAGGTTAATCTGTATTGTAATAAGATTTTTTGTTGTTGTTCCGATGAAAAAGCGTTCCATTCGGCTGCAGAAAACGAAGTGATGTTATCATCGCAAACGGCATGTACTTGTGTATTTCCGTTTTTCTCAAATTCTTGCATTAAAGTACAAATGCTTTCCGCTTTATCGGTTGTTTTATTGTACCAAGATTCGAATAATTGAATAAAAATCCACTGTGTATGTTTGTAATAGTCTGGATTTGACGTACGAACTTCTCTGCTCCAATCGAAAGAAAACCCAATTCTGTCTAATTGATTTCTGTACCCTTGAATTACATTTCCTGATTTATCTACACCCCCTTCAATATTCATTCGAGTCGTATCTGCAGGATGTTGTCCTGTTTGAATAGCATACTGTTCAGCAGGTAAACCAAAGGAATCGTACCCTTGCGGATGCAATACATTAAAACCTTGATGTCTTTTATATCGTGCTACAATATCTGAAGCGATATAACCTAACGGATGCCCCACGTGCAAACCAGCTCCAGAAGGATACGGAAACATATCTAATACATAGTATTTAGGTTTATCCGATTGATTAGATGCAGCAAAAGTTTGGTTTTTTGCCCAGTATTGTTGCCATTTGGCTTCGATTTTTTCGTGGAAATATTTCATTTCTGTTTTCTATAGTTTGTTTTCTGATTTACATTATCGGTTTTAACCGAAAAACAAGGTGCAAATTTACATTTTTATATACTAATGTTAAAACTTTGTTGTTATATTCTATGTAAACAAAATTTCTTTACTATTTTTACACCATAATTAGTAAACTTATGGCACAATCATTTGAACAATATCAACGTAGAAGATTAATTTCTTCTTATTTTTCAGTAGTTTTTAGTATTTTTTTAGTGCTGTTTTTATTAGGAGCTTTAGGTTTGTTTGTGATAAATTCTGAAAAAATTTCGAACGATTTTAAAGAAAACATTCCAATGAGTGTTTATTTTAAAGACGAAGCGAATGATACGATTCTAAATGCTTTTGATACAGAATTGAAAAATTCAAAATTTATCAAATCGTACGATTTTGTAACCAAAGAAGAAGCTGCAAAAAACAATCCAGACATAGTTGGTAAGGATTTTATGGAGTTTTTAGGATTTAATCCGTTACAAAATTCTTTTGATATTCATTTAAAAAGTGAATATGTAACCAAAGAAGAAATTAAAAAAATAGAAAATAATTTTAAAAGAAATGGAAATATTTCTGACATTATTTACGATAAAGAATTAGTAGAATTAGTTAACGAAAATGTATCTGAAATTAGTTTTTGGATTTTAATTATTAGTGCGGTACTAACTTTTGTAGCCATGTTATTAATTAATGGATCTATTCGTTTGTCGGTTTACTCACATCGATTTACCATAAAAACGATGCAAATGGTTGGTGCTACAAAATCGTTTATTAGAAAACCTTTTATTAAAACAAGTATTTTATTAGGAATAATTGGTGCCGTTTTAGCTATTATTGGTTTGGTGTTTTTAGCATTTTATATTGATGGTTTATTTCCAACTTTAGGAATTGCAAAAGATTACGCTTCTATAGCCATCGTGGCTTTTGGTGTATTATTAATTGGTATTATTATTACTTGGTTGAGTACCTATTTTGCAACCACTCGTTTCTTAAATTTAAGAACGGACGATTTATATTAGTCTAGTGAAAAGCGAATAGTAAATAGTGACATTTTTATAAAATTTATATGAAAGAAAACACAAAAAAGCCCGAATTTTTATTCAGTGCTACCAATTATAAAATATTAATTATCGGATTAGTGGTTATTGCTTTAGGATTCATTTTGATGAGCGGTGGAGCGAACGAGAATCCAAATGTATTTAATGAAGACGTATATAGCTTCAGAAGAATAAGATTAGCACCTACGGTTGTGTTAATCGGATTCGGAATTACAATTTATTCGATTTTAAAGAAGTCGAAATCTGAAAATTAATTTATATTTTTAAGATTCTGTTTTTCTAAGAATCTAAGAATCTAAAAATCTAAAAAATGGATTTACTTCAAGCTATTATCATTGCTATTATTGAAGGCATTACAGAATATTTACCGGTTTCTTCTACAGGACATATGATTTTTGCCAGTTCTTATTTCGGAATTGAAAAAGAAGAATTTGTAAAATTATTTCAAGTTTCTATACAATTTGGAGCCATTTTGGCGGTGGTTGTATTGTATTGGAAAAAGTTTTTTGATTTTTCGAAGTTGCAATTCTTTATTAAATTGGCTTGCGCAGTTGTTCCTGCTTTAATTTTAGGAAAATTGTTTGATGATAAAATCGAAGCTGTTTTAGAACATCCTACACCTATTGCGATTGTATTAATTATCGGAGGAATAATTTTACTATTCGTAGATAGATTTTTCAAAAACCCTACCATCCATCAAGAAGAAGACATCACTATAAAGAAAGCAGTTACTATTGGTTTTTGGCAATGTTTAGCAATGATGCCTGGCACAAGTAGAAGCGCGGCAAGTATCATTGGAGGGATGCAACAAGGGCTAAGTCGACAAGCGGCTGCGGAATTTTCATTCTTTTTAGCCGTGCCAACAATGTTAGCGGTTACTTGTTATTCGGTGTTTTTGAAAACGTATGATAAAAGTGGTTTAAAAGGTTTCGAATTAATTTTGAAAACAGAAGACAATACTAAAATGTTTATAATTGGAAATTTAGTTGCGTTTGTGGTAGCGGTTTTAGCTATTAAGTTTTTCATTGAAATCATTAAAAAATACGGATTTAAACCTTGGGGTTGGTACAGAATTATTGCAGGAATTCTGTTGTTAGCGTACTTTAATTTTTACAAATAATGAAAGCAGAAGACTACCAAGAAGGACAAATTTTACTAATTGATAAACCACTAAAATGGTCGTCTTTTCAAGCTGTAAATAAATTAAAATTTGGATTAATTAAGGAATTAAAATTACCTAAAAAATTCAAAATTGGTCACGCCGGAACATTAGATCCATTGGCTTCTGGTTTATTGCTAATTTGTACTGGAAAATTTACAAAAAGAATAGAAGAATTACAAGGTCAAGCTAAAGAATATACTGGAACTATTACGGTTGGCGCCACAACGCCATCCTACGATTTAGAAACAGAAATTAACGCCACTTTTCCAACAGAACATATTACAGAAGCTTTAATTTACGAAACTTTACCGCAATTTATTGGTGAAATAGACCAAAAGCCACCTGTTTTTTCAGCCATAAAAAAAGACGGAAAAAGGTTGTACGAATCCGCTCGTGCTGGTATTGAAGTGGAAATAAAAACCAGAAAAGTAATGGTTTCTGAATTTAAAATTACCAAGATAGCATTACCCGAAATAGATTTCAGAATTGTTTGCAGCAAAGGAACGTACATTCGCTCCATCGCTTACGATTTTGGGTTGGCTTTGCATTCAGGAGGTCATTTAACGGCGCTTCGTAGAACAAAAATCGGTGATTATTCAGTAGAAAATGCTACGGAACCGGAAACTTTTATTGAAGGATTGCAACAATCTCCTTTATTGTAGAAATTCCTTTATCGTCTAAATACCATTTTTGCAAAGCTATTTTTGCAGCTTCATCCACAATTCCATTTTTTGCTTTATATTCTATAATTAGGTTTTTTGCGCCTTCTGGTCTTGGTCCCCAATGATAGATTACATTCGAGTTTTGATCTAAAATCATCAATTTTGGAATGGATTTTGCCCCATTAGTTAAAAACAGATTGATTAATTCTTCATTTTCATCACGAAAAACTAATTTCAAATCTATATTTTTAGAAGCTTCAGACATTAATTTGATAATTGGTAAAATCTGAGCCGCATCGCCACACCAACCTTCTGAAATGACTAACCAAGTTTGTTTAGATTTCAAATTTTGTAGCGCTTTTTCTACTTCTAAGTCTAATTTTAGTGTTTTTTCTAACCGTTTCATTCGCACTTCGTTCAATTCCGAATAGTGTAATAAATCGGCACTTTGTTCCTTTCCAGTCGATTTTCCTTCGCTAATTAATTTCGAAACAATATTTCTATATTCAGTATAAGAATGACTATTTAGTAAAGCAGATTGGATGATAGATTTCATAGTGGATGAATTGTTTTTACAAATTTAAAAATAAATTATGAGCAATTGTGTATTATATGTTACACAGAATTGGAGTTTCTAAATTAAATTGTTTTTTTGATTGCAGATTATAATTATATTTGCAGCACTAAAAACAACACCATGAGTTACAAAAGAATCCTTCTTAAATTAAGCGGAGAAGCCTTAATGGGCGAAAGACAGTACGGAATTGATCCGAAAACTTTAGCAGATTATGCTTCAGAAATCAAGCAAATTCACGACCAAGGTGTGGAAATTGCCATTGTTATTGGTGGTGGAAATATTTTTAGAGGTGTAGCAGGTGCAAGTAACGGTATGGATAGAGTGCAAGGTGATTATATGGGCATGTTAGCCACTGTAATTAACGGAATGGCATTACAAGGCGCGTTAGAAGATGCTGGAATGCCAACACGTTTACAAACCGCATTAAAAATTGAAGCCATTGCAGAACCCTATATTAAGAGAAGAGCAACAAGACACCTTGAAAAAGGTAGAATTGTAATTTTTGGTGCCGGAACAGGAAATCCTTATTTTACGACTGATACAGCTGCCGTTTTAAGAGGAATTGAAGTAAATTGCGATGTAATTTTAAAAGGAACTCGAGTGGATGGTGTGTATACAGCTGATCCAGAAAAAGATCCAAGCGCAGTAAAATATGATACTATTACTTTTGATGATGTATTAGCCAAAGGATTAAATGTAATGGATACGACAGCTTTTACATTAAGTCAAGAAAATAAATTGCCAATTATTGTTTTTGACATGAACAAAAAAGGCAATTTACTTAAAATTTGTAACGGAGAAACAGTAGGAACAACAGTGACAATATAATTAGATTATTAGAATTTTAGACTTTTTTGAAAAATTAGAAAACATTTTAGTCTAACAATCTTTAATCTAACCAACTAAAAATCATAAAAAATGACAGAAGAAATTAACTTTATTATTGATAGCGCAAAAGAATCTATGAATGGATCTGTTGCACATTTAGAAAAAGAATTTTTAAACATTAGAGCAGGAAAAGCTTCTCCGCAAATGTTAGGAAGTGTTTTTGTAGATTATTATGGGGCACAAACGGCATTGGCTCAAGTAGCAAATGTTGTAGCTGCAGATGCTAGAACTTTAACCGTAACACCTTGGGAAAAAGCAATGTTGCAACCTATTGAAAAAGCGATTATGATAGCTAATTTAGGGTTGAACCCTATGAATAATGGGGATAATATTATTATTAGTATTCCCGCTTTAACAGAAGATAGAAGACGCGAATTGGTAAAACAAGCCAAAGCAGAAGCAGAAGATGCTAAAGTAGGTATCAGAAATGCCAGAAAAGACGCCAATAGCGACATCAAAAAAGAAGAAAAAGACGGAACATCTGAAGATATTTGTAAAGTTGCGGAAGATTCCGTTCAAAAATTAACGGATGCTTTTATTAAGAAAATTGATGAAATTTTTGTAGCTAAAGAAGCTGAAATTATGAAAGTATAATTATAAATATCTTTCAATATTTAAAAATCCAAATTCCAAGTTTATAAAAGGAATTTGGATTTTTTATTTCATTTTCTCTATCAACGATTTTAAATATAACTTCATATCTAAAAACTCAAAATCAATTTCGGTTTTAATTTTATTCGTATCGTGAATTTCTAAATTATATAAAGCTTTTATTGTTGCTTTTGTAAGCATTCGTTTTTTGAAAAACAGGGTTGTGAAAATAAACTCAAAGATTCGAATAATTTGCAATTGCCACTTTTTTATTTCAAATTTTGGTTTTTTTACTTTGTTTGCTGAGGTTCTCGAAGCCAAACAATCTGCAATAGTATCAAACAATTCTTTGTAGGTTACATCTTCGGCAACTAAAACAAATCGTTCTCCAGAAATGGTGCTTTTCATTAAAGTCGTCATCGCTTTTACCACATCTTCCACAGCTACAATTCCAAGTTTACCTTGCGAATAAAATAATTGTCCGTTTTTTATATTTTGAATAAATAAACTACTGCCTTCTTTTGGAAATCCGTTCCCGAAAATTACACCTGGATTGACAATAACAACCTCTAATCCTTCTTGAAAACAACGCCAAACTTCCATTTCTGCCCCAAATTTTGAAATAGAATAATCGCTTCTTACAACTTCATTGTTTCTTTCCGTTTCTTCGTTTATTATTAAATTATGTTCCGTTCCGTTTCCTAAAGCTGAAATTGAACTTACATAGCACAATTTTTTTACATTAGAAGACAAACAACAATTCACCACATTTGCGGTTCCAACAATATTGTTTTGATAAAGTTTTTCTTCGTCTTTCGGATGAAAAGAAACCAGCGCCGCACAATGATATACATAAGAAACGTTAGTAAAAGTAGTTTCAAGAGCAGGAATATCTAAAATATTGGCATTAACCCAATCAATTTTTTCAAATTGAGGAAGTTTGTCAGCTTTTTTAAATAAATTTTTAACGTGCAGAAGTTTTTTCTCCGATCTATATATTGCACGAATGGCATTCTCTTCTTGAGAAAGTTGCAATAATAAATGAAAACCAACTAAACCTGTTCCGCCTGTAACTAATATCATTTTGTAAAATTAGTGAAAAATTGAAATAAAAAACCGCTTTTATAAAGCGGTTTACATTCTTTTGGAAATTTTTTCAAAACTTTGTTTTTGCGCTAAAACACCGATTATTAAAATCGTTTTTTTGTTTTCTTCAATTATGTAGTAAATGGTATATGGAAATCGGGAAACAAATCCTTGTCTAATGTCCATATGCTTTTTTTGATAATGCTTTGGATATTGATTTATATATTCGAATTCCTGATTTATTTTGCTTTTAAAATCTTCTCCTAAATCTGCATTAATTGTGGTGTACCATTTTTTTTGCTTTTTGCAAATCTTTATAAACGATTGGTAGTAATTTTAATGCATATTTCATTACCATTTTTCCTTTACATCTGACCAACTTAAAACGTTATCAGGGTCTTTTTTATAAGCATCTAAACGTTTTTCTAATTCGATTTTATGTTCCAAAGGGATATTGGTTTTACCAGCTTTTTCTTTTTTTAAAATTTTTTCTAATTTTTCAAATGTTTCATTCTCTATTGAAAAAACTTCTTGTATAAAATTATATTTTCTTGTTGCGATATCCATAATTTTAATATTTATTTAGATACAAATATATAAAATATTGACTAATTTTAATTGAAAATTAAACTACAAATTCGCATTTCTAAAACTCAAAAATTCGCCCTATATTTGCATTTTAAATGAACATTTGGAGATTATGAAGCACATCAGAATTATAGATTTATTAGAAAATACAAAAACGTTACAAGAAGTCAACGCAAAAGGTTGGGTAAGAACATTTAGAAACAATCAATTTATTGCGCTAAATGACGGTTCAACACTTAATAATATTCAGTGTGTGGTTGATTTTGAAAACACACCTGAAGAAACGCTAAAACGCATTACTACTGGTGCGGCTATTTCTGTGACTGGAACATTGGTGGAAAGTCAAGGTGCTGGACAAAAAGTTGAAATTCAAGTAGCAAAACTTGAAATTTTAGGCGATTCAGATGCGGAAAAATTTCCAATACAACCTAAAAATAAACCAAGTTTAGACTTTTTAAGAGAAAATGCACACTTGCGTACCCGAACCAATATGTTTGGAGCGATTATGCGTGTGCGCTCAACGTTGTCTTTCGCGGTGCACAAATATTTTCAAGAAAAAGGATTTGTGTATGTAAATACACCAATTATTACAGGTTCTGATGCTGAAGGTGCTGGAGAAATGTTTCAAGTATCTGCTTTGCCTTTTGATAATACGCCGAGAACTGAAGATGGAAAAGTAAATTATAAAGAAGACTTTTTCGGAAAACAAACGAATCTTACCGTATCTGGGCAATTAGAAGCAGAAACGTATGCGATGTCTTTAGGTCAAGTGTATACTTTCGGACCTACATTTCGTGCGGAAAATTCTAATACATCACGTCACTTAGCTGAATTTTGGATGATTGAACCAGAAGTGGCTTTCAATGATTTGGCTGCGAATATGGATTTAGCGGAAGATTTTATTCAAAATGTAATTAAATATACGTTAGATAAATGTCCTGAAGATTTAAAGTTTTTAGAAAATCGTTTATTAGAAGAAGAAAAAAACAAACCACAAGCGGAACGTAGCGAAATGGCTTTGTTAGAAAAATTAAATTTCGTTTTAGAAAATAATTTCAAACGTGTTTCGTATACTGAAGCTATTGATATTCTTAAAAATTCGAAACCAAATAAAAATAAAAAATTCCAATATTTAATTGACGAGTGGGGTGCTGATTTACAATCAGAACACGAACGTTTCTTAGTAGAAAAACATTTCAAATGTCCTGTAATTTTATTTGATTATCCAGCTAAAATTAAAGCATTTTATATGCGATTAAATGATGGAACTGAACCAGGAAAAGAAACCGTACGAGCTATGGATATTTTATTCCCAGGCATTGGAGAAATTGTTGGAGGTTCACAACGTGAAGAACGTTTGGACGTTTTAATCGAAAAAATGAAAGCGTTAGGTATTGATGAAGAAGAATTATGGTGGTATTTAGATACTCGTAGATTCGGTTCAGCGGTGCATTCAGGTTTTGGATTAGGTTTTGAAAGATTGGTGTTGTTTGTAACGGGTATGACTAACATTCGCGACGTAATTCCTTTCCCAAGAACACCAGATAACGCAGAGTTTTAAAAAATAGTTTAGAAGTTTAAAAAGTTTATAAGTTTAGAAGGTTTATACACAATGCCTTTTAAACTTATAAACGATTAAACACATAAGCCAAAAGGACAATATGCTTAAACACAGTTTAAATTTCAAATTATCGCAAAAATTATCGCCACAACAAATTCAGTTGATGAAGTTAATTCAATTGCCTACGCAAGCTTTTGAGCAACGTTTGCAAGAAGAAATGGTTGAAAATCCAGCTTTAGAAGGAAGTTTAAACGACAATAACGAATCGTTAGAGGATTATAATGATACTTCAAATGACGAAGACACTTATGATGATTACGATAACGACCAAATAGATACTGGCGATATTAATATTGACGAATATTTAAGCAATGACGATACGCCTGATTATAAATATCAAAGCAATAATTATAGCGATGACGATGAAGACCGAACGTTGCCTATGGCTGCACAAATTAGTTTTCATCAAGATCTAATTAATCAGTTAAATACGTTTATTCTTTCAGAGAATGATAGAGAAATTGCTGAGTTTTTAGTAGGAAGCATTGAAGATTCTGGTTATATCAGAAGAACCATTCAGGATATTGTAGATGACATGGCGTTTACGCAAGGGGTGTATACCGATGAGAAATCCGTTGAAAAAGTATTGCATATTGTGCAACAGTTAGAACCATCAGGAGTTGGCGCAAGAGATTTACAAGAATGTTTATTGATTCAATTAAAACACAAAACACCTACTGAATCGGTTAATTTAGCCATAGCTTTAATTGATAAACAATTTGATGCGTTTACTAAAAAGCATTATGATAAATTACTGCAAAAATTCGATTGCTCTAAAGACCAATTAAAAAAAGCGATTGAAGAAATTGAAAAATTAAATCCGAAACCTGGAGGCAGTTATGATAGCAATAGTAGAATTATTGAACACGTAGTTCCTGATTTCACCATTCGTATTGTTGATGGCGAATTAGAATTGCTTTTGAACGGAAGAAACGCACCAGAATTGCACGTGTCTAAAGACTATCAAGAAATGCTTCAAACGTATAAAGTTTCCAGCGAAAAATCTAATTCACAGAAAGATGCGGTACAGTTTATCAAACAAAAATTAGATTCTGCTAAATGGTTTATTGATGCGATAAAACAACGTCAGGAAACACTTTTTGTTACGATGAATGCGATTATGTATTTCCAACAAGAATACTTCTTAGATGGTGAAGAATCTAAGCTAAAACCAATGATTTTAAAAGATATTGCGGATATGATTGGTTTAGATATTTCTACCATTTCACGTGTAGCAAATAGCAAATATGTTGACACGCCTTACGGAACAAAACTAATTAAAGAATTTTTCTCTGAAGCGATGAAAAACGATCAAGGAGAAGATGTGTCTACCATAGAAATCAAAAATATTTTAGAACGTGTTATTGCAGAAGAAGATAAAAGCAAACCCTTGCCTGATGAAGATTTAGCAGCAATTCTTAAAGAAAAAGGATTTCCTATAGCCAGAAGAACTATTGCTAAATACCGAGAACAATTAGATATTCCGGTAGCAAGATTGAGAAAAAAAATGTAATTTTTTTAAACTTTCAAAACAACTTCAATTGTTTATAAAATATCTTTTAAAACCATTTTCATATATTTTTCATCCCATTTTTATTTCTATGTATGGGGCAATTTTATATTTCTTTCTCACAAATAACAGCAATTATTTGGCAGAAATGTACTTGACTTGCATTCAAATTTTTATTCTTACGATACTTTTACCTATTAGTTTTTATTCGTTATTAAAAATTTTAAAAAAAATAAAATCATTTACAGAAGCTACTCTTGAAGAAAGAAGATTGCCCATTTTTATTCAATTGGTACTGTTATATTTGCTATTAAGATTTACAGTTTTAGAAACCCATTTTCCAGAATTATTTAAGTTTTTTCAAGCTGGTTTTATTAGTGCTTTTTTAGTCTTTATTTCTGTACTATTTCGATTTAAAGCTAGTTTGCATATGATAGGTTGCACTTCATTAGCAGTTTTTGTATTAATGTTTACGAGTTATTTAGAAATAGCCGCACTTAATACTGTAGCGCTTTTAATACTTTGTATGGGATTTGTAGCCTCGTCAAGATTATATATGAAAGCTCATACACCAATAGAGTTGATTGCAGGAATGCTACTTGGGGGCTTACCTCAACTCTTTATTTGGTTTTATAATATATAAAAGATAAAACCAACATTAAAATTACTCATTTTGGAGCCTTCTTTAAAGATTGGATTTAAACCATAATAAATATATGGGTTCCAAGTATTAAATCCAACAGAAATATAAGCGCCATATTGCCAACGATTTATTTCGTCTGAAATAGATTCTTTAGTACTTTCTGTTGTTGACTCTAATTTTAATTTTGAATTAAATACATAACTTGTTTTTAATCCGGTATAAATTCTCCAAAAGCTATGACTATTTTGGGTGGAATTTCGCCATCTAATTTCTAATGGGAAATCAATGCTATGAGTAGTAATTATGGTTCTAATATTTTCAGAAGTGGTGTTTTCTGTAGCGCCAACAATTTCTTCAGAATTTATAAATTGTTTAATATTATTGTATGAGTAGCCAATTCCTGGTGCGATAGCCCAATGTCTGTTTTTTGAAATAGGAAAATCTCTTAAAATTCCAAAAGTTATTCCAGGTGAAAAAGAAAACTGCTTAAATCCATCCGGACGATTTTGTATTAAATTATAACTTAATGAGGCGTAAAATTGGTCTTCTCTGTAAAGTGAATCCATTTCAATTGGTTTTATTTCTTGCGAGAAACAAAAAAAGGGAATCCATAAAAAAAATAATATTCTCATGTGTAATAATTATTGTTTTTTAATTGTCTAAAACCACACTGTTTTGCAGAGAGGAAGGGATTCGAACCCTCGATATGTTGCCATATACACGCTTTCCAAGCGTGCGCCTTCAGCCACTCGGCCACCTCTCTAGTTTTAATCATTCATTTCGCCTCGTAAAGATGTTTCAAAAATAGTCTTAAAAACCGAGTTAGCCACGTTTTGGCCCAACAAATACATTAATTTTGTGATTGCTGCTTCAGTTGTTATATTTTTTCCGGAAATTAAACCAATTTCTTTTAATCTTGTACTGGTTTCATAGGCACCCATTAAAACGCTACCGCCGCTACATTGTGTTACATTAATAATGTGTAAGCCACGTTGTATAGCATTTTCTATTTCATTAATAAACCAATCTTCCATTGGTGCATTTCCAGATCCATAGGTTTCTAAAACAACCCCTTTTAAATTTGGTGTGTGTAAAATAGCGTGTAAAATACTTTTATTTATACCTGGAAACAATTTTAAAATTAAAACATTGTCATCAAAGTGGGTATTAACTTTTAATTTTTTAGAAATTTTTTCTTTTAGAAGTACTTCATTATTTACATTCAAATGCACGCCTGACTCTACAAGCTCAGGAAAATTTGGCGATGTAAACGCATTAAAATGTTCAGCACTTATTTTTGTAGTTCGGTTTCCTCTGTACAATTTATATTCAAAATAAAGCGAAACTTCTTGAATAACTGGTTTTCCTTTTTCTTGCAAAGAAGCAATTTGAATGGCGGTAATTAAGTTTTCTTTTGCATCTGTACGTAAATCGCCAATGGGTAATTGAGAACCCGTAAACACAATTGGTTTGTTTAAGTTTTCGAACATAAAACTTAATGCGGAAGCACTATAAGACATCGTATCAGATCCATGTAGCACTACAAAACCATCAAAATCCGCATAGTTTTCTTCAATAATTGCCGCTGTTTTTTGCCAATCAGAAATTTGCATATTTGACGAATCAATTGGTTTTTCAAATGAAACGGTTTCAATATTGCACTCTAACAATTTAAGTTCGGGAATGCCTTTTATTAGTTTTTTGAAATTAAAAGCCTTTAGCGCTCCAGTATCGGCATCTTTAATCATGCCAATAGTTCCGCCGGTATAAATTAATAAAATAGTTGGCTTTTGATTTGCTTTCAATTTATTGGTATTTTAGTTTATTAATCACTGGATTGGCATACATAGCTAAGAAACTTTCTTTCATTTTAATGTCATCTGCATTTATTCTCAATTCTAATCTACGTTCAAAAAGCTGTTTTTCTTTTTCGGTATAACAATCAGAATAAGTGCTGGTTTGATGAAGTAGGTCATAAGCAATATAATTAGTAGGCCAAATTTTGTAAGACTGCAAAATAGAATCGTCAATAACTTGTGCTACAGCAAACATTTGTTTGTTTGCATTTGTTGTTTCTTCAGAAATTAAGTCTAATTCATGATCTAAAATATCACCAACATGAATATGAATACGTTTTTTCTGCCCAATAATTCCACTTAATAGCGTAATGAAATCTTCGTTTTTTTCTTTTGTATAAATTTCGTCATTCGCTTCTGCCATTAATTGCGGAATTTTTAGTGCATCCGTTGGATCGTATTCGTAAGAAATTGAAACTGGAACAATTTTAATTTTCTTAAAGAAATCCATATTGTTTTTTTCATCGGAAGCCATGGCTATCATTTTTAAAACCCCAGAATGTGTAGCATCATTTCCATCCTTTGTTCTTCCTTCTCGCTGTGCTATCCATACGGAACGATTTTCTTTTGATACCAATCGATACATATATTCTGATAGTAATTTAGAACTTTCTAATAACTCTCTTGGTGAAAGATTTCTTTGGACTAAAAAATTTCTATTTAGTTTGGAAAGCATTAGTAAAAAATCTTTTTTAACTAAATTATCTCCAATGGCAGATGCCGTCATTACTAAACCATATTCGTGTAAACATACATTTAATAATGAGGTGTCTAAAATTATATCTCTATGATTTGAAATGAAGAAATAAGCGGTATTTGGTTCTAATTTTTCAAAGCCAGATGTAGTAAGTCCGTCAGAACTTTTTTCTAATATTTTTTTTATAGCGTGGTACGCAAAATTAATTTGAAAATCTCTAATAGAATGTGTACGAAGCAATTGTTCTTTCCAAACGGATTCTTCCGTATTTGGATACGCAAAATCCACCAATGCTTTCATCATAGGATGATTTATAGAAGCACGAATAGCATCGTTTACTTCTGCATCATAAAAGGGACGTATTTTATCAAATTTCGACATACTTTATTTTATATCTACAAAAAAACGAAAAAAATAGGAATTATACATTAACAAATTTTAAAATCCGAAGATATCTTTGCTGTTTTGTGTGGTAATTGCCGCGATATCTTCCACTGGCAACTGATAAATTTCAGATAATTTTTCTGCAATTAATTTAATATAACTACTTTCATTGCGTTTCCCTCTATATGGTACGGGAGCTAAATAAGGTGCGTCGGTTTCTAAAACAATATGTTTCAGGTCAATTTCATTTAAAAACTGATCAATTTTTCCATTTTTAAAAGTGGCCACGCCACCAATTCCTAATTTCATACCACAATCAATCGCTTGTTTTGCTTGATTGAAATCTCCAGTAAAACAATGAAAAATTCCCCATAATTCTGCTGATTTTTCTTGTTCTAAAATTTCAAAAACTTCGTTAAAAGCTTCTCTACAATGAATATTTATAGGTAGTTTATATTGTTTAGCGAGTTGAATTTGCTTTACAAAAACGTCTTGCTGTTGTTTTAAAAACGTTTTGTCCCAGAATAAATCAATGCCAATTTCGCCAATTGCTGCAAATTTTCTATTGGCTAATTCGGAAATAACGTGCGCCAATTCCTCTTCGTAATTTTCTTTTACATAACAGGGATGTAGCCCCATCATTAAAAATACATTTTCTGGATATTGTGCTTCTAAAGCATACATTTTCTGAGTATAACTACTATCTATAGAAGGTACAAATAGTCTAGAAACGCCAGAATCAATAGCACTTTGAATCATTTTTTCTCTGTCTTCAGAAAATTCTTCAGAATATAAATGGGTGTGTGTGTCTGTTAAAATCATTTTATTTTTTAATAAACCATTAAATTACAACCTCTTATGTCAGAATTGTCAAATCTTCCTAATACTTCAAAAGTCATATTGTGGTGTTTTTTTCCTAAATCTTGCGTAGCGATAAATGAACAGGAATTAATATTCGCTAAATCAATCACATTGATGCCGCCGGTTTTTCCATTCTCAACATATTGTAAAGCGTCTTCTGCATCTCTAATTAATACATCCATCCATAGCGGACATTCAAAAACACCGTTTCCTAACGAGTAGGCTTGCGATAAAAGTTCGGTCATTCCGTATTCCGAATGTATGGTGTTTACTCCAAATCCTTCGCAAAGCGTTTGGTGCAATTCTTCTCGAATGATTTCTTTTCGTTTGCCTTTCATACCGCCAGTTTCCATTACGATGGTATTAGTTAGATTGAATTTTTTGTATTCAATTAAGTCTAATAATGCATAAGTAACCCCTATCAAAAGAATATTCTGGCCTTCATTTTCAAGTTCGATAATTTTATTGGCAAGTTGTTCCAGATTATTTAGATAAAATCCGCTGTCTTTATGATTACTTTTTGAAATCAAATCAGTAACCATATAAATCAACGAAGAACCTTCTCTTTCTAAATAAGATGGAAGTAAAGCTAAAACACAATACTCTTGAATATTCCCATAAAATTGAGCGAAAGCAATGGAATAGCTGTTCTCGTATACCGAAACATCTGTAACAAAATGTTGGCTTGTTTGTGTACCTGTTGTGCCGCTACTGGTAAAAATCGCTTGAGCTTGTTCAAAATTAGAGACTATTGTTTCCGATTTAAAAAATTGTATAGGTAAAAATGGAATCGTATTTATTTGTTTAACATTACTTGGACTTTTGCCTAAATGATTACAAAAAGCTTCATACACTTTGTTGTTTTCGTATTGATGACGAAAAACTTTTAAAGTAATTTTTTCAAATTCTTTTTTAGAGGAAATAGCAAAAATATCTTCTTGTGAAATCATATTGCAAAAGTAGAAAAAGAATATTAGTTGCAAGTATCTTTTCTAGTTTTAGACATAAAAAAAGCACCAATATTAATTGGTGCTTTCTTGAATATGTTTTAAAATTAATTATTCAATAATTAATTTTTTAGTTGACGTCATTCCTTCTTCAGTAATTTTTACAATGTACATACCTGGAGTTAAACCAGTAATATTTACAGAATTATTACTTACTTTCGAATTGATGACTTCTTTTCCTAAAATATTTATTATTGTTACATTGATTTCACTATTTAAAGCGGTTTCAATAAATAAATTATTTTTAGCTGGATTTGGATACATTTTCAATCCGTCAATTTGAGAGAAAGATTCATTTGCTAAAGTGAAGTTAGGAGTAGTTGTAATTGACAATTCATCTAAAGTTATTGCAGGTGTTGATGTAGCGCTATCTTGTCTGAAAATGAAGTTAGCAATACTTGTTAAAGCAGTTGCAGGAGTAGCAGAAACTGTTGCACTTGCAGAACCTCCAATGGTTGGGTTTTCATATAAAGCTAATAAATTACTTGTAAAATTATAACCTAAAACTAAATATTGTGTAGTGTTTACATTATATAAATTTGGAGACCAAACAATATCTGCAGCTACTGTAGTAGCGCTAATTCCATATTGAAATTGCGTACCATTTGATTTTATCCAGATTTTACCAGAATATGTATTTGCTGCACTTGAAAAAGTTGCAAAATAAGATGAACCTGTTGTAGATATTCCTGTTAAATCAGTAACTTTAATTAAAAAAGAAGCGTAAATATTACCAGTAGTTGTGTCCGTGAAAGGCAATAAAGTGTCACTTCCAGTACCTGCTAAAGCTACTGAATTTCCTGTTGCAATAATACCAGTGTAAGATAAGTTACCAGCTACAGCTAAAATTTCATCTGATCCAACTGACGTGTTTTTCCACATTTGTGAAAAGTTTAAAGAAGTTCCTACAGTATAATTAAATGGCTCATTTACAGGTATTGTATTTGTTCCAATACAACTATCTGGACTTGTAACAGTAAAAGAAAATGAACAAGCTGGCCCGGAAGCAATTACTACATTAGAAGTTCCTAAACTGCTTTCATTATAAGTTAATATCACACTCCCTGTTGCGGCAGTTGAAGGATTTTCTCCTGTTATTGTAGCGCCAGCAGCCGTTATCGCATATGTACCTGTTCCCCCACCTGTAAATGGAATAGTTACTGTATAGTTATCTAATAATGAAGTTGAAGTAGCACACGCAATTAAAGGTGTTCCTAAAACTAAAGTACAAGAAGCTGATACCGCAGCTAATTTAACATCGTCAATTCTCATTGAAGCTGTTGCTGGTTGAGTGAATCTTAATGACAAAGTTGCAGAAGCAGGGATTTGACCTCCAGGAATTGTAACTAAATTCCAGTTTGTATTTGTGTTATTTGTAAAAGTTATAGGTGTCCAAGTCGTACCATCTGTTGACTTTTCAACTACTAATTGAGTTGCAGCTACACTTGTAAGATAACCAAATGAAAGTTGAATATCAGAAGCAGTGTAAGCAGATGTGTTAATACCACTAATTATTAAATTTTTACCAGCTGTATTGGTTAAAAAAACATTTCCACTTCCTGAAGCGCCAACATATCCAGATGAAGGCAATGAAGTTCTTACATCTCCAGATCCAGTATAAAGTATTGGAGAAGGATTTTGAAACGTAGCTGGTGCAGTACCAGTAGTATATAAAGAAAATGAAGTATTTCCAGAAGGCGTTCCAAAATTTTCGGAATAAATAGTTTGTCCAAAACTAGAAATAGTCAATAAACAAGAAAGTAAAAAGTAAATTTTTTTCATTTTTTAGAAATTAAATTGAGTACAAATATAGAAACAAAATTAATTTTAGGACGCATGGGTCCCAAAAAATTAATGTAAGCTTAATAAAGATAAATTAGCGACTAGTTAATAATCAGTTTTCTAGTAGCTGAAGCTTCGCCTTCTTTTATTTTAATGATGTAAACACCAGGGTTTAAATTAGAGATGTTTAATTCTTTGGAATATAAAACAGTCTCAATGACTTTTTTTCCTAAAACATCAAAAATTTCGACTTTTCTGTCTAAATTTAATCTTGAGGTAATATAAACTTTTCCAGTGTTATTAGGGTTTGGGTACAAACTCAATCCTTCAATAGTAGGCTCTTGTGATTTAGATGAGCTGCTGTTTTTGCTTTCTTGAGCCACAGCGCTAATACTAAATGATAAGAATAGTAGGATAATATAAATGTAATTTTTCGCCATAATTTATTATATATGAGGTAAATTTATAAAATAAATATCAATTAGTATACCAAAATCGAAAAAAATAATTTATTCGGTTTAAAAATTATTTTTTAGCAATAATGAAATTATAATTTTAAAAATGTAACATTATGTTGTTTTTTTGATGATTTCTTATTTTTTCCTAGAGTGTTTTCTTTTTTCTTAAAAAAAAGCTAATTTTTTTATCAAATTCTTCGAAGAATTTTTTTTATCGTGTATATTTGCAGTAGAAAAAAATATAAAAAAAATATAATTATGAGTCAAAGTGTTACAGCATTTTTAGGCGAAGTAGCTAAAAGAAATGCAAACGAACCAGAATTTATGCAAGCCGTTAGAGAAGTGGCTGAGACAGTAATTCCTTTTATTGAGGCCAATCCTAAATACCAAGGCAAAATGTTATTGGAAAGAATGGTGGAACCAGAAAGAGTAATTATGTTTCGAGTAGCTTGGATAGACGACAAAGGAGCTACTCAAGTAAATAGAGGTTTTAGAATTCAAATGAATTCAGCAATTGGACCTTACAAAGGTGGGATTCGTTTTCATCCATCTGTAAACTTAAGTATTTTAAAATTCTTAGCATTTGAACAAGTATTCAAAAATTCCTTAACTACATTGCCAATGGGCGGTGGAAAAGGTGGTGCAGATTTCGATCCAAAAGGAAAATCAGATGTAGAAATCATGAGATTTTGTCAAGCATTTATGACTGAATTATCTAAGCATATTGGTGCAGATACAGATGTTCCTGCAGGAGATATTGGTGTTGGAGGCCGTGAAGTTGGTTACATGTTTGGTCAATATAAAAGATTAAGAAATGAATTTACTGGCGTATTAACAGGTAAAGGAATTTCGTTTGGAGGTTCACTTATTCGTCCGGAAGCAACAGGTTACGGGGATGTGTATTTCGCAGATAGCATGTTAAAAACAAAAGGCAAAAGTTTTGCAGGTCAAACCGTTGTGGTTTCTGGTTCTGGAAACGTGGCACAATATGCTGCAGAAAAAGCAACTCAATTAGGCGGTAAAGTAGTAACTATGTCAGATTCTTCTGGATATATTTATGACGAGGCCGGAATTGACGCTGAAAAATTAGCGTATGTAATGGAAATTAAAAACGTAAATTACGGAAGAATTTCGGATTACGTTAAAAAATATCCAGCTGCAAAATTTGTTGAAGGGAAACGTCCTTGGGAAGTAAAATGTGATATTGCTTTACCTTGTGCAACTCAAAACGAATTAAATGAAGATGAAGCAAAAATGTTAGTTGCCAATGGATGTTTCTGTGTAGCAGAAGGGGCAAATATGCCATCTACTCCAGAAGCGGTAACCGTATTCCAAAACGCAAAAATATTATTTGCTCCAGGAAAAGCATCTAATGCTGGTGGTGTAGCCACTTCAGGTTTAGAAATGTCTCAAAATTCTTTACGTTTAAGTTGGTCTTCAGAAGAAGTAGACGAAAGATTAAAAGGAATTATGAAAAACATCCATGAAGCTTGTGTGAAATATGGTTCAGACGGAAATGGTTATGTAGATTACGTTAAAGGTGCAAATATTGCAGGATTCGTAAAAGTTGCAGATGCTATGTTAGGTCAGGGTGTAGTATAATCTTACATACATTATAAATAAAAAAGCAGTTTTCATTTTTGAAAACTGCTTTTTTTATACTTATAACGAACACTACTTACTAAATAATTCCGTTCCATTCTCCGTAAAATTGCTCTAAATACAATTCCATAAAATCATGGCGTTTTTGTGCTATTTTTTTTCCTGTTTCCGTATTCATTTTGTCTTTTAATAGCAATAATTTTTCGTAAAAATGATTAATTGTAGGTGCGGTGGATTTTTTATATTCTTCCTTAGACATTGATAAATTGGGTAAAATTTCAGGGTTATAAATAGCTCTATTTTTAAACCCACCATAATTAAACGTTCTTGCAATTCCTATAGCTCCAATAGCATCAAGTCTGTCGGCATCTTGTACAATTTCTAATTCCTTAGAATGAAAGTCTTTTTTAAAATTTCCACCCTTGAATGAAATATTTTCAATTATCGCTACTACATGAGTAATGATTTCTTCCGCAACATCTTCTTTTGTTAAAAATTCACGTGCTACTTTCGGACCAATCGATTCATCACCATCGTGAAATTTACTATCGGCAATATCGTGTAATAAAGCTGCTAATTGAACTACTTCCATATTGCAAGTTTCTTCCTTAGCAATTAGTAAAGCATTTTTATAAACACGCTCAATATGAAACCAATTATGCCCGCCTTCTGCATTTTCTAGTTGTTTTTTTACGAAGTTTTGAGTATTTTCTATTACTGACATTTTAGTTTGGATAAAAAAATCCAAACTCTTTGGGAATTTGGAATTTATATTTTTAGAATTTAAAAAATTATCTAATTAAAGCAGGTTCTACCCATTTGAAAATTTGCCCTTCTTCAGGAATGATTATTCTTTCAGAAATTTTCTTCATTCTTTCTGGTAATTTCATTAGGTAATCTCTTGCTTTTTCAGCTTCTGCGGTTAATCCGTTGATATTGGCAATATCCCATTTTACGTTTAATTTCTCTAAAATATCAACATAATCCGCAGCAGTATATACGCCAATTCTTTGTGCCGAATCTGAAAATGCTTCAAATGCACTACCAATTTTCTCGCCAGATTCACGTAAGAAAACGGCAGGCATAGTAATTTTTTGTTTCATCATGTATTGAAAAGCCAGCATCATTTCGCTAGGATCTACTTTAAATATTTGATTTACAAATTCGCTATAGGCTAAATGATGGCGCATTTCATCACCAGCAATTAAATTACACATTTTGAATAATTTTTTTTCTCCATATTTTTTAGCAATTAACGCTACTCTGTTATGAGAAACAAAAGTGGCTAATTCTTGAAAACTGGTATAAACAAAGTTTTTGTAGGGATCTCTTCCGGTTCCTATATCAAAACCATCATTAATTAGATGTTGCGTGGTTTGCTCTATTTCACGCATGTTTACTCTTCCTGATAAGTACAAATATTTGTTTAAAGCATCACCATGACGATTTTCTTCACCTGTCCAATGGCGTACCCATTTGCTCCATCCATTTCTTTCCACGTTATCGACACCTTCTACATCCATTAACCAAGATTCGTAGGTTGGCAAAGCTTCTTCTGTAATAGTATCTCCAACTAAAGTAACCCAAAAATCGTAAGGTAAATCTTTTGAAATTTCTCTTAATTCTTTAACTTCTTCTAAAAAATTTTCTTGATTAGAATCGGGCAGTAAATCCGTTGGTTGCCAAATTTTTTCTACTGGAATTAAAAATTCTTCCATAAAAGAATCAATTTTCTTTTCCAATAATTGCATGACTTCAAGTCGTATGTTTTGTATTGACATGGTTTTTAATTTATATGTTTTTTTATACTTTCTTCAGTTTTTTCAAAAATTTCATCAAATGAATAATCAGAAATTTTTAATGGTTCATGTATTTGAAATGTTATTTTTGTTCCTAACCCTAGAGGGAATTGTCCAAATCTGTTCATCTTCCATGAATTATTTATACTAATAGGAACAAAATAAGCATCTGGAGCAAATTTGTATAACATTTTCAATCCATTTGTAGCAAATTCTTTAGGCTTACCCGTTTTGCTTCTCGTACCTTCGGGAAAAATAACCATCGAACGATTTGTGCTATTAATGTATTCTCCAGCTTTTTTTATTTCTGTCAAAGCTTGTTTTCCGTCTTTTCTATCGATTAATGCTGAACCACCAATTCTTAAATTTAATGATACACTTGGAATGCCTTTTCCTAGCTCTTTTTTACTGATAAATTTAGGGTGCACATTTCTTAAAAACCAAATAATTGGGATAATATCGTGCATACTTTGATGGTTACAAACTAAAATTAAAGGTTTGTTTTCTGGTAAATTTTCTCTTCCTGTTAAGGTGTAAGTTGTACCTAAAATATGAGCAGTTCTTAATAGAAAAAAATTTAAAACCGCTACAGATATTCTATGTGCATTATACCCAAATACATGATAACATACCAATTGAATAGGGTGAAAAATAAGCAACCAAAATAAAAAAACTATCGCATAAAGGACCGATAATGGATACGAAATAATTTTTTGCATACCTTTTTGTATTAAACGTTGTCAAAGATATGTGTTATAAATAAAAAAAACCACCAATTAGGTGGTTTTTATAGTATGCTTGCATAGTAATTAGCAAAATTCGTTGTAAGCGTCTTTTAAGTTTTCTGCGATTAGTTCTGCTGGACGACCTTCAATATGATGGCGTTCTAGCATGTGAACCAATTCGCCGTCTTTAAATAAAGCCATACATGGCGAAGATGGAGGAAAAGGAAACATGTGTTCTCTTGCTTTGTCAACTGCTTCTTTGTCAACTCCAGCAAAAACAGTTACTAAATTACTTGGTTTTTTTACATTTTCTAAACTCATTTTTGCACCTGGACGAGCATTTCTGGCCGCGCAACCACAAACTGAATTAACAACGACTAATGTAGTTCCTGTTTTACTGATAGCTTTTTCAACTGTTTCAGCTGAATATAAATCTTGAAAACCTGCATCAGATAATTCTGCACGCATAGGTTTTACCATTTCTTCTGGATACATATTTTGTTTTTTAATTTGCGTTTATAAAGCACAAATTTACAAAGTTTTTACTACTACACTATAAACTTTTCATAAAGATTTGTTATCGTGCTATAAATTTGATTAAATCTTTAAAATTGTATGCTATATTTGTAACAAGATATTAGATTATGAGATATTACATTTTATTTTTTTTAAGTGTTGCCACATTTAGTTTTGCACAAGAACTCAAAGATGCAGAAATTGAATTGGTTAATATTAAAAGCAAACCCAAGATTCTTACTATCTTAAAAAGAGTAAATAAGCAGTTGTTAAAAAAAACCGATACCACAAGTTTTGTTTTCGATTTGCGTCAAATAAATTTAAAAAATTCGGATACAATTATAAATAGAACAGAGGAGCAAATTATTAAAATTACCAATTTCAATAGTACATTTTCAAAAAAAAATGTGATAGAAAATAAAAATAACTGGTTTTCTAATTTTAAAGAAATTTTTAAAGTATATAGTTCAGAAGAATCACCAATTGGTTGGCTTTCAGGTTTCCCGATTCGTAAAAATTTATCAACTGCCGAATTAGACTTTTTTATTCATCCAAACGGTTACGAATTTACTAGAGAATGGTTAGATAATGAAGAATTATTAGTAACTTTTAAATCGAATGGTTTTTATAAAGGGAATTTTATTGTGGATAAAAACTACAATTTATTGCAATTAAATTACGAGTCGGAACTACCTTATCCGTTTTTTTATACTAGTGAAGAAAGCATAGGTAAAAATCATAAATTCACTTCAAATTGGATATATCAAAGGGAAAAAGTCGCCATGAAATTTGAAATTTTCAACAATAAAATGATCTTAAAATCTTTATTTATTGAAGAAAAATTACGAGATTTTACCTTTAAAAGATTTGATGAAAAAGGCGTTATTTTTACCGATGTAAATCAGTTTTACACAAATATAAAATTGGTGAATAAGAAATTTCAAGAAGAATAGCTTGATTCTGAAACTTGTTTGACGGGTATTAAAAAAATCTTTTTACTAACGCTTTAATAAATAACCCTTTTGGGCACATCCAAATAACTTGTAAATCTTCCCAAATAGAAGTTTCTTCATCTAAGAATTTGAAAATTAACGGCGCTTTTCGAGTTTTAAACATACTCGAAAAAATGGAGCTTCCCTTTTCATTAGTTTTATATAGAATATCAATCAATAATAAATCGTAAAACCAAAACTTGTTGATTTTGTGAAATTTGGTAAAATCTTGTTTTGATTGTAAAAACCTAACTAATTCTCTTGACTTTTTTACCGAATTTTTAAACGTATAACCTGTGCTAGCTTTGCTCCATCCTCCAGCAGAACCTATGTAAATAATATTTTTGCTATTGTTTTTCCAAAATGGGAAACACGTCATTGGAATATTACCTTGCTCTTTTTCTACGATTTCATATTCGGTAATACCTAATTTTTTAATGTAGTTTTCAATTTCAGTTTCGTAGACTTCTTTTGATAGTAAATCTTTCGAAAACAAAGTATATTCTAATAAAGCTTCGGTTGAAGAAGTGGGTAAAATATACATAAAACGTGTATTGCCCTTTTGTTCAATTGAAAAATCCATAAAAGTTGGGCAATCTTTAGTAAAAATAGCTTCTTTACTTTTAATGAACCAACCGATAAAATGTTGCTGGACTAAAGGAAATTTAGTTTGTGATTTTACAAGTACTGGGTTGTAAATGCTATTAAAAATTTGATTGCAAGTAAACGATTTTGTTTTAGTTTGAACCACACAATGATGGCCTAATTCTGAAAAATCACTTACCTCATCTTGAAAAATTTCGATGTTTTTATGTTTTAAAATCGTGGCAAACATCAAATTATAAAAATCCGCACTACGTATCATTTTATATGAGTACGGATATAAATTTAATTGATTGGTGAAATTCTTGTCTATAAACCAAGCGTGTTGCCATTTTTTGGCACTAATTTCATTAAATAAATTTCCGGAATCCCAAAAACACCATGTTCTATCGTTTTTATTTTTTGTATCTGAATCTATTAAAAGTATTTTTTTATCGGAAATATGCCCTGTTTGAATCATTTCAAACAACGTTAATAATGCCGACAAACCGTTTCCGGTAAATATGTAATGATATTGATTCATTTATTTTTTTGAAATTTTTTATAAAGATAATAAATTTATATTTTAAAATATTTTTAGATTTGACTAAAAATTAATTTATAATTAAATAAAAATAATATCTTTGTTAGATTATTATATATTATGACCACTTCTGAAGAAAATTATTTGAAAGTTATTTATCATCTGTCACATCTTTCTCCGAAAGGCGTGAATACGAATGCTATTGCGGCAATGTTAGATACAAAAGCATCATCTGTTACAGATATGCTTAAAAAATTATCTGAAAAAGAATGGATTCATTATCAAAAATACCAAGGTGTTTCATTAACAGATAAAGGGAAGTTTAATGCCAAAGTAATTGTAAGGAAACACCGTTTGTGGGAAGTTTTTTTAGTCGAAAAGCTCGGTTTCGCTTGGGATGAGGTGCACGAAGTTGCGGAAGAATTAGAACACATTCAGTCTGAAAAATTAATCAATCAATTGGATCAGTTTTTAAATTTTCCAAGTTTTGATCCGCATGGCGATCCTATTCCGAATGCAAAAGGAGAAATAATAAAAATAGAAAAGCAGTTGGTTTCTGAAATCGAAGTTGGTAGAACCATCACCTGTGTGGGCGTAAAAGATACTTCTGTTGATTTTTTACAATATCTAAATAAATTGAACATATCTTTAGGTTCAAAAATCAAAGTGTTAGAAAAAGAATCCTTTGATGGAACACTTAAAATTGAAGTGAATGCAACTGTTTTAGTTATTTCAGATAAAATTGCTAACAACTTATATGTAAAATAAATATATGTATCAAGATTTAATAAATTATTTAGAGAAAATTGACCCAATTTTAGCTGCGTTTTATGCTACTATGTTTACGTGGTTGGTTACTGCCGCCGGAGCATCTTTAGTTTTCTTTTTTAAAACCATGAATCGTGCTGTTTTGGATGGCATGTTGGGTTTTACAGGTGGTGTTATGGTGGCGGCAAGTTATTGGAGTTTGCTGGCACCAGCTATAGAAATGAGTGAAGGCGAAGGTTTTACAAAAGTAATTCCAGCTGCAAGTGGTTTTTTAATGGGTGCTTTATTTTTATTTGCATTAGATAAAACACTACCACATTTGCATATTAATTTTAAAGAAACAGAAGGTATAAAATCGCCTTGGCAACGCACAACTTTATTAGTGTTGGCCATTACACTTCATAATATTCCTGAAGGTTTGGCAGTTGGAGTTTTGTTTGGTGGTGTTGCGGCTGGCATTCCAGAAGCATCTATTGCAGGAGCCGTTACGTTAGCAATAGGTATTGGAATTCAAAACTTTCCTGAAGGAATTGCCGTTTCTATGCCTTTACGAAGAATGGGAATGAGTTGCAGAAAAAGTTTTATGTACGGACAATCTTCAGCCATTGTAGAACCTATTGCCGGAGTTTTTGGAGCGCTTGCTGTTACTTTTTTCACGCCAATTTTGCCTTATGCCTTAGCATTTGCTGCTGGAGCGATGATTTTTGTAGTCGTAGAAGAAGTAATCCCAGAAACCCAACAAGATAAAAACACCGATATTGCTACTTTAGGATTTATTGCAGGATTTATTGTAATGATGAGTTTAGATGTAGCTTTGGGATAATAATTTATTTAAAAATAAATTCCAGCGCCAAAAGTCACAAAATTATAGCTTGGCGAAGCTATTCTTAAATTTTCATAGCCAATGGAATAAAAGTAATTTTTTTGATGGTATTTTGCTCTAATTTCAAATGTATTTAAAGGTTTTCCATTTATTTTACTCCAAATCATAGCGCTAGTAAAACTCATTTTTTTAGAAGCAAAAATGTCTGTATTTAATCCATAAGAAAAACCGGCTTTGTTGACATTATTTGCAATATAAGTGGCGCCGAGTGTCCAGCCTAAATTAAATTTTTCAAAACGAATTCTATCATAACCTAAATTAAATTGGTATAAAGATAAATTAGAATTGGTTTTATTAAAATTATTTCGTTCAAATAATTCTCTATAATCGGTTTGAATATATAGATATTGAAATGGTCGAAATTTTCCTTTTAAATGGTTCCCAAAGGAAGCTGAATTGCTATATAAAAAATGATTTTCAATATCAAAACGAAGTTGTTTTTTTAAAATTGATGTGTCATTTATTTTTTCAAAATTTCCAGATTTTCCATTAAAAAAAGGATAGGGCGAAAGCGGATTGTATAAATGATTTTCGTTTCGATAATCGCCAATTGTGGTATATAAAGTAATATAAAAACCAAGTTCTACAAAAAAACCGCCAATACCAAAATGGTCTTTACTTTCTTTTAAGGGAGTTGACTGATATTCGCTCTCGGGTACAGTTGGCAATGGCGGACGTGTGTCTTCTTTTACAGTGTTAAGCTCGTTTTTTGATTTTTCAATTTTTTGCGCATAAAAGTCGTTTGAAAATAGTACTAGAATAAGTAATGCTGTATTTTTTATCATAAAAGTTTTCTTTTCATAATCAAAAATGATGCCGAGAAGTTTTTACTTACAATCGCAATTGTCTCCGCAACCTTTTTTGTTTGCTTTTTTCTTCCAAAAGAATTTTTTAAATAAAAAACCGACGGCTAAACCTAAACAGATGTATGTTAAAATTTCTTGCAAATTCATAAATTCCAATTTTATTAATTATTAAATCGGTGTTTTCAAAAAAAAACTATTTCAAGCTTTGATAAGCAATTAGTGCAACCAAATAAGCAAATCCACTCATAAAAACCAGTTGAATAATAGGCCATTTCCACGAGTTGGTTTCTTTTTTTACAATAGCAAGCGTACTTACACATTGCATCGCAAAAGCATAAAATAAAAGTAATGAAATTCCTGTGGCAAAATTAAATATCTTATTTCCTTTAGCATCAATGTCTTCTGCCATTTTCATTTTTATAGTAGCTTCTTCTTCGCTCTGATTTCCTACACTATATATGGTAGCAAGTGTTCCCACAAATACTTCTCTTGCGGCAAATGAACTTACTACTGCAATTCCAATTTTCCAATCGTATCCTAATGGTTTTATGGCTGGCTCAATGGTTTTTCCCATAATACCAATGTAAGAATTTTCCAATTTGTAGGCAGAAACATTGTTTTCAATTACGGAAGGATTTATTTTATGTTGACTTGAATATACTTGTTTTTCAACGATTTCTTGCGCGTTATTAAAATTTTCTCCAGGTCCGTGAGAGCCTAAAAACCATAGAATTACAGATAAAGCTAAAATTATTTTCCCAGCCCCAGTTACAAACGCTTTGGTTTTTTCAAGAACATTTAGGGCTACATTTTTTAAAAGAGGAACTTTATAACTCGGCATTTCTACAATAAAATACGATTTACATTTTAATTTCAGGGCTTTATTTAGCAAATATGCAGAGCCAATTGCCACCACAAATGCCAATAAATACAAGCTCATTAAAGTTAAACCTTGTAAACTGAAACCTAAAAAACGTTTTTCTGGAATTATCAATGAGATTAATATGGCGTAAACTGGTAAGCGTGCAGAACAAGTAATAAATGGTGTGATTAAAATTGTAATTAATCGTTCTTTCCAGTTTTCAATATTTCGGGCACTCATAATGGCAGGAATAGCACAAGCCGTTCCAGAAATTAAAGGGACAATACTTTTTCCGGACAAGCCGAATTTTCGCATAATTTTATCCATCAAAAACACCACACGACTCATATAGCCGCTTTCTTCCAAAACAGAAATAAACAGGAACAAAAAGGCAATTTGTGGAATAAAAATAATAATACCTCCAATTCCAGGAATGATTCCATCAGAAAGTAAATCTGTAAATTTTCCTTGCGGCAGACTTTCTTTAGTTAATACACTAAATTTTGAAAAAGTAGTATCTATAAAATCCATTGGAATGCTACTCCAATCGAAAATAGATTGAAAAATAAGTAACAATATTCCAAAGAAAATTAAATAGCCAAAGATTTTGTGTGTTAATATATTGTCTAATTTACTTTGAAAATCGGTCGCTTTAGATTTGTCAATTTTTTGGGTAATCTTCAGTGTATCATTAATAAATTGATACCTTTTTATGGTTTCTTTTTGTTGCAGTTTTTTTAAATCAGAATGCGATCGGGTAAAGTTGTTTTCTATTGCGTTTCGCTCTAAATTTAGGAAGTTTACATCTTGCGTAATTACCAACCATAATTTATAAAGTAACTGATTTGGAAATGCTTTTTTAAGACGATTAAAATATTCTATATCAATAGAACTCGCATTTAAACAAGCTTCTGTAGAAAGATTTTTGTAATTTAAGATTAATTCTTTTATATACTCAATTCCAATATTTTTTCTGGAACTTATTAAGGCAATTTTAGTTTTTAATTCGGTTTCTAATGTTGGTATATCTAATTCAATTCCTTTCTGTTTCATTCGGTCACTCATATTTATTACAAGCAACGTGGGAATTTCTAAGTCTTTAATTTGTGTAAAAAGTAATAAATTTCGTTTTAAATTTTCTACTTCTGTAACCACAACAGCTACATCTGGAAAATCTTCATCATTTTTATTTAATAGTAATTCAATTACTACGTTTTCATCAATAGAATTGGCATTTAAACTATACGTTCCAGGTAAATCTATAATTTTAGCTTTCGTAATTTGATTGAGTTTACAAATACCTGTTTTTTTATCCACAGTAATTCCAGGATAATTTCCCACTTGCTGATTTAATCCTGTTAACTGATTAAATACGGAAGTTTTACCCACATTTGGATTTCCTATTAACGCAACTTTTATGGTATTAGAATACATTTATTGAATAGATTCTTGTAAAATATAGATTTCTTGAGCTGTTTTTTTTCTAATTGCCACTTTTGAGTCGTTTATATTAAAAAATAAAGGATCACCCATTGGCGCCACCTGAATTAATTCAATAGTATTACCAGGTAAACATCCCATTTCAATAAGTTTCAATGGAATTTCATCGATATTAATATCTGAAATTTGAGCCATTTGCCCCTTTTTCAATACAGTAGCATTACTATTTTTCACAAACTTATTTAGATTGAATTAAAATACAAAGATAACATATTCCGAAAACAAAAACCTAACAAATATCATGTTTTACCATTGAACAAATATTTGTACCTTAGTAACCGTAATTAAAATAAACAAATGAGTAGAACCTTAGTCATTGGCGACATACACGGCGGATTAAAAGCAGTAATTCAAGTGCTACAAAAAGCAGCAATAAAAGAAGATGATACTTTAATTTTTTTGGGAGATTATGTAGATGGTTGGAGCGAATCGCCAGGCGTTTTAGATTTTTTAATTGCTTTGTCGGAACAACAAAAATGTATTTTTATAAAAGGAAACCATGATGAATTGCTTTTAGATTGGTTAGAAAACCGACATGAAAACCTAAAAGAAGAACTATGGTTTAAACATGGCGGCAAAGCTACTGTAGATGCATATTTAAATGTTTCAAGTGAAACGAAACAAAAACACATTATCTTTTTAAAATCATTGCGAAATTATTATTTAGATGCTGAAAACAGGTTGTTCATTCATGCGGGTTTTACTAATATGAATGGCGTTTCACAGGAATTTTTCCCTAAATTAATGTATTGGGACAGGACGCTTTGGGAAGTGGCTTTGTGTTTAGATGAAACTATGGATAAAAACTCGCATTTATATCCAAAAAGATTAAAAATTTATTCTGAAATATTTATAGGTCATACGCCTATTTCTAAGACTGAAAAAGTTGCACCGCTTTGTAAGAACTCCGTTTGGAATTTAGATACTGGAGCTGCTTTTTTAGGCGTGTTAACCATTATGGATTGTGCTTCTAAAATGTACTGGCAAAGTGAGTTAGTTTCAGAATTATATCCAAACGAAATAGGAAGAAATTAATTCTTATATTTGCTCAAAATTAAGAATAAATAACAGCCATAAAAACAGAAATAATGAGTGTAATTGAAAGAAAATTAAAAGACAGAAGCGAGTCAAAATGTGAAATTAGTGGTGCCGAATTGGATTTAGTGGTGTACACGTTACCACCTTATACAGAAGAAAGTTTAGCACATTCGGTTTTATTGACCAAGCAATTAAAAGATCAAGTGGAAAACCCAGATACAATGAATCCAAATGATTGGAGAGGTTTATCTGATAGTATGTGGAACGAAAATTTACCCGTTCAAATTTTATCTTGGCGCATGTTAGCACGTTTAAAAAATATCGATACTTTAGAAATGATGTATTTAGACGAAGAAGCCTTAGAATGGGCAAAAGCTACAGGCGAAGGTGAAGAGGAAGACGAAAATAGAATTGTACATAAAGACAGCAACGGTGCCATTTTAAAAGATGGCGATTCGGTGGTGTTAATTAAAGATTTAGATGTTAAAGGCGCTACGTTTACTGCAAAACGTGGAGCAGCAGTACACAATATAAAAGTGGTTTGGGACGATGCTAATTTAATTGAAGGTAGAGTAGAAAACCAACACATTTATATTTTAACACAATACGTGAAGAAAACAAAATAATTAGCCAATGTGCCGATTAGGCAATGTGACACTAAAAAATCTGCAAAAATATTGCAGGTTTTTTTATTTTAAGAATATTTAATAGATTTGAAAAACTAAAAACAAAACAAAACTTCGAATTGCTATCCAAATATATGGGTTTATAAATGAAGTTTTTATTGTATAAATACGAGTTAGTAGTCATTTAAAATCACTCAATATGAAAAAATACCTAATATTTACAATTTATTTTATTTCAATTTTCAGTATTGCACAATCGAAGTTGGTCTTTGATAAGAAATTTGTACAGTGCGAAGACAAATGGGTAGCATTCCCAGCTGATTCTACAGGTTCTTATAACTTAGGATTTATTTATATAGATTCACAGGCGGGATTAACATTTGATTTTGAAGGTTCCTTTAAAATAGATGAAACTGGTAAATTCAATTTTAAAAAGAGAGAAATGGAAGGCTCAATGAAATATCGTTTAGAACCTAATACTGTATTAGTGGCTTTTATTCCTGAAATTAAATTCTCAGAACTTGGTATAAAAAAAGTTCCTGATTGGCTGAAATTTTATAAAGAAGATGAAAATACAGTTGAACGTCAATATCGATGGGGATATATTTATAATGGTTGGGGTGAATGTGAAAAAGCGCTAGAGTTTTTAAATAGAGCTTATAAACTTAATTCTAAACATGAAGGATTAAAAGTTGAAATAGCATATTCCTACAACTGCTTAAAAAACTACAAGAAAGCAATTGAAGTTTTGATGCAATCCATTAATGAAGAAACCGTAACTGCATATACAATTAAGGAACTGATTTATTCACAAGCTAAAAATGGGGATTTAAAAGACGCAGAAAACACATTTAATCTTTTTTTATCAAAAATATCCGATACAACCTATAAATCAGAAAATGCATATAATATTCTACAAGGCTATTATTTAAAAAAAGATTACGCAAATTTTCAAAGATGGTTAACTGAATCAAATATTAAAAGTGATAAAATATTTCAACCATATGTTGAACAAATGATTGCGAATTTTAAATAAATGGCTACAAACCAAGCGTTTGTCAAGATTGAGAATTTTTAATAAATTCACGTTTACATTTCTCAAGAAATTTTATCTATAAAAGAAATCCTTCCCTATAAAACCAAAAAACCCCTGCAATATTTTTGCAGGGGTTTTTCTATATCTAAAAAAGTGACTAATCACAAATTACTTTTCACTAATCACTTAATTCTACAAATCAAACTTAATACCTTGCGCTAATGGCAATTGATCCGAATAGTTTACGGTATTGGTTTGTCTTCTCATATACACTTTCCATGCATCTGAACCCGATTCTCTTCCGCCACCCGTTTCTTTTTCGCCACCAAAAGCACCACCAATTTCTGCACCAGAAGTTCCGATGTTTACATTTGCAATTCCACAGTCGGAACCCGCGAAAGATAAAAATTTCTCTGCTTCTTTCATGCTGTTTGTCATAATGGCTGAAGATAAACCTTGTGCCACGCCATTTTGTTTTTCGATCGCGTTTTCCACTTCGCCTTCGTATTTCATTAGATATAAAATAGGGGCAAACGTTTCGTGTTGTACAATTTCAAAATGATTTTCAGCTTCAATGATAGCCGGTTTTACATAGCATCCAGATTCGTATCCTTCACCTGATAAAACACCACCTTCTACTAATACTTTTCCGCCCTCAGCTTTTGCTTTTTCAATCGCTGCTAAATACGTGTTCACCGCATCTGTATCAATAAGCGGTCCAATATGATTTTTTTGATCTAACGGATTCCCAATAGTTAATTGTCCGTAAGCGCCCACAATGGCATCTCTTACTTTATCGTATACACTTTCGTGAATGATTAATCGTCTTGTAGAAGTACATCTTTGTCCAGCTGTTCCCACGGCTCCAAAAACGGCACCTGGAACAACTACTTTTAAATCGGCAGTTGGTGTAATAATAATAGCATTGTTTCCACCTAATTCCAATAAAGATTTTCCGAAACGTTGTGCCACAGTAGTACCAACAATTCTTCCCATTCTGGTAGAACCGGTAGCAGAAATTAATGGAATTCTTACGTCTGTAGTCATCATTTCGCCTACTTTGTAATCGCCGTTAATGATACAAGAAATTCCTTCTGGTAATTCATTTGCTTTTAAGATATCAGCAATAATATTCTGACAAGCGATAGAACATAAAGGCGCTTTTTCTGAAGCTTTCCACACACAAACGTCACCACAAATCCAAGCCAAAGCCGTATTCCAAGCCCAAACCGCTACTGGAAAGTTAAAAGCAGAAATAATTCCTACTACTCCAATAGAATGCCATTGTTCTCTCATTACGTGCCCAGGGCGTTCAGACGGAATGGTTTGTCCGTTCAATTGTCGAGATAAACCTACTGCGAAATCGCAAATGTCTATCATTTCTTGTACTTCACCATATCCTTCTTGTAACGATTTCCCCATTTCATAGGAAACTAATTTTCCAAGCGGTTCTTTTAATTCTCTTAATCTATTTCCAAATTGTCTAACAATCTCACCACGTTGAGGTGCTGGCATAGCACGAAACGATTTGAATGCTTCTGTAGCACTTTGCATTACTTTTTCGTAATCTGCAGCTGTGGTTGTTTTAACTTTTCCAATTAATTGACCATCAACTGGTGAGTAACTTTCAATGATTTCTCCAGATGAAAAACAGGTAGAACCTGTTGAGGTTCCGTCATTAATTTCTTTTATTCCAAGTGCTTTTAATGCTTCAGGCATTCCAAATTGTGAGGCTATTGTTGACATTTTTAACTTTTTTAAATGATTTTGTTATTTTTTTACAAATGTAATAAATTGATTTTAACTTTTAGAATATAGAAAATAGATTTCAGTGTTATTTATTTTACAAATTTCGGATGGCTTTCCATAACTGTTCCGCATTTGTCACACGTTCTTTTTTCTTCTGAAGCATAAAAATCATTGAAATGAGTAAGGAAATCATGTTCAATATTATTCAATTCAAAATATACTTCGTGAAGTTTATGATTGCACGAATCGCAAAACCAAAGCAATCCGTCTTTTACATCCATATGATTTCGTTTTTTTTCAATTACTAAACCAATAGAATTTTCTGTTCTGCTTGGCGAATGAGGTACTTTTGCGGGTAATAAAAAGATATCTCCGGCAGAAAGATGCATCGCTTTTTTTTCGCCATTTTCTTGAATATATACCGTAATATCGCCTTCTAACTGATAAAATAATTCTTCAGTTTCATTATAATGGTAGTCTTTTCTGGCATTTGGACCAGCTACAATCATTACGATATAATCGCCAGAATCTATATATAAATTTTTATTTGCAACCGGCGGAACCAGAAGATGTCTGTTTTCTTCTATCCATTTATTCAAGTTGAACGGTTTTGTAATTGACATAAAAAGAATTTTAAAAAGTAAAGTTACAAAATAAAAAAAGGCACTTTTAATGTACCTTCAATTATTTTTTATTTTTTTGCTTCTTTTATCAGATAAATATAGGATGGAAAATGATCGGAATATCCAGGTCCTGTGGCACCATTTCGTAAAGCATATCCTTTATATTGACCGGTTTGCTGAATCATAAAAGGCGCATTGTACACCCCAGCTTTCCAATATCTCCAAGAAGAATAGTCTTTTCTTAATAAAGGCTCAGATATGATAATTTGATCGAAAAAATCCCAAGAATCTCTAAAAGCTAACGTTCCAATTCCTTTATTCATTAATTTTTCTGCAGGATTATAAAGGCCTAAAGGTTGTACTTCTTTTTCATCTCCTTTAGCTCCTAAAACTTGTTTCACACTTTTATTAAAAGGGCCATCATTTAAATCACCCATGGTAAAAATTTTCGCATTCGGATTAATAACTTGTAACGAATCGATAATTTTTTTGTTCAATGCTGCGGCAGCTTCCCGAAGTGGACTGCTTCTTTTTTCACCACCACGACGAGAGGGCCAATGGTTTACTATAAAATGCATTTCCTCGCCGTCTAATAATCCTGTCATTAGAATTTGATCTCGAGTATAAATTCTTTTTGTTTTGATATCTACCACATTATCATCGGTATCTTCTACTTTTACTTTGTCTTTTGCTTTTTTGTCGGTTTCGTCTTCGGTCACAATTAAGGCATAATTTTTATAACTTGTAGGTTGAAAATGTCCTTTTTGATATAAAAACCCCGTATCAATTCCTCTTTTATCTGGTGAATCGAAGTGAATAACTGCATATCCTTTTGCTGCTAATAAGGGTTGTTTACATAGGTCTTCTAACACTTGTCTGTTTTCAATTTCGGCCACGCCTAAAACTACGGGTGAATTTTTTTGGTCGGCACTAGTTCCAAGTTGTGAAATTACGCGTTCTAATTTTTGAAGTTTATCTTTATAATTTTCAGGGGTATAAATAAAATCTTCATCATTTATATTTGGATCATTTATAGTGTCAAATAAATTTTCTAGATTGTAGAAAGCGATTGTATTGATTAAATAGTTTTTTTTCTCTTGAGAAAAACTTATTGAAATGCAAAAGAGTATTACTAAAGTGCTGTATAACGATTTAATTTTCATGTTTCAGATTAAGTTATAATTAAAAATAAGTACAAAATTGACGACAAAGGTAAATAATTTAATTTATTGTTTTACCTTTGTTGGCTTTTTAGTTTTTCACTAAATGGTTTGTAAGTTATTAATTAATAATTAAGTATGAAAAAACTTGTATTAAGTCTTTTATTTTTGTTTCAAGCTATTTTTGTAATGGCTCAAAACCAATCAACTGTTAAAGGAAAAGTAGTTGATTCAAAATCGCAAAGCCCTTTGGGTAGTGTTAAAGTTATGATTCAGTCTAATGAACAATTTGTTACTACCAATAATTTGGGAGAATTTCAAATAAGTGGTATTTCAGACGGAAACCAAATTTTAGTAATTTCTGTTGATGGATACAACACCCAAAATTTTGCAGTTGAAGTGGTGGCAAATCAAACACTAGATGTTGGTTTGTTGTTTTTAGATGAAGATATTACTTCCGAACAACAATTAAGTTTGGTTACTATTACAGAAAACGATTTAGGGGATGATAACAGTGGTTCGGAAAGTACTGCAGGTTTGTTGCAATCTTCAAGAGATGCCTATCAACAAGCGGCAGCTTTCAATTGGGGTCAAGCTCGTTTTAGAATGAGAGGTTTAGATAATGAATATGGAGTTACCATGATAAACGGAATTTCGATGAATAAAATCTATGATGGAAGACCGCAATGGAGTAACTGGGGTGGATTAAATGACGCCACAAGAAATCAAGAATTTACTTTAGGTTCTGCACCTTCCGATTATACTTTTGGAGGCATTTTAGGAACGCAAGAAATAAATACAAGAGCTTCTTTATATAGAAAAGGAACAAGAATTTCTCAATCTGGGACTAATACAAACTATTCTTGGCGATCCATGTTTACACATAATTCGGGATTAATGGAAAATGGTTGGGCATATAGTATTTCTGGTTCAAGAAGATGGGCAAAAGAAGGCTATTTTGAAGGTTCAGATTATGGAGCAAACTCATTTTTTGCAAGTGTAGAGAAAAGATTTAATAAAAAACATAGTTTAAATTTTACAAGTATCTATGCTCAAAATACGAGAGGAAAATCTTCACCAAACACTACCGAAGTAAATAATTTAATGGGAATTAAATACAATTCATATTGGGGATGGCAAGATGGAAAAAAACGTAATTCTAGAGATAAAGATGTAGAAGAACCAATTTTAATGTTAAGCCATTATTGGAAAATGTCTGATAGAACTACATTAAATACTAATATAGCTTATCAAACGGGTTCAATTGGAAACAGTAGATTAGATTATCAAACGGCAAATAGTCCAGATCCAACATATTATAAAAACTTACCAAGTTATTATACTAATTTAGGTGATATTGCAGGTGCAAATGCAGCTCAAAATTACTTCTTAAATAACAGTCAAATTAATTGGAATGCCATGTATTATGCTAACCAATTTAGTAGTGTTGATCCTGGAAAGAGTGTTTATGCTTTGTATGAAGACAGAACAGATGATAAACAAATTACAGCCAATTCTATTTTATTTTCAGATTTATCAGATAACGTAAAATTAAATGCTGGGGCGAGTTTCAAAAAATTAAAATCTCATAATTTTCAACATATGTTGGATTTATTAGGTGGACAATATTTTGAAGATATTGATCCATTTTACTCAGGAGATCAAACGCAATCGGATTTAAATAATCCAAACAGACAAATTAAAGTAGGTGATGAATATGGATACAATTATAATTTAAATGCTATTGTTGCGGATGCGTTTACACAATTTAAATTCACCTATAAAAAAGTAGATTTCTACTTGGCACAATCTTTCTCAAGAACACAATATCAAAGAGAAGGTTTGTACAGAAACGGAATTTATGCGAATACATCTTTTGGAAAAGGATCGAAACAAAATTTTGAAAATTTTGGTTTTAAAGGAGGATTGACATACAAAATCACAGGTCAGCATTTATTAGATTTTAATGGGGTGTATATGACAAAGGCACCAAATATGAGAAACACATTTGCAAATGCTCGTATAAATAATAACATTACTCCGGAGTTAAACAGCGAAACAATTGCGAGTTTAGATGCTTCTTACGTAGTAAGAACACCGAAATTTAAAGCACGTGTAACAGGGTTTGCTTCTAAAGTAAAAAACGCCACTGAAATTTCTTTCTTTTATGCAGAAGGTATTGGAGAAGATGTAGATGGTAACGAGCAAGATTCTTTTATCTCTGAAATATTAACAGGAATTGAAAAGAAAAATTTTGGAGCAGAAATTGGTTTAGAGTATCAAATTACATCTACAATTAAAACTACAGTTGCTGCATCATACGGTCAATATTTGTATGGAAACAATCCAAACTTAAAAATTAATGATGATGCACAAGCTACCTTAACCAATACACAACCAGTTGTTGATTTTGGTAAAGCGTATTTAAAAAACTACCGATTAGCAGGTATGCCACAAACAGCAGCCTCTTTAGGATTAGAATATAGAGATCCAAATTTCTGGTGGGTAGGTGCAAATATTAATTATTTAGCAGATTCCTATTTAGATGTTTCAAATATCACGAGAACAGATAATTTTTCATTAAATAATATTGGAATTTCTTATCCTGGCGCTACTGAAGAAGCTGTAAAACAAGCTTTAAAACAAGAAAAATTTGCAGCATTTAATTTATTAAATCTTACAGGTGGAAAGTCATGGCGAATAGATAACAAAACGATTGGTTTTTTTGCTTCTATTAATAATGTGTTAGATACTACCTACAAAACTGGTGGTTTTGAACAATCAAGAAAAGCTACTTTCCCAGATTTACAAGCAGATAATGCAAACGGAACACCAGCATTTGGTCCGAAATATTTTTACGGATATGGAAGAACTTATTTTATAAATGTATACGTTAACTTTTAATTATTTAGCTATGAAAAATATTGTATTAAAAATTACATTAATCATTATTTCTATTACCACTTTAATGAGTTGTAATGAAGATGAAACGGCATTGCCAACAACTACGGTAACTATCTCAAATGAAGATTTTCAAACGGCAGTGAATAGTACAGATTTAGACATTGCATTATGGACAAATTTTAATGAAACAGGCACTTGGAAATGGAGAGAAAAAACATTTTCTGGAAATGGTTATGCAGAATTTAGCGCATTTAACTCTGGAAGTAGTGTAAACACAGCTTGGTTAATTTCTCCAGAAATTAATTTAGATGTGGCAGAGAAAAAAGGAGTGGCATTCGAAGTAGCGCAACATCACTTAGATGTTGATTCGCCAAATAATAGCCTACAAGTATTTATTTCAACAAATTATGATGGCACTAATGTTTTAGCCGCTACTTGGACGCCATTACAATCAAATATTCCTACAAAAAGCGTGGCTTGGTATCAGTTTGTATCAAGCAATATTGATTTATCAGCGTATAACGGGAAAGCACATATTGCGTTCAAATTCAAAGGTTCTGGAACAGACACTACTTTAGATGGTGCATTTCAAGTAGATAATTTTTTATTTTATAAATTAAATAATTAAGCGTTATGAAAAAATTAAACATATTATTAGCAACAGTACTATTTTCAACTCTTTTTAGTTGTATTAATAGTGACAATTATGACGTACCAAATTTATCTGGCGAGTGTAGTGATTTAACAGCAACAAAAACACCACAAGATATTGCAGCTACTGCAAATTCTACAGCTCAGCAATATATAGCTGACGATGTAATTGAAGCATATATTACATCTAGTGACGAAGGTGGGAATTTCTACAAATCTATTTCTATGGTTTCTGTAGATGGAACGAAAGGATTTAGTATGCCAATAGATGCTTATAATTTATATACTAAATATGAGCCAGGTAGAAAAGTTTATATTAATATGAAAGATCGATACTTTGCAAACAACAGTCAAACCTATTCATTAGAAATGGGTTCTTTATATAATGGAACACAAGTTGGGAGAATTTCTGGTGTAGAATATGAATCAGTAGTTAAAAGAGGTTGTACAAAAGTTGATGAAAATACTTTAGTAAATCATATGACAATTACTGCAGCTAAAAACAATGCTAATCTAAATAAATTAATAGAGTTTGATGCAGTTCAATTTGCAGATGAATCAATAGGAAAAACTTATTTCGACAAAACTTTAAATCCAAGTGCTACTTGGACGGCTACAAATCATATTATTAAAGATGCTAGTGGTGCTTCTATTATTGTTCGAGTTAGTGAATTTGCAAGTTTCTCAACTAAATCAGTGCCATCAGGAAATGGTAAAATTAGAGGTGTACTTACAAGATATAATGGAGATTATCAGTTTATGATCCGCACAGAGAATGATGTTATGTTAACTAATCCTAGAGTTGTTCCTATATTTGAAGAAACATTTGCAAACTTTGCAACGTGGACAAAATATAGTGTTTCAGGCGCACAAGTATGGGCGGTTGACTTAACTTATGGTAATCCAGGTGCTTGTGCTAAAATGTCCGGATTTGCTAGTAACGTGAATAATGTAAATGAAGATTGGTTAATTTCTCCATCAATTAATTTATCTGCTGTAACTTCTGCAACACTTACATTTGACAATGTTTGTAAATTTGCAGGAAATAGTATTGAAGTTTTTATTTCTTCAAACTATAGTGGTTCAGGTGCGCCAAGTGCGGCAACTTGGACACCATTATCGGGAAATTTAGATACAAATATTTCTGGTGGTTATGTTTGGAAACCATCAGGTCCAATTAATATTTCTGCATTAACAGGAAATAGCAATGTTCGTATAGCTTTTAAATATACATCAACAGCTACAGCATCTAAAACTTGGGAAGTTGATAACGTAAAAGTTATTGGTCAATAAGTTTTAAAAAATAAAGTATAAACAAAAATGCCTTCTTAATTTTAAGAAGGCATTTTTTATTTAAACCTAACAGGTTTCAAAAACCTGTTAGGTTAATAACAAATTAATGTGCTTCTAACCAGTTTTTTCCACTACCAATTTCCACTTCTAACGGAACAATCATTTTAAAAGCATTTTCCATTTCGAATTTAATCATCGGTTGAATTTTTTCTAATTCGCTATTATGCACATCAAAAACTAATTCATCATGTACTTGTAACAACATTTTTGATTGCCAATTTTCCGATTTTAGTTTTTTATGAATATTAATCATCGCAATTTTAATAATGTCCGCAGCCGAACCCTGAATTGGCGCGTTTACGGCATTTCTTTCTGCCCCACCACGTACTATTGCATTTGCAGAATTTATATCTTTTAAATAACGTCTTCTTCCAGAAATGGTTTCTACATAACCGTTTTCTCTTGCAAAATCTACTTGCTCTGAAATAAATAATTTCAATTTTGGATAGGTTTTGTAATAGGCGTCAATCAACTTAGCACTTTCTTTACGTGATAAATTGGTTTGATTGCTCAATCCGAAAGCTGAAACACCATAAACAATTCCAAAATTGACTGTTTTCGCATGGCTTCTTTGTTCCTTCGTTACTTCCTCTAACGGAATATTAAATACTTTTGCCGCGGTACTTTTATGAATGTCTTCATTGTTTTTAAAAGCAGCAATCATATTTTCTTCACCACATAAAGCCGCTATAATTCGCAATTCAATTTGAGAATAATCGGCAGAAACTAAGGTGTAATTTTCATCTCTAGCAATAAATGCTTTTCTAATTTGTCTTCCTCTTTCGGTACGAATAGGAATGTTCTGTAAATTCGGATTATTAGAACTCAAACGACCTGTTGCCGCTACGGTTTGCATATAATCGGTATGCACGCGACCTGTTTTTGAATCCACTTGATTCGGTAATGCATCAATATAAGTACTTTGTAATTTTACCATTTGACGCCATTCTAAAATATCTTTTACAATCGGATTGTCGTGGGCTAAATAGCTTAAAATTTCTTCACCAGTAGCGTATTGACCGGTTTTGGTTTTCTTTTGTTTTGCCCCACCAATTTTCATTTTCTCAAATAAAACGTCTCCTAATTGTTTTGGAGATGCTAAATTGAATGTTTCGCCAGCGGTTTCGTATATTTTTTGTTCTAAAGCTTTACTTTCAGCCGTCATTTCAACTGACATTTTATTTAAAAAATCGACATCTAAGTTAATACCTTCTTTTTCCATATCGGCTAAAACAGGTACTAACGGAATTTCAATTTCATCATATAATTTTTTCGTACCCACTTTTTCTAAAATAGGTAAAAAATGATTTTTCAATTGAATGGTAACATCGGCGTCTTCTACGGCATATTCTTTAATTTCATCTAAAGGAATATCGCGCATATTACCTTGATTTTTTCCTTTTTTACCAATTAATTCGGTAATTGATTTTGGAGAATATTTCAAATAGGTTTCACTCAACACATCCATATTATGACGCATATCGGGATTAATCAAATAATGCGCAATCATCGTATCAAATAAATTTCCTTTGACTTGAATTCCGTATTGAGAAAGAATTTTTAAATCGTATTTAATATTTTGACCCACTTTTTCGATGTTTTCATTTTCGAAAAACGGCTTGAATTTGTCAATTAGAATTTGAGCTTCTTCTCTGTTTTCTGGAAATGGCACATAAAATCCTTTTCCTTTTTCCCATGAAAAGGCCAAACCTACTAATTCAGAATTTAAGGCGTCTAAACCTGTCGTTTCCGTATCAAAACAAACTGAAGTTTGTTTCAATAAATTTCGCACAAACATTTTTGTAGGTAAATCGCCTTGAACGTTTTGATAAAAATGTTCCGTATTTTCTAAAGTTGCATAATACGAATTGACAGTTTCTGTAGTATGTTCAGTATCAGAAAAACCAAATAAATCATATTGTTCATCTGTAGTTTTTTTAACCGGTGCTTTCTTTAAAACGGGAATGTCAGAATTTATTTCTTCAGTATTCGCTGTTGGATTGTATAATTTATCGAATTGTGCTTTCATTTGACGGAATTCTAATTCCATAAATAAAGCATCAGTTTTCTCTACATCTGGTGTAGCTAATTCGTAATCTTTTTCATCAAAAGTTACTGGGCAATCTAATAAAATTGTAGCTAATTTCTTAGATAAGATTCCCTGTGCTTTATTGGCTTCAATTTTGTCTTTTAAGGCACCTTTTAATTTGTCAGTATTGTCTAAAAGATTTTCCATTGAACCGAATTCGGCCAATAATTTTTTTGCTGTTTTTTCTCCAACACCCGGTAATCCTGGAATATTATCTACGGCATCGCCCATCATTCCTAGATAATCTATAACTTGTAATGGATGTTCTACTTCAAACTTCGCTTGAACCTCTGGAATTCCCCAAATCTCGATATCATTTCCCATTCTGGCAGGGCGATACATAAAAATATTTTCAGAAACCAATTGTGCAAAATCCTTATCAGGTGTCACCATGAAGACTTTAAAATTTTCTTTTTCGGCTTGTTTTGCAATGGTTCCAATTAAGTCATCGGCTTCAAAACCAGCAACTTCTATAATTGGAATGTGCATGGCGCGTAATAAATCTTGAATATAAGGCACCGCAATTTTTATAGCTTCTGGCGTAGCATCTCGGTTGGCTTTATATTGTTCGAACATTTCCAAACGAAACGTACTACCACCTTTATCAAAAGCAACCGCTAAATGATCTGGTTTTTCACGTTTAATCACATCCATTAGTGCATTCATAAATCCCATAATGGCAGAAGTATCCATGCCTTTTGAGTTAATTCTAGGGTTTTTTATAAAAGCATAATAGCCTCGAAAAATTAATGCGTAAGCGTCTAAAAGAAATAAGCGTTTTTGTGACATAAATGGTTTTTTAACTATTCGTTTGTAAAAATACAATTCTTTAAATAAAAAATCTTTGTTAAATTTCAATAAATATGTATGTTAATTGTGAACTTGTTAGTTAATTTGTAAAAAATAAAAAAATATGAAAGGTTTACTACCACTTCTGATATTATTAATTGTCGAATTTTATTCATTTCAAGCAATTAAAACGATTACCAAAAATAAATGGGTTTTATTAATTTATTTAGTGATTTCAATCGTTTTAATGCTTTTTATCGTCTATTCATTTATGAATTTCGATAGAGGTAAAGGTCAAAATAAATCAAGTTTGCTTGTTATTGGGATGACATTACTTATTTATGTTCCTAAAATTTTAATTTTTTTAATTTTATTTATTGAGGATGTTTCACGTTTGGTAGAAGCTTCGATTATGAGTTTTGTTGATGAAAACAGAGAACAATTTTTTAGTCCAAGAAGACGTTTTGTGAGCCAGATTGCTTTAGGAATTGCCACTATCCCTTTTGCTTCTTTACTTTACGGAATGACGATTGGAAAATATAATTTTAAAGTACTGCGCCAACAAATCTTTTTCGATGATTTGCCTGAAGAATTCGATGGGACAACAATTACTCAAATTTCAGATATTCATAGCGGTAGTTTTGATGAAGACACTGATAAAATCAAATACGCAGTAGATTTAATTAACCAACAAAATTCCGATTTATTATTGTTCACGGGTGATATCGTAAATACACATGCCAAAGAAATGGATCCTTGGATTGATACGTTTAAAGGATTGTATCAACCAAAATTAGGTAAATTTTCCATTTTAGGAAATCATGATTACGGGAAATATTATGATTGGGATTCGGAAAAAGAAGAAATTCAAAATTTTGAAGCTGTAAAAGGTATTCATGAAAAATTAGATTTCACCTTGTTACTGAATGAAAATGTAAAGTTGAAAAAAGGTTCTTCTGAAATTGTGTTGGTTGGAGTAGAAAACTGGGGTGTACATTTTGGTAAAAAAGGCGATTTAAAAAAGGCAACATCAGGTGTTAAAGCAGAAGATTTTAAAATATTGATGAGTCACGATCCAAGTCACTGGGAAAATGAAATAAAAAATCACGATACTCATTATCATTTAACTTTATCTGGTCATACGCACGGTTTGCAATTTGGAATTGAAATTCCGGGTTGGTTCAAATGGAGTCCTGTGCAATATGTATACAAACAATGGGCAGGATTGTATGAAAATGCTGGAAGATATATTTATGTAAATCGTGGTTTTGGCTTTCACGCGTATCCAGGTAGAGTGGGAATTATGCCTGAAATTACCGTAATTGAGTTAAAAAAAACCAAAAAAGTAGTGTAATCGCTTAAAAAGTGTGCATTTTTGTTTGATATATTAAAAAAATATATACATTTGTTTAATAAACAATTCGGTCTATGTCGAAATTTGGAGAACTTATAGATGCACAAGTGCCAGTATTAATTGATTTTTTTACAGAATGGCATGAGCAATCTATTATTATGAATGAAACAATTCGTCACGTTGCGGCTGCCTTAGGCGACAAAGCAAAAGTGATTAAAATTGATGTAGATAAAAATAAAGAATTAGCGGAAGCACTTCGTATTAAAGGTCTACCAACTTTTATGATTTACAAAGATGGTCAAATGGTTTGGAGACAAAGTGGTGAATTTGATGCCAATACTTTAATTTCTCTTATTCAAGAACAAGCTTAGGCGATTTTTTCAAAATTAAATCCTTTTATTTTTAATGTTTCAATGGTTTTTTCTAAACTATTGAACATATTTTCTTTTGCTTTATTGCTGTCATGAAATACAACAATACTTCCGGAAGAAACATTTTGAATTACATTTTCATAACATTTTTCTGCTGAAATACTTGTATCGTAATCTTTACTCAACACATCCCACATAATTATTTTATAACCTAATTTTCTCAGTTTGAAGGATTGCCAAGGTGTGATTTTTCCATAAGGCGGTCTGAAAATTTGTGAATTTTGAATGGTAAATTGTGAATTTAGTTTCATTCTACAAGCTTCTGTGTTGCTTATGTATGTTTTTGTAGGAGTTTTCCATCCTTTTAAATGACTATAGGTGTGATTTCCTACAGAATGCTGTTTAGAAAGAATTTTCTGTACGATTTCTGGATATTTCCTTACATTATCACCAATACAAAAAAAGGTGGCTTTGATTTGATGTTTGTCTAAAATTTCTAAAACTCTTTCGGTAATTTCTGGCGTTGGACCGTCATCAAAAGTTAAATAAATAGTATTTTCAGAATTCGGAATATCCCAAACCTGATTGAAAAATAAGTGTTTTATTATTTTAGGAACTTTTATCATAAAAAAAAAGCCATTCTAAGGAATGGCTTATGTATTTGTTTATTCGATTTCTCTTTTATATTCGCCCATCATGTTATTGAAGTTGTTGAATTTTACTCGTTGTGAATTATAAAACTCTACATCTCCATTTTCTTGCGCTAATAATAATAGCGAACGATAAATTTCAATTTCTCTGTAAATTTCCATGCGATAAAACGCTTTCTGTTTTTCAGATTGTGAATGAAAGAAAGTTATTTTTTCTTGATATTTTTTAATCAGTTGATTTAAGATTTTTCTTGCTTCTTCTTTTTTACCAATTTTATAATACCCTTCTGCAAATGGTTCTACAGTAGTATAATATTCAAAGTAATCAATTGGCATATTTTTCATAGCTATTTGAATTACTTTTTCGGCTTTATCAAATTTCTTTTCTTCAATTAATGCGGTCATTAAACGAGAAAGATTGTTTCTGTAAGATAATGCATTTTTGCGCGTTTCTGGGTCGTGATAAATTTTATCGCTTCCTGCATTGCCCCAAGTCCATTGGTTGATGATTTTGAAGGTCTTTTCGGTATCAATATAACCCATATCGTAAGAATTTCCTTCTTTTAGTTTGGTTCTTACTGGAACTAATTTATATACCATACCATCTAATTGAAGAAATTCTTTCATCCAAATATAATCATCTGCACCAAAACTTCCTGGAGAGAAATAAATAGGTCGTTTCCAGTTGTTGGCATTAAAAATGTCTAACATTAAAATTCTGTTTTTATAAATCGCACCGCCTTTTAATTTTAAATTAATTTGAGGCACAATAGAATCATAATATTTTTTATCTACAACTTTATTTTTGATAATGTTTTGCTTGTCAATTTTAATTTTTAAATGTTCGCTTGGATAAAAATGTACAAATTGACCATTTTTCATTTCTCTTTTAGAACGATCGTCTTTTAAGAAATCTAAAGTTAAACCTAAATCTAAAGTGTCTGTTGTTCTTTCGTCAAATAAGCAGTAATTTCTTTTATCACCAACATATTGATCATGTGTAAACGAAATAGGTACCGCATCTGATTTGTTAGATTTTACCTTCATCTCATCAATATACCAATCTGTAGCTAATAAACTAGTGTTTACAATTCTAACATCCGTTCTGTATCCTTCAATTTCTTGCAAATACCACATTGGGAATGTATCATTATCGCCAATTGTAAATAAAATAGCATTGGGTTCGCAGGAATCTAAATAGGCTTTTGCCATCGCTACAGCGGTGTATTTTCCACTTCTGTCATGGTCATCCCAGTTTTCTGATGCTAATAGTACTGGCGAAGCTAATAAAGTTGTCGCTAATACGGCTGGAAGTGCTACTTTAGGCGACACATATTTTAAAATATATTGATAAATGGCATATATTCCAACGCCAATCCACATCGCAAAAATATAAAACGAACCTACTAGGGCATAATCTCTTTCTCTTGGTTCGAAAGGTCGTTCGTTTAAGTAAATTTTCAATACTAAACCAGTGAATAAAAACAAGAGCAGTAAAACATAAAACGATTTCCATTCTTTTTGTGCGTGATAAACCATTCCGATAACTGCTAAAATGAACGGTAAAAAGAAATACGTATTTCTTCCTTTGTTATTTTTCATATCGGTAGTTAATTTACTTTGATTGTCTAAATGTAAATTATCAATAAAGCTGATTCCGCTTAACCAATTTCCTTCTAAGCTTTCATAATTTCCTTGTAAATCATTTTGTCTTCCAACGAAATTCCACATTAAATATCTGAAATACATATAGCCAAATTGGTATTCAAACATAAATTTCATATTGTCTGAAAACGATGGTTTTTCAATCGTTAAATAATCACCATAGGTTTTTAGAAATTCCTCGTATTCGTCTAATCCAAGTTTGTTTGATGCAAATTGACTTCTAAAATCAGAAACTATTTCGGTAAATTGTCCTAATTTTTCTTCATCCGTTTCGCCAGTTTCTTCATCATAAAAAGCTTCATGATTTACACTAAACTCTAATGGCTTTGTAAAAGTCATGTAGTTTTTGGCGTGTTCTTCACTCCACAGTCTTGGTAAAAACGCATTGTGTTTAGAGTTTGGATTATGATTGGCATTTTTATAATTATTGGTAATAATATATTTACCCGTTTTCTCGTCTCTTTCGTAATTTGGTTTATCATCAGAATACGGATTTTCTTCATCAGCCCCAGCATAAGTATTAGAAAATTGAGGACCATAAAACAATTTTGTTTCTCCGTATTGTTCTCTGTTATAGTATGCTAAAACTTCAGCAGCATCACTTGGTTTGTTTTCATTGATATTGATATTAGAATTGGCTCTTACAGGAAGCATAATCCAAGTTGAAAATCCAATTAATATAAATAATATGCTTAATAGAAGTGTATTAAACTTTACTAATTCTTTTTTCTTGGTATATGACAACCCAAAATAAAAACCAGCTACAATTAACAAAAAAGCAATAATAGTTCCAGAATTAAAAGGCAATCCCATTGAGTTTACTGCAAAAATTTCTGTTTTTGCAAAAAACGATAATGTATAAGGTAATAGAAATTTAAAAATAAACATCAAAATAGCTACTATCACTACATTGGCAATAATAAAGTTCTTAACAGTAATGTTTTTTTGAGTTTTAAAGAAATATAGCATTCCAATAGATGGTAATGCTAATAAGGCCAAAAAGTGAACCCCAAAAGAAAGTCCAATTACCAATGAAATTAAAATCACCCATTTATTTCCTCTTTCCGTTTCCAGTTCTTCTTCCCATTTTAGACCCAACCAAAATAATAATGCAATAAATAAAGAAGCCATAGAGTATACTTCAGCTTCTACCGCATTGAACCAAAAACTATCTGTAAACGTAAAAGATAAGGCAGCAATTAATGAAGCGCCTAATGTAAGTTTTGAAGTTTCATTATTCCATTCAGAAGTAGCTATAACAATTTTTCGTATGATTTTTGAAGCCGACCAAAACATAAATAAAATGGTAAAAGCACTTGAAAACACAGAAACCATATTTACCATTAAAGCAATTTGGCTATTATCTGTGGCAAACATCGCAAAAAACGCACCTATCATTTGGTATAATGGCGCTCCCGGCGGATGTCCTACTTCTAATTTGGCAGCTGTGGCAATATATTCACCACAATCCCAAAAACTCATTGTAGGTTCTACAGTTAAAGTATAGGTAACTAATGCAATTATAAAAGCAAACCAACCCATGTAGGTGTTCCATTTGCTGTAATTAAATGAAGTCATATATATGCCAAATTAATTTAGATTACAAAGAAACTATTTATTGGAGAGAATACCAATTTATTTTTTCTTAAAAATTATTTAAAAATTATTTGCAGAGTATAAAATATATATTACATTTGCACTCGCAATTATAAAATAATTGGTTCATGGTGTAATGGTAACACTACTGTTTTTGGTGCAGTCATTCAAGGTTCGAGTCCTTGTGAACCAACAAAAAATCCCACTTGAAAAAGTGGGATTTTTTTATTATAATTATTTTGAAAGGACTTATATTTTAAAAGCTATCACTGGCCTTTTTGCATGATTAACTAAGTCTTCAGAAATACTTCCGTTTAAAAAGTGAGAGATTCCTTTTCTACCGTGCGTAGAAACGGCTATAACATCAGAATTTGAATCTTTTGCAAAATGTAAAATTCCTTTTTCCACATTAATGTCATTGTAAAGGTGAATAGAATAATCAGAAAAGTGAAATTCTTCAATGAAGTTTTTAACTTTTTCGTTTGCGATTCTAGTAGTAGTAAAATTATTTGGTGTAATTACATGTAATAAGTTAATGTGAGCTCCAAAATATTTGGCAAAATCAACTACTTTTTCAAAAGGCTTTTTAATTTCACTTGAAAAATCAGATGCAAAAGTAAGTGTGTCAACTTTAAAATTGTCTTCTTCTTTTTTAATAACTAATACTGGAATTTCTGAATTTCTCACCACTTTTTCGGCATTTGAACCCACAAACATTTCGTGGAAACCACTTGCTCCATGAGAGCCCATTACTACTAAATCAGCATGATGTTTTTTTCCATTTTCAATAATTCCTTCAAATGCCATATTAAACTGTACGATACTCGAAACTTTAATATCATCTAAAAAACTTGCGTTTTCTAATTCTTCTAATTTGGCTACAGCTGCATTTTTAAAGAACATTAATTCAGGTATTTCATGCGAAGTATTCAGTGCATCATTTCCTGAACTTGATAATTCTAGCATATGTAATAAAATTATTTCACCATTATTTTTTTTGGCAATTTGTGCGGCAACTTTTAAAGCATTTTCAGCATGTTTTGAGAAATCGGTAGGTACTAAAATTGTTTTCATTTGTTTAAATTTAATTACTATTTAATTACAGCATAAAGTTACAATTTTTTTTTGAATTGTTTAACTTTTTTGGAAAAATGAAATATTTGGACATTTTAAAAAAAATGTTGTATATTTGCGAAGTTATTTAGTAAACAACCAAATAATGAGGCACGCATTGCGTGCCTCTTTTTATAAAGATGACATTTAAAGAAAAAGTAAAAAACCTGCTTGACAAAGCATTAGAGGATAACCCACAATTGTTTCTGATAGATTTAGATTTCTCAGAATCAAACAAAATTTCCGTTATTTTAGACGGTGATTCTGGTGTGAATTTACAAGATTGTATCAATGTAAATAAGTTTTTAGATAGCGGTTTAGAAGCAGAAGAAGTAGAATATTCTATTGAGGTTGCCTCGGCAGGTGTTTCTTCGCCATTAAAATTGGTTAGACAATATAAAAAAAATATAGGAAGAACAGTAAAAGTAAAAACCATTTCTCAAGGTGATTTTGAAGCTTCATTATCTGATGCAGATGAACAAACCGCTACATTAACTTGGAGCGCAAGAGAACCAAAAGAAATAGGTAAAGGAAAAGTAACCGTTCAAAAAACACTCACAATTCCTTACACAGACATTAAAGAAGCAGTAGTAATAATATCATTTTAAAAATAAAGCATACCATGGAGAATATTGCATTAATAGATTCATTTTCAGAATTTAAAGACGACAAACTAATCGACAGAGTAACCCT